>CASDPB010000017.1 GCA_949282305.1 uncultured Lentisphaeria bacterium | reverse complement strand
CTGTCCCAATATTCTGACAGTTGCGCCTCCCAATAATCTCGTCCTTCGCGTCCCATGCCGTTCTCCCATTATTACGGTTTGTGGAAGAACATACCACACTGTCTGACTCAAATCCAGATGGGGCTGGCTGGGCGCTTACTTTCAGCATAGTTATATAATACCGTATAAGAGATTTTTTTACGGGTGTTCAATTTCGCAAGGTATATTTCCTTTTTTTGACCGTATTCGCATAAAGCAGCACTTGAAAAATGCAACGCATCATATTATTTTGAAAAAGGAGCTGACATGGGAGAATGAACGCTGTAAAATCTGACAATCAGGCATTAATTCGCCAATCCAATATTGAGCTGCTGCGGATTATCGCAATGGTCATTATTGTTGCGCATCACTTTGCCGTGCATGGCGGATTTGATTTTCCAATTGAGACGGTTGCTCCCAACAGGTTATGGATACAATTTCTTGCCCTCGGCGGGAAAATCGGAGTCAATATATTTGTCCTCATATCTGGATATTTCCTGATTGATGCAAAATCTCTCAAAAAAGTTAAGGTTTTGAAGTTATGGCTTCAGATCTTTACATACTCTGCATTATATTATGTCATTTTTGTTTTAGCTGGACTTAAGAGCTTTCATATTCGAGATTTAATTGTCAACTTTTTCCCGATTACTTTTTCCCGTTGGTGGTTTGCGAGTTCGTACTTTGTCTTATATCTGTTATCGCCGTTCATCAACAGGTTTCTTGCTTCTTTGGACAAAAAACTGTTCTTGCGTCTTTTAATTATTTTTGCTGTCATTTGGTGCATTATTTCCATGGTGACAGACCAAATATTCCGGGGGCATGAGCTGCTGTGGTTTATTTATTTGTACTCTCTGGGGGGATATATCAGACATTTTGATCCCGTGCAGAAACTGCAAGGGAAAACATATATTCTCTGGTCTGTTGTTTTTGTTTTCTTTACTTGGTTGTCTGCTGTAATATTGGATTTTATAGGAACTGAAATTCCGATATTCGGGCAACATGCAACTTTCTTTTATGAAATGCAAAGTCTGCCGGTCATTGTTATTTCCGTTGGACTGTTTATCGGTTTTTCAAAAATTGATATTGGGTGCAGGCGTATTATCAACATTATTTCCTCTACGACTTTTGGCGTGTATCTGATCCATGATAATAAGTATATTCGCTCTTTTATTTGGGATCGTGTTTTTAATAATGCGGCGTATGCCGATAGCGATTTATTGATTCTTTATTCATTATATGTTATCTCCTCTGTTTATATTTGTTGCACATTGATAGAGCTTTTGCGGATCAGGCTGTTCGAAAATCGCTATATGGGTCTGGTAAACAGAGTTGCCTCTAAGATAGATCCGTTTAAAATATGCCCTCGAATAAAATGAATTTTATGCTGATATTCTCTTTATTGGGCAGTGTCCGCGATTTTGCGCACATCTGTTTCTGAGTGATTTCAGTTCGGAGAATATGATTCAATACCGCCTGAACGGTGCGGCAGACGAACTCTTTCAGAGGGGCTTTTTTGAAAGACGCCGCATTCCATTGGAGATTTTTTGATGAAAGCCACCTCGGCAGAGTCTTTGAAAAAGCCTTTGGCGTTACCCCCGGAAAATATGAAAGTCATGACAGAAAATAATATGTTTCATGCCTTGACAGCTTTTCCGGGGGCGTTCCGCCGTTTGAGCATCTGCCGGTATCCCAACGGGGTTTATACATTGGTCAAGGTTCCGTCACCCGTCTGCGCCTGTTTTGCCGCCTGTTTTGCCGCATTCTTGAGACGGCTGATGCCGAGATAGTTCTTCTGTATTGCAGAGGAGCGCTCCGCAATATTGGTGAAGTGCGAAGATATTTTTTCCAGTTCGGCAAGCAGTTCGATGTAAATGACTCCCGTAACCGCGTTGCATTCACCGGTGCGGAGGCGTTCCAGATGCTTTGCTTCGAGCTCCGATGAAAGACGGAGCAGGTCGCGTTCATCCTTCATTGCCTGATCGACTTTTGCCTGATCATGCGCATCAAGAGTGGCGATTACACTTTTCGCCTGATCCTTGAGGATGCCGTAGATCAGATTCAAATCCTGAATGGCGGTGTCGGAGAGCTTGCTTTCCGCCTGATTCAGGCGAAGCGTAAGATTCAGGATGTTTTCCGTGTGATCCGCGATCCGTTCCGCGTCATTGGTGCAGTGCAGCAGCAGAGGAATGATCTGCGACTGCGGCTCGGAAAGTTCACGGCGCGTCACCTGAACCAGATAATTGGTCAGTTCCAGCTGCCAGCGGTCGATTTTCTCCTCTTTCCGTGCGAGGCTCTGGAAGCGTTCCTCGTTCACATCGCATGGAATGAAATGCCGTTCCGTTGCGATGGAGACCATCTTCCATGATTTCTTCAACATGCGGCGCAGGAAACGTCCCGCCTGTTCCAGTGCAACGGACGGCGTGTCGAGAAGATGCGGTTCCAGATATTGAATCTTGACTTTTTCCGTGCGTACCGGGATCAGCCTTTCACAGACTTTTGCCAATGTCGAGACAAAAGGCAGAAGGAGCAGGGTCGTGATGACATTGAACAGCGTATGGGCGTTTGCAATGTGCCGGGGAAGATTCTGCGGAATTGCGGCAAAGGCATCCCCCGCCGTTAATTGATCGACGAGATAGAAAAACACCGGAATGCCGCTGTCGCCCCATGAGATGTAAAAGCTGGCGCCGATGACAAACACTCCGAAGAAATTGAACAGGGTATGAGCCAGCGCCGCCTGTTTTGCGATCCGGTTCGCTGTAAGCGCCGCCAGCTGTGCGGTAATGGTTGTTCCGATATTGGAGCCGAGCACCAGCGCGATGGCGGTATAAAGATTGATAAGCCCGCTGGCGCCCAATGCCAGAATGATGCCGGTTGCAGCAGAGCTGCTCTGAATGACCATTGTCACCACGAGTCCGATTCCTATGGCACCGAGAAGCGCGAGGAACGGCATGTGACTTCCCGGCGCGGGTGCGCAGTCGAAAGTGCTGAAGAAGGAGACGAAGGAGGGAAATTCTCCGATGAGCTTCAGTTCGGAGCTCATGATCCCCATGCCGAAGAAAAGCAGTCCGAAGCCAAGCACCGTCTCGCCCCATCCCTGAAGATATTTCCATGTGATGAACATCATGAGGAGTCCGAGAATGATTGCCGGCATGATGATGCTGGATACGTCGAATGCGATGATCTGCGCGGTGATGGTCGTCCCGATGTTTGCACCGAAGATGATGCCGATTGACTGAACCAGATTCAGAAGTCCGGCGTTGACGAATCCGATCACCATGACGGTGGTTGCGCTGGACGACTGGATGACCGCTGTGACGAATGCGCCGGCGACGACCGCCACGTAACGGTTGCTGGAGAAGAAGTGCAGAATACTGCGCATACGCTCTCCCGCCGCTTTATGCAGACCGTCGCTCATGAGCTTCATTCCGAATACGAAAATGGCGAGACCGCCGAAGACGTTCATCAGGAGCGTATACAGGTTGACGCCGAGTTCGGTCACACTGACCCCGCGGATCATGCTGCTGTTTTGCGTTGCGCCCACTTCGATGTTGAAATCATATTTCCCGGTGTTCTTGCCGAGTTTGACATTGGTTTGCGCGATGCCGTTCCTGTCTGTGAGAACCGTTCTTTCCGAGAGTGTTGCGCCCGCGCCGGAAGGCGTAAAGTAGACAGGCGCTCCTTCCACCGGCTTGCCGTCGGAAGAAACCACCGTGACTGAAAGCGGCTGTGCCAGCTCCTGCCCGGCGCGTCCCTCCTGATTGATCCCCGTGATCCTGATTCCCGTGATGAAACGGACGGTGATCGCCTTGTCCGGAGCGTCTGCCGGGATGACTCGCAGATACTGGTCTCCGGTTTTCCTGCCAGCCATGACTTCTATCTTGACGAGTCCGCCTTCATCGGACACCGCTTCTTTTGCGGAAAGTATCAGATCGGAGCCGTCGACCGTTTCAAACAGTACCTTCTGGTTCGGAGCCGGCGGCGGATTGGAGGGATCGCTGAAAAATCCGGTTCCGGGAGCGGTTGTCAGCAGAATGTAGAGCGGTCTGGCATACTTTTCCCCCGGCAGGGCGCATTGTCCGCCGCCTTGAAAGACGGATACTTTGTTGACCTTGAGGGATTGCGCTTCCTTGCATCCTGAAAATACGAAGAGCGCAGTCATCGCGAGCAGAAGGCAGATTGTTCTCACTGTGATTCTCCATTGTTGAATGTTTACGAAAATATAACTGTTTTCTTACAAAACTCAATATGCGGAAGGGTGTTCTAACAGAATCCTAACATAAGGTTTTTGTTTGACGCTTTTTTTATTCGCTTTGAGTGAGAATTATAATGATTCAGCGGCGCACGTTTTATGGCATTGCCGACATCATTGGGCTTGGGTGCCGAAATATCGTGGTAAGATCACGGAAGGAGAAATGAGATACGAGCTGATAAGACGTATCAGACTTTTCCGCAGTGAAGCATTGAGAAGAGGAGACGGTCTTTGAATCTTGAATAAAGAGACCGCCGTCCGGTGAATTGGTGGAAAGGGTTCGTCCGGACGACGGTCTGGAGTGGGGTCATTCTGCTATTGTGCGAGATACCGGTCGATCTGCGCGGCGGCGTTCCTGCCGTCGGCAATCGCGCGGACCACGAGTGAGGGACCGTTTGCGGAGTCTCCCGCGATGAAGACCTCCGGCATATCCGCCAGCTTCAGACGTTCCAGCATGGCGGCGCGGTCCAGCTTCAGGAATCCGAGCGCCAGCAGAACCAGATCCGCTTCGATCGTTTCCGCCTTGTCCGCAAGTTCCTCGAATTTCAGCGGTCTGCCGAACGGGGAGAGTGTCCATCTGACCGGCACGATGTCCACACTTGCAACGGAACCGTTTTTTCCGTTGAACTTCCTGCTTTGAATCTCCCAGCGGCGGACGCATCCCTCTTCGTGACTTGAAGAGGTGCGGAGCAGATAAGGCCAGTTCGGCCACGGCGTCGATTCCGAGCGTTTTTCCGGCGGACGCGGCATGATTTCAATCTGTGTGACACTGCGCGCGCCCTGACGGTTTGCCGTTCCGACGCAGTCGCTTCCCGTGTCTCCGCCGCCGATTACGAGCACCCGTTTGCCCTTTGCCGAGACGGGGAGTTCGGACAGTTCGCCGGAGTTGACGCGGTTCTGTCCCTGGAGAAATTCCAGAGCGAAATGGATTCCCTTCAATTCGCGTCCGGGTATCTTGAGGTCGCGCGGAACGGGGGTGCCGCAGGTGATGAGCAGGGCGTCGCAGCGTTTCCTGAGATATTCCGCGGAAACGTCCGTCCCGACTTCCGTTCCGAGCACGAATTCGATACCGGATTCTTCGAGAATTCTCATGCGCCGCTCGATGATTTCCTTGTTCAGCTTGAAATCCGGAATTCCATAGCGGAGCAGTCCGCCGGGAAACTTGTTCTTTTCATAGATCGTGACGCTGTGCCCCGCCTGATTCAGAAGAACCGCGGCGGCGAGTCCGGCGGGTCCGGCTCCCGCGATGATGACTTTTTTCCCGGTACGTTTTGCGGGAACAGCGGGTTTGACCCATCCGTTTGCGAAAGCGGTTTCGACGATCGCCTTTTCAATCTGGCGGATCATGACCGGTTCCAGGTTCAGACCTCCGGTGCAGCTCCCTTCGCAGAGCGCGGGACAGATGCGGCTGGTGAATTCAGGGAAAGAGCTTGTGGCGCTCAACAGATCCCATGCCTGTTTCCAGTCTCCCTTGTGAACCGCCTCGTTGAAATCCGGAATGAGATTGCCGAGCGGGCATCCCATGCCGTGGCAGAAGGGAATGCCGCACCCCATGCAGCGCGCGGACTGTTCCGCGAGCTGCTGTTCCGTCAGCGGCGTTTCGACTTCGTTGAAATCCCGCACACGTTCCGCCACGGGACGGTAGACATGGGCGATGCGTTCGATATTCATAAAATCCTTGCTCATGATTTACTCCTCCTTCTTCTGCGCCGCCATCGCGTGACGGTATTCCACGGGAATGACCTTGACGAACTTGCTGCGTTCATTTTCCCAGTCCGCCAGTTTTGCCGCCGCGTTGGGGCTGCCCGTTGTTTCCAGATGTTCTCTGAGCAGAGCCAGGAGCTCTGCTTCGTCTTCGGAACCGGCAAGCACGCTTTCCAGATCGACGGTTCCGACGTTGCAGCGCAGATCGAAATCGTTGGAGGCGTCATAGACATACGCGATGCCGCCGGTCATGCCTGCGCCGAAGTTGACGCCTGTGGGACCGAGCACGACCACGCGTCCGCCGGTCATGTACTCGCATCCGTGGTCTCCGACGCCTTCGACGACCGCCGTGAATCCGCTGTTGCGGATCGCAAAGCGTTCTCCCGCCTGTCCGTTGAGGAAAATTCTGCCGGAGGTGCCGCCGTAGCCGATCACGTTTCCGGCGATGACGTTGTCCGCCGCCGCGAACGGGCTGTCGGACGGCGGGCGTATGATGATCCTGCCGCCGGAGATTCCCTTGCCTACGAAGTCATTGGCTTCGCCTTCCAGGTGGAATGTGATTCCGTGGGCAAGGAATGCGCCGAAACTCTGTCCGGCGGTTCCGCTGAAATTGACCCGGACCGTGTCGTCCGGAAGTCCCTGCGCCCCGAAGCGGCGGACGATCTCGCTGGAAAGTTCGGTTCCCGCCGTCCGGTTGACGTTGCGGATTTCCACATTGAGTTCCGCCGGAGTGCCGTCTTTCAGTGTTTTCCTGAGTTTCGGGATCAGATATTCGCGGTCGAAGGTCTCCAGCGGATTCTTCCTGCCAGCGTAATGAACCTCGCCGTCCGGGATGCGGAGGAACACATTGGAGAAGTCTAGGTTGCGTGCCTTGTAGAATTCGATTGCGCGGTTCATTCTGAGCAGGTCGGAGCGCCCGACCGCTTCATCGATGGAGTGCAGACCCAGCTGTGCGAGATATTCCCGCACCTCCTGCGCCAGCATCCGCAGGAAGTTGATGATGTATTCCGGTCTGCCTTTGAAACACTTGCGAAGTTCGGGGTCCTGCGTTGCGACGCCGACCGGACAGGAGTTTTCATGGCACTTGCGCATCATGACGCATCCGAGGCAGACCAGCAGCGTGGTGGCGAATCCGAATTCCTCGGCGCCGAGCAGAGCGCCGATGATGACGTCCCGCCCCGTCTTGAGCTGTCCGTCCACCTGAAGTTTGACGTTTCCGCGCAGTTTGTTGAGGACAAGCGTCTGCTGTGCCTCCGCGATGCCGAGCTCCCACGGGAGCCCCGCGTGCTTGATGCTGGTCAGCGGAGAGGCGCCGGTTCCGCCGTCGTGACCGCTGATGAGGATCACGTCCGCGTGAGCTTTCGCCACTCCTGCGGCGATGGTGCCGACTCCGACTTCGGAAACGAGTTTGACGGAGACGCGCGCTTTCGGATTGGAGTTGCGCAGATCGTAGATGAGCTGCGCCAGGTCTTCGATGGAATAGATGTCATGGTGCGGGGGAGGGGAGATCAGCGTGACATGCGGCGTGGAGTGGCGGACCCGCGCGATCGCTTCGTCCACCTTGTGCCCGGGGAGCTGTCCGCCTTCGCCGGGTTTCGCGCCCTGCGCCATCTTGATCTGAAGGTCGCGCGCATTGGCGAGATAATCAATCGTGACGCCGAACCGTCCGCTGGCGATCTGCCGGATCGCGCTTCTGCGGTCTTCGCCGTTCGGACCCGGCTGTTCGCGTGCCGGGTCTTCGCCGCCTTCTCCGCAGTTGCTCATGGCTCCGATGCGGTTCATGGCAAGCGCAATCGCCTCATGTGCTTCGGGACTCAGCGAGCCGAGGCTCATTGCGCCGGAGACGAAGCGGTGGAGAATGGATTCCACGCTCTCCACCTCTTCGATCGGGATGCTCCGGGTGTCCGCGAACTCGAAGAGACCGCGCAACGTGCAGAGGTGCTTCGACTGGTCGTTGATGTAATCGGCGTATGCCTTGTATTTTTCGGGATTGTTTTCCTGAACCGCCTGCCGGAACAGGCTCAGGCTTTCCGGAGTCCAGAGGTGATTCTCGCCGTCTCTGCGGAAACGGTACTGTCCGCCGGAGGGAAGGAGTCCTGCATGTGCCGCCGCGCAGCGCCGTTTTACTTCTTCCGCGATGTCGGCAAGTCTGATGCCGCCGATCCGCGACGCTGTTCCGGGGAAGTAGCGGTCGATCACGCTGCGGTCGATGCCGACCGCCTCGAAGATCTGCGCCGAACGGTAGCTGCGGAGCGTCGAGATGCCCATCTTGGACATGACTTTGAGCAGTCCCTTGTCGACGGCGTTGATGTAGTTTTCAACGGCGCGCGCCGGATCGAGCCTGAGTTTTCCGGACGCGGTCAGCGTGCTGATGGTTTCCAGCGCGAGATAGGGATTGATCGCCGTTGCGCCGAATCCGAGGAGAAGCGCATAGTGCATGATCTCGCGGATTTCGCCGGACTGGATGATGAGTCCGACGGGCGGGCGGAGCCCCTCGCGGCTGAGTGCACGGTTGACCGCCGCTACTGCGAGCAGGGCAGGAACCGGCAGCTCTCCGGGGGCAAGTGCGCGGTCGCTGAGAATGATGATGTTCTTTCCGTTTTTCACATGGCTGATCGCGTCCGCTTCCAGTTTCGCCAGCGCGTTTTCCAGATTGTCCTTCCAGCCGAGGGGGAGCGTGACGGCGGAAAAGAAACCGTCGCTCAGGGCGCTCAGGCGGCGGATGTCCTCGTCGGTCAGCACGGGACGCGGGAGTTTGATGAGTTTGGATTTTGCCTGTTCGTCGGAGAGAATGTTGCCCTCGTTGCCGATGTAGGTGGTCAGACTCATGACGAGTTCCTCGCGGATCGGGTCGATCGGCGGATTCGTCACCTGTGCGAAAAGCTGTTTGAAGTAATTGTAAAGGAGCTGGGGCTTTTCCGAGAGCACCGCGAGCGATGCGTCGTTGCCCATGGAGCCGACGGGTTCATGCCCGGTTTCCGCCATCGGCTGAACCAGGATTTCGACGTCTTCGCGGCTCCATCCGAAGAGCTGCTGGCGGTAACTGATGTGCTCGGGAACTTCGGAGGGATTGACCGAGTCGAAAAGCCCGTGCACGGAGATTTTGCTTTCCTCCGCCCAGCGGCGGTAGGGCTTGCGGCGCGCGGCGTCGTTTTTCAGTTCCGCATCGAAGACCAGACGGTGTTTTTCAAGGTCGCAGTAGATCATCTCTCCGGGTTTGAGTCTGCCCTTGCGGACGATTTCGGAGGATTTGAGGTCAAGCACTCCGGTTTCGGAGGCGAGCACGAAGATGCCGTCTTTTGTCAGGGAGTAGCGGGCAGGACGGAGCCCGTTGCGGTCGAGAATCGCGCCCGCATTCACTCCGTCGGAGAACGCGACGGCGGCGGGGCCGTCCCACGGTTCCATCAGGGCGGAGTGATAATCGAAAAATCCGCGGACGTCGCGTCCGAGATGATAGTTCTTTCCCCATGCCTGCGGGATCAGCATCAGCATGGCGTGCGGCAGACTGCGCCCGGCGGCGACGAGGAGCTCGAACATATTGTCAAGACATGCCGAGTCGCTCTGCCCCGCGTCGATCAGCGGGAGGAGTTTCTTCACATCGTCGCCGAGCTCTTCGCATTGGAGGAACGGTTCCCGGCTGCGGAGCTGATTGAGATTGCCCCGCAGGGTATTGATTTCGCCGTTGTGCGCAAGATAGCGGAACGGGTGTGCAAGTTTCCAGGTGGGGAAGGTGTTGGTGCTGTAGCGCTGGTGAACCAGCGCGAGTGGGCTTTCAAAATCCGGATCGTTGAGATCGGGATAGAACTTGTCTATCTGGGTCGCAAGGAGAAGTCCCTTGTAGACGATGCTCCGGCTGGAACAGCTTGGAATGTAGCAGTCCGGCAGACGTTTTTCAATGAGACGGCGCATGACAAACAGTTTGCGCTCGAAAGCCGTCTGCGACTTGAACTCTTCCCCGCCGATGAATATCTGGCGGATCAGGGGACAGGTTCTGCGCGCCGCCGCGCCGATGCTTTCCGGGTGAACCGGAACATCGCGCCAGAAGAGGATGCGTCCCCCTTCTGAGGTGACGATGCTCTCAATCCGCGATTCCTCGTGAGCTCCTCCGAAGAGCATCGCCACGCCGTAGGCGCCCTTTGCGGGGAGCGTGACCGGCAGGGACTTGCGGAAGAATTTGTCGGGCAGGGCAAGCAGGATGCCCGCACCGTCTCCCGTTTCCGGATCGCCGCCTGCGGCTCCCCGGTGCATGAGCCGCTTCAGGACCGTGATTCCCATTTCGACGATTCTATGCTCTGCAATATTGTTGAGATTCGCAACAAGCCCGACGCCGCAGGCGTCATGTTCATTGCGGAAAGAGTATAAGCCCGTGTCCGGCACAGGCTGCTGTCGGGCGGGGCTTTGCTGTTCCAGGTTGTTTTCCACCATAGTTCCACACTCCTTTTTGAATTTTGCCAGATGAAAAGCAGGTATTATGCCAACTTTGTTTTCCGGCTGGAATGAATGAAATGTATTACAAAAATGTAAAAATATCCGCCGGTAATTTTACAATTTTGTAAAGAGTCCGGGAGAAAGAGGCGGCGGCATCCGTCTGCCCCGCTGAACCGGCGTTTTTTCTGTTGGCATCATTCCTGCTTTAACCTCATTTAATAAAATCAGGGAGAAAGAGACTATGTCCGATGAAATCAAACACGAGTGCGGAGTCGCGCTTCTGCGTCTGCGGAAAGATTTGAACTACTATCTGCGCAAATACGGGACGCCGTATTACGGTTATCACAAACTTTCCCTGCTGTTGGAAAAACAGCATAACCGCGGGCAGGACGGCGCGGGAATCGCCAGCCTCGGGCTGGACGTCGAACCCGGCAGTCCTTATTATCAGCTTGAGAAATCCAATTGCGATCTCTCTCTTGCCGATCTGCTTGAACGGATCGGCAGACAGATTGAAGACGGGATGGAACATGCCGGAGAGATGGAGAATGTCACTTCGCTGAGTCTGCCGTTCTGCAGTGAACTTTACCTCGGGCATCTCCGCTATGGAACTTTCGGAAAGCGTTCTCTTTCCGCGTGCCATCCCGTGGTGCGTGCAAGTTCCTGCCGCAGACATACGATGCTGCTTGCCGGAAACTTCAACCTTACGAACACTTCCGCCATTTTCAGGGAACTTGTGGAATCCGGTCATCATCCGAACAGCCGGCAGGACAGCGAAATTCTGCTGCTTCATCTCGGACATTATCTGGAGAAAATGCTGGAGCCGCGCGGAGGGCATGAACCGATGCTTGATCTTTTTGAACTGCTGAGGCAGGCCGCGGTTCACTGGGACGGCGGTTTTACTCTGTGCGGATTCTTCGGGCACGGCGATGCGTTTGCACTGCGCGACGCGGCGGGAATCCGTCCCGGATATTACTATTTCGATGATGAAATCGCGGTCGTCGCTTCGGAGCGTCCGGCGATTCAGACCGCATTCAATCTTTCCAGTTCGGAAGTGATGGAACTTCCTCCGGGACATGCTCTCACGATCTCCGTGAATGGCGACATCACCCTGAAGGAATGTCTGCCGCCCGTTCCCCATAAACGCTGCGTGTTTGAACGGATTTATTTTTCCCGGGGAAATGATGCGGACATTCATCGTGAGCGTCTTGCGCTCGGGCGCGCGCTCGTTCCGGCTGTCATGAAGGCGATTGACTGCGATTTCGACAATACCGTTTTCTCCTATATCCCGAATACCGCACAGATCAGTTTTCACGGTCTGCTGGACGGTCTGGACAGTCTGCGGGGGAGTCACCGGGTGCGTTTTTCCCAGATTGCCGTCAAGGACGCGAAGTTCCGCACATTCATTACGGACGCCTCGCACCGACGCGATCTTTTTCCGCATGTATACGATGTGACTTACGGAGTGATTCATCCGGGGGCGGATACGCTGGTCGTTCTGGATGATTCGATCGTGCGCGGCAATACCATGCGCAACGCGATCCTGCCGATTCTGGATCGTCTCGGACCGAAAAAAATCGTGGTCGCGTCTGCCGCCCCGCCGATCTGTTATCCGGACTGCTATGGAATCGACATGTCAAGTTTCGGCGAGCTGGTTGCATTTGAAGCGCTGGTGTCTCTGCTGAGAAAACACGGGCGGCTGGAGCTCCTTTCCCTGACGGCGGAGAAAGCGCTGCTGGATCTGGAAAAACCGGACTGCTGCATGAAGAATCATGTCAGGACTCTTTACGAGCAGTTTACTTTCGAGCAGTTGTGCGATGAGATAGGCACCCTGCTGACGCCTCCCGATCTGCGCGCCTCCGTGAAAGTGATTTTCCAGAGAATCGAAGATGTGCATGCCGCATGTCCGGAGCATCGGGGAGACTGGTATTTTTCCGGCGATTACCCGACTCCCGGCGGCAATCGTGTCGTAAACCGGGCGCTGGTGAATTATGTCAACAAGGTGAACGCCCGTTCCTACTGAATTGGTTTGCCCCACCTGTCCGCGCAGGCTGTTTCTTCGAGAGGAAGGCGCGGAACGGGGTCATGCCTTTCCTGCGGATAACCGACGGAGATCAGTGCCACGGGCCGGATGCCCCCCGGGATTTCGAGCATCTGCGCCACGGTTTTCGGCTTGAACCAGCCGATCCAGCATGTCCCGAGTCCCTGCGCCTCCGCCGCCAGGCAGAAATGTTCCCCGGCGATGCCGATGTCTACCAGGTGATACTGGATCCCCGAAAGTATCGGCGCGAGCCAGTGCACTTTCACATCGGTTTTTGCGCACAGCACTGCAATCGCGGAGGCGTCCTTGAGCCATGTCATCCTGATCCCCGGCAGAAGCCCTTCGCCGGCAATGCGCCGGATCATTTCTTTTTGCGTGACGATGACAAAACGCCAGGGCTGTCTGTTGCAGGAGGAAGGCGCGAGCCTGGCCGCTTCCAGACAGTTTTTCATGGCTTCTCCCGGAATTTCTTTTCCGGGAACATAGGAACGGCAGCTTTGGCGCCGCCCGATGAGTTTCAGCAGTGATTGAATTTCCATGGTGCATTTCCCGTTGTTTCAAGAAAAAAGACCTGCCTCCTTTCCGGATGCAGGTCTTGTGATGACTGTTGTTGCCGCTGATTATTTGAAATCGCTGATCTTCACATTCATAGCGGCTTTCTGCTTGGTCAGGACTTCAGTCAGCTGCTTTTCAAGAGCCTGAGCTTCAAGAATGCCTTTGATTGTTGTCTTGACCTGCGCGAGCGGCATCACGCTTGCCGGGGTTTTGGCTTCCAGCTTGATGATGTGATAGCCGAACGGAGTTTTGACGACTTCGGAGAGCTGTCCGGGCTTGAGAGCCATTGCCGCCTTTTCAAACTCGGGCACCATCTGCCCTTTCGTGAACGGAGGGAGCTTGCCTTTCGCCTGTTTTCCGCTGGGGCAGGCGCTTTCCTTTTCCGCGATAGCTCCGAAATCCGCGCCTTTCTTGAGATCGGCAAGGATTTTCTCCGCCTTTGCTTTGGCTTCTTTGTCCTTGGCGGGATCAACCGCCGCGCCGGGTTTGCCGTCTGCGGACATCGTGGAGATCAGAATGTGGGAAGCGGTAAGAGTTTCCGGCTTCTTGAACTGATCCTGATGCTCTTTGTAATATTTCTCAATATCGGCATCCGTGACTTTGATCTTGGATTTCAGGTTCTCTTCCACCCATTTGTTGATTGCGTAGAACTTGAAGGTGTTCGGGTCTTTGACGGCTTCCGCCTTGATGTCATCCAGCTTCTTGCCCTGAAGCTCAAGCTGTTTCGTGATCATGTCGAGCTGCTCTTTGGGCATTTCCTTGAGTTTCTTGTCGAATTCCGCGAGAACGAGTTCCTTCGTGGGCTTGACGCCGGATTTTTCGGCAAGACCCAGCAGGAGTTCCATGTCGACGAGACTGCTGACCATCTGTTTTGCCTGTGCTTTCAGCATGTCGGGCGGCAGCTGGGCAATGTATTCCACCGGAACCTTGCCGAGCTGGTCGAGAAATTCCTTTTTGGAAATCTTTTTGTCGCCGACGGTTGCAACCGGGTCCGGCAGGAAGGCGAACATCTCATCCAGCGTTTTCGGTGCAGGTTTGGCGGGTGTTGCCTGCTTAGCTTCCGGTTTGGCGGATGTTGCCGGTTTGGCTGCCGGTGCCGCCGCATTGGCGGGCGCTGCCTGTTTGGCTTCCGGTTTGGCTGCCGGTGCCGCCGCATTGGCTGTCGGCTTGTCGGTCTTGGCTTCTGCCTGTTTCTCCTGTTCGCATGCCGTGGTGAAAGCGGCCAGTGCGAAGGCGGAGACCGTGGTCACTGCCGCCGTACGGAAGAGTTTTGACTTTCTCATCATGGATTGAATCCCTTTCTTATTGTTGAATCTTCTTTATGAAAATGTTCATTTTTCTATATTCCGCATATCGCCCATGACGGAGAGGATTTTCGGAAGAACCGGATTATCCCCGTCTTCCAAAGCCAGAACCGCCGCGACAGCGGCCGCTTCCGCGTTTCCCTGTTCCAGCATTGCGCCGACATCTGCAATCATGCCGAACTGCATCCGGTCTTTTTCCACCGTCTGCATTGTTTTTATTTCAGACTCTTTTCTGTCGATAAAGTTCTGTATCTTCTGCGAGATCATGATTTTTTTTGCGGATTTGCGCAAATCTTCCACTGTTTTTGCCAGTTCATCCGAAGAACGGGCGGTCTGCGCGGCTTTCAGGAGCGAATCAATTTTCAACAGTGTTTCAATCTGTTCCTTTGCTTCGGTTGTGTCCTCGTGCTTTCCGTTTCTGACCTCATGTTCCTCCAGATATTTCAGGGCTCCGGCGAAGTCGCCCGCCTCCACATATTCGTTGACCTGTTCCATGACGGCGTTATTGCGTTCCACCGCTTCAAGTTCCGAAAGGAACACGCTGGTTTTCTCAATGGTGCGCAGACGTTCTATTTTTGTCAGCGCGAGTTTATGTTCGCCTTTTGACGTGGCATCGTAAATTTCAAGGAGAAGTTCGGGGTGTGCCTTGGGAGGGGAGGGGATCTTGTCATCCGAACAGGACGTCAGCAGCAGAGCGGAGGACGGCGCCAGTATGTAATGGAACAGTTTTCCGCCCCATGTCTTGTTCAGTTTTTGCGAAAAAATCATTGCTCTCTCAACTCTCAAATCTGTGATTGACAAACGAAACGAAGTTAACTTTAGCAGTGTTCTTGAAATTTACAACCGGAAATCCGCTTTTTCTCTGCATCAAATCTGTAATTTTTATATTATTTTAGAGTGTTCCGTGCTTGAATTCACGGAAAACCATGATATTTTGCATGGTTTAACATGATTTCCGAAAAAACTATAGACTACAAGGAGTTGAAAATGGGAAAGCAGTATAACAAGCTTCAGAAGAGAGCACGCCGGAAAGCCTATCTCGAAAGAGTCAAGGCAAAAGCAAGAGCGGCGATGAAGTCTGCCAAAAAGAAATAATCGCGAGGGCGGGGAGTTTCCCCGCCTTTTTGTTGGTAATCATCTTGAACTCCGTCTGTCACCGGACGGCTTCTTAAATAAAAGGAGTCATTTCACATGGCTAAAATTCATCCGACGGCGATCGTCGACCCTTCCGCAAAATTGGCGGATGATGTGGAGGTCGGACCCTATTGCGTGATTGAGCATGATACCGAGATCGGACCGGGAACCAGGCTGATCGCGCAGTGTCATATCGGCGCCTACGCCACTCTCGGGGCAAACAATGTCGTTTATCCTTTTGCGTCCCTCGGCACTGAACCCGAAGACTATGGATTTGAAGGCGGGGTTTCCTATACGAAAATCGGAGACAACAACCGGTTCCGCGAGGGGGTCACGGTCAATCGCGGAACTCACGAGGGAACAGTGACTACAATCGGCAGCGGCTGCTTCATGATGGCGAATACGCATGTCTCCCATAACTGCACGATCGGCAACGGCGTCGTGATGGTGCCGTACAGCGGATGCGCCGGATACTGCACCGTCGGAGACAAATGCCTGATCTCCGGACTTTCCGGTATGCACCAGTTCTGCCGCATGGGACGCATGGCGGTGTTGAGCGGCGGTTCCCAGATTTCGATGGACCTTGCCCCGTTTATGATCGGCGACGGACGCAACGGCGGTGTCCGCGGATTCAATATCGTCGGAATGAAGCGCAATGGCTTTTCCAAAGAGACGATCCGCGCAGTCAAGGATCTCTACGATATTTTCTTCCGTCATGGTTTGAGCATGAGCAACGCGATTGCGAAAGCCGAAGCGGAGGTGCCGCCGCTCCCGGAGGTGATTGAGTTCCTGGACTTCATCAAGTCCACGAAACGCGGCATTCTCACCGGAGACCGCGGCGGGCGCAGAGCCTGACCCTTTTTTGAGAATTTCATGCCTGCGTCTTTTCGCAGGCTGTGCTTTTCTGTTCCGGCTCCGGAGAATGATCGCATGCCGGAGCGGAAAATGCAGTTTTTTCTTCCGTCAGGCTTTTTCGCGGTCTGTCTGTTTTCCTGAATCCCGTTTCGACAAAAAAATTGCTTTTTTTTTGCTTTTCCACTTGACATTTTGCAAAACTTTCATATAATTCGCTCTATATGGGACTCACACGACAAAATGAAGGAGAATGTGAACCATGGTAATAATTTGCCCTTACTGCGACATTGAGATCAATGAAAAGCTCGTGGAAGCTGAGGACGGATGCTGTCCTGAGTGTGGAACCCTGATTACTGCCGGTTCCGTTGTCGATGATGAAGATTCGGATGATATTTACGACGACGAATTCGGTGACGACGATCTGGGGGATGAATTCGGAGACGATGAGTTTGATGATCTCGACTTCGATGATGAAGATTTTGAGGAAGACGATAAAAAATATAAATGACCGTCTTCAGAAATGAAAAGGTCTTGAAAACCGGGATGCCGCGAGGGTTCCGGTTTTTTATTTTGTGCGGTCAGTGGAAAAGGAGCGCTTCCTGTTTCCGTGCATGACCCCGTCCCACGGCAGTTTTCGTTTCCGTGCCGGAGTCCTGTTTTTGCTCCTTGCCGCCGGCGGAGTGCGGTTTTTCCGAGTGTCCGCACCGGGTTTTCTGCCGGTTTCCCCTGTTTTTATGAAGATTCTCAGGAAATAATTGAAATGCTCTCTTGACCAACGGTTTGCCCATCATCAGAATCAATAAGAACAAAGGCTGGAAAGTGCATTTCAGTTTTGATCCCTCGCGCTGTCTGGGTGACTCGGAATGGCAGGTTCTGATCGGACTGAGAACCCGATTCCGGAGAAATCCCGGCGGTATGGTTGCGGCGGATGTGACATCCACCCATTTTCCCCCGCGCTGGATCAGAATTTCTGAAATCATGGGAAAGGATTTCAAATATCTTGATCTCGGCAGACACAGGCTTGACGGCAGACGCGGTTATATTGCGCTGTCTCCATCCGGAGTGGAGCAGAAACTGGAAATGCAGTATCTGATCCTGCTCCGCAACGGCAATTATCCGAACACGGAAATTCCGGATATTTGCAGGAACCTGAATCCGGAGGACTACCGGATCATATCATCCGGCAAATTTAATTTCCGGGACAATGAAAACCGGCGGAGCGGTCATGCCGTGGTTGTCCGTTCCGGCAGGAATTCTTCTTTGCAATGTCCTCTGCCGGCGCTGAAAGGAAAGTGGAAAATCTATCTGACCATGCGGGCGGATGGTCCCCGTTCCGGCAATGCGGCGGAAGTATGGTGCAAAAACGGCAGTCAACGTAAAATATTCAAGCTGAATGAAATCGGGGGAGAGGCATTTAAAACGGTTGAATTCGGCGCGGCGGATTTATCGGGTTCGGGACTGCTTGCCTTTTCCAGACTGCATCCCGCCGTCACTCTGTATGTGAAAGAGGTCGTTCTGATCCGGCAGTGACCCTCAAAGACCTTTCCTGTGACTGCGGATTCTTCCATGAACTCTCCGCCGCCCGGTTCTGTTCTCTCTGAACGAATGAGCGGCGGCGTTCCGGCGGAACTCAGTTTGTTTTTACCGAGTCCAGAGGAATATGAACGGAAGGAGTGAAGGGGCTTGAGGCGTCCAGATGCGGATGGCGCTGGTCATCGAAAAAGATGTGGGGACGCAGGATCGAAAGAATGCGTCCCTTGTCCATGCCGCCGAGGAAAAAGGTCTGGTCAACCGGGATGTCCCACTTGCGCAGCGTGGTCACGACCCGCTCATGGGCGGGCGCGGAACGTGCGGTTACGATCGCCATTTTCATGTAACGGCGGTATTTCGGATCACTTTTCAGCCGTTCGTCCTCCAGCTTGTGGAGCTTCGCGAGTTTGGAAAAGAGATCGGCAAGAGGTCCCGGCGCATGTGGAATCTGTGCTTTTTCCGTTTCCTCTGAATAAAACTTCTCGATGCCTTCTTTCTGGTAGACCTCCTCCGCGCTGGAATCGGCGATGACTCCGTCGAAGTCAAAGGCTATGCAGAGCCCCGGATTGTTCGGATCGTCCTCCGCGGCGCTGGCGAGAACCTGTCCGGCGGGATAGCCTTCCTTCATCGCCTGCCGGACGTCGCCCGAATTGGCGGAGAGGAACAGGGAGACGTTATAGGCAGGAATGTATTTGAACGGGGAATCGCCGGTCGTGAATGCCGCGCGGATGATGTTGAGTCCGTAGTGCTGGATGGAATAAAATACGCGCAGTCCGGTGTCCGGGTCGTTGTGGCTGAGCAGGACGACTTCGATCGGCTGGGTGTCGGGGAAGAACTGGTTCATCGCCAGCAGACGCTTCACAAAGGGGAACGCGACTCCGGTGCTGAGAATGTCATGCTGATGCTCATACTGGTAGTCCCGGTATGCGTTCAGCCCGTCCCTGCGGAAAATTCTGTCCGCTTCATCCAGCTGGAAAAGAGCGCTGGAAGCGACTCCGATTACAAGTTTTTCTTCAATCCTGTATGCCATAAGACCATCCTTCCGGATTAGAGATATTTCTGCTTTTCTTCTTTTGCCGAGAGCTTTTTCAGCAGCTGCTTGATTTTCTGGGTGCTGGAAGCGGGCGCGACCAGCGTCACGTCCGGCGTCTGGATGACGACCATCTCCCTGAGATCAATCCCTGCGATCAGGCGGTCCGTGTCTTCGGAAAAGATGATGCAGTCCTTGCAGTCCAGCAGTTCCGCGGAGGCATGTATCACATTGTTGTCTCCATCCGTCCCGTAGTGATTGCGCAGAGTCGTCCAGTTTCCGATGTCGTCCCAGTCGAAACCCGCCTCCAGCATCAGAATGCCGGAAGCATGTTCCATGATCGCATAATCGAACGATATTTTGCGCAGCGCACTGAACTTTTCCATCCGTTCCGCCGAAAATTTTTCTGTCTGCCAGTGCTGCGCCGCATCTTCCGCAAAGGCGCTGAGATCGGGCGCCTGAATCCGCATTTCCTCCAGAATGGTTCTTACGGAGAAGACGAACATGCCGCTGTTCCATTTGTAGTTCCCTTCCGCGAGAAGTCGTTCCGCCTCTTCTCTGGCGGGTTTTTCCGTAAAACGCCTGACTCTGAAAAGTTTCCCTCCGGAGTGTTCCAGCGGTTCACCGCATTCAATATAACCATAATTCGGGCTGGGTGCATACGGCGCGATGCCGATTGTGGCGATCGCATGGCATTCCGCCACCGCATCGGCGCAGGTTTTCAGATCGGAAATCATTGCCTGCTGCCGGAGGATGAAATGATCCGCGGGGAGCAGGATCATGACGGCGTCTTCCGAACCCGCCTTCGCCTTGACGATCCCCGCCGCAAGCGCGACACACGGCGCCGTATCTCTTGCGCAGGGTTCCCCGATGACATTTTCCGCGGGAATCTGCGGCAGAAGGGTGCGGATGCGTTCCAGGTAAACTTCATTCGTGATGATGAGGATGTTCTGAAACGGGACGAGGCCCTGAAGCCGGAGAACCGTCTGCTCGATCAGCGGGGCGTTTCCGAAAAGGCGCAACAGCTGCTTGGGACGGTCCGCGCGGCATTCCGGCCAGAAACGTTCCCCGCGCCCTCCCGCCATGATGACTGCATAAATTTCTCCCGGCATTGCGGATTCGTCCTTTACTTCCTGAATTCTTTCACGAGAAATTCTCCGAGTGCGTCCTTCCAGTCCGGCATCGGCGGAAGGCCGCTCAGCCGGAGCATCATCTTTTCCAGGCGCGAATTTGCGGGGCGGGGCGCGGGACGCGGAAACTCCACCGTTGTGCAGGGAAGCACTTTCTGCGAGATTCCCATCCGGTGGAATATTTCCAGCGCAAACTCATACCATGACGCTTCGCCCTCGCAAGTCATGTGATATGTCCCGACGAGTTCCGGACGCTTCAGCACCTCGCGGAGCTCCCTTGCAACGGCAAGTGTGCTGGTCGGGTTGCCGAACTGATCGCTGACGACTTTCAGTTCCGGGCGCGTGCCGTCCGCAAGACGGATCATCGTGTGAACGAAACTCGGTCCTCCGGCGCCGTAAAGCCATGAGATGCGCGCGATTACGTGATTCGGACAATGACGGCGGACCATTTCCTCACCGGCGAACTTGCTCTGTCCGTATACCGTATTCCCGCCGTTCGGACGGTCGAATTCGGTGTAGGGGCGTTCCGAATCGCCTTCAAAGACATAATCCGTGGAAATGGCGATCAGCCGGACGCCGTTCCGGTTGCAGGCGGATGCGACGTTTGCGGTGCCGAAAGCGTTCAGGCGATAGGCGAGATCACGCTCCGTTTCACATTTGTCCACCGCCGTCATTGCCGCACAGTGAATGACGGCGTCCGGCGCATATTTCCTGATGACGGCGTCTATTCCGCGTTCATCCGTGATGTCGGCTTCCGGCAGATCCGTGGGAATCATTTCAAAGTCGCCGAGTTCCGCGCAGAGCGTGCGTCCGAGCATTCCTTTGCCGCCGGTCAGAAGAACTTTCATTTCAGATACTCCCTGTTGTTGTAGTCGAACACATCGGCGTCTTTGAGAAGCGGATTTTTCGTATCCTTCTCCGAGAGAATGAAAGAGTCGACTTTGACGCGCCAGTCTATGCCGAGCGCGGGGTCATCGAATGCGATGCCGCGTTCATGGGACGGCATGTATTTGTTGTCGCATTTATAGGCGAACACGACTTCGTCGCTGAGAACGACAAATCCGTGCGCGAATCCGCGGGGCACGAAAAGCTGGCGCTTGTTTTCCGCGGAGAGTTCGACTGCCACGTGTCTGCCGAAAGTCGGGGAGCCTTTGCGAATATCCACGGCGACGTCCAGCACTGCGCCATGAATTACCCTGACGAGTTTTGCCTGTGTATAGGGCGCCGCCTGAAAATGGAGTCCGCGCAGAACGCCGAAACGGGATTTTGATTCGTTGTCCTGGATGAAATCAGCAGTGATCCCGTGTTTTTCATAGACTTCCTTGTTCCATGATTCAAAAAAATAACCGCGCGCGTCACCGAACACCCTGGGTTCGATGATGACAACGCCTTCGATTTCCGTTTTTACGATGTCCATAATCCGTCACTCTTCTTCCCTGATAAGGCGCGCCAGATATGCGCCGTATTCCGTCTTCATCATGTCCTTGATGCTTTCCTTCACTTCTGCTGCGGTCATCCATCCGTTCGTGTATGCGATTTCCTGAAGACATGCGACCTGAAGCCCCTGGCGGGTCTCGATTGTACGGATGAAGTTCGCCGCGTCCAGCAGACTTTCATGCGTTCCCGTGTCAAGCCAGGCATAGCCGCGCTTGAGCTTTTCCACATGGAGCTCACCGCGCCGGAGGTATTCATTGTTCACGCTGGTGATTTCAAGTTCTCCGCGTGCGGAAGGTCGGATGTTTTTTGCGATTTCCACCACGTCGTTGTCATAGAAATAGAGCCCCGTAACGGCGAAATGCGATTTCGGCTTTGCCGGTTTCTCTTCAATGGAAATCGCCTTTCCGTTCTTGTCGAATTCCACAACGCCGAAACGTTCCGGATCACTGACATAGTATCCGAAGACCGTTGCGCCTTTTTTGCGCGCGACCGCTTCTCTCATGAGCCCGCTGAGGTTGGCACCGTAGAAAATGTTGTCCCCGAGAACAAGCGCGACGGAATCCCCGCCGATGAACTTCTCTCCGATCAGGAATGCCTGCGCCAGACCGTCCGGCGACGGCTGAACCTCATAGGAAAGACGGATTCCGAAGCGGGAACCGTCCCCCAGCAGACGGATGAATCCCGCCTGATCCTCCGGGGTTGTGATGACGAGAATCTCATTGATGCCCGCCAGCATCAGAACCGAGAGCGGATAGTAGATCATCGGTTTGTCATAAACCGCGAGCAGCTGTTTTGACACGCCCTGCGTGATCGGGTGCAGTCTGGTTCCCGCGCCTCCAGCCAGTACAATGCCTTTCATTTTGCGCCTCCGATTCCGAGTCGTTCACGGTTGTAGGTGCCGTCCTGGACATTTTTGCACCATGTGAAACGGTGATCGAGATACCATTGAACGGTTTTGCGGATGCCGCTTTCAAAGGTCTCCTGCGGTTTCCAGCCGAGCTCGCGCCCGATTTTGTCCGCGTCGATGGCATAGCGCAGATCATGTCCCGGACGGTCGGTCACGAAAGTGATCTGTTCCGCATAGGATTTTCCGTCGGCGCGCGGCTGGAGTTCATCGAGAATTTCACAGATTTTATGAACGACTTCGATATTTTTCTTTTCGTTGTGCCCGCCGATGTTGTAGGTCTCGCCCGGCACGCCGGACGTTGCCACCAGATACAGTGCCCGCGCGTGATCTTCCACGTAAAGCCAGTCCCGGATCTGCGCTCCGGTTCCATATACCGGAAGCGGTTTGCCGTCGAGCGCGTTGAGAATGACCAGCGGAATCAGTTTTTCCGGGAAATGATAGGGCCCGTAGTTGTTGGAACAGTTGGTGACGATGGTCGGCAGCTTGAATGTGCGTTTCCATGCGCGGACAAGATGATCGCTTGCCGCTTTGCTGGCGGAGTAGGGGGAGGATGGAGCATAGGGGGTGGTTTCCCGGAAGAAGTCTCCGGGGCCTTCCAGATCGCCGTATACTTCATCGGTGGAGATGTGGTGGAAGCGGAATTTCCTTCTTGCTTCCTCATCAAGCGCATTGAAATATTTCCTCGCCGCCTCCAGCAGGGTGTAGGTGCCGACGATGTTGGTCTGAATGAATTCTCCGGGACCGTCGATGGAGCGGTCCACATGGGATTCCGCCGCAAGGTGCATGACGATGTCGGGCTGGAAATCTGCGAAAATGCGGTCCATTGCCGCCCTGTCGCAGATGTCCGCCTTCTCAAAACGGAGGCGCGGACTGCCGGAGACGCTTTCGAGCGATTCCAGATTTCCCGCATAAGTCAGCTTGTCAATGATGCAGACCTGATCCTGCGTCATCCGGATGATATGCCTGACGACAGCCGAACCGATGAATCCGGCTCCACCTGTAACGATAATTTTATTAGCCAATGCAATACCCTCATATTGATAAGATCATAAACATAGTGGGTTTAATATAAGTCCGGTTGAGTGGAAGTCAACTTTTTTGAGTTAAAAGACTCTGTTTTTTGTCATATTTCATCCCGGCGGAAATCTTCGGGACGGGCGCCGCATGGCGGGATGAGCCGCATGAGGCGCCCCGGCTTTTGAAAACGCTGCCCGGTCAGCAGAGGAAGAGGTTTCTGAATTCCTCTTTGGATACCGGTTCTCCATATTCCGAGAACTCGAAGATTTCCGCGCATTTCACTGTTCTGCCCGCATCTCCGTAAATCTCGCAGAGGGTGTTGCGCGCAAGCTCTGCCGCCGCCTCAAACCGGCATCCCCAGTTTTCGTAGAGCCATGCCTTCTTCTGTTCCCAGCTCATTGCGGATGTGTCGAGGTTCCTGCATCCCTGATCCCAGGGGAGCCATTCGTAAAACTGGGAGACATGGCAGTCCATCATCCGCAGTTTCGTTTCAAGGACGGAATCAATTTCCACCGCGGCGTCGGCGCGGATGGGGCGCGGATCGCGGAAACGGTCATACAGGTAGGCGAAGACCGGATTCCTGGCGGGGATGGGAGTGTCCGCGCAGTAGAGAGGCACTTTGACCAGATAGGCGGCGTCCATGACCAGCTGCGCTGTGGCGCGGTGATCCGCATGGTAATCGCAGTTGCGGTGGGACAAAACCACGTCCGGCTGGAATTTGCGGATGATGCGGATGACCTCTTCTCTGGCGGCGAGCGAGTTTTCGACTTCGCAGTCATGATGGTTCAACACCTGATACTCCGCGAGCCCCGCGATTTTTGCGGACGCCTGCGTTTCGGCGTAACGGCGTTCCGCGAGAGCCTTGCGGTCCATGGACTGGTGCCCGCAGTCGCCATTGCAGACGGACACGAACTTGACGAGGTGTCACGCGCGTGCCAGTTTGATTGCGGTTCCCCCGAACAGCAGGTCGCAGTCGTCGGGATGCGCGCCGAAGACAAGAAACCTTTTCTGATTCATTTTTCATCGTCTCCTGAGTTGAAATGTGTGGTGCCCGGCATGAATCCGCCGGGAACGGAAAGATCAGCCGTTCAATACGGCGAGGAACTGTTTGAGCCACTCGACATGCGCCGACCATGCGGGAGCCGTCACGAAAAGACCGTCTGTGACGGCTCCGGTGAAGCCCGCGTCGACGTATTCCGCGCCTGCCGCTTCAACTTCCGGCCTGACTGCCGGATAAGCGTTGATCTTTCTGCCTCTGATGACACCGGCGGCGGTCAGGAGCTGGGGACCGTGACAGATCGCCGCGACCGGTTTTCCCGCATTCACAAAGGCGCGGATGAGTTCCAGAACCTTGTCGTTCAGGCGCAGATGTTCAGGCGAGCGCCCGCCCGGAAGAACAAGCGCGTCGAAAGCATCCGCGGAGACGCTTTCAAAATCCGCGTTCAGCGTGAAGTTGTGCCCGCGTTTTTCCGTATAGGTCTGATCGCCTTCAAAGTCGTGGATTGCCGTGCGGATTTGTTCGCCGGACTTTTTTCCGGGGCTGACCGCCGCGACTTCACAGCCGCAGACCTGAAGCGCCTGAAACGGCACCATGACTTCATAATCCTCTACGAAATCTCCGACGATCATCAGAATTTTCTTTGTCATTTTTCCGACTCCTTGCTTGTTTTGTTTTCCGGAATATTTCCGCTTTTCCTGAACCATGAATCGAACAGGAAAAAGAATACGCCTGTCATTGAAACCAGAACCAGTGCGAGGGTGTAGAGCAGGGGAGCGAAACTGGCGCCGGTCGAACTTATTCCCTGGGATTCCAGAACCATTTGCGTGATTTTGTCCCGCGTTCCGAGCCCCCCCGGCGTAATCGGAATCGCCGCCGCCGTGCTGCCGAGCAGGGAGGCGAGAATCGTTCCCCCCGTGTGCGCCGTCGTGCCTGTGACGCCCGTTACGATCAGGACAAGCCCCAGAACCAGAAGCGGGTGCATGACGAGAACACTCAGCAGAAATGTGGCAAAAAGCCGCCCCGGGGCTTTTCTGCAGCATTCGACGGATTCCAGCACCGGCTTGATTCTGCCTTTTGCAAGTCTGTCCGCGAATTCAAGGCATTTCCGGGCAAGGGGAATCCGGAAGATGATGTCCTGCAGAAACAGCGCAGCCCCGGCGACGAGTCCGGCAAGACAGAGCAGATAAAGAATGATGACCGGATATTTCACTTCCGGCGGGAATGCCAGAACCCGCTTCATGGCGAAGGAGACTGCCGCCGCCACAAGAAAAAAGAGCGCCAGCATACCGATGACACGGTCGATGAAGATGGAGGTCACGCCGTGGAGCTTCTTGCCTTTCTGAGTTTCCCTGAGCAGGAATGCCGCTTTGATGACATCGCCGCCGACTGCGCCGCCCGGCATGCAGAGAGAGAAAAAGGTTCCCTGCATGCTTAGGGACAGGGCGCGCAAAAACGGGATTTCAATCTGCTGGATGCGGAGCAGCATCTGCCAGCGGACAGCGCACAGGATCAGCTGGGCTCCGATGGCAATGCCTGCCAGTATGGTGAATGCCATGACACGGCAGGATGCGGCTTGATTCAAGTGGGTGAAGTCAATTCCCCGGACGACCCAGCAGATCAGGATGCCGGCGAGAATCAGTTTGAGGAACTGGATGATCCAGCTTTTCCAGTTCCGTTTTTTTTCTGCGTTGTTTTCCAAGATGGTTCCCTGTTGTTTCAGGCGGGTAATATACGTCCTGCCATCTCAATATGCAAGAATATGTCACATGGTTTCAAACTCTTTTCTGCGTCTGCGGAGTCCTTCGTAGACGGCGATTGCGACGGAATTTGCCAAATTGAGGCTGCGCGTGAAATTTCCCGGCATCGGGATCGTGTAGAACCGCTCCGGATAGGTGTCATGGATATGCTGCGGAAGCCCGGAGCCTTCACTTCCGAAAATCAGATAGGCGCCGTCTTCCATCGGACAGTCCCAGTAGGTTTTCTGTCCTTTGGTGGAATAGAAATACAGCGGCGCGCCGCCTGTGGTTTTCACGAATTCCTCCCAGGACTCGTGAACCGTGTAGTCGATATGCCGCCAGTAATCCATGCCGGAGCGTCTCACGTGCTTGTCATCAAGAGAAAACGAGATCGGCTTGACGAGATGGAGGTGACAGCGGGAGCAGGAGCAGATTCTGCCGATATTGCCGGTGTTCTGCGGGATTTCGGGTGCGACGAGAACGACGTGAAAAAACAGTTCCTTCATTTTTCAGATTCATATCCTGTGTTGAGCAGTTTGTTGAGCAGGGCGGGGTAGCTGCCGCCTTCGAGTGTCCCCATGCCGGGGTAGGGATAGCCGCAGGTGATGCTGTCCCCGAAACAGACGAGGCGCGAACAGTCGCAGCGGTTGTCCCGCAGCGCCAGATAGACCAGCGCGGCGATGAAACGGTAGCCGTCTTCCGTCGGATGCGCTCCGTCCTTCGTGCCGGAATTGGCTTCGTTGCGGATGAGACTGCTTGTTCCGGCGCCGGCCATTCCGATTTCCGAAAAGAGGTGGAAGAGATTCAGCCAGGGAACGCCGAAGCTGTTTGCCAGCTGCTGCACCACTCCGGCATATTCCCGGATTTTCGGGTTGAGATCCGTCTCCGGCGGCAGATCGAATCCGTAACGTTCGATTACCTCCCGGGAGACGACGGGCAGCGGGGAGATCAGCAGGAGATCCGCATCCGTTTCCCGGATTGCCGAGATCATTGCATTCAGGTTTTCCGTGAATTCCCCTTTCGGCACAAGCGCCCTCGGATTGACGGCGTCGTTGGTGCCGCAGAGAATTGCCACGCAGGTTGGATCGTGCGAAAGGACGTCCTTTCTCATGCGTCTGAGCATGGCGCGCGTGTTGTCGCCGGGATAACCGGCATGAATGACCTCGTTCTTCATCTTTCCGTAACCTTGTTTTAATACAATTGTAACAATATTTCCGGTGCCCTCTTTCTCCGTTTTCCGGCAATATCGTCAATATATTTCATAAAAGCCCGATATGCAACTTGAATTTTGCGTCCGGACGATTTAGATTATGTTCTGGTCCGGTCGGGACAGCCCGACAGACGAGCCTGGCGTACGCGCCGGAACATGAATCTTGCAAATTAAAGAATTTTGGGACTATGAAATTATTTCTCTCCGCTTTTCTCTGTCTTTTCTCCGCCGTGTTCTTCTCATCCTGCGCCACCGATAATAACGAACGTCCGCTTTCCGATCTGGTCATGCACATGGCAAAACAGGTCGGCGGCAATGTCAATGCGCTGATGCTGCCGGATCCGGTGAGGGCGAGCGAAGGCGTTTCCATGTTGATTGCAGGGCGTGAAGTCGCGTTTTACCGATATGATCTGAATTATTCCAAACAGCGCCGCAAACTGAAACACATCAAGGAGACCGGCATGCTCTACATCAGCGGCATTCCGTTTGAAGCGGAAGTGAACGGTTCTTTCGTTATGATCGACCATGCCACGAATGTCAAGAAAAAGGAACTGATCAAGGCTTTCCGAAGTTTTTAAGTTTTGTTTATCTATAAAATTATCAGTCCGTGTATCAACATCAAAGGAAAGGAAACAAGATGGCCAGAACAACCACAACAAAGCGGAAGGCACCGGTCGCCGCGCCCGTAAAAAAGTATGTCTATCTGTTCGGCAAGGGAATGTCGGACGGCAATGCCTCCATGAAGGAGCTGCTTGGCGGCAAGGGCGCGAATCTTGCTGAAATGGCGAAACTGAACCTTCCTGTTCCGGCAGGCTTCACGATCACGACGGAGTGCTGCGTTGACTTCTTCAAATCCGGGATGCAGTATCCTTCCTGCCTGGAGAAGCAGGTGAAAGAGGCTCTCGCGAAAGTGGAGAAGACGATGGGGATGAAGTTCGGCGATCCCGCGAATCCGCTTCTTGTTTCCTGCCGTTCCGGCGCACGCAGCTCCATGCCGGGAATGATGGAGACCGTTCTCAACGTCGGGCTCTCCTCCAAAACGATTCCGGGACTGGTCAAAAAGACGAAGAATGAGCGTTTCGTCTATGACGCCTACCGCCGCCTGATTATGATGTATTCCGACGTCGTGATGGAAAAAGCCGAAGGCATTGAACCCGCCGAGGGCAAGGGAATCCGCAAACAGCTTGACGATCAGCTCGAAAAACTGAAAAAGGCGAAAAAATACACATCCGATACGGACTTGACTGTTGCCGATCTCAAAAAACTCTGCGAGGATTTCAAGAAAACGATCCGGAAAGTGCTCAAGGCGGAGTTTCCCGATGATGCGGAAAAACAGCTCTGGGGCGGAATCGGCGCCGTGTTCAAGAGCTGGAACGGAAAGAAAGCCGTTTCCTACCGCCGCATCGAAGGCATTCCGGACGAGTGGGGAACCGCGGTCAACGTCCAGAGCATGGTCTTCGGAAACATGGGCGACAATTCCGCAACCGGCGTTGCGTTCACCCGTGATCCCGCCACCGGAGACAACAAGTTTTACGGCGAATGGCTTGTGAATGCGCAAGGCGAGGACGTCGTCGCCGGAACCCGTACCCCGAATCCCCTGAACAACGACACCAGAAACGAGCAGAACAAGAAGCTCAAGTCCATGCAGGAGCTCCTGCCGAAAACTTACAGGGAACTTGCCGGAATCCGCACGAAACTTGAAAAGCATTACAGGGACATGCTGGATATTGAATTCACGATTCAGGAAGGTGTGCTTTACATGCTCCAGTGCCGCGTCGGCAAGAGAACCGGGACTGCCGCGCTCAACATGGCGATGGACATGCTGGACGAAAAGCTCATCGACAAGGCGACGGCTGTCATGAGAATTTCCCCGAACCAGCTTGACGAGCTTCTGCATCCGATCCTTGACCCCAAGGCGGAGAAGAAAGCCGAAGTCATTGCCAAAGGACTTCCCGCGGGGCCCGGCGGCGCGGTCGGCAGGATCGCATTCACCTCGGAAAAAGCGGTGGCGTTTGCCGCAAAGGGAATCAAATCAATTCTTGTGCGCGAGGAGACGAATCCGGAAGACGTGGAGGGGATGCGCGCCGCAGACGGCATTCTGACCGCGCGCGGCGGCATGACCAGCCATGCGGCTCTCGTCTGCCGCGGATGGGGCAAATGCTGCATCGTCGGCGCCGGCGATATGAAGATTGATGAAGCCAAAGGTGTTTTCAAAGTCGGGAAATACACCTTCAAGGAAGGCGACGTCATCAGTCTCAACGGAACCAGAGGCTATGCCTATGCGGGCGAAGTCGGGACGATGGATTCCAGCGAAAATCCCCGTTTCCAGAAGTTCATGAAGATCGCGGACTCTTTCCGCAAGCTCGGCGTCCGCGCGAATGCCGACACTCCGGCGGATGCGCAGCGCGCCCGCGAATTCGGAGCCGAAGGCATCGGACTCTTCCGCACCGAGCACATGTTCTACGGAAAAGGCGCGGAGAAACCGTTGTTCGCTCTCCGCAAAATGATCCTCAGCGGCACTCCGGCGGAGCGTCGGAAAGCCGTTGATGAACTGTTCCCGTTTGTCAAGAAGGACATCAAGGCGACTCTGGAATCCATGAACGGGCTTCCCGTGACGGTGCGTCTGCTGGATCCGCCGCTGCATGAATTCATTCCGCACAGCCGCGACCAGCAGGCCGAAATTTCCCGGGCGCTGAAGATTTCCCATGACGAATTTAAGAAGCGCGCCGACTCCCTCAAAGAGAGCAATCCGATGATGGGGCATCGCGGCGTGCGTCTCGGCGTGACCTATCCGGAAGTGACAGAAATGCAGGTGCGCGCGATTCTCGAAAGCGCCGCCGGACTTGTCAAGGCGAAGAAAAAATGCAGACCGGAGATCATGATCCCCGTGACCTGCGATCCGAACGAACTCAGGAACCAGAAAGCGATTGTGGAGAGAGTCGCGGAGGAGGTCAGAAAGAAATTCAAGGTGAAGGAACTCGAATACATGGTCGGAACCATGATCGAAATTCCGCGCGCCGCCCTGCTTGCCGACAAAATGGCGGAGGAGGCGGAGTTCTTCTCCTTCGGCACCAACGACCTGACGCAGATGACGTTCGGGTTCAGCCGCGACGACATCGGCTCTTTCCTCGGCGATTATCTGGACAGGAAGATTCTTGCAGGCGATCCTTTCCAGACCATTGACGTGGACGGCGTCGGCTCCCTGATTAAATGTGCCGTGAACGGCGGACGCTCCACCCGTAAGAATCTGAAAGCGGGCATCTGCGGTGAACAGGGCGGCGAACCGAAATCCGTGGCGTTCTGTCATGCGGTCGGGCTGAATTATGTTTCATGCAGTCCGTTCCGCGTTCCGATCGCGCGTCTTGCCGCCGCGCAGGCAGCGATTGCGGACAAGAAGAAATAACAGACGGAAATCATGCAGGAATACCCTCATCGGCATCATGCCGTGAGGGTATTTTCACTTTTGAACAAGGCATACCGGAAAACGGAAACAGACGGGGATTTTTTATGGAATTGAGCATTGTCACCGGGAAACAGAATGAACTGATCGACATTACATTGCAGATCAACCGCGCGATTCCGCAGAATCTGAAGTGCGGAATCTGCCTGATTCATTGTCCGCATACGACGGCGGGGCTGACGGTGAATGAGAATGCCGATCCTGACGTGAAGCATGATCTCCTTGCCAAACTGGACGCCCTGATTCCGTATCACGAGAATTATTACCGGCACGGCGAGGGCAACAGCGCGGCGCATCTGAAATCCTCCCTGATGGGCGTGAGCCTGACTCTGCCGGTCGTGAACGGACGGCTTCATCTCGGAAGCTGGCAGGGGGTGTATTTCTGCGAGTTCGACGGTCCGCGGACACGTCGCGTGGAACTTTTTTTCCAGGATGCGCGCCCCGAGTGAACGTCACAGCACGCCGAACCGCAGAAGCAGCAGAAGAATCACCGAGATTGCGTTATACAGAATATGTGCGTAAATGGCGCAGGTCAGGGATTTTGTCCTGACATAAACGAACTGGAGGAAAAGCGCCAGAAGAAAAAGAGCGGGAAACGTCAGAATGTTGAAATGGCTCAATGCGAACAGCAGAGCGCTGACGCAGGCGGCACCCGCGGGATGCGAGATGCACTCAAACTGCTGATAGATCGCATGACGGAATACGAGTTCCTCGCCGGGCGGAGCCAGCAGGATCGCGGCGGACAGAATGACAACGGCCGTGGAAAGATCCGCACTTCCTATGAGTGTGACCAGTTCCTGTGCCTCGGCTCTGATATGAAGCAGCGTCAGGAGTTTTTTGTTGAGCAGAGTCACCAAGGAGAGGCAGGGATACAGAAGCACGACGCCGCCGATGAGCAGTCCGAAGGTACTGAGCCTGTTCCGGGGAAGGGCAAGGTTCAGCTGTTCCCGAAGGGGAACCGTCGGCTGAATTTTTTTCGCGGGAATGACGACCGCGCAGAGGTAGGCGATCTGAAGCGGAAGAATCAGAATGAGAAGCTGGAGCCACATGGGCAGCTGCACCAGCGATTTTGCCGCATATCCCAGAAGCACCGGAACGAATCCCTGGAAAAACGCGATGACAGCCATGACGCAGAGGAACGTGATGTGAATTCTGTGCCGGTTGGTATCCTGATTCATGGAAAATCTTTCTTTGCTGCTGCCGGTGACTGTATGCGGAAACTGTGCCGGAGAGGGATCACCTGATTGAAAGTCCCCCGTCCTTGATCTTCCAGAGATAAAGCGACGCCAGCGTTCCATAGGGGGAGTAACGCTTCCGGTAAATTTCAAAATCCTCTTCCGTAAGAGTGTCAAGCCCGTTCAGGAGCATGATTCCGCGCCGGATTCCCAAGTCTTTGAAACTCAGCACATCGGGGCGTCCCAATGCGAAGATGAGAAGCATTTCCGCCGTCCATTCCCCGACGCCCTTCAGCTGCACCAGCTCTTTTATGACCTCCGCATCGGGAAGGCGGGCAAGCGCGTCGAAATTGATCTTCCCCGACAGGACGGCTTCCGCAATGCCCCGCAGATATTCGATCTTCCTTGCGGACAATCCGCAGGCGCGGAGGTCTTCGGTATCTGCTGCGTTCAGTTTCTCCGCCGTGATGGTTCCCAGCAGCTGTTCCACCCTGCCGTAAATCGTATCGGCGGCTTTGACGGAGAGCTGTTGCGAGATGATGCTCTGCACCAGGGCGTGAAACAGATTTCCGTTGCATTCAAAACCGTCGATCCTGATTTTGCCGACCACCTCTTTGAATTCCGGTGCCTGCCTGCAAAGTGCTTTCCTGTCTTTGGCGGATACTTGGAATCTCATGGCGTCCTTTTCCGCTTAAAGATCAATCTTCAGGTCTTTGTAATAGTATTCCCGGTCGCGGTCATTGATTTCGCGGAGAACGCGGCACGGATTTCCCAGCGCGACTACGTTTGCGGGGATGTCCTTCGTGACGATGCTTCCCGCGCCGATCACCGAGTTGTCGCCGATGCTGACGCCGGGCAGAACGACCGCTCCGGCGCCGATCCAGACATTGTTGCCGATATGGATCGGGATGTTGAACTGCGCGACTTTTCTGCGGAGTTCCGGTTCCACGGGGTGCCCCGCCGTGGCGAGAGTCACATTCGGACCGAACATGACGCTGTCTCCGACATAAATATCAGTATCGTCCACGAGCGTCAGATTGAAATTGGCGTATACGTTGCTGCCGAAATGGGTGTTGCAGCCCCAGTTTGCATGGAGCGGCGGTTCGACATAGCAGTTTTCCCCCACTTCCGCGAGAAGTTCCCGGAGCAGCCTGGAACGGAGCTCCATTTGAGAGGGGCGTGTCTGGTTGAAGTCGTAAAGTCTGTCAAGACATTTCAACTGCTCTTTCGCGATTTCCGCATCTGTGCAGAAATACAGTTTTCCGCTTTTCATACGTTCTTTTGTCGTCATGCTCATATCGCCCCGCTGCTTTCTGTTATTCTTGAGTTTCATGGACTTCCGTTCGGATGTCGTTCCGGGTAAAATATCCCGTCCGTTTCGATTTGCAAGCGGCTTTCAGTTAAAATAAAATATTATTCGCGCCTTGTCGTTCTTTTTGATGCCGGACGGAAGCGCGGCTTTTGCTGAAAAGGCGGAACCGGCAATGCTTCCTGATTGCCGGAAATTTGCAAATCGGAAAAAACAGGATATATTCCAGCGGCTGTCTATCCCCGAAGCGGCAATGCCGCGCCTTCCGAGACGTTTCCTTCACGTCTGTGCGCGGCTGAGGAGGTATCAAATCTGACGAACAGGAAAGGGAAAAGAACAATGAGCAGTTTCTGTACCTGCAGGAATCTGAAATGTCCTCTGCATCCGACGAATCACGACAAGGGCTGCACGCCCTGCATCAGCAAAAATTTAAGGCTGAAAGAGATTCCGAGCTGCTTTTTCAACCTTGTGGACGGGGCGGAAACACGGCGGGGAGATTCTCTCGCGGACTTCGCCGAGCTGGTTCGGAACGCGGAACAGAAAAAACAGGAGTCCTCCTCCGGTTCTCCCGCAGATAAATAGGATCGTGCAAACACTTCAAAGAAACAGGCAAGTAAAAGTTTTGTTTTCGAGTTACATTACCTCTGCTTTTCAAAGGCGTCCCGGGTGTGGAAACGGATTTTCCGGCATGGTGAGCCGGAGACGGTTTCCGGGGTGTCCGCCAAAATAAATAAACTGGAGGTAATATTCTATGTCTGTCATGAAAGCAGTGCAGGTGTCCGTTCCCGGCGGGAACATGGAGCTGGTTGAAATTCCGATTCCGGAGCCGGGCGAAAAACAGGTGTTGATCCGCGTGGAGGCTTGCGGCGTCTGCCATGGGGATTCCAAAGTCGTGGAGGGCGCCGCTTCCTCCTATCCGAGGATTCCGGGGCATGAGGTTGTGGGGACTGTGGCGAAAACGGGGAAGGGGACGCTCAACTGGCGGATCGGGCAGAGAGTCGGCGTCGGCTGGCATGGCGGACACGGGCACACCACGGCACTTACGATGAACGGCGGTTATGCGGAATACATGATCGCCTATGAAGACGGTCTGATTGCAATTCCGGAGGAGCTTTCCCCGCGGAGGCGGCTCCTCTGTTCTGCGCGGGAGAAACTGTATTCAGCGCTTTGCGGAACAGCAAGGCGCGTCCCGGCGATCTGGTGGCGGTTTCCGGCATCGGCGGTCTGGGGCATCTTGCAGTTCAGTATGCGAAAAAGGCCGGATATGAAACCGTCGCCATTTCCCGCGGAGCGGATAAGGAGGTGCTGGCGGCGGAACTCGGTGCGCATCACTATGTGGACTCCGCAAAGGAAAAGCCGGCGTCGGCATTGAAGGCATTGGGCGGCGCTGTGGTCATTCTCGCCACCGCGCCCGACGCTGAAGTCATTTCCTCTTTAATCGACGGTTTGAAAACCGGCGGAGAGCTGATTATCGCGGCGGTTTCCGACGTTCCCCTGAACTGGTCTCCGATGGTTCGAGACAAAAAGTCCCATTCACTCACCTGCAGCGAAAAACAGCCAAAGGGGAGTGATTCAACTTTTTTGATGTAAATTACATGGTGGGTTGGTATGGAATCAATCTATGGAAATGTCCTGCAATGCCAGCAGGAGCTTTTCCCGGTCATAACGGATAAGCCTGGTTCCAACCTTGAAATGTGGGAGATTATGCTTGATTCGCAGACGAATCATCTGCGGGATTGAGATTTGCAGGAGGCAAGCCGCCTGTTCCTCCGTGATGAACGGCAGGGCAGATGCCTGTTGTGCAATGTCCACAAATTTCCGGATTTCTTCCGCTGTCTGCGGGCGGTTTGTCTTTCTGAAAGCCATAGTGTCGGAATCTCCTTCCTGTTTTTTCTTAATTTTTTCTTGAAATGGGCTTGATTTTCAAGGAAAATAATGGTTTTTTAGAGAAAAGCAAGCAAAAGCCAGAGAAAACCCGGCTTCTATATGGTAGCAAGTAGAAAAGCTGCCGATTCCTGAACTCAATTCCCTTTTCTTCCGACAGACTGCTGTAACAGTAGAATTCATGCGTAAACAGGGTTATGGCACCGATGCGTTTTGAACTCAAATTGAGGCTGGTTTCCGAATGAAAAGACTTGCCCCTTGTGCATCACAGCCGTGTTGTCCGGTGCGGCACAGGCATACTTCGGCAAGGCGCGCCGTTTTCATGAACGGCAGGGAAGCAGCGAACGGAAAACAGTTTGAGAAGATTGCATGAGGGATTGTTTTCCTGAGATATTTTGAGCTGGAAAGTTGATTTTTGAAAAGGCGCTGGCTATAATAGGGATGTTCCAGTGATATTGGAGTTTGCCGTCCTGACGGAGGCCATGCGGAGACATGGAGCTGTCATTTTGAGGGACGGGGCTGAACAGTCAACGAAGAAATGGAGCGGGAAAATGATGGAGTTCATAGAGTCGGTTGCCGGACGCGCAGGGACGGAGGCGATGAAGTATTTCAAACATGAAAAGACAAACCGGATTTCATCGAAGAAAAGTGTGAAGGATCTGGTTTCGACTGCCGACAAAGCCGTGGAAAAGGTGATTGTCGACGCGATCAGGGAACGGTATCCGGAACATGATATTTACGGCGAGGAGTCCGGGCGCTCCGGCGCATCCTCCGAATACTGCTGGGTGATCGACCCGATCGACGGGACGCAGTCATTTGTGAAGAATCACCCTTATTTTTCGATTTCAATCGCCCTGAAGAAGAACGGCGCGGCGGTTGCCGGATGCGTTTATGCGCCGGCTCTGGGGATGATGTTTTCCGGCGAAGAGGGGAAGGGGGCGTTTGAGAACGGGAAGACAGTTCATGTGTCGGATTGCGACCGTCTTGAGAATGCCGCATGTTCGACCGGCTTTGCGTGTCTCCGCGCAGGCGTCCGGAAAAACAATCTGCCGTATTTCAACCGCATTGTGCCGGTCATACGCGATATCAAATGCTGTCGTTCCGCCGCCCTGGATCTCTGTTTTGTCGCCTCCGGACGTTATGACGCATCCTGGGAGCTCTGCCTTCAGGAGTACGACGTTGCCGCCGGGGCTTTGATCTGCCGTCTTGCCGGGGGGCGTGTCTGCGATCTTCGCGGCGGGGAAAATTATCCGGCGGATGGAACGCTGTCCGGCACCCCCGCGCTGGTGGAACAGCTGCTCCCGTATTTCCGCGATCAGGAGAAATCCAGATAAGAAAATGCCTTGCGCGCGAGTTTGCCTCTGATGCCGATGTCCTCCAGGGCGCGGATGCGGAAGTTTTTCCGTGCAAGGAGAATGCGTTCCACGGAAACCGGACCGAGGCCGGGGACGCGGAGCAGTGCCTCTTTGTCGCCCTTGTTGATCCGCACCGGGAAAAATTCCGGGTGTGAGAGCGCCCATGCCTCCTTGGGGTCGCGCGAGAGATCAAGGTTTCCCTTGTCGTCATAAACCATTTCCGAGGCGTTGAACTGATAGGCGCGCATCAGGAAATCCACCTGGTAAAGACGGTGCTCGCGCGTCAGGCGGTCTCCGGGGTCCAGCGTAAAATTGCGTTCGCCGGGAAGGTCGGGTTTGCCGAGCCCCGTCTGATAGGCGGAAAAATAGACCCGCTCGAACTTCAGGCGGTTGTAGATTCCGTCCATGTATTTGACAATTTCGCGGTCGGTTTCGTCGGATGCCCCGACAATGAACTGCGTCGTGCATTTGACTTTTGCGTATTCGGCTCCTCTGGATGTTTCCGCCGCCATGAGCTTCAGCGGAGCGATGATGTCCCGGTTATAATCCTTGTAGCTGGAGAGCTTTGCGAAATGCTGTCTGCCGGGTGCCTCGATATTCAGCGAAACCGCCGTGGACAGCTGCAATGCGCGCCTGACCGCCGCTTCCGATGCGCCGGGGATGATTTTGAGGTGGATATAGCCTTTGTAACGGTATTTATAGCGCAGAATCGCGGCGGTGTCCGTGAGTAGCTGCATGGTATGGTCGGGGGTGCCGATGATGCCGGAACTCAGGAAAATGCCGAGAAGCCACTGTCTGCGCAGGTGGTTCATGAATGCGCGCGCGGTTTCGTCGGGCGTGAGCGTGCAGCGGCGCGGAGTATTCCCGTCGTGTCTCAGCGGACAGTATTTGCAATCGCTGGAACAGGCATTCGAGAGCAGTGTTTTGAGCATGATTCCATATCCGCCGCGTGCCAGCGGCACGGGGTAGAGCCATTTCCCTTCCAGCGTGCGCCGCCGCCTGTTCTTCTGCGACGTCCCGCAGGAACACGCAAGATCATATTGGGAATCTTCGGAAAGAATGTTGAGTTTTTCGATTGTGTCGAGCATTGCATGATACCGTTTTCTTCAGGAAGTAACCTATGCTTTTTCCCGTAAAATGCAAGTGGTTCCGGAAGAATTTTTACGCTCCGGCGCTGAATCGGAAACGGGATTCCGCACTTTCCGTTTTCCGCGGCGATCCGGGGATGAACGGCAGGTCAATTGTCCGCTTCATACCTGCGGTCGAGTTCGCTGACCGTCTTCTGCAGTTTCTGCAGTGCGTTTGTGAATCCGGTGTAATATTTTTCTCCCGTCCTCCTGTTCAGCGGCAGTTCAACGGCATCTTTCAGATTGACCGCGGAGGGGAAGATGTAGCAGAGGGCTTCTTCATATCCTTCCAGATCCTTTGCCGCCGTGCTCACGACGACACCGATGAATTCCCCCTCTTTTGAAATGACGAAATCGCCAATGGAGGCGGGGAGTTCGCTGCTGCTCCGCTGTGAATTCCTGATGTAGAGATACGGGGCGTCATGACCGAGTGCCACGGAGCAGCGCCCGTTCAGGGGTGCGGTCTCCTTGCCGAAACTTCCGAATTTGAACAGCGTCAGATTCTGAAGCCCGCGTTTTTTCAGCTCCGAATAAGTAATTGCTTTCAGCGGAGTTCCAATCGGTTCTGCCGTCTCGATCAGACAGGCGCGCGGGTCACTGTTCAGTGACCACAGCGATTCGGCGACCGGAAGGAATGCCGTGGATGTTTCCGGTTTTTTCATGCGATATGCAAGTTCCGTGATCCTGGTGTATCCCGCATATTGCTTCAGCAGTCCCGTCAAAGCGCGGAAACTTCCCGGAAGGTAGGTTTTTCCGCCGATTTCAATTTCCGGCAGATACAGATTTTCGTTCAGCTCGAAATCGTTCATGAACCGTTCATTCTTCAGATGAAACGACACCTGCACTGCCGCCTGGGAGTACTTTGTGAGGGCATCGCTTCGCAGGAGCTCTTCCGTTTTGACCAGTTGTTTTCGTGTGTAAGCCAGCGATTCGGCGTTGGCTTTCGATTCCGCAGAGACTTTTGACAGGGTTTCGCGTGTTCTGGAAAGCTGGGAAACGCTGTCTGCCAGATTCTTCTTTGTCTTGTCCAGCTCTTTTTGTGCAAGAGTGAATTTCCGGACGGCCGCGTTCAGGAGCTGCTTGGTATTTGCCAGCTCCACTTTTGTCTGTTCCAGCTCCATGCCGCGGACATAAAGACGTTTTGCTGAGGCTTCCTCTTTGTCTCTGGCGTCTGCCAGCTCTTTTTCCGCCCGTCCCAGTGAACCTTTGGTATAAGAGAGATCAAGTTCCGTCTTCCGGAGTTTGTTTTCCGCGGACTGAAGTTTGCCTGAAACTGCCGCCAGATGTTCTTTCGACTGTTTCAGCGCGGAGTCTCTGGAGGCAATTTCCTCCCTTGACTGTTGAAGCTCCTGCCGCGTTTTTGCATATTCTGCCGAAATGTTTTCCATGTCGGCGATCGCGTCTTTCAGCGCGCTGGTTTTGTCCGCAAGCGCTTTTTCCCGGTCTTTCAGCATCTTCTGCTGTTCCCGGAGAGCTGTCCGGGCGTTCAGAAGTTCTTTTGAGGTCTCATTCAGTTTCAAGGTGCGGCTGTCGACATCGCCGGAGAGCTGGGCAAGCTGAGCGCGCAGGGATTCCAGTTCGGCTTCCGCTTTTGCTTTTTCCGTTTCCGCCTGTGCGCGTTTTTTCAGCACCTTGTGCATCTGTTCGATATGTGCGTCCTGAGCCGCGCTGCGTGAAATGACCGCACCGCCTTTCGGGGTCGAAGCCATTTCTCCGACGCCGATCGACAGCGACATTGCCGACAGCACCAGGAAATCGCAGATGACTATCAGGATCGACCGGTTCACAGTTCTCTGTCTCCCAGCTTGAGGTTGTCGTCTTTGATGCGTTCCCCGAGCAGTTTCTGCTTGATCGGATATTGAAGCGACACTCTCAGCACCACGCTGAAAATGATGCCGACCAGCGTGGAGGAATATGCGATCAGGCGGCTGATTTGCGGATTGAAGGACATGACGATGAAGGAGGAGACCGTGCCGAAAAGTCCGAAATAAAGCGGCAGATCCAGGAAGAGATCCGCGTTTTCCATTTTCTTCATCCGGATTTCATAAGATTCCCGGCTCTGCGCGAGATTCAGGAAAACTCTCAGCGCAGTGATGAAAGCGAACAGCTGGAGCAGCATGACGAAGATCAGAATATAAAAGGAAAGTTTTGCCGTGGTTTCGGTAAGATTGGAAGACGATGCGGGAGTCGAAGCCCCTTCCGCCGGAGCCGCCTGCAGAGCGCCGCCCTCAAACAGCGATCTGAAAAAATCCGAACTCAAATAGAAATACTGCATGAGCAAAATCAAAATAACCGCAACGCCGATATAAATTGCGGCGACGCCGAACCATTTCAGAATTCTTTTCATAATCTCCGCCCTGTCAGATAATTGATCGTCCATCGTTTCCTGAATCTTAATGTAACGCCGCTTTTGCATTTATCAAGACTTTGTGAAAAGTCCATGAGAAAAAAATTAAAAAAACAACGGCTCGCGTTCTCCCTGTTTTTCCGGGGACAATTCCCCGGATGTCCGGGGAGTTCCTGAGAAGTGAAGAGTGCGGACTTTCTTTCACCGCACATGCCGCCGGATGCGTTGTCTTCCTGAATTGCGAGGCGGCACTTGAAAAAAAAGTTTCATGCGTTATCTTGTATTTTCCTGAACAAACATGGAGAACCGGGATGAAGGAAGGCTTTTTCAAATATCTGCTGAAACGCTGTCTGCTGGGTGTGATGACGTTGTTCATCATTCTGTTTGCCAGTTATGTGCTGATGCGTCTTGCTCCGGGCGATCCGACGAAAAGCACCATGCTGGGCGAGGGGGCGGGGGCACAGATGTCATCCGACAGGAATGCGCTTGCCCGCAATCATTCTCTGCGGGAGAAGCTGCATCTGGACAAACCGGTTCCCGTCGGTTTTCTGCTGTGGCTGGAGCGGGTGGTTCACGGTGATTTCGGAGAATCCGCCGCCGTCGACAAGGGGCGCCCCGTGACAGGGCTTATCCTGGAACGCCTACCTGTCACCGTGAGCTTGAATCTGCTTGCGATTCTTGTCACTTACCTGTTTGCAATTCCCCTGGGCATTTTTTCGGCGGTGCGGCCTGATACGAAACTGGACAATTTCATCACCTTTCTTCTTTTCTTTCTCTATTCTCTTCCCGTGCTCTGGGTTGCGCTGATGCTTCAGGCGATGCTGTGCAAAGGCGGATATTTTCCGCTGTTTCCGCTGAAAGGGATTTTCCCCGAAATCACGCGCGGCATGACGACATGGCAGATCATCGGCAATACGCTCTGGCATTATGTGCTTCCCGTGTTCTGCCTGAGTTACGCCGGTTTTGCGGGACTTGCCCGCTTCACCCGTTCCGGGATGCTGGAGGTGATTCATCAGGATTACATCAAAACGGCGCGTGCGAAAGGGGTTGGCGAATGGGGCGTTGTCATGAAGCATGCCCTCCGCAATGCGCTGATTATTATGATTACACTCTTTGCGGGAATTCTGCCTTCGCTGGTTGCGGGAAGCATTCTGGTGGAGTATGTGTTCAATATTCCCGGCATGGGATCGTTGTCGATGCTGGCGTTGAGCAGCCGTGACATTCCGCTTCTGATGGCTCTTTTTGCCTTCGGCGGCGCATTGACCCTGGCGGGCATTCTGCTTTCGGATCTTCTTTACGTGCTTGCGGATCCGAGAATTGATTTTGAATCCCGCGTCTGATTTTCCCGGTACATGAAAAATCCCCGCGGAACAGACTTCCGCAGGGATTCGGTATTCAGGACGGGAAGTTACTTGATGGTGACTTCTTTTCCCGCCGCGGCGGAACGGTAGATTCCGTCGAGCATCTTCTGAACGGCGAGTCCTGCCTCACCGGGAGCGCCCTGCGGCGTGCCCTTCGTGCATGCGTCAACCCAGTTCTGAAGTTTTGTCTTGAACATGTAGATCCAGTCCGCATTGCCGATGAATGCCGGAGTCATATTGACCATGAGGTCATTCTGGTCGGTGTAAATTTCGGCATTTTCCCAGTTGCATCCGCCTTTGGTTCCCATTGCGGACCAGTTGAAAATGTCGTTTTTCGGAATGTGGGCGACGAAAGAGGATTCGATCTGGAGGATCGCGCCGTTGTCGAAGCGAATCTGCCCGATGGCAAGGTCTTCCACCGTGTAGGTCTTGTAATCCCAGTTCGGCCAGGCATTGCGGACAGTGCTCGGCTTGTTGCCCATGTAAGTCCAGATGTTGCCGCTGGCGGCAATCGGTTTCGGAGCTCCCATGAATTCGTAGGCGCATTCGAGGATGTGCACGCCGATGTCGATCATGGGACCGCCTCCCTGGAGTTCCTTCTGACCGAAGACGCCCCAGTTCGGAATGCCGCGGCGGCGGAGAGCCTGGCATCTGACGAACATGATGTCGCCGAACTGACCGTTCTTGCGCGCCTGGATCAGGGCGGTCGTATTGGTGTTGTAGCGCTGCTGGAAACCGACGGAAAGTTTGACTTTGCCTTTCTTCGCCGCCGCAATCATTTTCTCGCATTCAGCGGGATTCATTGCCATCGGTTTTTCGACCATTGCATGGCATCCGGCAAGGCAGGCGTCCACGACCGGTGCGCAATGGACTCCGTTCGGCGTGCAGACGTCCACGGCGTCGGGCTTGATCTTTTTCAGCATTTCCTTCCAGTCCTTGAAGAGAGCCTTCTTCGGAACGCCCCATTTCTCTTCCATGACTTTGAGTCTGTCCGGATTAATGTCCACGCCGGCGACGATCTCCACTTCCGGAATTTCCTTGTATGCCGTCAGGTGAGTCTGGGCGATGCCACCGCAGCCGATGATTGCCACTCTGAATTTTTTCCCCTTGAATTTCTTCACGGGATCATCCATCTTGACCGATACACTTTCAGCCATTTTGCCAAAATCTCCATTTTTTTGTTATTTTTTCCGGACGTTCCCGTCCGTAACTAAATCCATTTAGTAATAAATTATACCCCGGAAAACGAAAAATCAACATCTGTCCGGCAGAAAAGCTGTTTTTTCTTGCAGAAACAGGCTTTTTTACGACAGAAACACTTCGCTGCCCCCCTTGAGTTCCAGCTGCATATTGTTCTGATCCAGCAGCCAGACCGTCCGCGCGGAGGGATTGCGCACGATATGCGAGTCGGCGGATGTCACCAGGCGGCGGAATGCCGTGATGTAATCATGGACTTCCAGATTCGTCGCATACCAGACATCCTCCTTTCCCGCAAGTTTCGCACAGAAATCCTCCATGATGTGCCAGTCGTTGTTCCGGTCGAACTCGAAGGAGTGTCCCCACACATAGAAGAGCGAAACATACGGAGTCGCGAGAAAACGGTCGGCGAGTTCCGCAATGTTCTCCCTGTGGTGGCAGGTCGGGTGCCATTCCAGAAAATCGTCCGGAAAACTGAATTTGCCCGTCGATTTCACAGTCCTGGAATATACGATGCCGAGAGAACGCAGAGTCCGGATCACATTCGAGTCATAGGTGCCGTAGGGATATGCCATGCCGTTGACGATTCTCCCCGTGAGTTTTTCCAGCATACGGCGGTCTTCCAGAATATCTTCGACAAGCGCCATCTGCGGCATGCGCTCAAAAAACGGATGCGTCCTGCCGTGACATGCGATTTCATGTCCGGCGTAAAGTTTTTGAAGATATGCCGCACTTTCTTCCGGTTTTTCCTGATAACGGGAGGCGTTCAGGTTGAACGTCGCTTTCATTTTGTGCCGGTTGAAGATCCCGACCAGACGTTCATCCTGTCCCGCCCCGTCATCGTAGCTGAAGGTGAGCGCCTTTTTCTTTCCTTCCGGAAAACAGAATGCAAGTCTCATGAGCTTTCCGTCCTTTTGCTGTTGCATGGATTCCGTAAAGATAGCCGGAATGCGGGGAGTTGCAAGACCTGATTGCTGAAAAAACTTCTTTTTTCCCGTCTTTCAGACCGCGAACGGCGCATCATCCCGCGACGGCGAGGAAAAAGACTCCCAGCAGGATCAGCGCAAGGGCAAAGGCCTTCCGGCGGATGTGAACCTCCTTGAAATACCATACGCCGAAAACAAATGTCACAATGCAGTTGCAGCGGCGGATCAGAGACAGGATTGAGATATGGACGTCCGGCAGACTGACGGCATAAAAATACAGGTAATCCGCGACGATCAGCAGAATCCCCGTCAGCGGAATCGACCACCTCCATTGAAACACGTATTTATCCTGTCTCCGCCAGAGATGCCCTGCCAGATACGCCGCGCCGAGGATGAACACGAGGTCAATGGAAAACCACAGCTGGAGCGTCTCCCGCGGAATCGCCGCCACTCCCAGCAGATATTTGTCATACAGTGCGGAAGCCGCGCCGAGGATCGTGCCGAGCAGGATGAAATGGATGCCTTTGTTTCCGGTGAATGAGATGCCTTCCAGTTTGCCGAATACGGAAAAAAGATAATATCCGATGAAAATCGCAAGCATTCCGGCACCCTGCGTCATATTGGGAATTTCATGAAAAATGAGAATTCCGCCGATGACAGTCCAGAGCGGCGCGCTGGCACGGACCGGCGACGCAATGGAAATCGGCAGTTCCCGCATTGCATAGTAGACGCAGATCCAGCTGGCTGAAACGAGAACGGTCTTTGCCAGGATCAGAAACCAGTGCTGCGGAGTGGCTGCGACGGCGGAGAAGAATTTCCCGGTGATCAGAGTCGCGGCGACGAACAATGCGGAACCGCACAGAGTCGCGTAAAAGAGAACCGGCATGATCGGATTGTCCCTTACCGCATGTTTCTTGCAGAGATCATAGAAGCCCAGCCCGAACGCCGATGCAAGAATCGGAAGGAACCATAATGGCAGATCAAACACGGACAACTCCTTTTGAATTTCAAAGCCGGTTAATATACCGGAAAAAACTGATTTTTCAAGCGCTGCGCCTGTCAAAGTCCGGTGAAACGGCGGAAAACAGAAGATGGATTTCATTGGGAGACGGGGAGCCCCCGCATTCTGTTTTTTGACGGAGAATATGGAAACCGGATTGTTTTTTTTGAGAAACAGATGTAAGTTATAGCGTTTACTTTTCAATATTTCCGATAATATTGCAGTAACCGGGTGGGCTAATGGAACTGATGGGGATAAGGGAAGTTACAATTATGGAGAAAAGAACGATGAAGAAGCATAACATCGGAAAGGGGCAGAGACCGGGACTGCGTTTCAATGCCAATGGGATTGAAACAAGGAAGAACATCCTCAAGTCCGCCGCAAAACTTTTTGCGGAACGCGGATATGACGGCACGTCTTTCCGGGATATTACCGAGGCTTCCGGTATCGGACTTGGTTCACTCGTCTACCATTTCGGAGTCAAGCACAATCTTTATCTTGAGACGCTCAACACCTTTCTGATGCCGGAAGAACGTGCCCGGGAGATTGCCTCGCCCCTGGCAGCATGCCGGAAAAAGGATCGTAAAAGCGTGATGAATGCCCTTGCCGCGGCGGTCGCCTCTTATCTGAAGGATATTCACTGCAACAGGAAATACCCTTTCCTTCCCGCTTTTTACATGCGGCTTCTGGTGGATGCCGACAGAGATGCAAGGAAAATCATGGACGCGCGTCTGTCCGGCGCAAGGGATGCTCTGAACCAGTTCGCCATGCGCATCAATCCGAAACTCACGGAAGAGCAGGTCTGCGCATGGCGCAGGGTCGTTATCGCGCAGATGCAGTATACGATGTTTTCAAAGAAGGCGATCCTTCAGGAGTTCAAGATCAAAGCCTATTCCCCGGAAGTGCTGGACAAGATTGCCCTGAGCATTGCGGATGTGTCCTGCCCTCTGCTGGGGCTGAAATGATGAGACGCGGGGCAGCCCGGACTCGCTTCCGGGAAGTGCTGTCCTGAAGATTTGACCGCAGGCAAACTGGAGGGAAGACACTGCTGAAATGAAACATGACAACCGTTCCACGTCACTGGCGGCGGCGTGGGCGATCAATTCGCTGGCATACTCCATCGTCTATCCGTTCATCCCGATCTACCTGCATGAGGAACGCGGGATCCCCATGGATGTGGTCGGCACGATTTTTCCGCTGATGGGGCTTGCCGTCATTCTGGCGCCTCCGGTATCCGGGTGGCTGACGGACCGGATCGGACGGCGTTTCATGATGCAGTTCGGGCAGAGTTCGCGTGCGGCGCTTTTCCTGATCCTGGCTGCGCTGGCTTTCTTTCAGGCGCCCTTCTGGCTGTTTGCCGTCATCCTGATGGTCAATGCCGGAGTCGGAACTTTTTTTCAGGTCGCGGCGGACTCCTATCTGACGGATCTGACGACGCCGGAGGAGCGTCCCCGGGTCTACAGCAAAATAAGAATCGGCACGAACATCGGCTGGGCAGTCGGTCCCATGCTGGGGGCGTTTCTCGCGCGGACTCCGTTTTCGCTGATGTTTGCGATTACAGCCATACTCTGCATGGCGGGAACTTGTTACACTGGGCACTGCTGCCGGGAGGTGCCGCAAGCCGTCTCCGCCGTCTCGAAAGCCGAGGACAAGTCCACTGTCTGGAGCATTTTGCGGAACATGACGCTGCTGAAGCTGCTGGTCAGCAGTTTCCTGCTGTTTCTGCTGACATCCCAGCTTTACTCCGTGCTGTCTGTCTATGCGACCGGCGTGGTCGGTGTCAGCCGCGATACTTTGGGGCTGGTCTATTCCGTCAACGGTTTTACGATCATTTTCTTTCAGCTTCCGGTCACACAGTTGCTGGACCGTATCCGCATGCCGCAGTCCCTGCGTCTGCTCTCCGGCGCGACTCTGTATGCGCTCGGTTATTTTTCCCTGGCTTTCTGTTCCGGCGGCTGGTCGCTTGCCGCCGCGGTGTTTGTGCTGACGCTCGGCGAGGTGGTTGTTCAGCCGGCGCTTTTTACGCAGGTCAGCCGCCTGGCGCCGCAGGGGGGAGTCGGCAGAAGCATGGCGACGCTCGGACTGGTGCGCGGAATCGGCATGGCGGTCGGACCGTGGATCGGTTCGCTTGTGTTCCAGTCTTATTCCGGCACACCGTGGATTCTGTGGGGAATTCTTTCCTCCTTCGCCGTCATTGCGGGAATCGGTTTCCTGACGATGAGAACGGCGGACAGGTTAAAGTAGCGCTCCGGTGTGCCGATATGAAAAAAGCGGCGTTTCCGCCGCTTTCCGCAATCGAATGAAAAGACCGGGTCAGTCTTTCTTCTTCCAGTCGAGAGCTCCGACCGGGCACGCTTCAATGCAGGCGCCGCAGTCCGTGCAGTAGGACTGGAGTCCCTGATCGAATGCCGTTCCGACCTGCGTGTTGAATCCGCGCTTCATCGCCGCAAGCAGATTCTTGTTCACGATCTCGGAACAGGTTTTCACGCAGATTCCGCAGCGGATACATTTCTTGCGGTCGTGAATGATATACGGATGGCGCGTATCCACCGCGGCAACGGGTTTGGAACCGCTGAACATATCGGGGGCAGCGCAATATTTTTCGGAGAATTTCTTGAGCTTGCATTCTCCTTTCGCCGTGCAGCTGCATTCGATGCAGCGTTCGCCTTCCTTCTCGATCTTTTCCGCGGGGATGGTCGGGAAAAGCTCTTCAAAGGTCGTTCTGCGCTTTTCCATGGGGATGTAGTCGGGTTTGACGCGATCCGCATCGGATACTTCGCGCAGGAATACCAGATCGCTCTTTTCAAGGGAGCTCCAGTGTCCGCGGGAAACGTTGAAGATCGCCGGAACCTCGTAGGTTCTGCCTTCCATCGCGGCAGCCGCGGCGTCTGCGGCATTGTGTCCGGCTGCGACCGCTTCCACCACTGTCTTCGGGCCCGTCACACAGTCGCCGGCGGCAAAAACGGCGCCGTCCGCACAACGAACATCCTTGCCGATGGCAATATTGCCACGTTTGTCGGTGTTGACTTCGGATGGTGCGACGGTGCGCTGTCCGATTGCGGCGATGACGGTATCGCAGATGATGTCGAAGTCCGATCCGGGCTGGGGAACGGGGGAACGTCTGCCGGAAGCGTCGGGCTCGCCGAGCACCATTTTCTGACAGGTCAGAGCCAGCTTGTCGTCCGCATTCTTCTTGAGCGAAAGCGGCGCGGTCAGGAACTCGAACTTCACGCCTTCTTCCATCGCCTCAAGGACTTCGAGCTGTTCCGCAGGCATTTCCTTCTGGGTTCTGCGATAAACGACTGTGACATCGCCGCCGAGACGGAGCGCCGTCCTTGCACAGTCCATTGCGGTGTTTCCGCCGCCGACCACGACCGTTTTACCGGGATTTGCACAGCCTTTCCAGTTGGCGGAGGCGACGCCCTCCAGCCATTTGATACCCTGCTGGGCGAGTTCTTCACCGTCGATTCTCATGGAGCTGGACGCCCAGGAGCCGACCGTCACGATGACAGCCTGGTACTCTTTTTTCAGGGATTCGATCGTGAAATCTTTATCGAGCTCTTTGCCAGTTTCAATCTCGACCCCCATTTTCTTGAAGTGTTCAAGTTCCTTGCGGAGTGTCGCTTTCGGGAGACGGAATTCGGGGATTCCGTAACGGAGCATGCCGCCGGCTTCAGGCATGCGCTCGAAAATTCTGGAACCGTAACCGAGTCTGCGCAGATAATATGCGGCGGAGAGCCCGGCGGGACCCGCGCCTACAATTGCGACTTTCTTGTCTTTGAGCTCCGGAAGTTCTTCCATGTATTCTTCGTAATAAAGATCCGCGGCAAGACGCTTGAAATCGTTGATCGAGACCGGCTTGGAGGTCACGTTCTTGCGGCAGTCCTTTTCGCAGAAGCGGGGGCAGACACGCCCGATGGACATCGGAAGCGGAATGCGCTGTTTGATGATTTCAAGCGCCTTTTTGAAGTCGCCCTGGCGTCCGGCGCGGACATACTCCTCCACGCTGGCGTGCGCAGGACATGCCATGGTGCACGGGGCTTCGCAGTCGCCGGTGTGTTCGGAAAGAAGCAGCCCGAGCGCGGTTCTGCGCATGTCTTTGACTTCATCCGAAGACGCGTCGATTTCCTGACCTTCGCCCGGACATGCGGAACAGGACGGCAGGAAACGCCCTGTCTTTTTGTCTTTGACGACACAGACAAAACATGCGGTTGTGCGGGACACCTTGCCGTTGAAGCAGAGGGTCGGGATTTCAATCCCGTTTTTCGTTGCGACGGAGAGAATCGTTTCTCCGGGCGCGGCAGTCACCGCTTTTCCGTCCAATATGAAATTGATATCAGCCATTTCAGATAAACTCCATCGGTTATTTGCTGAGGTTGGAATAGAAACCGTCACCCTTTTTCACGCGGTGAATGGTCTTTTTGGGGCAGACTTCCATACAGGTGTTGCAGCGCGTGCACTTGGAGTTGTCCACCACGAAAACGTCGCTGATCGCCTGCACCGGGCAGGTCTTGATGCAGAGTTTGCACTTGATGCACTTGCTCTGGTCAAGTTTGACATCGGACAGTGCGGCGCACTGGAACGTCGGGCAGTAGCCGTCTTTCACGTGTGCCTCATACTCATTGCGGAAGTAGCGGATCGTGGAAAGCGCCGGATTCGGCGCGGTCTGCCCGAGAGCGCAGAGAGAGCCTTTTCTGATCTTGTTGCCGATGTCTTCGAGGAAGTCGATGTCTTCCGGTTTTCCTTTGCCGGCGGTAATGTTTTCCAGCGTTTCAAACATGCGTGTGGTTCCCACGCGGCAGAAGGTGCACTTGCCGCAGGATTCACGATGCGTGAAGTCGAGGAAGTAGCGCGCCGTCTCGACCATGCAGCGGTTGTTGCCGATGACGATCAGTCCGCCGGAACCCATGATTGCGCCGAGCTCTTTCAGGGAGTCGTAATCGACCTTGACGTCGAACTTGTCTGCGGGAATACAGCCGCCGGACGGTCCGCCCGTCTGAACGGCTTTGACTGTTCCGGGTTCGGCGCCGCCGATCTTGTAGACAATGTCCGCAAGAGTGATGCCCATGGGAACCTCGGTGAGTCCGGGATTCTTGAGGTCGCCCGCGAGAGCGAAAATTTTTGTTCCCTTGCTGCGTTCGGAACCGAGAGCCGCGAATGCGTCGGGATCGGAAATCACAACGGGGACGTTGGCGAAAGTTTCAACGTTGTTGATGGCGGTCGGATAGCCGTTCCATCCGCTGTCGGTCGGGAACGGGGGGCGGAAACGGGGCTGTCCGCGCTTGCCTTCGAGGGAGGCGATCATTGCGGTTTCCTCGCCGCAGACAAACGCTCCGGCACCTTCCTTAATCATGATGTCAAGAGGTTTGCTGCGTCCGGGAAGTTTGTCGTATCTCTGCTTTTTGAGTTCCTCGATTGCAATGTTCAGGTGCTTGATCGCCAGCGGGTATTCCGCACGGCAGTAGATGAAAATCTTGGTTGCGCCGGTGGCATACGCGCCGATCAGCATGCCTTCCATGACCTGAAACGGAACGCACTCCATCATGGAACGGTCCATGAATGCGCCGGGATCTCCTTCGTCCGCATTCATGATGAGAATTTTTTCCTCCGCCTGCTTCGCCGCGAGGAACGACCATTTTGTCCCGGTCGGGAAACCGGCGCCGCCGCGTCCGCGCAGTCCGGACTTTTTCATGGCTTCGATCACGCCTTCGGGCTTGAGTTCAAACGCCTTCTTCAGCGCAGTGAATCCGCCGTTGGCTTTGTATTCCTCAATGTCCTTGGGGTCGATGCGTCCGGAGAGACGGGTCACGTTGAGTTTTTCGAGCGCCGCTCTCTCGGCGGGCACGTGGAAACGCCCCTCCTCGGAGAGAGCGAGAATGGAGTTGACGCTTTTGTCGTCGCCCTTGACGGAGGAGTAGAAAACGGAAGTGCCGTCCTTGAGTTCGACTTCCACCATCGGCTCGGCATAACAGTGTCCGATACATCCGACTTCGACCACGGGGATGTTTCCGGCAAGGCGTTTGAAGGCGTCCAGAACATCGGCGGCTCCGGCGGCAAGTCCGCAGGACGCGGTTCCGACTTTGATTCTCTTAATATCAGCCATGATGCAGTTACTCCTCCATTTTTCTGTAGTCGCTCAAAATCTTGAGAAGGCTTTTGCGGTTGAGCTTGCCGTAGACCTTGCCGTTTACGGACATGACCGGGGCAAGGCTGCAGCAGCCGAGACAGGCGACGGTTTCAATGGAGAAAATGCCGTCTTCGGTCGTCTGTCCGTCGGAGATGCCGAGCGCGGACGAAAGCCAGTCCTGAATCAGGATGGAGCCCTTGATGTGACAGGCGGTTCCGTCGCAGACGCAGATTTTGTATTTTCCGGGTTTCGTGCGTTTGAACTGGGCATAGAATGTGAGAACACCTTCTACCTCAGCCTCGGCAATGGAAAAATGTTTTGAAATTGCACGAATGGCGTCGTCCGAGACGTAGCCTTCACGCGATTGAACGAGCTGGAGACCCTTGATCAGATCTCCCTTCTCACTGCCGAGTTCCGACAGGTAGGAAAATTCGTTACCCATAATTGAAATACACCTCCACATTTTGTGTATAAAAAATACAAACGGTAATATATCACGAAACCTTGTCAAAATCAATCCCGGAAACGACTTCATGCAAAAAAGGTTTTACGGATGTGCCGGGGGAAACAGATTACGGGGAAGGGTGCCTGTCTTCCGCTGCCGATGCGTTTCATCTGCCCGGGAGTCCGCCAATGTCCCGGCGCCGGTTTCCCCGGAGACGGAAAAAGAAAGCCGCCCCGGGGAATGCACTTCCGGAGGAAATGCGGGGCGGCATACGGCTGTGCAGGACTCTTCAGCGCGGCGGAGAAAATACGATGCCGTGTCCTGCCGTTTACGGAAAAAGTCCGGCGACCGCCAGCACAATTTCATCCATGGGAATCCGCGAGGTGTTGAGGCAGAGGTCGTAGTTCAGCCTGTTGCCCCAGCTCTGTCCGGTGTAGAATTCATAGTAGTCGGCGCGGTGTCTGTCCACGCTCTGAATCTGCCTGGTCAGGTCTTTGTCTGAAAGCTGTTTTTCTTTCGGATTTGCGCGGTTCCGGCATCGTTCCAGTTTGCTTTTCATGTCGGCATAGATGAAGATGCGGAAGGGATTCCTGTCCTGCAGGATGTAATCCGCGCAGCGTCCCACGATCACGCAGTCGGATTTTCTTGCCATTTCCTCAAGAATGCGGCTCTGCGCCCTGTAAATGGAAAGCGCCTGTTCCTGAACGGGATGGGCGGAGAGACAGAACGTCTGTCCGATGGTCAGCGGGAACGGATGAATCGGCCGCCGTTCCACAATCTGCCGGATGTATCGTTCCGCCATGGAGGTGCGTTTTGCAATTTCCGTTATGATCTCCCGGTCGTAATATGCGATCTGCATGGCTTCCGCCAGCCGCTGCCCGAACTCACGTCCTCCGCTTCCGAATTCGCGCCCGATGGTGATGATGATTTTTTTCATATTGACGCCTCCTCCTTTGCCATTTGCCGGGTGTATTTGAAGATCAGATATGCGACAACCGCCGCCACCGCCAGTTCAGTGACCGGCATGGCGAGCCAGATGGAATCCGCACCGGAAAGCAGGGGCAGCAGATAAATCAGCGTACCGCTGATGAGCAGTCCGCGCGCGACCGAGACGGCAAATGCCGCGACAGGTTTCATCAAGGACTGGAAGTAATAGGTGGAGAAGATGTTCAGCGGCAGCAACAGGAAAGAGATTCCATAGCATCTCATGATAAACGGTGCAATCCGGTAAATTTCCGGCGTCGGTGCCATGAAGATGTGTATGAACCCGTTGGGAAACGCGAAAATCAGGAATGTCCACAGCAGACTGAAGAAAGCTGCCGAGCAGAGAGCGTATTTCAGCGTGCCTCTGATCCGATCCCATTTCCCCGCGCCGAAATTGAGCGAAATGATCGGCTGGGCAGCCTGTCCGACGCTGTAGGCGCAGCACTGGACGAAGGTGCTGATATTGACGATCACCCCGTAGACCGCCAGGGCGTCCGTGCCCAGGTATTTGATGATCTGGCGGTTGAACAGCATGGTCAGGATTCCCATTGCCACATCAATGAAGAAAGTGGAAAGCCCGATCACGAGAATCTGTTTCAGCTTGACCTGCACCAGCCTCGGGCGGGTGAAGCGCAGCGTGTTTCCGGCGTAGAAGAAATGCGACAGCATGACCAGAAACGTAATCAGCGCGCCGATTGCCGTGGCGAGCCCCGCGCCGAAAATGCCCATGTCCATCGGAAAAATGAAGACATAGTCCCCGATGACATTGAAAATGCCTCCCGCCAATACGGCGGCCGTTGCCAGCCCCGGACGTTTATCATTCCTCAGAAACGCCGCCAGCATCTGGCTGAACAGAAACAGCGGAACGGCAAATTTGATGGGAAGCAGATAGCTTTTCGCTAGAGGCAGCAGAGTTTCCTCCGCTCCGAAAAGCCGCAGCATCTGTGTGTCGAAAAAGAGGATGACCAGCCAGCTTGCCAGAGCAAACAGGCATGTTCCGATCGTGGCAACGGTAAAATATTCGTCCGCCTTCCGCTTTTTGTTTTCCCCGCGTGCGGCGCTGAACAGCACGGAGCCGCCGATTCCTGTCAGCAGCCCGAGACTGTAAATGATGTTCCAGACGGGAGCGACCACTGCCAGTGCCGCCGAGCCGTTCGGACCCTGATACTGTCCTACCATTGCCATGTCCACAATGCCGTAGATGGAACTGATGAGCGTGCTGCCGAACGCGGCGGCGAGATACTTGAAGTAAATGTTTTTGACGTTTTCTTTCAATAAGTCCATTGCTGCATTCTCCTTAAACAAAAAAAAGCTGGATAAGAAAACAGGCGTCTCAGCCTGTTACCTTATCCAGCTTGCCATTTCTTGCGAATGACTCACCCTCCGAGTAAGCGGCATATACAATACAGCATGAACTGCGCAATTTCAAATTTTTCCGGGAAATTTTTCCGGATGTTTTTCCTGTTTTTCCGGCATGAAAATGCTTTTTCCCATGTTGTTCTCTTCCTTATCCGCGCCTGTGCGGGGGGCGTGCGCGTCATCTTTCCCTTACAACGATTCGGCGGATGAACTGTGAGTCGTTTCCGCGCAGCCAGAGCCGGGTCAGCGGCGGCAGCGGTTCGGAAAGGGATGCCGCCGCTGCTTTTCTGCCGTCCACAAAAAGTGTGACCCTGCTGTGATTCCGGTCATAGACAAGTTCCAGTTTCGCGGTCTTGTGGCTCAATGCGTAATGTCCGCTGCCGCCGGATGCGATCAACTGTCCGGTATCGCTCCATGTGGGAGCGGCATCCAGACGGAATCTCCGGATTCCGACGATCCCCCCTCCGTCAAACATTTCCTCCTTTGCCGAATCCCAGCTCAAGCCGATTCCGTTTCTGCCGGAATCATCGGTCAGATAAAGCAGCATCAGACGCTGATTCCGAAGATGGACCGCCTCGGCTTCAATCGTGAAACTGCCGGTCAGGGGGCGTGCGGCAGACGCGCTGACAATGCCGTTGGCGATGCGCAGTCCCGTGCCCCGCAGTTTGTCTTTTGCCGTTTTCAAGACGCCTTTTGGCGAAAAAAGCCCGATGTGCCGGGCGTCGGCTGCAAATACGACGTCCGGTTCCTCATTCAATTGTGCGGAGGAGTCTGAACTTCTGTTCCGGTCAAACGCTTCGTAATTGGGGACGGCATAAAGAACCGGAGTTCCCCAGTTTCCGGCTTTGTCCATTCCGCGCAGCCAGAGAAAATGAGCTCCGGGGGTATTGAGCACCTGGTCCGGAATTGGAAAGGAAAAACGTTTGATCCGCCCGTCGCTTCCGGGAACGGCGATTCCGTTTTTCAGAATGCGCTCCTGCCGCGGCGCACCGAGCAGCGAAACCTGCCCGAGATGCTGTTCCGGCGCTTTCACTTCAAGGTATCCTTTGCTGAAGTCGGCTTCCCGCGGATTTATCCCGACTGCCGTCCGCCAGCCGTTCCAGAGCTCTGCGGGGAATTGACTGTCCCGGGTGTTCGGCGTGAAATCGAAGGTGCAGGTGTCTGCGCTGTCGTTTTTCGGCTCCCGCCGATGTACCGGCGTCCGATTCGGCATGAACATCCGGAATTCCGGGAAAGGATCGGAAGGATCGAATGCAATCGCTGCTCCCACGGCGAAGGCGTCTGTATACGTTTTCAGTTCCGGAGCATGGAATGCGATGGTGCTTCCTCTGACCGGCACACCCCAGCCGGGAGTGAAATCGAATATATTGCGCAGCTGTTCCGGCTTGCCGTGGGTTCCGCTTGCGATTTTGAGATTGCCGCTTGCTTCCGCCTTCTCTCCCTGCGGCGCTTTCCAGTAGAGATCGCCTTCCCATACCGCTTCCAGTGCCACGACCTCGCTTGCAGTATCCCGGAGTTCCACGGCAATGGCACCGCCCCGGTTGTTTGCCCGGATGATTTTTTCCACAATGGGCCCCGCTCCGTCGCCGTAACCGAGCTTTTCCCAAATTGTCGGATGCACGCTTTTCTTCGGGGGGAGGGGCGGCGGAACGAACTTCCGCCCCTTGAGATGCGCAAGAACCCGGCAGTAAAGATAAGGATCGCCGGTAAAGCCGTCAAAGTCCCAGCCCGGTTCAAATCCCGCTCCTTCCTCCCAGTCGTTCCAGCTGCTCAGCATTACGAAATCCGGTTTTGCCGCAAGGGAGGCGCGCAGTGTCTTTTCCAGTCTGCGCCCTTCAAGACCGTAGGCACGCACTCCGGTCTGCCGCCAGTTTTGTCCCGTCCCGTCGAATTTCGGATACTGCATGTCGGAGATTTTCTTTCCGTATTTCCGTGCGGCCTTGAAAATGCCGGCGGGATTCTGTTCCCCGAGCTGCCACTGCCGGGTGAATTCGCTGTTGCGCACCAGGCTGTTTCCGGCAACCATGCGGCGGATCCGGGAGATTTTCCCGTAGCGTTCCACGTCGCCGAAAATCATCCAGTGAACTTCTCCCGCCTCTTTTTCCACTTCTGCGAAAACCGTTTCCAGATCCTCCGGCGTGATTCCAAATCCGAATGTCTGAAAATAGATTACCGGTTTTCCGTCAATTTTCAAGAGACCGGGATGTCTGCCGTAAAGTCGGAGAAAACGGCGGAAACGTTGGATCATCACCTCCGGTTTCTGTGCGGGAGAGCCCTTGCGGAAAGCCACTTCATCCATGAAGAAGACGCGGTAGTCTTCCTCTGCCGCGATGTCAAGAATGAGTTTGATGAGGTTGGGCGGTTCTTCCTGAATGTATTCGATTCCCCTGTTCCACTCCGGATGCAGCATCACCGCCGTGCCGTCCAGTCCGACCGCTTTCATCAGACGGATCTGCCAGCGGATGATGTCGGGATTGGCTGAGTCATAGAGCCCGGTCAGCGGATAGCCTTTGTGGTTCCAGTGAAGCCGCCACGGTTCGCCTTCGGCTGTCAGCGTGGAGCTGATGTGTGAGAACGGCGCCTGCCGGTCGGGATAGGGAAATCCCCACCAGACATGCCATTCCTGAACATAGGCGGGCACATTCCTGAGTATGCCGAAGGATTCCTCCAGGAGGACGGAGGCTTCCGTCCGGAGCAGAGACAGTGCCAGAAGAAGAAGGAAAAACTGTTTCATAGCTGCCTGATGCTTTCGCCTTCCTTGAGAATGAGGTCGATCATGATTTCACGGGGTTCCGAAACTCCGCCGGACTGGATGATCCGCATGGCGGCGGCGACAATCTGTTCGCACGGCTCCACCACCCGCGTGAGACGGGGAAAGGTGAACTCCTCGTACCCGAACATGTCATAGGCAGTGACCAGGCTGACGTCCTCCGGGCAGCGTATGCCGAGTTCGGCAAATGCACGCAGTGCGCCGAGTGCGCCGGGAATGGTGTCGATCACAAGCGCCGTCAGCTCGGGATGTGCCTGCATCACCTCCTTTGTCTGCTCATACCCCGCCTGCATCGGGCTTTCCCAGAAGCGAATCTGTTTCACGGGCCGCACAAGATTCTGATAGCGGAGTTTGTATTTGTAAAGCGCCTGCTTGATGCCCCGCAGCGAACGTCTGCCCGCCAGGGTGCGCGGTTCATTCGGTATCCAGCCCAGTTTGCGGTGTCCCTTTTCCAGGAGGGCGTTCATTTTCAGAAAACCGGACTGAAAGTGATTGTTGCTGATGACGAACAGATTCCGGAAGACTCCCGCATCGGGGAGTTCGCCGAGCATCACCACCGGGCAGCCGATGGCGTCAAGGCGGGCTGCCTCACCGTTCAGGGGCGGCCCGGCAACCACGATCATGCCCCGCAGATTCCGGCAGGCTTCCACCAGTTCATAGACCGGTCCCAGGTTGACTTCCGGATGGATCTTGATGTTGATCAGCCGCAGGTTCGCGCGCATCGCCGCCAGTTCCGTCAGCCGCACCCGTTCCAGAATGCCGTGGGAGTAGAAGTCGGGATATACGATGATGATTTCGCCTCTGGACGTGCCGTTGAACGCCACCTGCGCCACCGGCTGAGGACGCGGAAGCACATAGGTGCCGCGTCCGACATGGCGGGAGAGATAGCCGTCGTCCACCAGGGATTTCATGATTTTGTTCATTGTCATTTTGCAGACGCCGAACTGTTCGGCAAGCTGTCGTTCGGGAAGCAGCCGGGTGCCGATTTCCATCTTTCGGATTTCATCGAGCAGCGCTTCCCGAACCCGGTTCAGGACAGAGTGTTCTTCTTGCTGTAGTTTCATGGTCTTGTCAATCGTTTGAAATTGCAATTCTCTGGTCGGGAGCGGCAGGATAGCGTGCCGCGATGAATACATGGAACTTTTTTCTTCCGCTTTCCGCGTGACCGTCATACATCAGCACATTGCCCCGGCTGCCGTGATTCAAACCGAAGTTTTCAAAGCTGGCATAACAGAGCTGGCCGCTTTTGCCACCGCCGTAGTTCTGAGCACTGTCATAGGTGGTGACGAAGCGCGCGGGAGAAAGTTTGTTGTCGTTCAGGTCCGTGTGGGAAGGATCTTCCGGAACATAGGAGAAGGAATCCCCTCTGGATTTCCAGTAGGCGTTTACGTTGTTGGCGTTCTGATTGCGGATCCCGCGCTTCGCGTAAGTGCGCTGTTCGTGCTCAAATTTTCCGAATGGAAACGCGGAAGGGCAGACCGCCATCCATATCTGGATATTTTTCCGGGCGGTATTGTAGTCGCCGATGTATCCGAGATGTGCCATGCTGACTCCCCAGGAATTGCTGTCCAGATGACCGTTGTCGACTGCGGGGGGCACGTGCAGACGGGGACCGTAGAGCCAGTCGGCGTAATCGGAGATGTACTGTGCATCCGCAAGAGCGATCTGCCGGAGATTGTTTATGCAGACGGACGTTTTCGCGCTTTCCCGTGCCCGGCTCAACGCCGGAAGAAGCATGGAAGCCAGGATTGCGATGATTGAAATGACGATGAGGAGCTCGATCAAGGTGAAAAGACTTGTTTTCAATTTCAGGACTGGAATCGTCGGGCAGAGAACGGCCCGGAGTTTGGCAAAAACGTCCGGCGCAGAAGCCGGCAGGAAGAACTTCAGGCGGGATGCTCTCAGTTTTTCCCTGTTCTTCACGTGTGCTGAAAACCTTGCCGGATGGCTTTTCTTCATCAGATGATGCGGAAATGCCGCCGCAGACATTGGTTTGTCTAATTTAATTGATGCAGACTTCCGCATGATGTCCGACTCCTTTCACAGCGGGGTTGACAGATTGCTGTATTTCTTAAATGGTATACATTTATTATTATATAATCAAAATCTGCAATGTCAATAGAGAGTTTCATTTTTTTTCGATGTTATTTTATAATCAGGCGGAAAAAACAGATGAAATTGACGTTTTTTTGTTGAATTGATATTCATGTCAATACGAAAAAAAAATGAATTGGTCTACAATGAAATAATATTTCTTCCCGTATCGTAACAGCATGGCGGCGGTCCGGCGGAACCGTGAAAACCGTATTTGCCGATCGTCGCGGAGATGCGGCAGCTTCCGGAAAATGCAGGTGCGTTCGTCCTGCCCCTCGGAATGCCCGTGCCGGACTGTCTGGAAGGCGTTGGACAGTCATGGGAAAAAAACAGGCTTCCGGCGTTTATGATGCACGCCGGAAGCCTGGGGAACCTTGAAAGGAAGAGCGGCAAAGACGGTTTTACGGGCGGTCAGCCTCGATCAGCCGAACTTCAAAAGGCGCGAGTTCAAATTCGCCGTCGATTACGGCTGCGGCATGGTTCCAGAGGTCTTCCCCGGAGATCCTCTGCGGTGCCTGACCGTTCCGCAGCCGGATTTTCTGAACCTTGTTTTTCAGGTTGACGATTGACAGATACTGCGGATTGCCGTTCGGATCGGTCAGCAGACGGCATTCGACTTCGCGGTTCGGGGCGGAGCCGCTCCAGGCGACGGGACCGGTCATCATGGCGGCGTCTCCTTCCCAGTCGGGAACCGTGACAACCGTTCCCTTTCCGTAACGGGTGATTCCGGCGGTTGCAACGGCATTGCGGAATCCGGCGGGCAGGTCGAGCGGCGCACCGCTGTAGTCGGACCATTCCCCCGGCGTCTGCAGATGGAGCGTGCCACCGTCTGCGACCCATGCCGCGAGTGTCCGGGCTGTTTCCGCCGGAATATGGCGGATTGAACCGGCGGCGATGAGTTTTATTCCCGCCAGTTTTTCCGGTGTGACGGTTTGCGGATACAGGAAGCGGACGCCGGCGGGGTTGATTCTGAGGCGGTTGTAGGCGGCATTGAATTTTGCCGGATACTCCTTTTCGCGCAGCAGCTGATCGTTTTTGTCGTAGTAGAGTCGCACCGCGCCGCCGTCAAGCCGCTGGAACCGGACCAGCACCGGGTAGAGAAAGCGCAGTTTGAGGGCGGTTCTGCCGATCGCGTTCAGGGCGACCGGATAGCGTGAGAAAGATTCGGCGTGTCCGTATCCCTTGCTTTCCCAATCCGCGCGCTGACCGCGCCAGATGTTTCCGGATTGCAGTCCGCGGCTGACTCCCTGGAACATCCGCATCGCAAGGAACGGTGCATTGGATGTGTGTTCCGCGCGGATGAAATGCCATTCGTGGTTGGTGATCGGATAGTCGGGAAAGAGGCTTCTCAGGTGATCCAGCCACGGTTCATTGGCAGAATCCGAGCCTGCGACGTTCTGTCCGAGCGCGATGTTGTCCGCCTCGTCGAGCATTTCGTAGCCGAGGTTGCCCATCAGCTTGACCCAGATCTGTTTTTCGGGCAGCGCGTCGAGCAGACTGTTCTTCAGGAAGCCGTAGAAAAGGCTGACTTCCCGGCTCTGGTATTCTGCCCAGTCCACCCGCGCCTGCGGAGGAGCCTGCGGCGAAAGCACATCGCGAAGCGTCACGTCATCAATGGAGGCATACCGTGTTCCCCACGCACGGTTCAGCGCTGCGGCGGACGGGTATTTCTCTTTCAGACGGCTGATGAAGCCGCGTTCAAACTCTTTGGAACCGGATTTGACGGTGTAGCCGGGTTCGTTGGCGGTGCCGAGACTGACCAGGTGCGGCTCCCGCAGGAACGGAATCACGCCGGCATACATGCGGCGGAATACTTCCTTTGCCTCCGGAGCCAGCACGTTCCAGTTGAAGTTGTTGTGCCCCGCGTAGAGACTGCGCGCATTTTTGAGATCCCCGGGGATGCTCCTGCAGTAGTGCGAGGAGAGCAGCAGATTGGCTGCCAGCCCGTTGGCGCGGCTGCGTTCCAGATAATGCCTGAGGCGGGCGGCTTCTCCTTGAAAACTCCGGGTGGGACCGGGGATCAGATCGGGATGCGGGTTCAGAACCATGTTCTTTTTCGCGTCGAAGTTCAGCCAGCGGTCCATGTCGGTTTCGACCACCAGGGAATTGAAGCCGAGTTTCGCGGCATATTCGTTCCAGTCGAGCGCGGGCATTCCCGTCAGCGGACCGATCAGCAGGATCGGTTTGCCGTGCTGGGTGATTACGCCGTCGCGGACAGTGAGGGGTGTCGCCGGATCATAAGGAGTGAGCGGCGGTTCGCGGAGCGTTCCCGCGCGGTATGCGGCGAGTTCCGTTTCGAGCGCGTCGAGCAACCGTTTCACATCTGCCAGTTCTGCGATGGCGATGCCGTATTTTTTCTGACGGTTGAAGTCGTCGGGGATGAAGTGTTTCAAAAACAGTTCCGCGGTAGTCCGGGTTACTTCGGGCAGCTGCACTGCCGCGCCGGATTTGCGCAGAGAATCCAGCTCTCCGGTCAGCGCGTCGAGGCGTGTCAGGAGTCGGCGGCGTTCCTTGTCCATTGCGGCGGAGGAGAAGAGCTTCAGCGGCATTGCTTCGGCATTTTGCGCAATTACCTTGCCTGACTCGTCGCGGATGACGGTTTCCAGCCGGCGGTCGCCGGGGGAAAACAGTTCCGCAAACCGGGGAAACCGAATCCGGAGCGTGGTGTACGGCGTTCCGAGCACGACCGGCTGTTTCAGACTCTTGTCCCCGCACCGGAGTTCCAGTGTCGCTTTCCCCGGATGCCCGACCGCCAGCTCGACGCTGTATTCAAGATCGGCATCGTCCGCCATTTCGAGCGGATGCGGATTGATAAGGAATCCGTTTTCAAGCGGCGCTTCGGTTTTCATGCGGGTTGACCACTCCGCCGTGGCGGGGGACGGCGCGGGCAGGAAGCGGATCGCGCCGACGATCATCGACAGTTCCTGCTGATGCGGAACCGCATCGCCGCGGGCATTGAAGTCGAAACGCAGACTGTCCACGGATTTACGGCTTTTCTTGACCGGGATCCGCACGGTGTGCCAGCGGTTCGGCTCCAGGTTTTTCACCACGTCCGACCAGGAGCAGGGGAGCTGGCCGAACCCCTTCGAGGTGCCGAAGCGCGCGACCACGCCGAACGGAAACTTCTGCAGCGGATAGATTTCAAACTCAATCTCGTCCGCGCCGATGATGTTCAGTTCCGGTGAAAGCATTGACTGCCATGCGACCCAGCCGGGCGCTTTGGGATTCTTTTTGTCGATCTTTACCGAAAACATCAGTGCGCGTCTGCCGGGACGTCCCGGCGCATCGACTTCCGTGACACGCAGCCGATGACCTCCGGTGCTGCCGATCCGCGCCCAGTCGGCGGCGCTGCTCATGTCAAGCAGATATTCGGGGTAGACCTTTGTCCCGCGCAGGTAAGCGGCTTTTTCGCTGACCCGGGTCTCCACGGTCAGCCCGGCGGCGGAGCAGGTGGCGCACAACAGCAGTGCGGCGGCGATTCTGATGAAAAACATGTGAGACTCCTTATGCTCAGTATCCGCAGGTTGAAAGACGTTTCAGGATGGTCGTCGCGTTGGGAAATGAGGTGTTCTTTCCCTCCGCGATCATGACGGCAAGCGTGGAACCGCCGCCAATCGAACTCGAACCGTTCCGGTAGACGGCGATATGTCCGTCGGCAAACGCAACGTTCCACTGCAAACCGTGCGGCATGCTGTAACGCTGGCTGTCGGTCGCAATGTCATACACCATTGCCAGTTTCTCTTTCTGCATGAAACTGATGCGCGGACGGAAGTTCCATTTCGAGTTTGCCCATACCGGCAGGCTGTCGTATCCCGCGATGCGGTTGGCGGTGCGCGGCAGGTCTTTCATCGAGTCGTAAGTGCGGATCTTCTGGGCGGGACAGTAGAGCACCGCCTCATTCAGATAGCCGTCAATCAGCAGTCCCAGGTTGGTGTAGGCTTTCCTGTTGTCGGAGTTGGCGCGATGGGTGTAACGGCTGTTGGGCGGCGTCGCGCTCAGCGGACAGTTCGGCATATATTCGCCGTTGTCGTTGCCGTAGGCATGGATGCCGATCGCGATCTGCCTGAGATTGTTCTTGCATTTTGCCATGATTACTTTTTCTTTTGCCTTGCTCAGTGCCGGAAGCAGCAGAGCGGCGAGAACGGAGATGATCGCAATCACGACGAGGAGCTCTATCAAGGTGAAAACGGCGGATTTCCCTGTGGGAAAATGATTCCGCCGGAACATTCCGTTTCTTTTCGTCCGGACTGTGAACACGAATGGCGGCGCCGTGTGATTTTCCCCGCCGCAGGGCGGCTGTCTGAAGATTCTGTTTTTTTCTCTCATGATTCTGCTCCTTGAATGTATTTTATTGTTTTGTTTTCGGCGGTGCCGCAACGGAGTCCCGGACGATCAGCCGGGGAACAACGACCCGTGTCTGCTGAGGGGCTCCGCTTTCAAGACAGTTGAG
>CASDPB010000016.1 GCA_949282305.1 uncultured Lentisphaeria bacterium | reverse complement strand
TGCGCCCGGCATGACCGTCCATGTTCGGGTCAATCAGATACACGCCGATCTTGTCGCGGACATCCAGAACGCCGTCGACCTTCAGTTCATTGATCGCCGAACCGATGGTCGCGCCCCCGAAGCCGAGCACTTTCCGCAAAGTGTCCTGAGACGGCAGTTTCTCTCCGGGCTTCACTCCGTTTTCCCGAATGTACCGCACGATGGACTGTTTTGCCATTTCGGTTTTTATGCCTGACATAGCTCTCCCCCGTTTAAACAAAAACCTGTTTACAGTTTTAATTATAAACAAAAACTGTTTTTTGTCAAGACCCTAAAACAGCCTCTTCCCAAAAAAAACTTTAATTTTTTCCCTTGTCGGCCTTTTTTTTCCATGAAACCGTCTGCTTTCAGGATGCCGCGGGAATCATAGAAGAATATTTGCGTTCCCGCCTTGAAGCGGCATGAACTGCCTGTATGTTACCGATATGAATTGCAATGAAACAGGATGTATTGTCAAATGAGAGAGACGATTATGAAACCGGTAATCGGGCATTGCCCGGAAGAATGCAATGACCTTTCCGCACTGCGGAGAGAATGCGGCGGGGACAACGACGAAATTGCGGATCGGCGCTTCAGCGGTCTCCGCATTCAGCAGGAGGATTTGAGCGGACTTTCGTTCGGGCATGTTCTTTTTGAGAACTGCCGCCTGACACACTGTTCTTTTTCCGGAAGCAGTTTCACGGACGCGATCTTCCGAGCCTGCGAACTTTCCAACTGCGATTTCAGCGACGCCTATTTCTGCCGCGCGGAATTCCATGCGGTCAAGGCGATCGGCTCCAACTTCAGCGAAGCACGTTTCTTTCATGTCGGCATAGCCGAAAGCAATTTCAGTTATGCCGTTTTCCACAAAGCCAGGACAGACCGTTTTGCCGTAATGCGGAGCGACTTTTCCGAAGCGTTTCTGACGGAATGCCGTCTGAAAGGCTTTTCCGCAGACGAATCCCGTTTCAGAAAAGCCAATCTTTACCGCACGGCATTGAAAGGAGTTGACCTTGCGACATGCGATATTTCCGGCATCGTCCTCTCCATGGACGCCGGTGAGCTCAAAGGGGCGGTTGTGAATATGTTTCAAGCCGTCGAACTGGCAAAACTGCTCGGTGTGACTGTCAAATAGCCGCTTCGGAAAAAATGTCCCGCGCCGGACGGCGGAACCGTTCCGGAAGTCGGAAGACGTCTTTTCCGAAAGCGGCAAGTCCGCACTCAGACCTTCACTCCCGCCTTGTTCAGAAGCGCCTGAACCTTTTTCACATCGACCTGACGTGGCTGGATATTTTCCCCGACGGCGATTGCCGCCGCGGTTCCGACCCCCTGCCCGACATTCAGGCAGATCGGCATGACGCGGAAATTGGAATGCGCCTTGTGCGTGCCGGAAATATTGCGTCCGGAAAGCAGAAGCGAATCAATCCTGACCGGAACACATGCCCGATAGGGAATCGTGTAAACGCCCTTCGAGTGAAAGTGTTTCTGAGCGCCGTTCTCGTCGAGTCCGGGACCTTTGAGGCTGTGAATGTCAAAATTGAAATAATTCCTTGCGGCAATCCAGTCATCGAAGACACGCGCCTCAAGAATATCCTCCGCCGTTACCGTGTAAAGCCCTTTGAAATGACGGGTTTCGCGCACGCCGACATTCGATGCGGAAGTCACCAGATAGCAATCCTCGTATCCGGGCGCATATTCACGCAGGAAGGGAATCATTTCATCCATCTGTCTGCGGCAGACCTTCTCGGCTTCCGTCAGCTGGCGGACATCGGTCGCATCGATGTTGATGACGTTCGTCATGTTGACGCAGACCTCGCCGGGAATGCGTGTCCGATAAAGCAGAACGTGTCCGGCGGGATGGGTCAGAATGGACTTTCCGAGCGCCTGAATCTCGCCTTTCGGCACGTCGATATAGGACTCGAAACTGCCGGGAAAGATCGCTCTGGAGTAATCAACGCCGCCGATGCGGAACATCAGCGTAACCGGCTGGCAGATATGATCGCCTTCGCGTCCGAGTTCATATTCCGCGCCCGCGCGCGCCGCAACATCGCCGTCTCCGGTGGCGTCGACCACGACTTTCGCCATGATTGCCTCGCGCCCGGATTTGCTTTCCGTGATGATCCCCGCAACGCGGCTGCCGTCCATAATCACATCGGCAATCTGAGTGTAAAGCTGAACCTTTACGCCCGCCTCGTCCATCATCTGAAGCAGAGTGCTCTTGAGACACTCGTGGCTGATGCACCAGCTGTATCCCTCGTTCGGATTCTTCGGAAGGGACGTGCTTTCGCAGGCGCGGTGCATGATCTCGTCGAGCAGCGGCGAGGTCGAGCCGCCGCTCCAGTGCGACATCATGCCGCTGGTCGCCATCCCTCCGAGCGCGTTGGACTGTTCCACGATCATGACTTTCGCGCCGGCGCGCGCCGCTCCAAGAGCCGCTCCGATTCCCGCGGGACCTCCGCCCGCAATCAGGACTTCCGTTTCCGCGACGACAGGAATGGTTCTTGCCGGTTCCGTGTATGTTTTCATGGCATCTCCTTTTTTTTACGGTGAAGCGTCCTGCCTCCCCTTTTTCTTTTTATCAATTATACTGTAAAAAAGAGAAAAAGCCTTGAATTTTCAAAGAAGAACTCTTAAATTATCTCACATTTCACATAAACAAAGAAAGCATCCGACATGGACCTGGTGGAACTTCTCCGCTTCTGCGAAAAAAAGACGGCAGCCTCCGTCAGCATAGAGGTAAGGCACCCGGCGTTTTACCGCTGCGAAAAGCTGAAGCTCGCCCCGGATCAATATCTGCACCATTCCGATTTCTGCCGTTTTGCAAAACTGCGCGACGGCAACAGGAGCTGTTCCGGGAACAAGAGCAGAAGCCTGGAAGTGGCAAAGCGCGGACGCTGTTTTTTCGGATGCTGTCCGCACGGAATCTGGGAGTATGCCTGCCCTGTCATGGACGCGGGCAGTCTCTGCGCGGTCATCTATTTCGGCAATCTTCTGCCGGAAAACGATACGCCGGAACTGCCCCCCGGAGTCAGAAATCCGCCGCGTGTCACGGCGGAAAGGCGCAGGCAGATTCGGCGGGCGGCTTCATTTATCGCAGATTTCCTGAAAATCGAACTGGAGCTTTTTTCTGCCGCCGGCGGCATGGGCGGCAAGCAGCACGACGAAGAATTCTACATCGAAAACTGCCGGAATTTCATCAACTGCCATTATCTGGAGAACATCGCCCTTTCCGAACTTGCCGACCTGCTGAAAGTGAACCCGAATTATCTCGGTGCGCTGATCCGCCGCAAGACGGGAAGCTCGTTCCGCAGACTTCTGGCGCAAAGAAGAATCGAAGAGTCGAAGATCTATCTCAAACTCCATCCGGCGCTTTCCGTAACTAAGATTTCGCGTCTGTGCGGTTTTTCCGACAGCAACTATTTCACCGCCGTTTTTCATCAGCTTTGCGGCGTGACTCCCGTGGAATTCAAAAAAGGAAAAAGAACTGCGCAGGAAAGTTTTGAAAGGATGCAGCAGCCATCCTGATACCGCCGGTCTCCTCAGCCGTTGAAACGGATATGCCCCCTGCCCCGGACATCATCCGGAAGCATCGGAGCCGGAATCACTTTTCCGTCTGCGCTTCCGTCTCTCCGCCGCTTTCGGGGTCCAGCAGATTGACGTAATTGCCAAGGTTGAATGTGCTCCCCGCAATATGACAGCCTTCCAGCATCGGCAGGACATCCAGCGGATGATTGGAGTCAATGTTCACCGCCAGCTCCTCATCCTCCGTCAGTTTCCATTCCAGCATGATCTTGCCTCCGGCATTGGGAATGCGTCCTTTCGCGGAACGAACATTCCGGCAGGCGGGATTGAAATAAATCTGCCCCATTCCGGGAACAGCGGCACGGATGCCGAGCAGTTCGCGGATGATGTAATTCGCCGCAATGACCAGGAAAATATGGGGATTCGGGTTTGCCTGTTTTTCCGCCTCCAGTTTCCGGTTGTAACGGTAGGCCTCCCGGATCAGTTCAATGGCAAAATACTGCTGTTTGAATGCGAAAAGAGTTTCCAGGACAAACGCGAAGAACTTTGTATTGGAGAGCGGGAGAAGCTCCCGTTTGTCAACCAGATACTTCAAAGAGAACGCTTCAAAGGCGGACGGTTTCGCAACGCCGGAATAGAGCGCGATCAGATTGGTCTGGAACGAACAGCGCCCGGAGCGTTTCCCGTTGCAATAGGAATCTGCGAAGAAGCCGGTTTCGGGATCATACGCCAGCTTGCGTATCCGCTCGGCAAGTTTCGTCGCCTGAGCAAGACATGCCTTGCTCCTCTTCTCCATGCCGGCATCTTCATAAAGTTTCGATGCGGACAGGAGAGCGCGGCAGTACAGTGCATTCAGAGAGGTGAACATCCCGCACTCGTCCAGTGTTCCCGTTTCGTTCAGGAAGACGGATTTTCCGAGCGCTTCCACAATCAGCAGGGAATCATGCTTCGCGGCGGAGAAACGGAAGAAGTCAAGCAGAAGGTTCAGCGTGGGGATCATGCTGTCGCGGAAAGCGGCGTCCCCGCTGGCGATCCAGTGTTCGTTCAGCCAGAGCACCCAAAGCAGCGAGACATCCGGCGCATAGGAGAAGATGCCGGACGGCGCAATCTGCTGCATCATGCCGTTTTCGAGCTGTCCCTCGGCGAATTCTGCAAGCGCCTTCGCGGAAAGATTGTATCCGCCAAACAGAGCATAGAGAGTCATGGAGTAAATGTAGGATTCCGCAAGAGACTGACAGCGGCGTCCGCACGGGTTGTCAATGATGTTCTGACATGCGCACTGGTGGATGGAGGATATTGCACTGTTCCAGATCGCGTTGAATTCCTCGTCGGAACAAATGAAATCCGTATCCGCGGCGGAATCCGAGGCGTAGGAGATGAAACGCAGAATCGGCTGAACCGTGTCCGCGGCTCTGCGCACCGTCAGCATGATGTATTTCACGCCGCGCGGTTCGAGACGCATCCAGGAATTGGAACCGTCGGCAAGATGAATCGTGTCGGTCTTGCGCCCCAACGGACCGATTGATTTCACATGATCGTCGATCAGATGAATTCCCGAAGTGATGTCCACGATGTCTCCATCGGAGCCGGAGATGTCCAGCATGGGGAAGCCATACTGGATTTCGTCCAGGTTGTAAATCACATAATCTCCGGTCATCAGACTGTCCGCGGAAGATACCGGCGCGGCGTCGGGCACATATTCACAGTGATTCAAATATCCGGAGATGTCGTTCAAATGTTCATAAAGAGGCAGGAAGCCGTTCTGCTCCGTGCTTTTCAGCACCAGCGAGGGCGCGGCAAATTCAAACGGCATCCGCAGGGGTCCTTCCGTGAGCCATCCCGGCATGGACGATTCGGCGGGTTCGCGCTGGAACATCAGCGTTCCTTTCGGAAACTCCGGAAACACGATCATGAATCCCATTGGATTCGCACAGCATTTCTGAATGCAGAGCAGACGGTTCCAGCCTTTTTTCAGGGGCAGTCTGCAATGAAGCAGAAGTTCCCTGCCGACGCCGAATGCGCCGTGAATCTCGAAAAGCGGGGGAGCCGTCACACTCTGTTCCCGTTTGCAGACAACGTCGTTGTTGCAGAACAGTATAAAAGGATCATCGGATGAAATCTGGATTTCCGTTTCGCAATTTTCCCCGATATACACGTAAGTCTGCGCGGCATACGTGCCTGCCTGAAATGTGTCCGGGTTGCGGTAGGAAAGGAAAGTGAACTCCCTGCCTTCGCGGAATTTTCCGGAAGAGCGCGGTTCAAGGGTATCCGTCTCGAACCACATGAAAGGGTGGATATGGGAAATATCCAAAGGCGGGGTGCTGTCGGTCACAGCCCCGATCACACGGGCTTCCAGCCAGTCCTCGTCCTGAAATCCCGGCTGTTGCCAACCTCCGGGATAATCTTTGATATTCACATTTTCCGTATATTCCAGTCCGGCGTGACATCGCGGCTGTCCGCCGGAATAACACCGCGGTTCAATCATGCGCCATGTGGAATCCGTCCAGAGAACCGGACGTTCCCCGATATTCACCTGGCACCATATCTTCGGCGGATGCGGATACCTGGAATAAGTCGGAATCGCCATGTCATAAACAATCACTGAAATCACATTGGCGCCGACCTCAAGATAAGGTGCGATGTCGTAAAAGTCGCCGTAACATTTCGTTCGCGTGGGAGCCGCGGGGCCGTAACCGACATGTTCCCCGTTCACATAAACATGATAAGAGGGAATCGCGGAAATCCAAAGCTCGGCAAAGGGGACGGAGGATTCCAGGACAAACTCTTTTCTGGCAAATACCCTGATGTCCCGCGCGACCCCGCCGGATTTTTCCGGAAGCCAGATCCATTCACCCGTCAAATGTTTCGGAAGTGTCCCAACAGCCATAAAACCTCCCCTTTTCTGAATTGTTCCCGGATACTTTCTCTAAAAGCATAATAGTGACATTTCAGTAAAAATCAAGCGGCAAAGAACAGGTTTTCGCGCTTTTTCACGGAAAACAGCAGGATGCGGGAGAAGGAAACGGCATCTGCCGGAGCCGGTTCCGTTCCGCGCATCCCGGGAATACAGGCACGTTATGCCTTATGCTCCTGTTCCTTGTCGATCTCTTCCAGAATCGCCTTGTCCGCCAGCGACATATTGCCTTCCACGCGCCCGTCGTCAAGCGGATTGTCCTTGCGGTTTTTCAGGTCAATGAACAACTGGCGCAGGTCTATCACGCCGCCGACGGTAAACCAGACCGTGGAAATCGTCGCGACAATGCCGGGGACGATCAGGGATACAATGAGGAAGTAATATCCCCACCATTCCATCGGCCACGGAGAAATGGCATTGCACAGAACCACCAGAAGGAAGGTGATGACGAACTGATACCCGAAGGAATAGAGAAACACCGACCAGGCGATGAACTTGTCGCCGCGGGTATATTCCGGCGTGATGCCGATCAGCTTGGAGAACACGTTCCGGAAACTCCATGTCGTTTTGATGTTTTTCTCTCCGTCGATATTGTAAATGCCGCGGTGAAGCATACGGTCCAGATTGAACGGGCCGCGATAGGTAATCCAGGAGACAAGGCAGTAGACCACCATGCTGATCAGCATGGTGATAAAATAAATTTCCATGGAGTTGATCGGGAACTTGATCGGGTCCATGCGCCAGAGAATATAAGGTTCAAACGGCGAAGACACGGCGGCAAGGAATCTGCCGATGGGGTCCACCCAGCCGAGTTCGTCCAGCCATGGATACACCATGTCAGCCCAGTTGCGCTGGACAAAAATGCCGCCGAGTGAAAGGAACATGCCGGTCAGGAGCGAAGCGAACGCGCCGGCGGAGGTCCCGAAACGGCTGTAAAGCCCGAAGATCATGACCGGCCCGCAGCCGCCCAGCCACATCGAGCACATGATCGTGACAAACAGATTGATGTAATCCAGCTGCGCCATGAAAAACGAGCCGAAAAAGAAAAAGACGCCCACACCGATCGAAACAATCCGGATGACCCGGATATGCTGTTCCGGCGTGAATCCCTTCTTGCGGAACGGCACAATCACATCCTGGGAAATCGTCAGCGCCGCGCTGTAAATACGGGAATCGTCCGTTGAAACCATCATCAGAACCATCAGCAGACAGAACAGCCCCATCAAACCCATCGGCAGGAGGTTGCGCATCGTCATGGGAAGCATCATCTGATTGTAGAGCGTCCGGAACTCCTGGAATTTCGCATTGCCGTTGTCTCCCTTGCGGAGAGTTTCAAGAGCGGTGTCGAAGTAAGGGGAATCCAGGTTTTTCTCCTGGGACAGCGGGACATCCTTGCCAATGGTATGCTCATGCTCCGGTATTGCGGAAACTTTCGCAATCAGTTCCTGGCGCAACTCCGGTTCCGGCACGAGCTCTTCGGCGATGCGGGTCGAAATTGCTGCTCTGATGTCCCTTGCCTTCGGCGAAAAGTCCTTGTGATTCAGGAGTGTCAGGATCGTCACGGCGAGAAGAATATAGAAAATGCCGCTGAATCCCGTGCGCCATGTTCCCAGCACATTCGCCATCTTCTGCTCGTGAGGAGTCTTCGCCGCGGAAGTGTTGCCCGCGCCGATCCAGCTGGCACGGTGCAGAACCGTTGCAATGATCGTCACGATCAGAGCAAAAAGATTGAAGTCCCGGAGACCGGAAATATCATAAGGACTCAGAAAGCTCTCGCCGGCGACACGGTCTCCCATGACGGGTATGATCTCGTTGGACCAGGAAAATGTCACCAGAACAAATATGGTAAATACAACAAGCATCGGGTAACAGAAAAGTCCCTGGATCGTGTCCGTGATGACCAGTGCCAGCGTGCCGCCCATGCAGATGATTGTAATGGCAAGCGTCAGCACGATGAACACCACCACCATGAATGTCGGGATTTCCAGCCCGAGAAAAGTAAAGGAATGCGGCAGATCAAGATAATAGATGAAGAAACGGGCGGCGACAGCTGGACAGATCATGTTCGCAAGCATTTCGGAGAGGGAGCGCAGTGCCGCCGCGAAAATGCGGAGCGGACGGTTGTAGCGCATCTCCAGAAACTGCCCCAGCGACATCGCCTTGGTCTCCCGGAAACGGTAGACACAGTAACCCGTCAAGGAGAGGACAAGGGAAAGCGGCAGGATGATGTTGTTCCAGAAGGTCATCGCAAATCCGGTCTTGTAATGCACTTCGACGAACGCCACAAGCGTAATGATCGAAAGTCCGTTTGCGACATCCGCGACGCTGATTACATAACGTCCGCAGATGCGCCCCGCGGACAGAAAGTCCGCCACTCCCCTGATATACAGCCGTGAACGATAACCCATGTACATCACGAATGCCACGGGAACCAGCACGATAAGCCAGTCCAGCCAACTCATTTCCTTTTGTTCCTCTCACCATTGTTTGTTGTTGTCATATTGCCGTAATTTAATACATCCCGCAGCTTACCACCCTGGCCGGCAGGAAAGACAATATGTTCAGTATCATAACATGGAGCCTGTTAAAATCAAGAGACCGCCGGAGAAATATACGGAAAAGACGGATTTTTTCTGTAAAAAAGTCTGAAAGCAAGACATGATTCCATACTTTTTCCGGCAGACGCACATGAAAAAAATTGTATTTTTATGTAAAATTCATTTTTGATGAAAATGCAAATCCTTATAAATAACATGAGACGGCTTCTCGGCGCAGCCATGCGATCAGCCGCCGTGCCGGTTCCCCGACAAGCCGTTTCGATCAGCGTCCGCACCGCCATTGATCCGGATAATAGGAATCTCCTATTCTTGCCGTAAGATCCTGATAAGGCTTTCCAATTGATACTTTTTTATATCCTGCATGTCCATCTACATAAAGAATGTTCACCCCTCCGCCGTGACGCGGGTCGGGTCTCCCGTTTTTTGCCGGGTTGGATGATTCAAAATCAAGCACACAGAAACTTCCAAGGTTCGACCCCAGTCCCTGATTTGTATCCATGACCATGTAACCGATGGACGGGTGACGCAGCTGGCTCATCTTTGCTGTGTTCTTGTCACTCGTAATCACTGCCATGTTTGAACCGAGATTGTAGTGATTGTATCCATATCCGGTATAAGTCATTCCTGATGGAGTATAGTTTGTCTGACCTTTAGGAGATTTCAAGGACGGGCACGCAAAAATGGCACGGTTCACATATTTTGCATCGCTTAACATTTCTGCCCAAACACGTCCATTTGTCAACCCTGTTTGGCTTTTTGTCAACTGATATGGCATGAAGAAATCCAAATTATCTCCCAAATACATGGACGTTCCTACACCTGCCTGTTTCTCATTACTGAGACATTTGACTGTATTTGCGCGTTCTCTGGCTTTGCTTAAGGCAGGCAGAAGCATTGCCGCGAGAATCGCGATGATCGCAATTACGATAAGGAGCTCGATAAGGGTAAAATCTTTTTTTTCTGCCCATGCTTTTTCTGTTATTTCAACTCTATTGCTCATCATTTTTGCATCCTTTTTTTCATCAAGAATCTCTCGGACTCGGATTTTATTCGATTCAACAGCATTTTCAAGTTCCAATGACATGAAAGACATGACTTTTCATCATGATTTGGAAATCATACAAGTTTCCCATCGGTAAACGGATGCCCTCTGCACCCCTGCGGTTGTATGTAAGTTTGATTTTTCATTTTCTCTCCTTAATTGTTGCAGCGAGCCGGGAATTTCATGCAGGAATCATCTTTGCCTCATTTCTTTACTGTTATATACACAGGAAGAGTAGACAATTCCACTTTTGAGTTATTACCTCGCGGCATTCCAACCAGATTGATTACTTGTTCTACATCGGGAATTGTGACGGTATCTGTTCCCGAATCCGTCCAGCCAACCAGCACTTTTCGGGAGTCATTTTCAAATACATGCAGTGTTACTCCATCTGAAGCCTTCTGCATGCCAGTCCAGTTCAGAAAACTAAGCTGGTCAATCAATACGGCATAGGCGACAAAAGCTGTATGGGGAGAAAAATCCATGTTAAGCAGTCCATAGTTCATTTCTCCATCTGTTGGATGCACACCTTTATTACGGAAATTGTACCAGAAGAAACCGTGAACCTCTTTCCTTGTCAATCCGGAAACTGTTGTAACGACTAGAAAGCGTGCCTGATCCAGTTCAGTGCGCCCTGCATCAGGTCTGATGGATGTGGAATATTCCGTCAGGTAGAGCTCCGGTGTTTTGGTATATGTCCTCATCACATTGATTACGGAATCAATGGATTTTAGGAAATTACCTGCAATCCGGTCATTGTTTTTTGGCCAACCGATATAAGGATGGAATGCAACGCCGGAAAAATCTTTCACATCATTGTATAAAGCTGCCAAATAACGGGGGGCTGCAATCCTTCCCGGACGGCGAATATGAACAGAGGAGAGTCCCCCAACCAGAATCACTGGTTTCGGAGAGAGTGTCTCCGCCGTTTCCACGGCACCGCGCAAAGCCCGTGCATACTCCTGCGGAAGATACTTGTTAAGGTTCGGTTCATTGTCGAATTCCCAAATTTTTATCGTATCCTTGTAACGCTCCATAAGACATGCAAGATATTTCCGCTGCTCTTCCAACTGTACTAACGGTAAGGCCTTATTGTGTGCTTTTCCCGCGATGGCCCAAGAGGGAACACTGGAGATGACCGGCAGAACGGCAAGGCCGCGTTTTTTCGCTTCTTTAACGATCAGATCAGTCCGGCTGAAGTCAGGTTTGCCTGCAACGGGTTCAATTTCACGCCAGATGAATCCGGTTCTGATACTTCCAAGCTGTATTCTCTTCATAAGATCAAGCGAACGCAGGACGCTTTTTTCATCCCACCAGTTCAAATGCGAAGCAACACCGAACCGGGAATCGCGCAAGGCAGCAGGCTTGACAGGAGGAAGAACTGCCGCCTTTGAAACAGCAGTTCCCCTTCTCTCTCCATTCACAAGTACAAAACTTCTTACTGTATAGATTCCCGTCTCCGGCAGAACGGTGGAACACTCAAAACTCAATTTTTTCTGACCACTTAGCCGAAACGGCCATTCCTTATGTACTAGCAGATTACCGCTGAAATCCCGAAGTTCCGTATGGAGAACAGCTGATGCTGTATTCATCGTTCTGTTAAATACTTCCGGCTGCCAGACAAAAGAGGCTCCTTTCGCATAATAAAACTCTTCAATTTTATTCGCGACTCCAAACATATCCTGTTCTGAAAGTTCTCTGATGCAGACAGGGCGGACAAGTCCTCCTCCGGCAAGTTCGCGCCCCGGAAAGACCCTTACGGCAATGATATTCTCCCGCCGGATCAGTTCCGGCGGAATCTCATAAATCCGCATCCGATATTTCTGGTTTGAAAAATCATCCGAGAAATCACCGGTCTTGCCGATCAGTTTTCCATTGAAATAAGTTTCATCACATCTTGCAACGCCCTCCATTACCAATTGCCGCGGAACCCTGACCGCGGGATCAAGTAAGACACGGCAGCGGTACCAGCCGATTCCCCGCACATTTGAAAAGCCGCAGTGTTTCCAGTATCCTGGAACTTTGACCTTCTTCCAGTCGGAGTCGTCAAAATCCAAAGCGGAACAGCCGGGGTCATCCTTGTCCGAAAAACGCCAGTTTGCGTTCAAGTCAATATCTTTTGCCTTCCCCGCCATGAAGAAACAACAAAAAAGCGCAACAACACACAGAAATCTCATTTTTCCTCCATTCGCTTAAAATAATGAATCCAATAAATCAGAAAAATCCCGTTTCCTTTCCATTCGAGCTCCACAACGTTTTTTCTTATTTTCCCTCCTTATGATTGAAATTTGGAAGAAACGCGCCGATTTCTGTCAGTTTCCGCTGCAACGCAATAACCGGGACATCCCGCACCACTCCGTTTTGCGAAGCTGCAAAAGCCGCAGCACAACCGGCAGCTTGTCCGGTGATGTGGCATCCCGGCTGGACACGTAACGAACCTTGCATATAGCGGTCAGTACTGACACAGCGCCCCGCAACCAGTACGTTTTTGAGCGAGCGGGGTATCAGGCAGCGATAGGGAATACCGTAACTTTCCCCCGGATTGCGGTAACGCAATCTCTGAAAAACATCATCCTTTGCACGTTCCCGCATCGGGTGTGGAGCATGTAAATCGACCGGATAGGCATACCGCCCGATTTCATCAGGGAAAACCGCCTGCCGCTTGAAGTCTTCGACATTAAGCACATAGTCCCCCATAATCCGGCGGGATTCCCGAAGTCCCAGATAGGCGGCAGTCCAAAGCATGACAGCATTCTCCGCCCCCGGAACAAAACGACGATAGTAGGTTTCATACTCAGGAAGCCTATGACGAGCGTCAACCAGCGCCAGCGTAATGCTTTGTTCATCGGTGCCGTCCACGCCGAATACATGCCCGACATTTCCCCAGCCAGAATCCGCTACCGTGTGCAGAATTCCCGGTAGACTAATATCCGGAACGGAAAAGAGATTTTTACGGATTGCTTCCGGCATTCGTGCCCCGTCACACCAGATCTTCATTCGCTCCCACTCAATTCCGCTCCAGAGACTGCACAATGTTCCTGCCTGCATTTTGCCGTTTTCATCTCCTTTTTCATATTCAGCTCCGGCCATGGCACAAAGATCACCGTCACCGGTCGCGTCGATAAACACTCTCGCGGATATGGTAAAAAGACCGCTCTTGGCAGAACAGACTGCATGTGTGACTACTCCGTCATCTGCCGTGATAACATCAATCAGGGAGGTATTGAATAGAAAATCGACGTCCGCATCCACTGCGAGTCTGTCATAAACACGTTTCAATACTTCGGGGTTGTAGATAAAACCGCCGATCTCTTCGGGATGCTCTCCCCGCACCATTTTCACACCAGCGCCTTTTTCTTCCCACAACCGGTTGTAGACCTCTTCTCCAAAACCAGCGGAAAGAAAATTAATTCCATCGGTGGGACGACAAAAGAATGGCAGTCCACCTGATGTCCCCATGCCTCCGAATGCACTGAGATTTTCGGCAAGAAATACCTTTGCTCCCAGTCTGGCGGCTGTAACCGCAGCAGCGATTCCCGCCGGACCTCCGCCTGCAACCATGACATCCACTTCCCGACGGATCGGCAAGTTACATTGATAACCAATTGTTTTCATTCTTGCAATCTCTCTTTTCCAATGTCCTTATTTCTTCGTGCTTTGCAACAGCTCTGCGGCAATTACGGATTCTCCGGCGAACACATACCCGTTCTTCCCATAACATATCATTTCTCCATCCCAACCTTTTTCTGGCTGTTCCATCCATTTGAAATAGTCCGCCAGTATTCCTCGGCAGTCTCCGGAAAACACAGCCGTAATGGAGGGAATAAAAAACTTTGCGATACCTTCCCGACTGCCGACAACAGAGCTTACGGCAATGTCACGCCCCGGCATAATTCCGTGAGAAGCCAGCGCACGGCAGGCTCCGATCGCCTCATTTACCGTTGCACCGAGCAGACAATTGCTTCTGAATGCATTTTGTTCAATGAGCGAACCCACACATTGAAATGCCTGTTCCAAACTGTCGCCATAGGATTCCACGGGATATTCCAGAAAGTCACCCGTCAATCTACGGCATTTCAAACGTCGAACCCAATTTTCATGCCATTGTGCATTATCTGTATCACGAGGCTGCGTAAGCAGAAAATCAATTTTGCTATATCCTTGCTTCTGCAGAAAATCAATGATCAGTTCTTCGGCATTTGCCGGATGATCCAGAAAAGAGGGAACACCTAAACTGCTCATGTCGCCGCCAAGACAAACAACAGGTGTTGCAGTCCTCTGAAGCAGTTCTGTCAGGCGTTCAGATATCTTTTCCCTCACGGGATAAAGAAATACTCCGTCAAAACGGTCTAGTGCTTCTTCAATGCAGGCATCATCCCAATGCATATACAGAATGGTCTGCAACTGCCAGCCGACCTCCTTGGCAACTGTGGCAAGCATCCGCTGAAACATGAATATATGAGAGGAAAGAAAAGACGGTGCCAGGAAAACAACCATACCGCCGTTTACCCGAGCTGCCGTTGCAGTGCCGTTGGGCAAACGTTCGAGTAAACCGCGTCTCTCCAGATTCTTTACCGCTTTTCGGACTGTCATCTGAGTCACTTTAAAGGTGGAGGCCAGTCTGCGCTCCGCGGGAAAATTCAGCAAAGTATAATTTCCCATCCGGATTCTCTGCTCCAGAATGGATTCCAGTTTATATGACTTTGTCTTTCGCATTCCCAAAATCCCATGTCCTCCTGTTTATAAAATATATCATTTTGATATAAAGTAAAGCTTTTTTTCAAAAAAATCCATTTTTTTATCATGCATACCGTCCGACAGCCGTCCGGAAATGATAAAAAAGAAAGATGTCCGGCACTTTTCCATTTGCATTTTCTGGATGTCCGGATTAAGCTATCGGCATTAACACGGTAATCGGGAGAAGCGACAATGAAACCGGGTGATTCATTTGACTGTCCGCACTGCGGAAAAAACACGTTTTTGAAAAAGGAAACCGTCATGGACGGCTGGACCAGAAAAGGGGAGGTTCTGAAATGTGTCTCCTGCGGTGCCGTCATTGAGGAGTTGAAGGAGGATAAAACGGAAAAGAAGACCTCCCCTCTGGAAAATGACGCGGCACTGAAATTCAAGAGCCTGCTGGGGGCGGACTTTGAGAAGAAACCCGAAATCAGGGCGGCGGCGGACGAAAAGAAGTTCTGCCGGGATTGCGCGCATCTGATCGCGCATCCGTTCCTGACACGCTGCATGAAATTCGCCAGAGACGTCAATCCGATGGATGACTGTCCGTCATTCACTCCGAAAAAGGAAAAGTGAACCATGATTATCGAACCTCACATTCACATGTATTCCAGAACGACCGACGACTACCAGGCAATGTTCAAGGCGGGAATCCGCGCCTGCGTCGAACCGTCCTTCTGGATGGGCTGCAACCGTCGCTACGCGGGGACATTCTACGACTACTTTCAGTTGATTCTGGAGTTTGAAACAGTTCGTGCGCGCCGTTTCGGAATAGATCACTATGCGGCAGTCGCGCTGAATCCGAAGGAAGCCGAAGATACGGTGCTTGCGAATGAAGTGATCGACGGAATCGAAGAATATCTGGATCATCCCCGCTGTGTCGCGCTGGGAGAGATCGGGCTGAACAATATCACCCGGAATGAACGTGCGGCGTTCGAGCGCCAGCTTGCGATAGCGCACCGCAGGAATATGCCCGTCATCATTCATCTGCCGCACGTGAACAAGGAAAAAGGAATCGAATGGACGGCGGATGTGATACGGAACGAGGGAATCGACGTTGCAAAAGTTTTGATCGACCACAATACGGAAGTCTGTATGAAGCAGGCACGTGAAACAGGCTGCTGGACCGGAATGACGGTTTATCCGGTTTCAAAGCTGAATCCCGAGCGTGTTTCCGCCCTGATTCATGAATATGGTTCCGACCGCATGATCGTGGACGGCTCCGCCGACTGGGGGGTGTCCGATCCCCTGAGTCTGGTGAAAACCGCAGAATTCATGAAACGGGATGGGCATTCCGCCGAAACGGTGAACCGGATTCTGTTTGAAAATCCAAACCGTTTCTATTCCGCGTCTCCGAACTGGAAACCGGAATTCGGGATCCACCCTCTGCGGATTGAAGAGTTTCAGCGCTGATTCGGCAGATGCCGAAACGCCTCAGCATTTCTGAAACGCCGCGCCGATTGCCGGAAGAAACGGGAAAAATCTGCGCACATCCGCATTGACACGGCGCAGACGCTTTTGAAAATCCGGATGATAAACAACCAGTTTCTCATCCGGAAAGACCGGTCTGTCCTCCGCTACCGCGAACAGGCATTCACGCCAGCGGGCGAGAACGGAAACAAGCCCGAAACGTTCCGTCAGAAGTTTTACCGTCGCCTCATAATCCGGGGCTCTCTCCGCAAGCAGCAGCGCAATGACGGAATCCGCCAGTTTCTCCGGCTTCCGATACAGATCCTCCGGGAACGGGGACACATCCCGTGCCGTGGGAGAAGCGATTGTCGTAACGCGCGCGCCGCCAAGAAGCATCTCGATCAGACTCAGGCAGAATGTCTCCGAACGTCCGGAAGGATTGGGGACTCCGACTTTGGCGCGGCAGAGCATCTCCCATTTTTCCTTTCCGACATTGCCGTGGAATACCACGGAGTCCATGAGCTTCCCGTCTGATTCGAGCAGATGTTGCACAAACTGACTCTCATATTTCGGCGATGCAATCCCGCAGGGACCGAGAGTCTCTCCGGACGTTCCGCCGAGCACATGCAGAGTGGCTCCCGGAACCGCGGCACGGATCCGCCTCCATGCCGCCGCCAGCAGATGAAACCCTTTCATGTAATGCAGAGACCCCAGATAAGCGACGATCGGCTCACGCTCTTCAAAAGGATGCTGCTTCACCATCTTCGGCAGAAATTCCGGCACGGGGACGCAGTTGTAGATGAACGTCGCCTTTGAGAAAACGTCATGATCCCGCAGCATTTCCAGCTGTTCATGCCCGACGCAGACCAGCTGCCGGACCGCGGGATTCCTCTCGATCTCGCGAATCCGTTCCCGGGATGTGAAGCAGTGCGCCCAGAGAATCAGCCGGACGTTTTCATTCCGGAACACCTCGAGGTATTCCGAATCCACACGGGATTCCATGACCAGCACGGTGACGCCTTCCCGTCTGCAAAGCCGCCGCAGGGCATCGGGAGTGTCATCCGACGTCAACTGCCGCACCGCGTTCACCCGGAGCTTCAGCGGGGCGATCAGAGAAACACGGATGTCCGGATTCCGGCGGGCAAGAGCCTGCGCAATCAGCAGAAACTCGAATTCCGTTCCGCCGATGCCGGGATTGCCTGTCTCCTCCAGACGGGTATAATCAATGTCGGTATGAACCGCCCGCAGATGAAACGCTACATGAATCATCGCTGCACCGTCCTTCAGAAAAGTATTTCGGCGGCTTCCGCTCCGTCCATGCCGTGGATACAGCGGGCGGGACGGCTTTCATCATACGCCAGTTGTTTGTTATATGCCGCACGTGCAAGCAGTTCGGGACGCTGTGCCGTTGTTTTGCTGTCCCGGGAATACCCGAGATTGAAATTCCATGCGGAGCATACCGCCTCTGTCTGTTTTGTCCCGACAGCCAGCAGACGCCTGCGCAGATCGTCATCCTCGTATCCCCAGCCGGTGAAATCCGAATCCAGTCCGTTGACCGCCCGGACTGCCGCGGCGGAAACCGCAAAGTTGTTGCCGTTCAGTTTCGGACGCCTCGGATCATTCCGGCGGAAATACAGGCGGTATTTCAGTTTCCAGTAAAACAGATGAATCCGGTCGGACAGCGTGACTCTTTTCATGTAGTCTCCGCTGCGGATCTTCTCCAGCGTAAAACGCTCATCTCCCGTATCAACCGGAATATATTTGGAATAGACCAGCAGCGCGTCGGCGTCCGCGGCGGCATGGAAGACCCTGGAATAGCTTTCCAGATAACGCGGCGGCGGAATCATGTCGTCATCCGCGAAAACCAGTATTTTTCCCGCCGCGAGCCGGATCGCCTTGTTTACCGCCAGGCTTTTCCGGAATCCTTTGTCCGCCTGCCGGATGTAATGAAGCGGATAATCCAGCTGTCCCCGGAGCATTTCCATCATTTCATCTGTGCCGTCCGATGAGCCGTCGGAAGTGACAATCACCTCAAAATCCCGGAATGTCTGATTCCGGTAGGCGTTCAACGCTTTTTCCAGTACATCCTTCCGGTTGTAGGTGCAGATAATGACACTGATTCTGGTCGGGTTCATAAAGACAGGTTCCTTTTTCTGAATGAAGTGTTCAAACCGGAAAGATTATTTTGTGTCGCTCAGATCTGGCGTCACGACTGACAACTCCGGCGTTTTTACTTTTGGCGAAATCGACAAATCCTGAAAATGAATTCAGCATAGTCCAAAAACAAAATTTCTTCATCATCGAAAAAGAACTCCAGATTTGTCAAAAACTTGTCTCCGTCTTCTGCTGAAATGCCGCCGCCGACCCATGAAAAAAGTCAGCGGTCATGTCGCATAATACACAGTATGTGCTGTTCATGGGTAATAGTATATAACTGTTGAGTGCTTTTTTCAAGGGCTTTTTCCGCAAGGTTCCCCATAAAAAGAGATAAAACAATTCTAAAATGCAGATCAGGTGAATTCAATTTTATATTAAATTTATATAAATTAAGAAAAAACCGTTCCGTCTCTGTTGCATTTCTGTTTTTCATCTTCTCCACAGCAGCAGTGTTTCCATGCCGGTTCATGTTTCATCACATCCCGCGCATTTACTGCTCAAAACATCTTAACATACTGTGTATTATGCGACACATGCGGGCTGCAGATTTACTCATTTGGTTCATGTTCAACATGGTATGAATCTCCAACGAATGGATTTTTACATAGAAAAAGGCTGAAAGAAAAAAATGAATGTTTTATTTCATATAAATCCTGTATTATATTCCGCCTCAATCCCCGGTTCGACAGTCAGACTATCCAAATGGTATACAAAGTTGCAGACTGTTTTAGCGGATGCTTATCCGTCAAGCACATTTCATCTTATCCTCAGTAAAGAACTGGCGGCTTACGCCAGAAAAGAAAAACTGCAATTCCCGGAAAATACGGAGCTTCATACTTTAGAGCAGAATATTCTTACCGGACATTATCAATTCGATATTCTGAAAAGCCTCTGCCATTGGCAGAAGGAGCAGAACAGCGACAGCTATGGAAAATATCTTGCCAATCTCTATCGGAAATGTCTTCAGGATTTCACGCCGGATTTGATTATTACCGATACGCCTGTTCCGTTTTTGCAGGATCTATATCCGGATGCGCTGATACTTCATCTGGAATATTCGCTTTTTTCAAGAGCCCCCTACCCCAAAACATTTTTTCTGGATCCCTGGGGACGCAGCAATCAGGCTTTCAATTCCCGATTCGCACAGCAGATCAATGAATTGCCGTATGACCCGGAAAATCTGCGCAGAGACAGGGAGAAACTCACTTCTTTCCGCAATTTGATTTTTACCGCTCTCCACAGAAGCCACGAAACGGATCGGTTTGTCAGGAAATATTATCAGAAATACCGTATGCTTTTTATCCTGCCGCTCGGAACAGACCGGAATTATGAGATTGAGGCTCATTCTGTTTATCCTTCTCAACTGGAATTTCTGGAACACGTGATGAGTTCCGTTCCACCGGACATAGGGATCATACTTACCCAGCATCCGGTGGAACCGCTCTATTCAGAACAGCAGATTGATGTGCTGAAACTGTCATATCCTAATTTAATTCATGAACCGATTTCCGGCAGGATCGCGAACTTCTCTCAGGTTCTGCTCTCCTATATCGACGGGGCTGTCGTCCAATTTGGCACAATTGGTCTGCAGTCTGCTTTTCTGAACCGTTATCTGATTTCTCCGTGCGGCTATTTCAGCGGAATAGCCGATGTCACCGATTTAAAGAACTTTTCTGACGTCACAAAGAAAAAACCGAGGGACCGTGACAATTTCTTTCTTTGGAACATGAGTCATTATGCGATTCCGGAAAAATATCTCTGCCAGTCAGCTTTTCTGAGGCAATATATCGAAAATATGCGTAAACTCCGGGCGCAGTCCGCGGAAGACGCATTACGGAACTGGAATCCTATCACCCCGGATGGCGGGATATACGATTTCTACATGGATTTCGCACAGAAGGCAGTCCGGAAATATCATGTTCGATATGAACATTGCGGATGGTGCAGAAGAATGTTCGCTCATCTGCATGACATGTGGCTGCGCCTTTGATACGGAGCGACACACAGTTTTGCAATGCCGCCAGGAATTGGGCGTGTTACCTATGGGAAAGGGAAATAAAGTGGAAAATACGGAAAGCAGAAGACTGAAAACGGAATGTCATCAATTAAAAGGCGCACCGCTAATCACTGTCGGGGTGTCCACATACAACCGGAAAGACTATCTGAGAGAATCACTGGCGTCACTCCGAAGCCAGACCTTCGGCGATTTTGAAATTATTGTAGTGGACGATGGTTCCACGGATGGAACCGGGGAAATGATCCGGAAAGAGTTTCCCGACGTAAGTTATATTTATCAGGAAAACCGGGGAGATGCCGCGGCAAAAAACAAGGCGGCGGCTCATGCCCGCGGCAAGTATCTGGTATTCAATGATTCCGATGACATTTTCCTGCCGGATGCGCTGGAAAGGCTGTATGCGCCTCTTGCGGATGACCCGGACGGATGCAGTTACGGACAGTACATCACAATTGATTCCGCGGGGAAGAAACTGCCGACAAAAAGCAAAATGAAAACGTTTCCGAGCGGCAATATTCTTCCCGATCTGATCTTGCACATCATAGTGCATAACTGCGGGACACTGATGCCGCTGAATCTATTCCGTCAGCTTGGCGGTTATGATGCGACATTGCAATGCAGTTATGATTATAAGCTGGCACTGGAGCTGGCTGTCAGGACAAATCTTCATGCGATAGAGAACCCTGTGTTTCTCAGAAGACGGCATTCAAGCAATCTGTCGAGCACAAACTATGAGAAAATGAGTCTGATCCTGAAAATCCTGAATGAATTTCTGGAGCGACACCCTGAAGCCGGAGAGAAATACAGTTCCGTCATTGGGAAACGTTTTGCCGCAATTCATGGCAGGCTTGCCAGGGAAGCAAAGAAGGAAACACGCCCGAAAGAAATTGTCCGCGGTCATCTGAGAGCGGCACTGCAAGGAGCTTTTTCATTCAAATATCTCTACAGATATCTGATCTCCTTTGTGAGTTGAGGATTTTTCCGTGAAAGCGCTCACGGGGAAAGGCTTCCCATGAGCGTTTCAGCTATTTCACGAGTCCCCATCTGCGCAGGTCTTTTTCCAGTTGCACGGGATCGTAGACCTGCCCCGGACGCCATTGACCGTTATATTCCAGTGTGGGAACCACCCAGTCATCTCCGCCGTTCACGTCAATCACTTTCTGAATTACGTCTTTCGGCTGCTCCTCGATCTCCAGATAGTTGAACGGAATCCGGTGCTCCCTGAGCCATTCGATTGTCCTGTGACAGTGCGGGCACACGCTCCAGGCATAGACATTCAGCATATCTGCCCCCTTCTCTTATTTGGTTCTGCAGTTACGGTAAATGTAGCACGGTTCTTCCCAAAGGCAAGCGGACACTCCTGCCGGATGCACTGTTTTTTCCGGAAAAGCATTCTCCGGCTCTTGCATTTCGGACTGCATGTGATATAATATTCACACTGTAATGGAAAACGTTTTCCATACAAAGATTCAACGTCGGACAGGAAAATGAAAAAACGGATTACGATCAAGGACGTCGCAGAGGCTGCCGGATGCAGTTTTGCCGCGGTGTCGCGTGTTTTCAGCGGCAAGGATCTCAACCATGTCAGCCATGACGTGCAGAAGCGGGTCAGAGATGCCGCGGAACGGCTGGGATACAGACCGAGTCAGGCAGCCCAGACCCTGCGGACCGGAAAAACCAATACCATCGGACTTGTCCTCGGCGCTTTTTACAACCGCATGGAGGGATGTGTGGCGCACGCGCTCATGGCGGATGCCGGAAAACGCGGATACCGCCTCATCATCTCCATAACAAATTACGACCCGCAGGAGGAAGCCGATGCGCTGGAAGACATTCTGAACCGTCAGGTGGACGGCGTCATTTACACGCTTTCGCTTGATCCGGACACTCCGCCGGCACGTCGTCTGGCGGAATCCCGCTATCCGATTCTGCTCCAGGACAATACGCAGCAGACGTTCCATTCCGTCTGGTATGATTACGACGATGCGCTCCGCGGAGTTTTCGCTTCCTTTCAGGAACACGGCATCCGCCGGGTCGCCATGATCTGCAGCATTTTCAACGGACAGATGGACCATCGCCGGAAACTTGCCCGGAACTACGGAATTCATCTGGAATGTTTCCCCCACGGTGACGGTGATCACTCACTGGAAGCGGCATACCGGGAAATTGCCGGGAACAGGATTCCCGGAGTGTTTGCGCTGGAAAGCATGGTGCTTGGGAATCTTCTGGAATACTGCGCCGTTGTCTCGCCGGATTATCATCCCGCCTGCGTCTACGCCTATACTCTGCCGTTCGAGTATCTGCATTACGACGGAGTCCTGGGCGCGGTTTACCGTCCATTCCGCACTCTTTCCGAACGGAGGCTGGATCACCTGATCGAGATGATCGGAAATCCCCATGCGAAGAGAACCGCCCTGCAGATCCCCTGCCGGTTCGTCAGTGCGGAGGAGCTCCGGCCCATCTATGAAAGACAGCTGAAGGATTCATACTATCAATATTTCAAGTAGAACAAAACAAAAAACATCCGGGACGGAAAAACAAAATGCAGTACAGCCAGATTCTGGAAAATTCTCTTTACCTGTTGGCGCTCTTGAACCCTGCGAGCAAAGTCATGTTTCTTGCCGCTTACGACCCGCCACTGTCGAAAAAGCAGATTTTCGAGCTCTCCTGGAAATCCTCCGCCGCCGCACTGCTGATGCTGATCGTGCTTGCCGGAGCCGGGGAAATTGTTCTCAGCAAAGTTTTCCGCGTGGAACTCTACTCCCTGCGGATCACAGGTGGACTGGTCGTTTTCCTGATCGGCTGGACCGCCATCCGGGAGGGGCGTTTCATGCAGAAGCGTCACCAGACAATGAAGGAAAACTTCACGGATCTTTCGCTGGTGCCTCTCGCCGCGCCTCTGATCGCCGGACCGGGAACCATCGCCGCCGCAATCTCAAGCACGGCGGAGTTCGGCATTCTCGCGACGACCTGTGCTTTGTTTCTGGCAATATTCACCAATTTCATATTCATGATGTTCTCCCCCGCCATCAACAATGTATTGGAGAAAACACATCTGATCGGACCGCTGATTCGTCTTACCGGGCTGATTATCGCCGCGACGGCAATGCAGATGATCGCCACCGGCATCAGGGAGTTTCTCTGAAATGCCGTTGATACGGAGTCCGGGGCACGGACGGGACGGCTCATCTCCTCCACCATTCCGCAGTCACTGCGGAATCCGGCTGTATTTTCTCGCCTATTTTCGGGGTGACGACCCGGATCTTCGCCTGCCCCGCATGTTCCATGACCTTGCGGATTGATTCGTCCCACGGGTGCATTGCCAGGTCGAACACTCCCCAGTGAATCGGCAGAAGCACCCCTCCCCCCAGCTCCTGAAATGCCCGGATCACTTCTTCCGGAAACATATGATTGTCCGGCCAGCGCTCATTCCATGCGTCGATCTCAAGACAGACCAGGTCGAACGGACCGTATTTTTCTCCTATCTCCCTGAAATGTTTTCCATATCCGCCGTCCGCGCCGAAAAAAATCCTTCTGCCGCCTCCTTCGATCAGAAACGCCGCCCATAAAGTCCGGTCGCGGTCATGGAAGGATCTGCCTGAGAAATGACGGGAGGTCAGCGCGGTGATCCGGAGTCCGGCAAATGCAATGGAATCTTCCCAGTTCAGCTCATGAATCCGCTGCGGGGCAATCCCCCATCCCCGCAACCGCGCCCCTGCCCCGAGCGGCACGATAAAATGAGTTTCCGAATCCTTCAGGAAACGGATCGTCCGATACTCCATGTGGTCGTAATGATCGTGCGAGACAAGAACGAAATCGAGATCCGGGAGTTCCTCCCTTGCGAGCGGAGATTCGCAGCAGCGTCTGACGACGCCGGGGATCGGTGCGGCGTTCCCGAATACGGGATCCGTCAGGAAACGCATGCCGTTCAGTTCAAAAATCAGCATCGAATGTCCCAGCCAGTAAACGGCGTAATCTTCCGGTTTTCCGGGAAAGGAGCTTTTTGTCAGTTTCACAGACGGCAATTCAAAACGGGGCGCGTTTTCCGAAGTGAAGAGAAAACGGAAAAGTCCCGCCGACGCCCCGGCTTTCGTCATCCGCATGACAGCGGGTTCCCGGTTCACAAACTTTCCATCGGCGTAATTCGGCAGCGCGGAAAAACGTTTCCGGCACTCCCCGTCGGGCAGTTCCCCGAACCGGGTATTGACATAACAGGCGGCGCCGGCGGCAAGGAGCAGCAGGACACCGGCACATGCGGCTGTCAGGATCATCAGCATACGCCTTTTCTTCTTTCCTTTCACATCACTCATTTTCAGTATCCTTTTGAAAGATGAAACGGAAGACGGTAAATCTAGCACATTCAGACAACAATTTCAAATCGTCTTCCTGAGATGGCGGAGCACCGGGATTTTCCGGAGACGTCTTATTCCAGAGACAGGAAATTTCCCATGAGTATATATCACTTTTCTTGCAAGTTGAATAACCGCATGTATATTTTCAGATGATAATTTTTTACAATTTCAGGAAAGAGGAAACGTTCATGCGTTTTTTTATGATATTGGCAGTGCTTGCGGGTGTATCTTCCTCCGCCGTCGCGCTGGAGCCGGTGCAGCCGCCCTGTCCGCCGGAGGAGAACTCCCGTATCTCCGTCAACCTTCCGCCGCTGCTGGTCTACAAGCCGGACAATCCCGTAACCGGGAAAAGGAAGCATTTGCGCATTCTCGGTCCGTTGTTTGAATCCTATTGCAAGGCGGACGGGGAGTCCCTGACGGCGTTTCGTCCGGTCTGGAGCATGGAAACCAAGGCGGACGGACGCTTTGCCTCGGATATTGTCTGGCCGCTGTCCATATACCGCAAGACCCGCTCCGGCAGTTATTTCTGGCTCCTTCCCTATTTCAGTTCCACCGGGAAAAACGATTCTTATGAACACTATCTTTTTCCGTTATGGTTTCTGGAACGGCATAAAAACGGGACCTGTTCCTGGTTTTTCTTTCCGTTTTACGGAAATATGTATAACTTCTTCTCCTATCAGCGGATGCAGTTCATCCTGTTTCCGCTTTACAAATACGGGGAAAAGAACCATGTGGTCAGCAACGGTTTTCTCTGGCCGCTGTTCAATCTGGAACACGGCCCCGGCATGAAGGGGTTCCGCATTTTTCCGCTCTATGCGGAACGCACTGTCGAAGGCATACGGAAGAACGTCTCCTTTCTCTGGCCGCTGCTGAATATCGCGCAATCCCGGAAAAACCCGGAAGATTTCGCGTTTCTCTCCGTTCCCCTGGGCGGATATGAACAATGGAACGGAATTGCGAATCTGACTGTCCTGCCGCCGCTTTTTTCCTATAAGACATTCAGGGACAGACAGATGGCGTTGAGTGTGTTGTGGCCTCTGTTCAAATACGGAAAGGATCTGAATGGCGGCAAGGGATTCTGCCTTTATTTCTGGCCGTTCTGGGGGGAAGCGGTTTCCGACCATGCCTATTACTCCTATTTTCTCTGGCCGCTGGGATTGAATCTGACCTCGGAAGGCAATTTCCGACGCACTCACTGGCATGCCTTCCTGCCTCTGTATCTGAGACGCAGCGTATATGATCCGGAAGCCAGGAGAGAGTATTCCTCTTATACCCATCTCTGGCCGTTTCTTTCGCAGCGGACGAACGGCGGAAGTTCTGAAATGCACGGACTTGATTTCGTTCCTGTGAAGCAGCTTGGCTTTGTGGAACGGAACTATGCCGCGTTCTGGCGTTTTTTTGAAGTGACCCGGAATGAGAAAGGGAGGGCATTCGATATTCTGTGGGGACTGTCCGGAGGCTATCGAACCGCGGACGGCAGCGGTTTTTCCATAGGGCCCTTCTATTCGCAGGACCGTCCTTGTGCGGGAAAATCCGAATACGACATTCTCTTCGGGCTTGTCAATATCAGGAATCAGGGGAAAAATACGTGCGTCCGCCTGTTTTACTGCCTTGATTTTTCTCTGTAATGGAGTTATCTTGCTTGGATGTTGATCGTAATGAAGTGTGGTGAAAATGAACAAACCGGTTTTTGCGTTCGGGAAAAAGGTCATTGAGTTTCTGACGCGCGTCGGCGGCGGCGTGCGGATGATCCTGCTTGCCTTTCTGTTTCTTCCGTCCCTCTGGCGGAACCGGAAGGAGGTCTACCGGCAGATGATGCTCTGCGGCGTCAGAAGTTTCGGCGTAACTTCCGTGGTCGCGCTCTTCACCGGCATGATCCTTGCGCTTCAGGCGGGCCTGATCCTGAAAACCTATGGACAGGAAATGCGCGTCGGTTTTCTGGTGGCGCAGACGATGTTCCGCGAAATGGGGCCGTTCATGACCGCGCTGATTCTTGCGGCAAGCGTTGGTTCCGGCATGGCGGCACTGCTGGGGACGATGAAGGTTTCGCAGGAGCTCGCGGCGCTGGAAGTGATGTCGATCAACCCGGTGCGTTTTCTTGTGGCGCCGCGTTTGCTGGCGATGATGGTGATGTGTCCCGTGCTGACGATGTATACTGACCTGATCGGCATTCTCGGCGGGGGACTGGTCGCCTATACTCAGCTGGGTGTCGGCTGGACCATGTATTTCGACAATGTGCGTTTCATGCTCTATGAACGGGAATTATGGGTCGGCGTATTCAAGGCGTGGGTGTTTGCGATCATCATTGTGGCGATCAGCTGCCATCAGGGGATGGTCGCGAAGGATGGCGCGGTCGGCGTGGGGCTGGCTACGAAGAAGTCGGTGGTCGCATGTTTTCTGGTCATCCTGATTGTCGGCTATATCATAACGAGGATGTTTTACTGATGATCGAGTTTCGCGATGTACACAAAACGCTTGGCGGGCGCAAGGTTCTGGACGCTCTTTCCTTCCATGTGAAGGAGGGCGAGACCTTCATCATCGTCGGGCCGTCCGGCACCGGAAAATCGGTGACGCTTTCCCATATCATCGGGCTGCTTCAGCCGGATTCAGGCAGTGTGATTGTGGACGGTCTGCACGTGGAATCCATGCGCCGCCGTGATCTGGAAGCCCTGCGTTCCAGAACCGGAATGCTGTTTCAGGGCGGCGCATTGATGAACTGGATGAATATTTATGACAACGTGGCTCTGCCTTTGCGCGAACGTTACAGCTATACCGAGGAGCAGATCCGGGAAAAAGTCATGGCAATGCTGGATTTTCTGGAACTGAAAGACTCCATGTACAAAATGCCCGGGGAAATTTCCGGAGGCATGGTGAAGAGAGCCGGGCTTGCCCGGGCTGTGGTGTGCGAGCCGAAGATCATGCTCTACGATGAGCCGACTTCCGGACTGGATCCTGTCATGTCGCGCAAAATCGACGGGCTGATCGACATGCTCAAGAACAAATACAGCATGACTTCCGTTGTCGTGACGCATGACCTGGTCAGCGCATTGAATATCGGTGATACGGTTGCAATGCTTTATGAGGGCGCCATGATAGAATGCGGGACGCCCTCCGATTTCATAAAGAGTGAAAATCCGTTGGTCAGAGAATTTATCTCCGCACAATTTCATACCCGAAAGGCTGGTGTATTATGAATCTTACAAACCGGAAACGCAACCTTCTGTTCTCTCCGGAATTTCTGACGGGACTGTTCTGCATCGGTGCCCTGTGCATTCTGTTTTACTTTACCGTGATGATCCGCGGCAAGGATTACTTCGATACGAGAAAACATTTTTATATTTCTGCACGCTTTCCCCACGCCAGCACTCTTGCGGTGAACGACAAGGTCAAGATCATCGGCGTGGAAATGGGCACGGTCGATTCTCTGGAGCTTGCCCCCGGAAACAATGCGGTCATCGTGAGAATGAAGCTCCGCAAAGAGATCCGCATTTACAAGGGCTATGAAATGCTGATCCAGAATTCCTCCGTATTCGGCGGCGCTTATGTGAACATCAATCCCGGCACGCCGGAAGGCGAAGCCTATCCCGTTGACACGGTATTCGACGGTCTGCCGCCGATTGACATCATCAAGGAGGCTTCGGAACTGATCGCCGCATTCCGCGAGGATGAAAAATATTTCCGGGAAGTGATTCTGGAAGGCGGCGTCCTGGAAAAGATTCGCGACGCACTGAAGAGAATTGAGGAAAATGCCGAAAACCTGAATGACATCTGCGAGGAGATCAAAGCCGGAAAGGGAACTCTCGGCAAACTCTTCACCGATCCCGCATTTTACGTGGACGCTCAGAAGGCATTCGTGGAACTCTCCGCATTCTCAAAGAAGTTTGACGCGATTCTTGCCGGAATCCAGTCCGGCAGGGGAACTCTCGGCAAGCTCCTGAACGACGAGGAGGCATATCGGGAAATGACGATGTTCATGAAGAACATGAATGCGTTTGCGGTAAAGCTGAACACGGACAAGGGAAGTCTTGCGAAGTTCATGATGGACGATGGACGCTTCTACAACAATTTGAATTCGGCGCTTGAGAATTTGGACACTCTTGCGAAAATGATGAGCAATAAAAAGGGAACATTGAACAAACTGATGACCGATGATTCCCTTTACAACGAAATGCGTGATACGGTCAGGGAAATCCGCAGCGCGGTGGATGATTTGCGCGAGATGGCGCCGGTCGCCACCTTCGGCAGCGTCCTGCTTGGTGCTCTCTGAGCCGTATCGGAAACAAAGACAAGGAGTTTGAAGCAATGAAACTGAAACGCATGTTTTCCGCTGTCGCGGCAGGTGCCGCCGCGATTTTTCTGATGGGTGCATCTTCCTGCGAGGAGATGCTTGCCGATCCGGACAAGTATTTCAACGACGAGGTCGACCAAACCCCAAGCTATGTGGTGTCGATCCATGACATCATCAAATATCAGCGCGGTGACATGATGGAAAAAGAGGTGGAGTCCTTTGCCGGCGGCACGGTCTGCGTCAACAAGAACTCCTATCTGCATTCGCGCGACTTTGTGAAAATCGGCATGGTTCAGCGCAAAAACGATCCCGATTTCTTCGACCTGATCATCACACTCAGCGACCGGGGACAGAAAATCTGGAGTGCGCTTTCCGTAAATATGCGCGCCAAGGGAAGTTCCAGCGAACTCGCGTTTGTAATTGATGGAATGTATTACCGTTCCTTCAAGCCGGAACTCCTGACGGACAACGAAACAATGATTGTCACAGTGGAAGGCCCGTTCGATCCCGCGACGGCAAACGGTCTCGTCAAGAATTCCGAGCGCAACTACAAGATTTTCAACAAATGAGATGAACTGACAAGGGCACGCTGCCGCGTGCCCTGCTCCTACCTGCTCCACTTCTGGATCGCTTCCAGAAAGAACGGCACAATCGTGCGCAGTTTTGCATTGCCGACGCCGCGGATCAAAGCCGCTTCGGGAACGGAAAACGGGCGTTTTTCGGCAAACTCGCGCAATGCGGCGTCCGGCAGGATGCAGTAAGCCGGAACCCGTTTCTTTGCCGCCAGTTCCGCACGAAGCTCGCGCAGATGTTCAAACAGCTCTTCATCATTTCCGTAAAGAACCCGCTCCCTGATCTCTCCGCGTCCGGCGGCTTTCCTCCTTTCCCTTTTCGGTCGTTCCGGCTCCGCAGATTTTAGATCCGGAATCGCGAGAGAAAGTATTTTTCCTCCGCAAAGCACGTCGGCGCCAAGCCGGCTCAGCACGAGACACGGATACTCGGGGTTTCCTGTCCGTGTCAAATAATTTGCCGCTTCCAGCGCCTTCAGCAGAAGCAGAATGTTATTCTGGCTTAAAGATTTCAGCCTGCCGAAGAACGGATCGCGGTCATACCCGTATCTGGTGGTCTCCGGACGGCGTGCACCGGCGAGAATCTGGCTCAGGCGCCCTCCCCCCAGCCGTCCGTCGAATGCCTGAACCGCCTGCAGAATCATGACGACGGCTTCCTGTTCGCGCTTCGTCAGCTGCCGGGAGTATGCCGCATTCTCGGAGCAGAGATCACAGTTTTCACATTTCCAATTCCCCGTATCCTCTCCGAAGTAGGAAATCAGATACGCCTGCCGGCACTTCGCATTTCTCGTATAACGGATCATATCCTCCAGACGTTCCGTTTCCAGCCGGCGTTTGTATTCCAGTTCGGTAAAATCAATGTCCAGCTCCTCTTTTTCAGGGCGGAGCAGCTCCGTGGCGCGTCCGCGGAAAGGTATCGTATAATTCAGGACGGAACCGTTCAGATTCGCAATCACCCGCTTGATCTGCTCCACATTGAGCCCGCCGATCCGTGCCAGTTCCTCATAGGTATACTCTTTTTCCAGAAGGGCGCGGCTGCCTTTCGCCGCAAGAAAACGGTAAATGAAGCGGGATCGCTGCGTTGCCTGCGCTTCATGCTCCCGGCACAGCGTTTCGGGATCACCGGTGAAATACAGATGGACACGGTCATGGGCATTGTAGGCACGCGCAATGTAATTGTTCTGTTCCAGAATGCTCAGCGCCGCCCCGATCTGTCCTTCCGATTTCGCATCCGCCACATGAGGCAGAATCTGTGCCATCGTCATTTCCAGAACCGTGTCCCGGCGTCTGCGCGACTCCTTGAGGAGCACTTCATAGACCTCCTCCACAATTTCCTTCGGCGGATTGTTCAGGTCTATCAGAAACTCCTGGATAAAACGGTCGCTGTAGGAATAAAGCAGAATACATTCCGCGGGTTCGCCGTCCCTGCCCGCGCGTCCCGCCTCCTGATAGTATGCCTCAATCGAACCCGGAATATTGTAATGGATCACGCGGCGCACATCCGGGCGGTCGATTCCCATGCCGAATGCGTTGGTGGCGACCAGAACCGGACAGGGTTCGTTCATGAAACGTTCCTGGGCATCCGTCCGTTCCGAATCGGACATCCCGGCATGATAGGCTATACATTTGAACTCATCCTGAAGCTGCTCCACTGCCTTTCTCGTAGATGTGTAGATGATGGTCGGCACCCGCTTTTTTGCCAGCAGTCTGCGGATGAAGGCGTTCTTCTGTTCCGCGCCTCCGGCGTGCACCACGGAAAACGCAAGATTCGGACGCTTGAACCCTGCGACATGCAAGGTCATCTCCGGACGCCGGAGCTGCCGGACAATATCTTCCCGCACATGCGGAGTCGCGGTCGCCGTAAACGCACAGACCTGCGGGATGCCGAATGTCTCGATCATTTCTCCGAGCCGCAGATATGACGGACGGAAATCATGTCCCCACTGGCTGATGCAGTGCGCTTCATCCACGACCAGCGCTTCGGGGGGATTCGACTGCAGAAACCCGCGAAAGGAATTCGTCTGAAAACGCTCCGGAGCGACATACAGCAGCTTCACTTTCCCCCCTGCCGCGTCCCTCAGAATCGCAAACTGCTCCGCCGCGGACAGGCTTGTATTGACAAACGCCGCCGGAATTCCCCGTCCGCGCAGGGTATCCACCTGATCCTTCATCAGGGAAATCAGCGGCGAAACCACGATGCTGTATCCGGGACGCATCAGAAGCGGCAGCTGGTAACAGAGTGATTTTCCCGCGCCGGTCGGCATGACGACGCAAATATCCTCTCCGTTCAGAACATCATTGACAATGTTTTCCTGATGGTCAAGAAAGGAATCGAATCCGAAGTATCGCTTCAGGGCGCTGTAAAGTTCATTTTTCATGCTGCATAATATACCACAACATATATGCAGATACAAGACGCGCTACAGCGGCTGCTGCTGGCTCAGACAGTGCAGCGCACCGCCCTCCAGAATGATGTCATGGCAGTCAATCGGGATGACTGCACGTCCTGGATACGCCTGTCCGATGATTTCCATTGCTTCTGTATCGGCGGAATCCTGCCGGTAGGTCGGCACGAGAACCGCATGATTGATCAGCAGGAAATTCGCATAGGTCGCCGGCAGGATCTCCTCCCGCCAGCCTTCGGGTGTGATCGGCTTCGGCGAGTTCAGGGGAATCACTTCCAGGAGAGTTCCTTTGTCGGAAGTGCGCATCCTGCGGAGGGCGTGGATATTTTCCTTCAGGACATCATGATTCGGATTGCCGGACGGTGCGGACGGCGCAAGCACAACATCCTCCCGGACAAAACGGGCGATCGTATCAATATGTCCGTCCGTGTCATCGCCGGAAAGTCCCCGATCCAGCCACATCACCTGCTCAGCCCCGAGGGCTTCGCAGAGAATCTCTTCCGCTTCGGACTCGGTGATACCGGCATTGCGGTTTTCGTTCAGTATGACAGACCTGGTCGTGAGAAGATCCCCCGCCCCGTTGACTTCCAGCGCACCGCCTTCACAGACAAACGGTATCCGGAAATGCCGGAAATTGAAATATTCCGCAACCTGTTCCGCCACCGCATTGTCCTTGTCCCACGGCGGGAACTTGCCTCCCCAGGCATTGTAAGTGAAATCAAGAACCGCACGTTCGCCGGTCTGCGGATTCTTCACAAATATCGGACCGTGATCCCGGCACCATGCGTCATTCGTGGGAATATCCAGAAACTCAATCCGCTCAAAACACGCATCCGCATCCGCAAGCGCGTCATTGGCACGGTCGAACTCCGACGCGGCGCAGATAATGCGCACCCGCTCATACCGCGAAATTGCCGCGGCGAACGACGCATACGCCTCTTCCGCCCTGCGGAATACGCCGGGCCAAGTCTGCGGATTCGACGGCCAGCTCAGAAAAACGGACTCCTGCGCACTCCATTCCGGCGGCATCGCAAAGCCGAGCGCCTTCGGAGATTCTTCATTGGCAAAAACTTCAATCATCAAAACGCCTCATGATATTTTCATACGCATCGATTCTGCGGTCGCGGAAGAACGGCCACATTCTGCGGTGCTCCTCCATGGCATGAAAATCGCAGTCCGCATACAGAATTTCACATCGGTCGGTCGAGCCCGTCACAATATGGTTCCCGTAAAAGTCACAGACGAACGACGACCCCCAGAAACGGGTGTCATGCTCCACTCCGACACGATTCACGGCGGCATAATAACAGCCGTTGGCAACCGCGTGTCCCCGCTGGACATTCAGCCATGCGTCGCGTTGAAGCGCCCCCAGTTCCGCCCCCTCCGAGGCAAGCCCTCCGATCGCCGTCGGGCAGAATATGATCTTCGCTCCCTTCAGCGCGGTCAGGCGTGCCGATTCGGGATACCACTGATCCCAGCAGACAATCACGCCGATCCGTCCATATTTCGTATCGAATGCCCGGAACCCCGTATCGCCGGGCGCGAAATAAAATTTTTCCTCGAATCCGGGATCCTGCGGAATGTGCATCTTCCGGTATTTGCCGAGGAGTGTTCCGTCCGCATCAATCACGACGGCTGTATTGTGGTGCAGTCCCGGTGCGCGGTGCTCGAACAGGGAAAGAATCAGAACCACATCGTGGCGCTTCGCAATTCCGCAGAAGCGATCGGTCAGGGCGGACGGTATCGGGTGCGCCAGATTGAAAAACGCCGGGTTCTGTTTCCAGCAGAAATATTCCGTCAGGAACAGCTCCTGCGTGCAAATGATCTTCGCTCCGTTCGCGGCAGCTTCCGCAATCAGCTTTTCCGTTGTCTCCGCCGCCTCCCCGATGGAACCGCGTGCCTTGTCCTGGAGCAATGCAATTCTTGTTTTTTCGCTTTCCATAATTCTCTCCTGTCCCCTGCCCTTTCAGATTTTCCGTTTCAGTCGAACCGGGTCCGCCCGCTTACCGCCGCCGCAATGGTGGCGGGATCGGCATAGCTCAAATCCGATCCGGCGGGGAGTCCCTGCGCCAGACGGCTGATCTTCAAGTCCGGAAACTTCAGGCGGTTCGCCAGATAAATCGCAGTCGCCTGCCCTTCCACATCGGGACTCAATGCCAGAATGATTTCACGGATACAGCCTCCGGCAAGCCGCTTTTCCAAGCCTTCCACGTCAATTGATTCAATGCCTTTGCCCTCCAGAGGGGCAATCCGCCCGCCGAGGACATGATACAGACCTTTGAACACCCCGCTCGCTTCAATATTGCGGATCTGCGTGGCTTCCTCGACCACGCAGATCACCGAGGGATCACGAACCGGAGAAATGCAGATCATGCAAAGTCCGTCCTCGCTGTCGTCTCCTGCAAGGTTTCCGCACTGCGGACACTTGCGGACACGCCGTTTCAGCGTATGCAGGTTTTCAGACAATGCTTCCAGTTTCTCCTCATCCCATGCGAAAAGCGAAAGCGCCATCCGTTCCGCGCTCCTCCTGCCGACACCCGGCAGACCGCGCAGCAGCTCCATGAGCTCTTCCAGCGCCTGTGGATACTTCCCCGTCATATTCTCTCTTACCCGGTGATTCCCGGAATGTTGATCCCGCCGGTCGCTTCGGAAAGTTTCTTCGCGCTCTCCGTCTTCGCCTGCATAAGAGCGTTGTTCATCGCTTCAAACACGGCGGATTCCAGAATCGAAGCGTCCTTCATTTCAACAAGAGAGGGGGCAATGTAGACCTTCTTCACATTGAAATCGCCGGAAACGACAACTTCAACCTGTCCTGCCGCATTTTTTCCCGCGACTTCGATCGACGCAAGTTCTTCCTTCATTTTCTTCATATTTTTCTGGATCTCACCGAATTTCTTCATGAGTCCCGCCATTTCACCGAGATTGCCAAACATGGACATTTTACTTCATCCTGCCTTTTTGATTTGGTTATTTGAACTGTTCTTCCAGAGAGGTATCACGCTCGGCTCCGTACTGAAGCGCCTTGCGGTATGCCTTCTCCGCAGATTCCTTTTCATTGCGCTGGAGATGAACACGGACCAGAGCCAGATAAGGCTCCGCCTTCTTCCCGGCGATGTCCGCCGCCCGCCAGTACTGCCAGAGGGCTGTGCCCCAGTCCTTCTTCGTTTCCGCTGCGCGCGCATTGTCCATCGCCTGCTGATATTCCTTGACGTCATACGCCGGTTTCTCTTCCACAACCAAAGCGGACTCCTCGGACTTCACGTTCTTTTCCGGCTCCGTCTTCGTCACACGTTCTTCCTGTCTGCCGGAGGACTTCACGGGAATCATGCCGTCTTCAATATCCGCACGCAGATTCGTCAGCTCGCGGCGGAATCTTCTGGAATCATCCACCGCTTTTTTTGCCGTTTCCAGCGCCTTGTCCGCGCGGATTTTCTGGCGGGACGCCTCATTGCGGAGATCGGTCATCTCCAGTTCCATCTTTCTCTGAACTGCCTTGCCGGCTTCCAGTTCCTTAATCAGTTCGTCTATCGCCTGATTCTTCTTGGCGATTGCGTCATCGCCCGCACCGCCGGCGCCTTCTGTCCAGCGCTTCAGATCAGCCTTCAGCAGTGTTTCGCTTTTCTTCAATGCTTCATTTTCACGGCGAAGCTCCACGACCTCCTTGTCCAGGGCAATGCGCCGCGAAGCCAGTTCATTGCGTTCCGCCTTCAGCTCCTCATAGAGTTTTTCACTGCGGACCACCTTCTCCTTCAAGTCCAGATTTTCCTTTGCCACAATGGAATTGTTCGGCGCGATGTCCCGTGCCTCCAGCTGCTTTTCCGCTTCGGCGAGCTTCCGGGCAAGTTCATCTTTTTCCGTTTCCAGCCGTTTTCTGGCGGAAGTCAGATTTCTTACTGCATTTTCATACTGCGCATTCGCCTCACGGAGTTCGATCAGGGAAGCCGTCAGCCTGGTAAGTTCGGCTTTTGCCGCATCCGGAGCGGCGGAAAGTTCCGTCGCCTTTTCAGACTTGCTCTTGAGCTCCGAGACTTCCGTTTCCAGAGATTTTCTTGCCGTTTCGAGAGCCTTTCTGGACTGTTCCAGGGCGGCAAGCTGTCCGTTGAGTTCCGAAATCTTTTGTTTCAGTTCCGTATTCTCCCCGGCGAGTCTGCCGGATTCAGCAATCTGTTCCTTCATGGTTTTCATCCGGTTCTCAAGCTCGTCTCTGGATTCCGTAACCTCCTTGAGAGATTTTTCCGTTGCCGTCACCTTTGCCGTCAATGCCGCTATCGCGGTTTCCAGACGCGCGGTGTCCACACCTTTGGAATCCGTGGAAGCCGTCTTCGACGCGGCAAGAGAAAGTTTCAAGGTCTCCATTTCCTTTGCCAGTTTCCTGCCCGCGGCATCCTTTGCGGCAAGCTGTTCCTGAAGTGCTTTGAGTTCCGCTGTTTTCCGCTCCAGCTGATCGGCGGCTGCGGACTGTCCGGCAAGATCCGCATTCAGTTTTTTCAACTGCGTTTCAAGCTCCGCTTTCGCGGCAGAGAGTTTTGCAGACTCCTCCACCTGTTTCCGGGACGCGGCGGCAAGAGTTTCATTCGTTTTCTTCTGAGAGGCAAGTTCCGTGTTGAGAGACGCGATTTGTGTTTTCAATTCGGCAATGCGCCGATCCGCCGTATCGTTGAAATTATCATTCACTTTTTTTGCAAAGAGATCGCGTTCGGCAGTTGCCTTTGCAAGCTCTTTCTTCAGCGAAGCGCAGTCCTCAGCCAGTTTTCCGGAGTTTTTTTCCAGTTCGGCAAGCCGTTTCGACATGGAGTCATTCGCTTTTGCAAAGGAATTGCGCTGCTCAATGTTTTCCACAAGATCCTTTTTCAGTTTTGCACTTTCCTCCATGTTCTTCGCCAGTTTTTCCGTCAGCGCCGTCTTTTCGGCGACAGCCTCCGCCGCCGCTTTCCGGAGCGTTTCATTATCCTTTTTCACCGCGGCGGCTTCCGCCTCAATTCTGCGTGCGGAAGCGGCAAGGGGCTGCTCCGCCTTCAGTCTGTTGACCTGTTCGACGGCCTCTTCCGCCGCACGTGTCTTTTCGGCAAGAGCATCTGCGGAAACCTTGAGTTTATTTTCCGTCTCCTCCAGTTTTTTCCTGGCTGCTGCGAGATCGTCCTGAAGTTTCCTGCGTTCCACCTCGGCAAAAGTTTTCTCATTGGAAAGTGTTTTGGAAACCTCTTCCAGCATTTTATCGCGTTTTTCCTTTTCCGCGGTCAGTTCGCTGTACTGTTTTCTGATGTTCTCCAGTTCCTTGTTCTGCTCTTTGATGAGTTTCATGAAAGCGGCGCTTCTTGCCTGTTCCGTGGTCAGGAGCTTTTCCATTTCCGGGGAGATAGACGCCTTTTTATGCTTTTCCAGAAGTTCCGTATACTGGAGATTCAGAACCGCCAGTTTCTTTTCAAGGACATCCCGTTCAGCGAGCAGTTCCTTGATCTGCCGGATGGCGGCATTGCCGCGTTCCGCATTGTAACGAACGTCTTTCAATTCCCCCTGAAGCGCCTCAAGCTGTTTTCTCAGCTTCTCGTTTTCTGCGCTGACAGCTTTGTATTTTTCATCTTTTTCCCTGATTGCCTTTGCTTCCGCCTCATATTTTCTGCGTTCCTCCCTGCGTTTTGCAGATTCCGCGGCTTCTTTCGCCTTGCGTCTGGCGGATGCGATGCGGCGCATGGACAGACCGATACGGTAATCAATCACGCTTTTGTTCCAGTTCGGGTTCTGCTTTTTGACCTGGTTGAACGCGTCCAGGGACTGCTGATAGAAAGGGATGGACTCTTCATATTTTCCGGAGATCATTTTCATTTCTCCCCGTTCAAAGAGTTCAAATCCTTTGCGCCAGAGGTTCCAGAGATCGCGCGGAATTTCGCGGCGGGCAGCCGCTGCGCCCGTTTCCTGCGCGGAAAGATCGGGAGCCGCCAGCAGAACCGCGGCAAGAATCAGCGTAAAAATGCTTCCATTCCAAAATATCTTCTTTTTCATCTATCCCATTCCTTTGTTTCGGCATGCCGAAGCCTCCGCCGCCGATTGGTTGTCATTCACATAAAATCATTCCGGTTCCTGCTTTGCGAACTCCGAAAAAAACTCCTGATACTCCGCCGGGACATTCACCACGGCTTCGAACAGCCCGGATTCAGACCACGAAGATTCATAGATATGTCCTTTGGAATGCAGCAAGGCGATAATATCGGACCGCGAAGGCGGAATTTCAAGTTCCAAAATACAACTTTGTCCGCGAGAATACGAAGAAAGTGCACTTTGAAGTTCTCCGAAGCCTTCTTTCGTAAAACAGGAGATAAATATTCCATCCGGTGCAATCGAACGGATCCGGGCAAGAACCACGGGATCCTTCTGCAGATCGCACTTGTTGAATACGACCAGCATCCGCTTGTCCGCCGCATCCAGTTCAGAGAGAACCGAAAGCGTCGTTTCCCAATGGGATTCCACATGCGGACTGGAAATGTCCAGCACCAGCAGGAGAAAATCCGCGATAACCGCCTCTTCAAGCGTCGACTTGAACGCCTCCACCAGAGTGTGCGGAAGTTTGCGGACGAAACCGACGGTATCCGTCAGCAGGAGTTCCTGCCTGTCGGGCAGAACCAGGCGGCGCGTCGTCGGGTCAAGCGTCGCGAAAAGTTTGTTTTCCGCCAGCACATCCGCACCGGTCAGGGCATTCAGAAGCGATGATTTGCCCGCGTTGGTATAGCCGATGATCGCACAGTTGCAGATAGGATTCCGCAAGCGTCCCTTGCGCTGGGTCGAACGCTGTTTGCGAACCAGTTTCAGTTCTTCTTCCAGAGCGGAAATACGGCGTTTGACCATGCGCCGGTCATATTCGATCTGTTTCTCGCCCTCGCCTCGCGTGCCGAGCGCTCCGCCCCGCTGACGGGAAAGATGCGACCATGCGCCGGTCAGCCGCGGCAGATAATAACGGTTGCGCGCAAGCTCCACCTGAAGCACCGCCTCCCGGGTCCGCGCCCGTTCCGCGAAAATGTCAAGGATGACCTCCTGACGGTCGAACACCTTCATGGAGCACTCTTTTTCAATATTGCGCTGCTGGGAGGGACCGAGTTCGCAGTCGAAAACCAGAATGGAAGCCCCATGCGCCTGCGCCTCCGCCTTCAGTTCCTGAATTTTGCCGGAACCGACATAAAATTTCGGATTGATCTGTCTTACGGAAACGATTTTCTCTCCGGCGACGGGAATTTCAAGAGTGTTCACGAGCTCGCGCAGCTCATCCAGATACTCCATGGCGGACGCATGGGAACAGTCCGCATCCTGGATTCCGATCAGGAACGCGGGCGCCTTGCCCCCTCTTTCGTTTACCACTGTCAAAGTATCTCCGTCAATGCCCATGAATCAGAACTTGTTCTTGAAAAGTTTATAGTTTTTGACAAAATAAGAGACTCCGGAATAGAGCGTGACGAACATGACGACAAGAATCAGGGCATACCAGAGATTCCAGATCACCGGCTGGGTGATATCGAAAAGGTTGACCCATCCGGCACCGGCAATCAGCAGAGCGAACATCTGAAGCGCTGTCTTGATCTTGCCGGACTTGTCGGCGGAAATTACAATGCCGTCGCTGATCGCCAGCAGACGCAGTCCCGTCACCATGAACTCCCGCGCAATGACGATCACCACGATCCATGCGGGGATAATCCGGTAATCGGAAAACATCACAAAAGTCGCCACGATGAAAATCTTGTCCGCAAGCGGATCCATCAGACGTCCGAAATCGCTTTCACACTTGTACTTGCGCGCAAGATACCCGTCGAACCAGTCCGTAATTCCCGCGATGATGGCAATGATGTATGCGATCAGGTGGCAGGTGTGGGAAACACCCGGAGAGATATAGACGAAATTGATCTTGCTGGCGTCGATATTGGCAAGCAGGACAAAAAAGAAGATCAGGATAATCCGGCTGACGGTCAGTTGGTTCGGCAGATTCTTCATCCAGTTCATTTGTGTTTTCCTCTCATTTTTTCACAGACGGCTTTTGCGCAGAGTTCATATTCGGCGGCTTCCGTCACCTTTGCCTTCACGACGTCCCCGACGGAAAGCGGAGCCCTGGAAGTCACAACGACCAGATTGTCGATGTCCGGCGCGTCGAACAGAGTCCGTCCGACCGCTTTTGTCCGGGAAAGCACTTCATCCACGATGACATCAATTTCCCTTCCGATCAGCTCCCGGTTGTGTTTCAGGCTGATTCCGCGCTGAAGTTTCAGAAGCAGGTTGCGGCGGCGTTTCGCGAGCTGCGGGGCAACCTGTCCCGGCAGTTCCGCCGCCGGAGTCCCCGCTTCACGCGAATAGGCAAAGACGCCGAGCCGCTCGAATTCCGTTTCCTCCACAAACCTGCGGAGCGTTTCAAAATCCTCCGCGGTCTCACCGGGAAAACCGGTCATGAACGTTGTGCGGATCGAATAACCGATTTCCCGCATCCGTCTTACGACTTCGCGCGTTTCCGCTTCAAACACTTTGCGGTGCATGGCTTTCAGAACATTTTCCGCTATATGCTGAAGCGGCATTTCGACACAGCGGATCAGATGTTTCGACTTTTCCATCGCATGGAGCAGTTCATCATTCACGCTTGCCGGATGCAGATACATCAGCCGCAGGTAAAAGTCGCCCCGGATCCTGTCCAGCTCCTCCAGAAGTTCCGCGAGACACGGCCTTCCGTTCCGGTCGCGCCCGAACGCGCCGCTGTCCTGTGCGATCAGGATCAGCTCCCTGACGCCGTTCTTCACCAGACAGCGCGCCTCTTCCGCGACATCGTTCAGCTCACGGCTCCGCAGGTTTCCGCGAATCGAAGGAATCCTGCAGTAAGTGCAGCAGTTATCGCACCCGTCCGCCATCTTGATATACGCATAATGGGAGGGCGTCAGCTGAACACGGGGCGTCTCATGGGTATAAAGATAGGAGGGACGGGATTTTTTCTGAGGAAACTTTGCCGCGCCGTCAAGAAGTCCGGCGGCAGTCTTTCCCGCGTCCGCGACGGAATCAATCCGCATCCACGCATCCACATAAGGGTATTTTTCAAGTTCCGCGGCATCCGCCCACTCGACAAAACATCCGGCGACGATCACACGTCTCGCATCCGGTGCGGCTTCCTTCCAGCGCCGGACGCCGCGAATGGTTTTCGCCGCCTCGTTCCGGGCGTCTTCGAGAAACGCGCAGGTGTTGATGAACTGAATATCCGCATCCGCATCCGATGACGTCAGCCCGAATCCCTCACAAAGAAAAGAAGCGGACGCGATTTCCGTATCCACAAAATTTTTCGCGCATCCGAGGCTCGTCACCTTGACCATGCCGCGCACTTCCGGGGAAGAATCCGCCGTATCGTTTTTTATCCTGCTCAATATCATACTCCATTTGCAAATGAATCCAAACCGCTAATAACTTACACCAAGAATCATTTTTCGCAAGTGTAAGCGGAGCAAAAGTTGAAAAACCGGAAAGGAGAAACTGCCGGAACGTCGTTGTTTTTTCAAAAAAAATGGATTTTTTCCCCTTTCATCACTTGATTTTCTTCTTTTCATGTTCATATTTATCAATAAACCACAATATCAAACCACATAAAAAACAAGAATCAGAAAATGCGGTCGAGAAAAGATCAGACAAAGACGGAATTTGTCGTCAACACTCTGCGGGACGGCATCCTGCGCGGCCAATTTCCGGACGGGACTCTTCCTCCGAAGCTGGAGCTGGCGGAACATTTCAAGGTCAGCCACCGGACAATCGACTGCGCCTTGAAGCTGCTCCGCACAGAGGGGCTGATCCGCGGAGTGCGGGGAACCGGAATCTTCATCAATCAGAAGATGTCCGACGTTTCCAACCTGACGCACCGGCTGATTCTGATGGTTCTCCCCAAGGACACTTTCCATGAAAGCGAACCCTATTCCTCGCTCCGGGCGGAGGTGTTCCGCAACGGACTGTTCCCGATCAACCTCTCCCTGCTGAGCGGTCCCCCGGAGGAAACGACTCTTTTTGAACGTGCCAGCCTGACACAGCTGCTGCGCGCGCCGATCCGCGGGGTGGTCTACAGCGGACGAAGCTACTGGCGGGCGCCGTTTCTGGATTCCTGGAAAAATCTGCCTCTTCTGCAGTTTGTGAAAAACTCGCCTCAAATGATGATTTTGAGATTGTTGTTCGGTAGGTTGAAAATCTTGAGGCGCATATATTCAAGATCTCTGTATCCATATGCCTGTCGAAGCATTGTCCTTACCTTGTTAT
>CASDPB010000015.1 GCA_949282305.1 uncultured Lentisphaeria bacterium | reverse complement strand
TTTATGCTTTGATGGTTTCATGGATGCTCCTTGTTTTTTTTGCTGAAATATAAGTTGCATCCAGAACCATCATCTTTCAACTTTTTCTTTTCCTATGGGATGGCTGTGAGTGATTTTAATTTTTTATTTTGAAATTACCTCAAATGCTTTTTATATTTGAGAACCTCCATCTGCCGATGCAGTGCCTTCAACTGCTGGCGCAGACTCTTTTCCTGCGCAAAGATAATCTCCGCGCGTTCCGGAATCGAGGCATCGCCTTTTGCACAGAGTTCAATATAGCGCCGGACGCCTTCAATGGGCAGACCGGTCGCGCGGAGACAGTGCACCAGGCGCAGCCAGCCAAGCGAATAATCGGAAAACAGCCGGATGTTGCCTTCGGAGCGGTCCACATCGGGAACCAGCCCCGCGTTTTCATAATAGCGGACAGTGTAGGTGGAAAGTTCCATCATCTCCGCGACCTCTTTCACCGTATATTTCGGTGTTTTGTCGCGGGATGAACCAAATGGAGGAAGTTTCGGCATGGGAAGGTTCCTTTCAAAGCCAATATGAATGTTAGAATAACTTTAATATACAGCATATCCTTGAAAAAGCAAAAGAAATCCGGGTGCAGCCGGGATAATATCCGGAAAATTTACAAATGCGGATGTTTTTCCGCACAATGACGGAAACGGCTTCCCGTCCGTTTGACACGGCATCCGGGTCATGGTAAATTACGGGACAATTCAATCAAACCAATGGACAAGACAATGCAAACGAAGGCCTCCGTTTTACAAAGGACAGCGCTGATCCGGCATCTGCCGAAGGCGGAGCTGCATGTTCATCTTGAGGGCACGCTGGAACCGGAGATGATTTTCCTGCTTGCCGGACGCAACCGCATTCCGCTGAAGTGGAAAACCCCGGATGAATTGCGCAACGCCTGTCGTTTCCGCGACCTGTCCGGTTTTCTTGAGATCTATTTCAAAGGGTGCGAAGTGATGACGACGGAAGAGGATTTCCATGATGTCACGAAAGCCTATCTGGAACGTGCCGCGGTGGAAAATGTCCGGCATGCGGAAGTTTTTCTGGGACCGCAGAGTTTTCTTGCGCGGGGAGTCCGGCTTCAGGAAATCCTGGAAGGCATCCTGAGCGCCGTGGATGAAATGAAGGATCGAATTTCTTGTTACTACCTTCCCAGCGTGCTTCGCACCGGCACAGAGGCGGAGGCAGTGGAGCTTGTAAAACGGCTTGCTCCCTGGTATGACCGTATCGCCGGCTTCGGAATGGGTGGAGCGGAGAAGGGAAATCCGCCCTCCCGGTTTGCCGGGTATTATTCCGCATGCAGGGAACGGGGATTCCATACCACGGTTCATGCCGGAGAGGAGGGGCCCGCGTCCTATGTGAAGGAGGCGCTGGAGATTCTGCATACGGACCGCATTGATCACGGGAATGCGGCGGATGGGGATGCCTGCCTGTTGAAAAAACTTGCGGAAACGCAAGTTCCGCTGACATTGTGTCCGGTATCCAATCTGAGGCTGAATGTCGTGAAGGAGATGAAGCGGCATCCTTTGAAAAAATTTCTCGACGCCGGATTGTGTGTGACTGTCAATTCCGACGACCCCGCTTATTTTCAGGCGTATCTGAATGAGAACTGGCGGATATGCGCGGATACGTTCCATCTGAATCGCGGCGAACTGCTCCAATTGGCGAAAAACAGTTTCAAAGCATCGTTTCTGCCCGAAACAGAAAAACGCCGGCGGATTGCCGAAGTGGAATCTTTCGGTAAGGAAGAAAAAGACGGCAGCAGTCTTTCGTGACTGCCGCCGTCCATTTCTTGAGATTCTTTCCCCCGGAAATATTGCAGTTTCCGCGGAGAGATGTGCCTGGATCAGCTTCCTTTTACCTGCTCGAACTTTTCGGCAACCTCCTTCAGACGGTCGCGAATCCTGATATGCTGCGGACAGGCCTGTTCGCATTTTCCGCATCTGATACATTCCACCGCGTGCTTTTTCCCGTGTCCGCCGACCAGCCAGCGCTCCTGAAACGCAGCCGCCTCTCTATTGCCGTAGAGAGTCAGGTTGTTCATGGCGGAAAACGAACCGGAAATTCCGATGTCGTTCGGACAGACTTTTGCACAGTAGTCGCAGCTGGTGCAGGGAATCAGGGGAATCCTGCTTAATGCGACCTGCGCCTCGCGCACGGTTGCCTGCTCCGCTTCCGACAGGGGAATGAAATTCTTCATATAGGAAAGATTGTCATCCATCTGCTGCAGACTGCTCATTCCGGAAAGGACGGTAATCACACCTTCCAGACTTGCTGCAAAGCGGATGCACCAGGATGCCGGAGATGCTTCCGGATTCGCTTTCCGGAAGATGGATGCCACGGATTCCGGGGGCGTTGCCAGCATGCCGCCTTTGACAGGTTCCATGATGATTACCGGTTTGCCGTGCCGTCTCGCGACTTCATAACATGCCCGCGACTGAATGGCGGGCGCTTCCCAGTCCGCGTAATTGATCTGAAGCTGCACGAATTCCATCTCCGGATGCGCCGCAAGAATTGCCTCCAGTTCCTCCGGGGAGGCATGGAAGGAGAAGCCGACGTGTCTGATCTGCCCCTGCTTTTTCTTTTCCTGCACAAAGCTCCATAAATCAAAGTCATCAAAGAAATGCGTGCGGCTTTCCCCGAGATTGTGAAGCAGGTAGAAGTCAAAATAGCCGGCGCCGGTCTGTTTTAACGAAGTGTCGAACTGCGCGATTGCGTCTTCCCGGGTTTTGCAGTTGATCCATGCCGCATTTTTTGTTGCCAGCTGGAACCGTTCTCTCGGATAACGCTCGACCAGTGCCTGCCGGATGGCGTCCTCGCTGCCGGGATAAGCCCATGCGGTATCAAAGTAGGTGAATCCGGCGTCCAGAAAACGATCCACCATAATTTTGACTTGTTCAATATCAATTTTTTCGCCGTCCTTCGGCAGACGCATCAGACCGAATCCAAGTTTCCTGATATTTTCACCCAGATAACTCATCAAAACCTCCTTGTTTTCTGTGGCTTCCGTTGCTTTCCCCGCCTTGCGCGGATGATTCCCGTCTGCAGCTTCCGGGGACAGTTCTTTTTTATAAATATGGCAATATTTCCGCAGTTTGTCAAATTGCAGTCCGGAAAATATTCCCGTTTTTGCCGTGTCCGCGGCGAAATTAGATTCCGCCGACCGGGGGGCATCTGCGCGTGACACGGGAACGGAGGACTTTCATGACAGGAAAATCCCGCCGGATTTTGCAGGGACGAATTTCCGATTTCAGTTCTCCGCGATTGAAAAAATGTCCGGGAATGGTATGTTATGGCTTCCCTGAATCATGAAAAGGAAGTTACGCAGGTGGCTGTATGATTGACAGAATTAAAGTCCGCGGCGCGAGAGTGCACAATCTGAAAAACATAGATGTGGATGTTCCCCTGAATAAAATCGTCGGGATTGCCGGCGTGTCCGGTTCCGGTAAATCGTCACTTGCCCTGGGAGTCTTGTATGCGGAAGGTTCCCGGCGGTATCTGGACGCGCTTTCCACTTATACGAGACGGCGGATGACACAGGCGTCGAAGGCGTCGGTGGACGAGGTGCTGTATGTCCCCGCGTCGCTTGCCCTGCATCAGCGTCCGGGCGTGCCCGGCATCCGCAGTACTTTCGGCACGGGAACGGAACTGCTGAACAGTCTCCGCCTGATGTTTTCCAGGCTGGCAAACCATCGCTGTCCCCGCGGGCATTATCTGGAACCGTCGCTGGCGGTCGCCGCGGAACGGGAGCTGGTCTGCCCGGAATGCGGAGCGGCGTTTTATGCGCCGTCCGCCGAGGAACTTGCCTTCAACAGCCGGGGAGCCTGTCCCGTCTGCGACGGAACCGGAATCGTGCGGACCGTTGACCGGGCGACACTTGTTCCGGATGAGTCGCTTTCCATTGACGAGGGAGCCGTGGCCCCGTGGAATTCGCTGATGTGGTCGCTGATGACCGACGTCTGCCGCGCGATGGGGGTACGCACCGATGTGCCCTTTTCCCGGCTGACGGAGCGGGAAAAGGAGATTGTCTACGACGGCCCTGCGGAGAAGAGACATATTTTTTACAAGGCAAAGAACTCCGATACTGCCGGAGAGCTTGATTTCACATATTACAATGCCGTCCGAACCGTGGAAAACGCTTTGGCGAAGGTCAAGGACGAGCAGGGAATGAAGCGTGTTGCGAAGTTTCTGCGTGAGGATGTCTGCCCCGACTGCGGTGGGACGCGCCTTTCCGCCGCAGCGCGAATGCCGAAAATCCGCGGGATTTCGCTGTCCGATGCCTGCGGCATGACTCTTTCGGAGCTTGCCGGATGGGTGGAGGGCGTTCCCGCTTCACTGCCGGAGGAGATGCGCCCGATGGCGGAAAGCATCTGCGAATCCTTCCGGACAGCGGCAAAGCGTCTGCTGGATCTGGGGCTCGGATATCTGACGCTTGACCGTGCGGCTTCCACGCTTTCCACCGGGGAGCGGCAGAGGATGCAGCTTGCCCGCGCGGTGCGCAACCGGACGACCGGCGTTCTTTATGTCCTGGACGAGCCGTCGATCGGTCTGCATCCCTCCAATCTTTCCGGTTTGACCGGCGTCATGCGCGATCTGGTCGCGGACGGCAATTCCGTGGTGCTGGTCGATCATGATATTCAGGTGTTGTCGGAAGCGGACTGGCTGATTGAGATGGGACCTCATGCCGGGGCGGACGGGGGACGGGTCATCGCGGAGGGCACCATTGCGGAAATAGAGAAGAACCGTGATTCCCTGATCGGCCCGTTTCTTTCCGGGGCTTCCGCAGTGAAGCTCGGGAAGAGTGCCGGAACTGATCTCTTTTCCCTGGGAAGAATTCATCTGTCCACTGCGGCGATCCATACCGTCAAACCGCTCGAGGTCGATATTCCCAAAGGAAGACTGACGGTCGTGACCGGCGTATCCGGTTCGGGCAAGACGACATTGATTCTCGAAAGTCTCATTCCGGGACTGGAGGCGGCGATCGCGCACCGGAAACTGCCGGAGCATGTCATTGCCGTGGATGCCGGCGGAATCGGACAGGTGAAACTGATTGACGCCACGCCCATCGGCATCAATGTGCGTTCCACCGTGGCGACTTATGCCAACGTGCACGATGAACTGCGGAAGATTTTTGCAAGGACGCCCGATGCGAAGAAATACGGTTACAAAGCCGGAGACTTTTCCTATAATACGGGCAAGCTGCGCTGTCCCGCATGTGACGGAACGGGAGTGATCAGCCTTGACGTGCAGTTCCTGCCGGATGTGGAGATTCCCTGTCCCGAATGCCGGGGCGGACGGTATGCGAAAGCCGCCGGCGAGGTGAAACTTCCCGGTCCTCCGGGAAACGGCTGTTCCCTGCCGGAGCTGATGGACATGGACATCAATACGGCGCTGGGGGTCTGCGGGAAGCTGAAAGTGGTTCACCAGAGACTGAAGGTTCTGCAGGAACTGGGGCTCGGATACCTGACGCTTGGAGAGGAAACGCCGAGTCTCTCCGGCGGCGAGGCGCAGCGGCTGAAGCTGTCCGGAGAGATGGGCAGAACACAGTCGGATTCCGTTTTCGTATTCGACGAACCTACCATCGGTCTGCATCCGCTGGATGTCCGGAAACTTCTCGGAGTCTTCAGGAGACTGATTGAAAACGGGGCGACCGTCATTGTGATCGAGCATGATCTGGATGTCATACGCAATGCCGATTATGTGATTGACATGGGGCCCGGCGGCGGTGAAGAGGGCGGCAGAATCGTTGCCGCCGGAACTCCGGAAGAGATCAGAAACAGTCCGCAGAGCCGTACCGGGAGGTATCTGTGAAACTGCCGGACGGCGGCGCTCCGGGATATGGAACCGTTTTCTGCACGGTGAACCTGTTCCGTTTCCCCCGGTGCCGGATTTCCGGAAGGGAATGTTTGAAGATTTCACGTCCATATCGGATTCCCGCTCTTTAAAAGAACTGCTTTTGCACTACATTATATCATTGTCATTTCTTGAAAACTGGAACTTATAACTTGAAACTCAGCCTATGTCTGCTTCTGTAAAAATATCGGGTATTGCCAAATCCTATCAGAAGGGAGTGCCCGTCCTTCTGCCGCTTGATCTTGAAATCGGAAAAGGGGAACTCTTTTTCCTGCTCGGGCCTTCCGGATGCGGGAAATCCACTTTGCTCCGGATTCTTGCCGGCATCGTGGAACCGGACTCCGGTTCGATCTTTTTCGATGACCGCGACATCACCTCTCTGCCGCCGGAAAAACGGCAGGCGGCGATGGTCTTTCAGAATTATGCGTTGTGGCCGCACCTGTCCGTGTTTGAAAATGTGGCGTTTGGACTGCGCGCAGCCGGGGCGCCGAAAAAAGTGATTGAGGAGAAGGTCATGGAGTCGCTGGCGCTGGTCCGCATGTCGGATTTTGCGAACCGCAGAGTCCCGTCGCTTTCCGGCGGACAGCAGCAGAGAATTGCGCTGGCGCGTGCGATAGCCGTCGATCCTCAGGTGCTTCTGCTGGACGAGCCACTTTCCAATCTGGACGCGAAACTGCGTGACGAAATGCGCAGCGAGATTGCGCGCATCTGCCGGGAACGTTCCCTGACTGCGATTTATGTGACGCACGACCGGCGCGAGGCGTTGAGCATGGGCGACCGGATCGCCCTGCTTGACCGGGGGGCGATTCAGCAGATCGGTTCGCCGGTGGAGCTTTACAAAAAGCCCCGTTCCCGTTTTGCCGCCTCGTTTCTGGGGGACGTCAACCTGCTGGAGGGCGTGGTCGACGGGGAAGAAAATGCAATGCTCCGGATCAGGTCGGAGATCGGCGTGCTTCACTCTTCGCATCTTGAGCTGAAAAAAGGACGCACGGTTCTGATCCGTCCCGAAAACATCAGCGTGAACTCTACGGTGCCTTCCGTAAATTGTTTTGAAGCGGAATACCTGTCCGGAACTTTTCTCGGGGAACGCTGTGAACTCAAGTTCCGTACGGAGAACGGCAGGATTCTGGATGTGAACGAGGATTCCTCCGAACTGCGCGAGACAGGAAAACGGTATACATTGTCGGTTCTGCCGCAGAACATCATTCTTCTTGAGGACTGAGGCGCACGATGAAATACCGGATTGTTTTTGCGATTCTGCTCCTGCTGGCTGTGCTGGCTCTGCCGTTTCTGCTGCGCCGGGATACGGGCGGCGTCAAAACGAATACCGATGAGGCGGATACCGTCGTCATCATCAGCGCACACAGCGAACCGATGAAACATGAGCTGGAACAGGGGTTCCGGAAATATTACAGGGAGAAATACGGGCGTGAGGTCGTGGTGGACTGGCGCGCTCCCGGCGGCACCTCGGACATTGTCCGCTATATCGCCGACCGCTTTGAGGCGGAGTTCCGGCATTTCTGGAACAGCGACAAGTCCAATCCCGAATGGAATGCGAATATCGCCGCCGCCTACAGCAACCCGAAGATTGACACAGATCCTCATGCGGACGCGGAAGCGAAACTGGCACGCCGGAAGTTTCTGGAGTCCGAGGTCGGAATCGGAATCGACCTGTTTGCGGGAGGCGGCACCTACGATCAGGGAAAGCACGCCGCGCGCGGTTTTGCCGTGGACGGCGGACTTCAGGCGCGTCATCCCGAATATTTCAAGCCGGATGTGATACCGCAGAAATTCGGCGGCGATGTGATCTATGACGCCGGAGGGCGCTATTACGGAGTGTGCCTCGCCAGTTTCGGCATCTGCTACAACGCGGACCGTCTGAAGGAGCTTGCCGGGCTCGGCGCGGTTCCTCCGAAACGCTGGAGCGATCTGGGAAAGCCGGAGTTTTTCAATACGGTGGTCACTGCCGATCCCACGAAATCCGGATCGGCGAACAAATGTTACGAGACGATTCTTCAGCAGGCGATGCACGAGGCGGTTCCCGCCGGAGTGAAGCCCCTGCCGGAACATCTTGACAAAGGGTGGGCGGACGGCATGAATCTGATCAAACGCATCATGGCGAATACCCGCACGATTACGGACAGCGCGGGCAAGGTCACGCGCGACGTTGCCTCCGGTGCGGCGGCGGTCGGCATGGCGATTGATTTCTACGGTCTGACGGAACAGGAGTGGAATGCGCTTCAGATGGGGGGAAAACCAGTGATTTTCTATGTCGCTCCCAAAGGTGGAACGGCGGTTTCCGCCGACCCGATTCAGCTTCTGCGCGGAGCGCCGAACAGGAAAGTCGCACATGCGTTTCTTGATTTCATGATCGGGCTTGACGGACAGAAACTGCTGGATTTCAAGCTCGGGACACCGGGAGGGCCGCGGAAATATGCACTGCGCCGCTCTCCTGTCCGCATGGATCTTTACGAAGACAAATACAGGGATCTGCGCGCCGATCCCGATTACTATCCCTACAAATCCGGCCTTTCCTTTACCTATCATCCCGAATGGACCGGACGCTATTTCAGCATGATCCGTATCCTGATCCGCTGTCTGACGCTGGACGTGCAGGATGAACTGCGTCATGCGTGGCGCGAGATCATCAAAGCCGGCGGCCCGCAGTCCGTTCCGCAGGCAATGGCGGAATTCAACCGGCTGCCGTTTGCCTACCATGAGGCTGCCGCCGCCGCGGCGTCGCTTCAGACTTCCGGCACACGTTCCGCCGTGGATGTCGCGGAGGTCTGCCGGAAATGGAGCGGGGATGCGCGGAAACAGTATTTGAAAGCGGCGGTTCTTGCAAAGGAGGGAAAATGAGATGAATACGAAAATTCTGAAACTGCTGACCGTTGCGCTGATCGTTGTGTGCTTCGCCGTTTTTCTGCTTCTTCCGATTTACACCGTGGTGGAGGAGGGGCTCCGCTGGAATCTGCTTTGTGAAGTTTTCCGCAACCCCCTTTATCTGGAAGGACTGCTGAATTCCTTTCTGCTGGCAGTCGTGACGACCTTTCTTGTGTTTCTGATTTCTCTGCCGCTTGCCTTGATTTATGACAAGCTGGATTTTCCGGGGAAGGGCGTGTGCAATCTCGCCATGATGCTTCCGATGATCCTGCCGCCGTTCGTCGGCGCGCTCGGCTTCATGCAGATTCTCGGGCATTACGGCGTAATCAACACGATTCTTGTGGAATTCGGTCTGGAGCGGATCGACTTTCTCGGCGGAAACGGCCGTTTCTGGTCGATCTGTTTCATTGAGGCGCTGCATCTGTATCCGATCCTTTACCTGAATCTGGTGACGTCGCTCGGCAACATTGACCCGGCGATGAACGAGGCGGCGAGGAATCTGGGCGCGGGACGCTGGTACCGGCTGCGGCGGATCACGGTTCCGCTTCTGAAACCCGGGATTCTCGCCGGAGGGAGCATTGTCCTGATCTGGAGTTTCACGGAACTCGGGACGCCGCTGATGTTCGGCTACACGCGCACAACGGCGGTGCAGGTGTTCAACGGGATTACGGAGCTGGAGACGAACCCGCTGCCTTATACGCTGGTGGTCGTGATGCTGGGGCTGGCGCTGGTCATGTATCTGCTGTCGCGCCTTGCCCTCTCTTCAGGCGGAGCCGCTTCCGCAGTCAAGGGCCACGCCTCCTCGTCCGCCGTTCCCGCGCGCGGTTTCGGGAAGATTCTTGCGCCGCTGGCGTTCCTTGCGGTGACGCTTGCCGCGGTTTCTCCCCATATCGCGCTGATTCTGACTGCGATTTCCCGCAACTGGTATGGGACGGTTCTGCCGGAGCATCTGACATTTCTGCATTTCGACAATGCGTTGTCGCATAAGATTGTCCTGCCGAGCATTGTGAACAGCCTCAAATATTCCTCGCTTGCGATGCTTTTCGCCCTGGCGGTCGGAATCCTGCTTTCCCTGATCGTGGTCCGCTGGCGTTTCCGCGGCGCTTTCATTCTGGATATTCTTGCAATGACGCCGCTGGCAGTGCCGGGGATTGTCATTGCATTCGGATACCTCGGCATGTCCGTGAAATATTCCTGGGCGCATGACTTGTTCAACCCTGTTGACAATCCCCTGCTTCTGCTGGCGGCTGCCTATGCGATCCGGCGTCTGCCGTATGTGGTGCGTTCCGTGACGGCGGGTCTGGAACAGACTCCCGAGGAACTGGAATTCGCCTCGCGCAATCTTGGAGCGAATGCGTTTCAGACTTTGCGGCGGGTGACGCTGCCTCTGATTGCCGCCAACATTGTGGTCGGCGGGCTGTTTGCATTCAGTTTCTCGATGCTGGAAGTTTCCGACTCCCTGATTCTTGCGCAGAAAGCGGAGTTCTTCCCGATCACGCGCGCGATTTTTGAACTCTCGCTGATCCTGGGGTCGGGACCGGTTACGGCATGTGCGTTCGGCGTCTGGACCATGGCATTCATGGCGGCGACGCTTGGCGCGGCGGGAATCCTGCTCGGGCGCAAGATCGGAGCCATTTTCCGGTTGTGAGTTTCCGGGGCGGATGCCGCTCCTGTTTGGCGGATTCCGCCTCTGCGGACTGACCAGCCGCCTCAGCCGGTTATTGATCTGATATTCGTGTCAGGGAGTAGCGCCCCTTTTCATTCAGCAATGTCAGCCTGACCTTTTTTCCGGAAGGAAGCAGCATTGCGTTGATATGGTAAATCCTGTTTTTCGGGGTGCCGGGGACATAAATCTGTATCACGGAAAAATTCAGATGCCGGCCGTTTTCTTCCAGGAGTGCAAGGCTTTCGTCCACCGGATCCGGTAGACCGGCGATTTTGCAGAGCTCGGTATCTTCCGCTGTCTGTTTGAAGCATTTTCTGAGAACGGCGCTGCCTTTGCCATTGTATAATTGCCTGGTCTCCTCCAGAAGCTGAAGAAGTTCGCTTCTTTTTTTCTGATCCTCCAGGGGAATTTCCTGCGCGGGATTGGTGTCCGCTTCATGCCCTATCACGTTCCAGCAGATTGCGATGCAGACGGCAAGGAGTCCCGGAATCATAAGTTTTTTCATAATTGTCCTCCGTTATTTCGTATCGCCGTGTTCATTGATGTATTCGCTGTCGGGATTGAAGTAGTAGTCATTGCCGCATTGCAATGTGCCGCTCCATCCGGGAGTGGCAAGACCGCCCACCTGGTATTGTTCCGCAACGCCGTCAGTTCTCAGATAAGCGGGACGCATGGAGTTGACATGTCCGTCCGCCCATGCCAGATTGGCTGTCCTGTTGTGACGGAAACAGACGGTAGCATTGTCGATCCCGAAGTATGTGGTGTAAGTTGTGAAGGTCATGCCCATGCCTGAACCGGCGCTTTCACCGAAGCTGACAATGCGTGAGGGACTTTTGATGCTTCCCGGCTTCCGCATTTCCACTGTCATGTTCAGGATCGTGTAGCCGCTTGACCATCCATGTATGCCTCCGGCTCCATATCCCCCCGAAAGAGAATTGGAAACCGTGTACTTGACTCTGGCGTTTCCGTTTAGAAGAGTCAGAATATTCGGATCCGGGCAGAACATGACATTCCTCTGCGCCTCGTCTGTAAGAGCGGTTCCCTCCGATGCTTTTTTCAGATAGGGGGAAAGGAGACCGTCCTGCGTGAAATCATAACCGTTTTTTGAACGGGTTCCGCACCAGACCTGTTCCCCCACCGGGCCGGTCATTCCCGGCGAGCTCGGCACAAAATACCCGTAATCATTCTGGTATAAGGCGTCGGCGCTGTTGATCTGTTTCAGATTGTTGAGGCAGTTGGTGGCTCTTGCCGTTGCCCTTGCCTTGTTCAGGGCGGGCAGCAGCATTCCGGAAAGAATTCCGATAATCGCTATTACGATTAAAAGTTCTATCAATGTGAATCTTACGCGGCTGCATTCCGGCAGCACTGCACACTTCATCATGTTGATCTCCTCGGCTTTTTTTGCCTTTTAATTAGCTTTAACTAAGTTTTATGTTTCCGGAGGGGAAAGAAAGATCCTCTACCGCTTTTTCGGCATTAATGTATAAGTGTTTTAAATAAATTCAAGCTTAAAAATTAGGAATATCTAATTTTTTTTAGAGATTTTTTCCGTGCCGCGCTGTCTTCCCACAAACTGCTTGAAACGATCATTCCGCATGGCGTTGCAGTGCGGAGCCGGTCGGCAGCATGAAAACTTTCCGGAGAAGCCGCTCCCGCATACGGGTCCCATATTCTGCAGCAGACGCATTCTGTTCTGCGAAACCTGCGACAGCCCCGTCACGTCATGCGGAATATTGCGGTGCGGAAATCATTTCTGCATGAATAAAACCGGATGCGGCGTGGCGCCCCATCCGGCTTTGCGATCTATGCTTTTATTTTTCAGAGTGTGAATGCCGCTTTTTCCGTTTCCAGCAGCTTGAAGAAATCCGCATTGGAGATTCGGCTGTTTTTCTGCCAGATGCCGAATTTGAAAATCTTGAAATCCGGTTTCAGATTGTATTCCACCGTGGCTGTCCATGCGTTGGGCTGATGCAGTTTGCCGTTCTGCATGGTTTCCGTGTCGGCGATGACCATGCAGGGACCGATTCCCTTGTCATCGCTACTGCCGTCGAATTGAGTGTCATAAAATACAAAATAAGTGTCTGCGGCTGTGATTGCCTGTCCCTGCGGATACTGCCCGTAGGTTTTTGCCGGAGTTTTCGCCTCATGATGATAGACGTTGTTGAACAGGACTTTTTTGTCCTTCATGGCAAGGAGAGAGGGCAGGCAGGTAAATGAAATTGAGGCTGTTTTCACTGGTTCGAGCGTATTCAGGGCGGGCAGGAGTTCCCCCCACAGAACGCCGGAATCCGGGCGCATATAGAGACGGAAAAGCATTTTGGCTCCGTCGAAATTCAGCGCGAACTCAAATCCTTTCTTCTCCCCGTCCTGCCAGAGCTTCACATTCTCCTTTTGTATGGGAAGTCTGCTGAAATCAATTCCGTTGACCTTGATTTTCAGCCAGTTGACGAGCGAGGTGAAACTGGCGCGCTTTCCATTGTCGACACTGCAAACAGTCTGCGGCGGCTTCTCCCCGACCGGTTTTTTGCTGCCGAGGAAGAGTTTATAAGTGTTGTGCCTGTTTGAGACCGGCAGACTGAGCATCATGGAGTAGGTTTCCGGCTGATACGCACTGCCTTTTCTGATTTCCGCCTTGACCTGTTCCTGTGCCGCTACGGGGATCAGTACCGCGGCTGCGAGGACTGTGAGGATTCCATGTTTCAGATTCATTGTCATTCTCCTTTTCCGGCAAATCTGATTAAGCCGAACATGTTGAGGTTATGGTTGTTGCCCATCGTGAGCGAGCTTCCCGAGCACTCCTTCGGCGCGGAAAGTTTGTTTCGGACGAGATTGAAATTCCAGGAGTCATAGACCGCGGGCGCCCCGCCTTCAAAGATGCGGAACGGAATGTGAAATTCCGCCGTCCAGCCTTCCCGTGAAACCTGATTTTTGAACACGAATCCTTCCGCCTTCCATGAGAGATCGACCGGCTGGGGAATGGGAAGCAGACGCTCCATCGCGGAGAAGCGCTGTCCGACCGTGTCAAAGGCGATTTGATACTTTGCCTCTTTTTTCAGTCCGGGCGAAAGAAACATTTCGATGCTGTCATTGTTCCATACGTCGCATTTTGAATCGGCTTTCGGCGGATAATCCGCCTGGAACATTCCGTAGATTCCGCTGTCGTCCCATGCGAGTTTGACGACCGCCGGATAAGCAGGCGCTTTTGAGGAACCTTTCGGGCTGATGAGGGGAAGAGGCTTGATCTTCTGCCAGAATGCTTCGTCCGGATTGCCGTCCAGCGCCGGCTTTTCTCCTGAAAGCAGACGGTGCACGTCATAGACGGGACGTTCATAGGCGAGACGGACACGCTGCGACTCAAAGTTCTTCGGCCATGGCGCGGCAAGATGGCGGAAGCGGCGCATTTCGATGGAATCCGGTTTCAGAACTTTTTCCGCCTCCTTGAGCATTTTTTCCATTTTGTCGATTTCCGCCGGAGGATAGGCCGGAACCGCTTCATCCGAGGGGACACAGTGCTCGATGAAGTTTTTCTTGAGCAGACGGTGGAACTCCTTCAGGAAAGGACCGGCTTCGGGACCGTAGAAAAGGTTCCAGTGCTCGTCGATTCCGGCGTCCACATCCCAGTCCGGATTCCACTGGCTACGGGCGTCGGCGTAGGCGGACCAGTAATAATACCAGATGTCATGTGCCCCGTCGTAGTCGAAGAACAGATTTCCGTCGCGCCCGAGGTATTTTCCGAAAAGTTTCGGGACATCTCCCGTGAATTCTCCGGCGACCGCGCGCGCAAAGGGGTTGTTCCGCGAATTGTAGAGCCAGACCTTTTGAACCGGACGTCCGCCGAGGGCTTCATACCATTCCCTGAAAATCCGGCGGGCTTTTTCCATTGCCGCCTTGTTGCGGGTCTTCAGGGGAAGATCGCCAATGCAGAGATTGACTTCGATGTTGTCCGGCAGTTTCCAGCGCGGATCAAGCGAAGCGAATTTTGTATTGTAGTAGGCGAGAATCCAGAGCTTCCTTCCGGGCAGCTCTTTTTTCACCCCGTTGGCAAGATATTGATAGAAACGGCCGTAGACATTTGCCATTTCCGCGTCTTTGCCGCGCCTGACGTCGCTGTCCGTAATCAGGTTCAGCTCCTTGACGATCGGGTCATGAATGACTTCCGAGAGCGGCATATAGGTGTCGCATATTCCGAAGGAGAGGGAAGTGTTGTTCAGGCCGGAACCGAATCCTCCCCTGTCGTCTTTGCCTCTGGAGTCATAGTAGGCTTTGTACGCATCCAGCAGCAGGTCTGCGAAACGGAGATCCAGCACATTGTAATAGTTGCCGATGTGTTGTTTTGGATTGTACCAGAATTTTCCGTTCGGAGAGGTGTAGAAGATCGTTTTGAGCTTGTCCGGATAGGATGCCGCCATCTTTTCGGGGCGCGGACAGTGCTGTCCTCCTGCCGGAGCTGTGCCGCCGACGCGCCAGAAGTCCAGAAAGCCGGTATCCTGCTTTTTCAGCTTTCCCATGGTCGGTTCCCACTGTTTCAGCATTTGATCCGTGCTGACGGCGGCCCAGAAATACCATCGTCCTCCATGTGTGTTGAAGCGGGGGTGGTCCGTATAATGGAGCGGTTCAATGGCAAGCTCTTTTATCTGCGGATAATAGGTGCCGTATTCACCGGGATAGAAGTAGCGTATGCCGAGAATGCGTTCCGTGAAATCCACCGCGCCGTACAAAGTGCCGGGACTGGTTCCGCGCCTGTCCAGGGGATCCCGGTTATAATCTTCGATCAGCGAGGAGTCGTGCCCTGCGATGATGACGCCTTGCGGGAAGCTCTTGATTACGAATCCCTGGTCCGGGAGCTTCATGAAATCAATTCCGTTTCTGCGGACGATCCGATTGTCCCCGACCACAAGCTGGAACGGGTATTTTCCTGCCTTCTCCGTTTCCGTGATGTCGAAGACTTCCGGCGTTTTGCCCGTTGTCTTTTGGAATGCCTCCGTCAGGATTCTGACCGCCGGGGCGATGCTTTTTCCGGTTCTGCCGTTCTTTTCCGCCTTTTTGTCTGTGATGATTGCGAACTTGAGTTCTCCGTTCTCAACCAGCTTCAGCGGAGCATGGCGGGGTGTTTCTTCATGCGTGACAGGCGTCAGCGCCCTGTTGTCGAGATCATAGGCGGACAGCAGCGGGCCTGTTCCTGCGAGCAGGAGAGCCAGCAGCAGAGGGATTTGTGTTTTCATTGTCCAGAGTTCCTTGATTGTATTTTATTTGTATTGTGAGAAACTTAATAGGGCGCATAGCCGTACCGGTATGTCCCGAGAGCGGCTCCCGCGGCTTTGGAGGTTGCGGCATTTTTGTAGTTCCACGGGAAATAAGACAGCCAGTAATATTCCAGATTCAGCGTCTGCGGGGTGTCCGCCTGAACATGCCCGTCCGTATATAAGGAGCGTGTCTGCCTTGAATGACGGTAGCAGACCTGTCTTGTCGGATTCGTTATGAGATACCACCCTTTTTTTCTGGCGATTTCAACGTCATGGCTGTATCGGCTGTCCGTCAGGACAAGACTTTGCGACGGGGATCTTATTTTTCCTGATTTCGGGATCTGGTAGTCTCCTATGGAGGTTGTGACTGTGCCGCTGACATCCGTCTTTACGCCGAAAAGAAATTGATTGTAGCCGTATGCCTGGTATCCCAGATTGTCACGGATGAGCATTCCCGGACAGACATAGATCGAGTTGACAGGGTAGAGGCAAAGTCCGTATTGATTGCTTTTGATTCCCGCGTAGGGGTGAAGCGCGACCATCCAGGTGATCGGACCGGTTACTGTATTCCAGAGTTCGTCCGCGGACGAACGCTCCTGTCTGCCTGTGGGAAAATAATCCTGATTGTCTCCCGCATACCCGTTGAAACATTGTCCCAGCTGCTTGAGATTGGATGCGCATGAGACAGCCTGCGCCTGTTTCTTCGCCTTGCTCAGCGCGGGCAGCAGCATTCCCGCGAGTATTGCGATGATCGCAATCACGACCATTACATCATAAAATAACTGTTGATGGCTTGAAAATTGATTATCAACGGTTTAAATTAAGGTGGAGACAAGAAAATGCAAGAACTGAACGGAAAAAAGGCTGTAATTTACGCTCGGCAATCATTTGGACATGAAGAAAATTCTGCAAGTATTGAACAGCAGATTAGCAATTGCCGGAACTGGTGCGACAAAAACGGAATTACCGTTGTCGGCGTGTTTGAGGATAAAAACACTTCATCAGAACTATATGACGATTCAATAGAGGGGCACGCTTACGCCGCCACAGATGCGGAGTGGTTGAAGTGGGACAAGGAACAACGGACAAAAGGACGCAAAAAGTATAAAAAGCACCTTGCCGCCGCCTTTGAACTTCTGCCCAATGTAGATTTTTTTGTCACTAATGAACGGACACGGCTATACCGCAATCCGTCACCGCTGGCAAAACTGGACTTGTATTTTCTTTCAAAACTAAAAGAAAATTCTGTTGCACTGGTGGAAGTCGAAAGTAATAAAATTGACTTCATCGACAATGATATAGATATCGCTATGCACCGCTTTCTTGCAACTTACGAGATGAAGAAACTTACAGAACGCAAGGAACAGAGCATTAAGGTAGTTCGAGCCAAAAAAGAAAAGGGCATTACTTTTAGCAATGCGTTTGGTACTATTTGGGACAGCAAAGAAAAGTTGTTGACATTCGACCCTGAAAAAGCCGAAGCGGTCAAATATGTTTTTAATTCGGTTGTCGCTGGAAAAACTTACGCCGAAATTCTGCATACCCTGAACAGTAAGTATATTCACCTTGCAAGTGGCAAGTGTTTTTACGAAAGTTCCATATATAACATTGTGAAAAACATTGCTTACACTGGAATGCGTAAAAATGAGGTTGGAAATATTATCCAGTGCATTAATGTAAGCAATGCGCCGATTAGTTATATGCAGTGGAAAAAAGCTAATGAGATTGTAGCCGACAGGAAAGAGAAAAGCGGACGGCAAAAATATAACGTCAAAGGTAAAGCAAAACGGCACTTCCTGCCGCTTAGTGGTTATCTCAAGTGCGGTCATTGCGGTAGTAAGTTAGTAATGGTTAATGATCGTGGGATTGTATATTTCTGCAAAAAAACAATTCTTTTGCATGATAAGAAATGCACTGCAAGCAGAATTAGAATTGAACAAGGAGATAATAACTTACTGTTAACCCTGCAAGCATTGTTTGCCATTAAGTTTATCGAACATGAGAACAACAAGTTAAATTACAATTCACCTGATAAAGAAAAGTTGGTTACTGAACGTGATAACCTTAAAAATCAGATGAACTTACTTTTTGACCAGTTGACCAAGTTTAATTTGAATGAAGATATTTTTAAATCCAAGTTTGCAGAAAATGCAGAACGGTTAAAGGTATTGGAAGAAAAAATACTTGAAGCAGAAGTTGCAGAAAAAAATAACGATGATGCAGAAAAGCAAGTTTTGTTTGATAAACTTAGAAAAATAAACTTCACGGATGAGCTTTTGGACGATGATAGCTATTCAAGCTTACTAAGAGAAACAGTTAAAGAAATTGTGGTATTTGACGATCGGCTAAAAATTGTGCTGGTGGACGGTGTTAGTTTTGAACTGCCACGTATTCCACTGAAACGCAAGGCTAAGGGAGTGCCGTTTTCAAGTGCGGTTATGTTCATAGCACCGGATGCCAGCGGAAAACAAACAAACTACCATAACGCAATAAATTTTTATGCGTCAACAGAAGAGGGCGCAAAACCAAGAGGATTAGTTAAAAACCGACTGTATAGGGTGCTGGTCTGGCAGTAAACCCGGTTTTTACGAGAAAAGGCGGTGATGTTGGAAACAACACACCGTTTTTTATTTTTGTCGTGTTGCATGTAATTAAGTGATATACAATCAGTTATGAAGTGCGATTTTTTGAAATAGATTAATTGAAACAGTCATAAAATCATTCAAAAATCGTCATTTCAAATTTAAGGCACTTTCCAGCGCCATAGAGCGCAATTAGCCGTTACCGGTACAATAATACCTTTTGACCCTTTTCATGGGCTTAGCGTGGCTTATATCGCAATTTTCATTTTCCAAGTCAAAAAATGCACCATGAAAGATAATCAAGAAATGCGTTTGACATGTGAGGGTTAGTTATAATGCTGTTGCAATGCTAATGATGGCGGTGTTATCCTTATTTCTAAGTTAGATTACTTAGAGAAACTTAGTTATTGATGTGATAAAATGTAATTACGAATGACTTAAAAAGATAAAATATTTTTACGTATTTCTTCTAAGATTCACTTGCAATTTAAGCTTACAATGCTATATTAAGTAATGTAAAGCAGAGAGGGCGCAAGTTTCAATCCGGAGTGAAGCAAAACTCTTTTTCAGCTTTACAAGGTGCACCTGAATTTTTCCCAATAAAAACAATTGGCGTATGTTAAGGCAACATAGGCTTAGGGACGTTTTGTCTTTAAATTTTAAAACACAAAGGAATTATTAAAATGATTAATGAAAATGAAATTGATGATGATGTGATTGAACTTACCGAAAATGATTTTATTCGGTTCCACAGAGCTTCTTTGCAATGTTTCTTTTATGATGTTTTTTATTGCTGGTTCCGTGAAAACCCGTTTTATGGTTATAAGGTTAACTTTAAAGCAATTGAAGATTTTGCACACCGTGAAGCCGAAAAAGCTGTTGAACGCTGGAAAGAAGTATTTAAATTAGGTAATGATATTGATTTTATTTATACTGATGATATGAATGAAGAAGAATTTATCGAACATGGTAAGCATAAAATTCTTTACATCAGTAACAGCATTGGTTTAAAGCAGTTGCACTTTGACGGATTGCTTGAACTTGGATTTTATAAAAAAGTGAATAGAACCAAACGCTAATAGCAAGACTTACTTTTTTTTATATTAATTGTTATATGTAAAATAAAGTGGTTAGCAATAATGCTAACCACTAAAACAAGGAGAAATAAAAATGAAATTTGATAAAGAACAAATTAAAAAAGCGGTTGAGGATGTAAATTTAAAATTATTTGATTATGATGATAATTTAAACTTCAAGCCTTACTATGAATTTTCAATTGATGATGCTAATGAAAGCATTATTCCAAGCTTTTATAATGCACAGAATGGTATTCATTACACTGATGAAGAATATAAGCGTAATGGTGTATGTTTAGTTATTGATGGTGATGATGTCAAATTTAAAAAATGTGCTGACATTAAGTTTAACGCTGGCATTGATGAAGCGCTTGCAATTGAGATTGCAGAAGTAGTTACAAAATTCCTTGATGACTTTGAAGAATACAAAGATGACCATTTATATTCATGTAGCAAATGTGGAAAATACGAGTATTTTTGGGATAATGAAAACTTAGAAGACAAAGATTTTGTTGAGTTAAATTTTGATATTCTTTGTCCTGATTGTGCTAAAGAGGTCAAACAAAACAACTTGGAACAAAATATAGAGAACTTTAAGCGTTTTTATATTAATGCAATGCAAGAAGCGCATGAACAATTAATTAAGGGTTCAAATAAATACATTATCAATCCTGCTTATAATAATGCAATACAAAACTGGTTGAATATAGAATTAGAAGCAACCCTTGATAAGCATAAGAAAGATTTTGAAAATTATGAGGATATTTGTTTTTATGCAGTAAGTTCAGAAGCAAACATAAGCGTTGAAGTGGAAGTTATTAACTGCGAAATTGGCTATCCTATTGATCCTGATGTTAACGGAACATGGAGCATAGAAGAATTAGCCAACGAGGGCTTTTATATTCCAAAAAACTAAACATTTTTCTATATTAATTCTAACTTAGAATGCAACCACATTTTTCTAAGAAAGGGAGAAGCAAAAAAATAAAAAATAAAGGAGAATTTAAAATGAGTGAAGTAAAAAAGACCGCATTTATTTTTAATGCAAATGAAGTAACAGAATTTAATGGAGATGATGTATTGCCAGCAGGGGACTACTTGTTAATGGTAGTTGATGCCGAAATTGCAAAAACAAAGAACAATGAGGAATATTTAAAACTTGTTTGGCAAGTTGCCGATGGTGCTTATGCTGGGAAAAAAGTTTTCCATAACCTTTTCATTTTTAATAGAAATGACATTTTCCGCAATAAGGAGCTTGGCTATTTTGCAAGAATTTGCAAGGTCTGCGGAAAAGAAAATCTTTCCGACTTGACGGAACTTTATAATATCGCCTGCCGTGTAGTGGTAACAGTTAAAACAAAAGATGACTACACATATAATGAATTGAAAAAGTTCTTTCCTGCCGGAACTGCTGACACAACAGCACCAGCCGAAGAAGACCAATACGATGATGTTCCGTTTTAATTGGTGGTGCTGGCATGACACTTTACGAATTATTCACAAATAATAATTTGGAAGTTTTGCCTTGCATTTTGAAAATGAAAGCGCCGCCGTTCAAATATGGAGAACGTAGAAAGAACGGCGAACGCTTTACATTCCAAGAAAAATGCAGGTTCAAAAACTATTTTAACACCGATGCCTTTTGTATTTTATGCGGCGGTATATCAAAGAACCTTGAATGTTTGGATTTTGACCAACAGGGAATTTTTTTCAATGAATGGAAGAAAAATATTCCTGATGAGCTTTTCGGCAAGCTTTACGTTGAAACCACATTAAAGGGCGGGTTTCATGTAATTTATCGTTGCACTGAATCAGTAGAACGCAATAGTAAGCTTGCATATACCGATGATGGCTTGATAGCCATTGAAACAAGAGGTGAAGGCGGTTTAGTGGTAACAGCACCAACGCCACAATATAAAACGGTTCAGGGCGATATACTTAACATAGCAGTTATAAGTAGTGCTGAACGCAAGTTATTGTTGGATAGTGCAAGAATATTAAATCGCAAGCAGGAAGCACCGGAAGCGCCAAAGAAACCAGTTAAGGCGGTATTCAGGGCAACAGATTACGATGATGCTTATTCTTGGGTAATAGACCCAATAACCGATTTTAACCGCCGTTTCGACTTGAACGGCTTCTTGTTGTCGGTTGGCTGGACTGTTCAGCACGAGACAAGCGCTTGTACGGTTCTTCTGCACTTTGTGTAAAAAATGGGAAGGGGAATATCCGGAACCCCTGTGCAGTCAAGTTCCAATCCGGCATAATCGGTCGCGATGCTCCCTTTTATTCCGTTTGAAACTTGACAGCTTCGGGAACCCGTCTGAA
>CASDPB010000014.1 GCA_949282305.1 uncultured Lentisphaeria bacterium | reverse complement strand
GATGAATACAAATTCATTCCGCAGATCGGAACTTTCCGATGAAGAAAAAGAATTTCCAACCCGTAAGCAAGGAACGTCTGTTCCGGCATTTCCAGCTGGAACAGAGGAAGAAAAAAGAACTCAATCCGAATGAATTTCCAACGGAGAGTGAAGAATGCACCGAAAAACTGATTCATGCAGTCAATCAGACGCCGTCAATCCCGCTGGATGCGGCGTTTCTGCCGCCTCTTTTATAACGATTCCGCGTCTGGTTCTGCCGATGGAATTGTATTCGCAGGGGAGTCTGTCACGCATCATCCCGATTCTTCACGGGATCGGGCATTATACTGACCTTGAACCGTTGCTGAAGAACGATTATTCGCCGCTGTCGGTCCTGAAGAAAGCTCTGCAGCAGTGGTTTGCGGGGATGTTGCCGAAAGAAATTGAACAGGCATTGGATTTTGAGGTTGATTTCATTACGGAACCCGACAATCAGGGCTGTTCCGACTTGGAGTTCGATTCCGATGAGGACGATTATGTGCTGCTCTTTCGTCTCACTTCGCCTTACGCCTCGGATTTTTCCATTGACAAAGCCATTATCCGTTATGAGACGGAATTTCCGGGGCTGGGGCAGAAGCTCCTGTGGAAAATCAGCACGGCAACGCCCTTTGACATTGGCACACCGCAGCTTTTTCTGGATATTGTCCGTGACCACTGCTGGGGCGGTTATGAAAATGAGAAGGAATATATTGATGAAATCTGTTCCTGTGAAGATGAAGAAGCCCGCCAGATGTATCTGGATGAGATGGATGTCACCCGGGCGGACTTCGATGAGAATTTTGAACCGTGGATGCTTCAGCCGGACGAAACTGTTTTTCAAGGTTCGATTCCGCCGGAACTGAAGGAGTTATTCCGACTGCCGGACAGGAAATACATTCATACGAAATATCCCGGCTGCAATACCTGTCTTCCGGGAATACTGATCTGGCATAACAACATGATTTTCAATTGTTTTGACAATATTTACAATCAGGCGCTCAACGATGACATGGGCATTGTTCTGAACGGACTTTACTGGACGTTTCCGAAAGATAACGCCCGCTTGGAGGAAACTTTGGAAGAAATCAGCCATGCGGTCCATTCGCTCGGCAGACTGCTGCTGATTCTCAATCGAATCCATACGGAGGAAGAAGAATATGGAAGTAATGATCCCCAATGAAATGAGATTCCGGCTCGACGGTGCGGTTCTGTTCTATCGCCGCTGGTCAAAATTTGGATACAGCCATTCCGCTCATAATGTGGCGGCGGTTCTCCACAAAGTAAATGAAAATGGTTCGCTGGCACCCGGACGGGCTCTCGACATGAAGGCGCTGGAATATTTCTTCCGGAATTCCAATGGCGCCGACAAGTTGAAGTTTCAGGATTCCAGAATTCTGGCACGATCCTATAGCGGCATCGTATGGTATGAGAAAAGCCGCCTGGCTCCGATTTACTTTCAAATTGACCGGAAAAATGAGCCCGGACGGGCGATTTTGAACAAACTGTCTGGGCGGCAGGTCATGTGGCCGCCATTACTTTTCATGATTGCAGACGGAACACTCCGCTGCCGCGCTTTGAAAAGCAATCGCCGTCCTGCCCCCAAAACGAAGCTCTATATCGCACCTTTGACGCATATCAGTGAAACCGACGGAGCTGTCTGTCTGCCGGAAGGTCTCCGGCTTGATCGCCGGAACTCTCCGGAAGAAAACATGAATCTGGTATCCGAGCTGTTCTATCAGGGGAAATTCGGTCATGCGACTCACTCCATGCGGCAGATTGAACATCCCGGCGGGCATGACGGATTCTGGATCGAATATCTGAAAAAGAAGAAACATGACCGATTCCCGGTTGAACTATTGAAATCAGCCAATCAAACTCTTGGAGAACTTTTGAAATGAAACATACGGTAAAAAGCGGTTTTCACACGAACCCGGTCAAAATCAATCTGGTCGGCGTTGGAGGCGGCGGATCGCTGGTGCTTTCCGGGCTGGTCCGACTTCATCTGGCAATGAAAAGCCTCGGTCATCCTTACGGACTGGACGTTGAAGTATGG
>CASDPB010000013.1 GCA_949282305.1 uncultured Lentisphaeria bacterium | reverse complement strand
TTTATGCTTTGATGGTTTCATGGATGCTCCTTGTTTTTTTTGCTGAAATATAAGTTGCATCCAGAACCATCATCTTTCAACTTTTTCTTTTCCTATGGGATGGCTGTGAGTGATTTTAATTTTTTATTTTGAAATTACCTCCCATATTCAAAAAATAAACATTCCGCAATATTCCGGCGGCAAGCGCAGCCCCGTTTCCCCTGTCTCCACACTGCGGCAGGCAAACGGAGTCGGAATATCCAGAACGACCTCTTCCTTTTTCCGGTTGAATCCGCACAGGAAACCATGTCCCGATTTTCCCCTGCGGACGAACACATCCAGATCCTCTTCATCAATCACGACCTCAAGTTCCGTCAGACACTCCCGGTCCGCCAGAGACTGAAACGCCTTCGTGAACTTTCCGATTCTGTCCGCAGTCTCTTCCGGCAGTTCCCGCAAATCACCGGAAACCAGCGGCGCACCGGTAAACGAAGTCAGCAGATATTCGGCGGCGGAATCATTTTGAAGCACAAGAAGCCCGCCCAGGATACGCTCCGGCGGGAGCTTGCCGAACCAGCGGTAAAACAGTTTCCGGATTTTCGTAATATTCTGCAACTCCGGTATCTTGCCGGAAAAATTCGAGACATGATGCAGATCGCTGTATTCCAGCGCGGCAATGTTCGGGCGCTCCGTCCCGAATGATTCAAAACTGAAATCCACAATCAGATCCGGGAACCATTTTTTCAGCTCATCCCGCAGGAACAGAAGCCCGCGGTACATCTCAATCACGGAGTCCTCAAACCCGTGATGATAACGATGCTCCCGCGAATGACAGCCATACGGCTGAACCGCATAAGGACTCAGAATGGAGGAAAAGTCCAGCTTGAAGTAAGAGACATGATACCTCTCCGCAAGGGCAGTCAGCTCCGCCAGAACCCGATGGCGGTGCTCTCCCGCAAAACAGAGCACTTTATTTCCATCCGATTTCTTCAGTTTTCCATCAGGCAGACGGCACGCGAGCGAATCCGGGGTGTCAGGATCGCCGTAGGAAGTTCCGATATTGTACCATAACCCGAAACGAAGCCCCATATCGCGGATTCTCCCGCTCAAAAATTCCAGTCCGTGCGGGAACTTCTCCATATCGACGCGCCGTTTCTCATTTGTGAACCAGCCGTCGTCCAATACAAAATAACGGAATCCCATTCCCGCGGCTTTTTCAGCCAGATCAAGAACCGGCTTTTCCGAAATCCGTTTCAGGAAGGGAATCCATGTACAATACATGACTCCAGGCTCCGCCGGCGGCGGAAGAACTGTCCTCAGCAGCTGCCGGAATTCCGAATCGCCGGCGGCGGCATCTCCCGCATACAGCAGGAGAAAAGAATGATCCGCGCGGAACACTTCCCCTTTCCGCAGGTATTTTGCAAACGGGACACAGCCCATCGAATAGGAGACGTCCATTGAGTTCCAGTGAGCATATCCCATAAAACGCCGCAGCGGTCCGGGCGCCGCACTGCCGCAGAGAAATCCCTCCTCCAATACGGCATTATGGCAGCGTATGACATCGGCGGAACCCTCCACTGCGAAGTTCAGCGGAAGCGGCGCATCATCCGAGCCGCAGAAATAGTCGCAGTCGCTGAAATCTCCGGGATAAAAGTCGAACGTATCGAAAATCAGCCCGGTAATGCAGAGCTCATCCTTCCATGCCCCGATCTCAAGCTGCTTGACGATTCCCGGAATCTCCGAGGAAATCCGGTAGGAGACTTTTACCGTCACCCCGGAATCTTCCATGGAAAACCGGAGAATGAGTTCCTCCATCGTCTCGTTGAGCCGGGCAGTCTCCAGACCGAGAAACCGGGGAACATCCCTGCGGCATTCCATGTTGCCGTCGACTTCGCGGAGACGGGGCTCGGAATAACTTGTGATCTTTTCCCCGTTGACGGCAAACGCGAATTCATACCCCTTCGCCCTGCAATATTCATTGCCGGTTTTCAAATTGACAAGAGAATCGGAAAAAAAACCATTCTCATTCCAGCAGAGCCGCCTGGAAAAAAAACGGTTGTGAAGCAGAGCCGCATCTCCGGCACAGTCAATCATTTCCGGCATCACGTTCTTCCTTATATCAAGAGTTTTACAAAGCGGAAAACCATTTATGTCTCCCTTATTATACTATGCGGGATTCTCTTTTGCAAGAAAAACCGGCAACTCTGTTCACGGAAACTGGAAGCCGTCCATCTGTTCCAGTCCGAATGCACTCCACTTCATGCCCTTTTCATACTTCATGAAAGCCTCGTCAATCGTGTCCCCTGTCACGGTCTCCCCGCATTCCTTCAACGGCGGACAGTGATCGGGAGAGTCCAGTAGATTCAGGCGGACCGGTCCCCGAATCACAAAAGGGGCAATCTCCCTGCGCCGGGCAATGCCGCGCTTCACGCCGTCATAGATCATCCCGCAGGCTTTCGCCGGAATCACGGAACACGCCATATAGGGAGAAAGCGCCTGCTTGACGACGACAGACTCTATCCCGGGAATCTTCGCGGAAACTTCCGCATTGATCTTGTCGTCCCCGCTGAGCATGACCGCCGGAACTCCGTGATCTCCGGCGATCGCCGCCGCCATGGAAGCCTCGCTCAAATAGAATTCTCCGTCGTTCACAACCCATTTGGTATGGGGAATGATCGAACGCGGCGTCCCCCCCATCGCGTGCATCCCGATCAGAACCATCGCATCGAAAGAGGCGTCCAGAAGCGGCAGCCAGTGCGGGCCGCTCCCGTTGCGCCCGTGGATAATGCGGCAGCGCGAGTCGAGCTGTTCAAACAGGATATTGTAACCCGAACCGTGGTTGTCATTGACGATCACCTCGTCCGCGCCGGAATCAAACGCGGCGCGGACTGCCGCGTTCACCTCGTCCGTCAACAGATGATACATCCGGTAACGGTGCCGGACGTTCTCCTCGGAGGGATTCGCCCTGTTTTCGCGGAAACAGAATCCGGCGACGCCTTCAATATCCGTCTGAACATAGATTTTCATGTCTTCATTCTCCCGCAACGGCGGTAATGCCGTATGAAATTTTCTCTTTCAATTTTAATGTAACTTGTTTGAAACAAGGTTCAAATGTAGAACAGAACTGTTTCGGTGAATCCCACAGCGCAAAGCCGGCAAATTCCTTTTCCGGGGAAAGCGCCAATGCCAGAGCCGGAATTTCCGGAGCGCGGAATACAACATCCGCTTTCGTAATCTTCACGAGGGGCTTCTTAACGCTGAACGTCTTTCCAACCGTATCTTCAAACACTTTATCTCCGGTGGAAAACAGCGCCTGACGGTAATCTCTCGCGTAAGGAACTTTTTCTCCGTTCCGCGTCATTTCCGCACCGCCGTTCTTCAGGGCGGGCGCAACGGGGAAACAGTGATACCTCAATCCGAAACGGTGGACGCGCGGCGCCTCGTCCGTGGACGCATTTTCCAGCGTGGTGTTCAAAGCGATCTTCCGGCAGGAATCCGTAATCTCAAATGTCTGACGGACTTTCAGAGCTTCCAGAAGCGGCTGGGCATTGCTTGTCACATACATCTCGCCGACAATGCGGAAACCGTCTTTGATCTTCTCCTGCTTCAACACGCGGTAGGCGCCCTGCGGCTGCCAGGAGGGTTCCCAGAAGACCGCGGTTCCGAAACCGGAAACCGGATTGCCCTGAATCAGCTTCCGTCCTTTGACCGTCCAGTCCAGAATGCTCATCTCCTTGGTGCTGAGAATGATGGAATTCTGTTTCGAGGAAAACACCATGCTCTGTTTCTCCGCATTGACTTTGCACTCGATTCCGGCACTGGACATGTCTTCGAGGGCAATATCCTTCGGATTGTTGAGCTCCTCGAATTTCCGGTCTGCCTCCGCCTCCTTCGCAAGTTCCGGACGGCGGCTCCGATAGAGCTGATCCAGTTTTTCAGCGCTCCACAGAGTCTTCCCCGTCAGCGCTTCGCCCTCCGGCAGGATCTCATACACCGCACAGCGCGCGGCTCCCGCATGAAGCAGGATTCCTTTCGCCAGCTCCGCGCCCGTATAGACGGAACGCCCGGCATCCGGCACGAACTGATCGTCGCCGCAGACCACCGTATAGTTCTTCTTCGGGTCAAGCCCGGCAAGACGGAACGTGAAAAACGCCTCCCCTTTCTCCCAGAAGTTGAAAACCGCGGCGATCCGTCTGTCCCCGAGCCGGTATGCGGCAACCTGAAGCATGGGTTCATTCTTATACCCGGGAATCGCATCCGCCACCGTTCCCGACGGAGCGGCATACTCGGAAACCGGAATCAACTGCACGTCTCCGTCAATCCGTTTCCCGTCAATCACGTAACTCTCATATTTGCCGGCGGTATCGACGGCGCGGGCAAAGGCGCTCCAGTAACGGTTGTCATACCCTTTCGGAAATGCGTAAACGATTGTGGATTCAAAACCGTTGAAGAAGAACGCATCCATTCCCAGTTCCATGTTTTCCGGCTGAATCACCCAGTCGGAAATCTGTAGTCCATGCGGAAACGACATCAGTTTCGGGCGTTTTCCTTCCGGATAGTCCCTGTCGACCTGTTCCCGGACGTCACGGGCGGAGATGAAGTAGGAAAGCATCCTCTTCTTGTCGTAGCCGAACGGCTGCTGGGTATCCCAGCACGGATAGGGGCCCCAAGGATTGATCCAGCGCAGGGAACCCGCGTAATCGTATGCCTGAACTTCCGGCGCCAGATTCATGGGACGCCATGAGCTGGACATTTCAGTCCACGCGATTCCGGGAATGAAACCGAGCGACTTCTCCCCGCCGGTCGCCTCGACGACCGCCTTGTGAATCGTCTTCACCATCTTCGCGTGTTCCAGGGAGCGGAATCTCACAATCTGATCGTAATATTTCTTTCCGCGCCCCAGTTCGGCGGGCCACTCCTTTTTCATCTGCTCCAGGGGGACATTTACGAACTTCGCGAAATTCGCGCGGCAGGTATCGCACATGCAGCCCTTTCCGGCAAACATGAAGGGTTCCCAGTTGCCCCACAGACCGTCGCATCCGGCAAGGGACTTCCGGATCATTTCCTTTGTGTTCTTCACAAAATACTCGCGCTCTTCATAAACCGCGGCGGGGCATGTCGCATTGTCAAGATTGAAATCGGCGTTGCCGATATACCTGTATTTATCCGCTTCGGGACGCCCTTCGGGAAGTCCCACCCGGAACCCGTTGGCAACCCAGTAATTTTCAGGAGTGATATAGACAACGCCGTTTTCGCGCCATGCCTTCCCCCGTGTTCCGGGAGACGCCACGACCCACTGCACCCCCGCGTCGCCCATCAATTTTGCAAACAGCGCATCCGCGGCAGGTTCCTGAAAGCTCAGGTAAATCCCGCCGATATAAATCCCGCTGAAATACCGGGACGGACGATGCGCCGCCCGGACAGGCGGAATCGTGAAGAGTTCAACCGGCTCCGCATTGGACACCGTTTTTCCGTTCTCCTCAATCCGCAGCGACGCGGCGCCACGGGTTCCGACCTCCGTATCCGTTGTAATCATCACCGGCATCCGCAGATAGAAATTGAAGTCTTTTCCGGGCAGATAACCGGGAAGCGAGGAATTGATCCTGAAACGCACCTCGCTGCCGCCGTCCTGCGTTTTCACCGTGCGGATCGAATTCTTTTCCGCAAAGGAGGTGCCTTTGAATTCATATCCTGCGGGAAGCGTCAGGACAAATTCAAGATTTTTCGTCGTGAAACGGTCGCCGGTATTTTTCTTCCAGACAAAGGTCATGACCGCCGGCTGGTTCTGCGATACTGCAAAGGTATGGTCGAGAAAACCGTGGGGAGAAAGTTTCAGCGTAATCTTTTCCGCCGCCTTGGTCTCCGTGAGCCTGACGTCGCGGAAACTCAGTTTGCCGACGCCGTCGATGCGCACCACCACGCTCAGGTAGTTGATTCCGGCGGGAACCGTGAATTCACGGCTGAACAGGTTCCAGTTCCCCCCTGTATCCGCCAGATGAAAGACCAGCAGTTTCCCTTTCGGAAGAATGTTGAACAGACGCTTGTTTTCCGGCTTGTCGAAAAGCGACACTATCGCATACCCCTTGTCCCCGACCGAATGACTCATCCGGTAACGAAAACTCAGCCTGTAGGTTCCTCCGTTCGTCTGCGCAAGCTGCACATACTTGGAAAATCCGCCGGAAACATCGGAAGCGATCTTCTCATCCCCGTTGCAGTATTTCACCAGTTCGGGACTCTTGACGACGCTTGCCGCGCCGTCCCTGATCTCCCATTTGACGGCTTTCCTCACATCCCGGCGGATCGGGGAACCGGACGGGACCGCCGCGTTATGCACATGGCAGTAATTGGAATTCCAGCGGAAAAGGTCATCCGGAGATTCCTGTTCGGAAAAGTCGCCGTTCCGAATCAGATTGACCTCTTCCGTTTTTGCGGAAGCGGCAAACCGGGCATCTGAAATTTTCTGAAAATCAAAAGTCACCCCGCCCCGGTCAAGAGCCGGAGCGGACAGCGAACCGAGCGCCGCAACAGCGCAGAGAAGCAAACGCCACCTGTTTTTCATTCAGACCTCACTTCTTCTCCGTCAGACTGACGTCTTTGAACTTCAGATCCCCGACGCCGTCGATGCGCACCACCACGCTCAGCCAGTTGATTCCGGCGGGAACTGCAAACTCCTTCCGGAATGTCTTCCATTCATCGCCGGTCACGGTAAGCGGAAAAACCAGCAGCTTTCCTTTCGGGAGAATGTTGAACAGGCTTTTATTCTCCGGTTTTTCATACGTGGAAATCAGAACATACCCTTTGGCTTCCGTAACGCCCGGATTTTTCATCTGATACTGAAGCGACACGACGTAATTTCCGCCGTTCGTCTGCGCAAGCTGGACAAACTTGGAATATCCGCCGGACACTCTCGACGCAACCTTTTTGTCATCCCCGCAGTATTTCACCAGATCGGGGCTTTTGGTAACGACAGCCATGCCGTCTTTGATCTCCCATTTGACGGCTTTCTTCACAGCCTGCCGCATGGGAGAATTCGCGGGAACGGAGGCGTCGTGTATAAAGCAGTAGCCGTCCCTCCACCGCTTCATATCCTTTGCATCTTCCGTTTTGGAAAAATCTCCGTTCTGCACCAGATTCACCGACTGGTTCTCCTGCGCTGCGACGCCGAACATTGCCAGAGCAATTGCGGAAAGAAATGCACATGTTGCTGCCTTCATTGTCTTGACTCCTTGTGTTGGTTTTTTATTTTTAAAGTTTTCAGTAGGTTTTCCTTCCGTCCGGATACCAGAACAGGCTGCGGTAAGTCGCGCCATTGTTTTCTATGAAAGGCGAAAACTGCCGGACACTGTCCGTATGTCCATCGGCAAAAATGACATTGTTCATGAGCGAATGAGAATAACGCATGGAAATCTTCCTGCCCATGCTCTCCAGCGCCTCCATGAACAAGGCAGTTTTACTCGGCATCTTGAACTCTTTCTGGTGCGCTACACGTGCTGCCCAATATCCTCCGTCGGCAACATCCAGCGTTGTCTCATAAAATGCATAGACCGATTGGTTATAGCCGTATCCATAAGTCCCGCCGATCGTCTCCTGCAGCGGCAAACGGTCCAGAACAGGACAGGATATCTGAGAACGCTCAATCGGCTGAGCCACCTGTCCATACCAATGAGCCCTGTGACCGATGTTAACGGAATGCCTGTTGTTCAAGCTCAGATAGGTTGCAAGCAGTCCGGTATCCGGATTGCCTCCATACCAGGCGCGGTTGCCGACTCTGAACGGCGCCAGATAACTATAATCACCGGTATACATGATATAACCCTTCCCGAGAGAGGACATGCTGTTGACGCAGGAAATCTTGTATGCCATCTCCCGCGCCTTGTTCAGAGCGGGCAGAAGCATGCCGGCGAGAATCGCGATGATCGCAACGACAATGAGGAGCTCTATCAGTGTGAAAATCCGTATGGTCCCCGTCGAAACAGGGGAAAGGCGGGAAGCGGAAAAACGTGCCGCCCCGTCCTCCCTGAAACGGATTTTTCCTGTACCGCTCTTCTGCCATTCCTTCTTACCTCTCAAGACAAGCCCTGCAAATCTTCTGATCATGTCCTCATCCTCTTCCTGAGTCCGTCATGCTCTAAATTATAGCGGCAAAAAGTAAAAACAAAATACGCGGACCCGCTGTTTTTATCTGTATTTGCCCGATTCCCTCCGAACCCTTCAAACCTTCGACCGGCAGAAAGAATCCCCTTTCCTTATAAATTATAAGCATATTTCCGCGATTGTAAATACCAATTTGGATAAAAAATTTGACACTTTGGACAATCTTTCCCAAAAAACAGAAGAAAACAACTCGAAAAACGGAATATCACGAATTTTTCACGGATATGCCGGAAAAGGACATTCCGTGCGGATACCGCCGTGCCGGATCCCCGCCGAATCCATTCCCTGCTGCACTGTCAGGAATTGCGGAAATCCGCCTGTTTCCGCATCGGTTGAATTACTTCCCTTTTTCAACGCGCCATTTCAAACTGTAGGTCACACTCCTTCCCGGGCTGAGATTCACTTTTCTGAATATCGGCTCGAACGTGGAAAACTGCTGTTTTCCGGAATCCCAGAAGACAAAGCACTGAAGCTGATCGGGGGGAACCTCCGCCGTGATCCGCACATCAGACCAGGGAGCGGAGAAGGTAACTTCGGAAGAAGCCGTTCTCAACTTTTTATCCATTCTGGAACTTTCCAGATCCGGATCCGGTGCCGCAAAATGATAAAGTTTGTGAATCAAGTCCCGCGTAAAGGTCTGTCCGTCCCCGAACCGTGCGTTTCCGCTCCGCGTCCCTTTGCTGGAAAGAAACGCGGGCAGATTGTGATAACGGAACGAAAATTCCACGGCGTGATCCGTCGGATTGCTCAGGCAGGTGGAAACCGTGACGGCATCCGCGGTGAACAGATAGGTCTTCCGGATCTTCAATCCGGCAAGGGGAAGCGAGTCATGTTTGCCGACCGTCCGCTCCAAAGTCACCTCCACACCGCCGGATGCGGCCCTCATGCCGGTGATCCTGTATCCCGAAGTGATCTGCCCCGCGGCTTTTGCGGGCCACCAGACCGCATCCACCGCCATGCTCAGATTCAGTTTCCTGTCCTGCCCGGTCAGCGGAATTCCGGCGGCAGTCCATTCCGCAATTCTGCCTCCGTGCGCGGGATCAATCAACGCACGGTAATGCGCGGCGGTGATTTCAAGATAATCCCTGCCGTCTTCCCGGACGGCTTTCAGCGCCGCCCCGCTGTTGCTGATCGGATAGACCATGCTGAAATCGTTGTGCGGATTTTCCGCTTCGGCTGAGCTCCGCACTTTCTCCGCATAGTCCCGCTCCCATTTCATGGCAGCCTGAATGGACGGCAGACGGCGCTCCATTTCCGTGCGGAGCCGTTCCTGTGTCAATACCGCCCCCTGAGCCGCCTCCGCGCCCGACGGCGTCAGCGTAATGAAACTCCAGCGCAAGGCGCCGACATGGGCAAGAATGCCGTCCGCAAGCTGTTTCCCGCTGAAACGCCCCATGCTGACACCGTTCAACGCGGCTTCATAGGAAACATCCGGAGCAATGCCCGCAAATTTCACCTTGCAGAAATTTTCCCCCTTCTGCCAGAAATTGCCGACTGCAATCAGGAAGCGCCCCTGGTGTTCAAACGCCTTCCACTGCAGAATGGAGGCTTTGTCCAGACCTTTGATTTTCTGCATGAAGTTGCCGCCTTCGTTCCAGAATACCGGGAAAAACGGTTTCGGGAGCGGGGTTTCCGGAACAGCTTCCACCCTTGCGGAGACCTCGCTGCCGTCATACACAAAATTTTCATGAGCGGCGATGTCGCTATTGGCGGAAGCCGCGGCACGCCAGTAACGCTGGTCATATCCCCGCGGGAAACGGTATGCGAATGCACCGTCCCACCCGTTCAGAAAGAAGCAGAGAAACTCAAAACCGATCGCCTCCGGTTCTGTAAACCAGTCCTCCAGCTGGGAACCGTGCGGAAACGCAATCAGTTTCGGACGGCAGGCGCCCTTGTCCAGATGGGCGGTCACAAAATCCTGAATGTCCCGTCCGGCAAGATAGGTAATCAGGTGAATGCCGGGAAAATATTCATAAGGCTGGTTTGCGGAATGGAAAATATAGGGTCCCCAAGGTTCAAGCCAGGGCAGTTTGCCCATGTAATCGACAACGTCATACTGTCCGTAATCGCCGCGGCTGTAGTCAATCATGGAACTCCATGCGATTTCCGGAATGAAATGAGACTCCTTGCCGGCTTTTTTTCCGATATGGTTCACCGTATTCTCCAGCGTCTCCAGGATGCGGGCGTGCTGCATGCTCCGGAACCGGATCCACTCGTCGCGGAAAGCAGCGATGATCTTCCCCGGCCATTTCGCACGGATTTCCTCCGGCTTCAAACGCCCCGCGGCATATTCGATGAACTCGTCACGGCAACGGCTGCAGAAACATCCCTTGAAGTCGAACATGTGAAGCTCCCAGTTCGGCATGATATGTTCGGCGGCATCATCGTCCACAAGGATTTTCTCATACATGGGAATCACGTATTTCCTGAAATACTCCCCTTTGCGGTAGACCTCCGTCGGACAGATGTCCTGGAAAGCGGAACTGCGGACATAAGGCTGTCCGTCGACCAGACGGAAAACCGCGTTTTCCGGTTTCTTTTCCCTTCCGATCTGATAGCCGTTGCAGGAATAATAGGGTTGTGTGTAGCGTTCGATTCCCAGTTTCTTCAGCGCTTTTCCCAGAGCTCCATTTCCTCCGTGCACACAGTTGAAACCGGAATCACGGTAGAATGCGGCAAGAGGCGCGACTCCGTCTTTTTCATAATTCCAGTCATTGGCGATCATGCCGGCACTGCGGAACCGCCGGGGAGCTGCCGCTTTCACCGGTTCAAGCACCTGGAGACGGAACGATTCCGGGACACTCCGGTAATCGCCGCAGAAGAACTGGTAAGATGCCGGATAAAGCGTTTCCCCGGGTTTCAAATCCGTCTCCACAAGTACCGCCGGAATGTTCCAGGTGTTGTAACGGTCTTTCTGAATGGTGTTCCTGAAGGACGTAATGTCGATCAGGAACGTTGTCGAACCGTCCTGTTCCGTTTTTCCGGAGATCAGGCGCATTGTATTTCCGACATCCAGCACCCGGAATCCCTTCGGCAGAGTCAGGCGCAGATGCAGCGACTCTATTTTCACATCCGGTTCATTCTTCAGGACAAACGCCATGGATCCGGGCTGTCCGGGAGCAAGAGCAAAAATCCTGTCCAGCATCCCGGCGGGAAACAGTTTGCCGGTCACTCCCGGAGCGGATGCCACGGGCACCATCTCCACATCATCCAGGCAAACCTCTCCGATTCCGTACAGCGCCAGACTGAAGCTGATCGCCGCCGTTCCCGCAGGAGCCATGAAATCAAATGTGCGCGTCTCCCATCCAGACGGAACGCTCAGGCTTTTCTGAATCATCGGGGTCAGTCTTTTCCCCTTGTAAGGCAGATTGTCCCAGCATTCGGCAAACCCATAGAACCCGTTCAATCCCGCGACATTTTCCAATTTCCCGCGGATCTTGAAAGAAACCCGGTATTTCACGGGGTGATCCGCAGGAGCCAGGGTAATCAGCTGGGAAATCCGGTTGGAAATCATCGGCCGGCCTTTCTCATCCCGCAGTTTCTGGATGGCGGCGGGCGAACGCAGCAGCAGACACTGTTTCCCCGAGGCGGGATTCTCCGTCACAATCCGGCGAATGCCCGAAGGTGCAATCTGTTTCTTATTTTCAGCGGTTCCGCCGTGGACATATAAATTCCCGCCCCAGCGGTTCCGGTTGTTTTTCAGTGTCTGAACGTTAATGTCCGCTTCTTCAAATCCGCCCTGCCCGACCAGACTCTTTCCCCGGACTTTTTCCGCCGGCGGCTCAATCCCCGCAAAATCAAGGCTGACTCCGCCCGGATCAAGTGCTCCGAATGCGCACGCGGCATACCCGAGAAAAGCCGAAAGACCAGTAAAATGCTTCATTGCAATTCCTTTCCGGTTCAAAATATTTTTTAAAGTGTGCTTACTGCTTTGCCCGGATACCAGAACGGAGGCGGCGGCACAACACCGCTGAACTGGACCGGCACCTCACTTCTCATTGTCTTCGCGGCACTGCCGTCCACATACAGCACGTTGGCGCCCGTCCCGTGACGGTAGGCAATCCTGTTTTCAATGTAGGTGGAAGCATCCGGAGCGCATTTCACGCCCTGCTGCGCCCCCTCCTGATTGCCGTAGTTGATTTCCGCCACAAGAGATGTCCGGGAAGGAGTGGCAAATTTGGAAAGAAGCCTGGAACAGAAGCCGGAGATGTAATAATTGTAACCATATCCAAACACAAGGGGAAAACCGGACTTCATTTCAAGTTTGCCGCAGGACAGTTTGGAACGCTGCATGGAATTGCCGGTATTGGCATTGCGGTGTCCGTAGGCACCAAGACCGACCGCCTCATTCAGACGCAGATACGGCGCAAGCATGCCGTTTTCAGGCGTCCCCCCATACCATGACAGACAGCCTGTCATGTAGCTGCCATTGCCTGTGTTATAATATCCGGGCAGAAATCCTCTGCTGTCGTCGCTGTACATCAGAAAAACCTTGCCCATACTGCTCATATTGTTCAGGCAGGAGATCTGCCGCGCCATATCCCGCGCCTTATTCAGCGCAGGCAGGAGCATCCCCGCGAGAATCGCGATGATCGCAACGACAACGAGGAGCTCTATCAGTGTGAAAATTTGTGTTTTTCCCCTGCGGAAGAAGAACATCGAACAGGAAACATGAGAAAAAGAAGAAGAAGCGGAACAACGCAGAAACCGCAAAACGGAAAAACAGCAGAATCTTTTCACAACGGAGTTCATTGTCATTTCTTCCCCAGTTTTTTGCTGCGGTCTGAGAATACTGTCCCTTTCAAATACTTCCCCGTTCATGATGCGATCTCCTTTCCCCGTCTTTTCCGGTTTTCCGGCGATTCATCAGACAATGAGAATGCCGTCTGTGCCACGTCAGAATTCTCCGCCACTATAAATTATAAGGTCTTTTATGCGATTGTAAATATCAATTTGGACAAAAAATTTGACTCTTTGGACAAAATCGGCTGTTTTTTGACGAATTCCCGGAACGGAGAATCCCGGAAACACGGAAAATCCTCCGGCAGAAACCGGAGGATTTCTCAAAACGGTTCCGTCGTTTTTATTTCCGGAAATAACTTTGGACGGTCTCGCAGGTCTGATACGCCAGAGATTCCAGCCGTCTGCTGACTTCGTGCAGTTTTTCGCCGATCTCTTTCCGATGCGAATCCGCATACAGGGCGGCATGAAGCATCTGTTCTCCGGAATCGGACTCGTCAATGTCGATCAGCCAGCGTTCCAGCCCCATGTCGCTAACCATCTGCCGCTTGCGCCCGCATTCCGCATACGGAATATGAAGGACGGGCACGCCGTTTCCGATTCCCATAATGATGGAGTGCATTTCCATACTCACAAGAAGCATGGTCCGGCGATAGACCGCAAGCGCCTGCTCCGGCGTCCAGAAGAAATCCAGGTAGACACAGTTTTTCCGCGCCGCGTCATCCAGAATGTCGAACAGGAAATCCTTTGCATTGTTCTCCCCGAGTGTATCGCGGGTTTCATGGGCAATCAAAACTTTCTTCCCCGTCCGGCGGATAAACTCCTCGATCATATATTTCAATGCCCGCATGTGATGCCCGCACCGCTGCGGAGAAACCGCGCCGCCGGTCGGATCATGGTATTTTGCCTTCGGACTGGAAATGCGCAGAACCACCGTCATGAACTCTCCGGCATTCAGTCCATGCTCCGCCAGCCAGGAGTCCGCCCACGCGGCATCGTGCTTCCTGAAGAATACTGTCGTGTCGGGACGGAACCCGGTCTCCTTGAAGGAAAACATCTTCTCTTTCAGGTAGTTCAGGGAGTCCGTATCGCGGCAGTAGACAAATTCCGCATCCCGGAACAGCGTTCCGTAAACCAGATCCATCGGCCATTCCAGCAGGTCGAACGACTGCGAGCCGATCCCGTAGGGAATCTTCAGCGCACGCGCCATCAGCAGGGACATCGCAAGAGGAAGCGTGTAACCGAACAGACGCCGGACGCCGAGCCGCCCGAAATTCAAAGTCGTCCCGGAGTTGTAATAGACAAAACCGGCGTCGGCAAATGCTTCCGCACTCTCCGGAAACAATTCTTTCAGGTCTTCGAAGATTTCCAGCGGGAAACGGTTCAGCAGGTCGTCCGCCAGCTTTTCCGCCTCGTAACTGGAAAGCGTTCCGGTGCGGAACTGTTCCAGCCTGAAATCCTGCCAGCGGGAACGGAGCGCGTTCCACGCTTTCCCCCGCACCACGGCGTTTTCGACCGCGGCGGACGCCGCTCCGGGAACCGGGTCTGCGCCGATGAGATCAAAAAACGGCATCGGAACAACCTGTCCGTCCGGATTGTATTCCGGCAGGACATCGCGGTAATGCCGGTAGCATTCGTCATTCTCCGGCAGATAGCTCATCAGTTTGACGGGCAGTCCCGGGCATTTCTCCCGGAGCAGAGTCATCAGCCCCGCCTGAATCCCCATGTCCCCGATGTTGTTGATGCTCCATGCGTATGTCACCAGAAGATGCTTCTTCATATTCCCATCCTGTCTATCTGCTCAATTTGATTTCGCTGATCGTGAATGCGGACTCTTCAGCGGGATTGCTCAGGTAAATGATTCCGCTTTTCATTTTACCCTTGTTCACCTTCTCCAGAGGAATGCGATACTCCGCAGACTCTTTTCCCGTCACCTTGAATCCCTGGAACGTTCTCTTGTTCTCCTTGTCGTCCAGACGGATGCTGATCGTCTTCGCGCTGCCGTCCGCAAGAGCGGCTTTCACGATAAAAGCATTGTAGGAAGAACAGTCCTCCGGAAGATCGAAGCTGAAACCGGGCGTGGTGTTTCCCGATGTCCGGGACGGAAATTTCACCGTCAGTCCCCCGTTCTGTTTTTCCACTGTGACAAGTTTCTGCGGACGAACCGCAAGTTTCCGGAGATCAAGTTTCAAGACGCCCTCCTGTCCGGAAAGATTGAGAAAAGTAAAGCAGAAGATAAGAAAAAGCAGATGTTTCATTTCGAAAGTCCTTTCATGTTGATTAAAAAACTGCCCCGTGAGTGAAAAATGCCGGACTCCGTTCACGGAGATTACGAATGTCCGGTCATGACTGATGATGTTTCTGTTGTCCGTGTCCTCCTCTGTCTCTTCCGTCCGCACGGACGGGAAAGATGCGTTCCATATTACCCGTTCATGGCTTCCAGGAGAGCGGCGGCTTCCACACGCAGTTCCGCTTCCCTCGCCGCAGTCGTCCCCGGCCGCCTGGAAAGGGAATTTAAAAGAGCCTCCGCCTTGATCCGCAGCGGGTCACTCTTTCCGCGTTTCTCCGACAGCTTTTTCAGCATTGTAAAATACTCGTAATCCTCAATTCCGTCGCGTATCGCCTCCGCGCGGAGCGTCGGCAGGAATCGTCCGTCCGGGCCCATGCAGAAGTAGGAACCGCCGCCGTTGTCGCCGGGAAAACTCTCCGGATTCCAGCCCGTTTCAGGGACGCTGGTAATCGGCTTGTTGTCATTCCAGCGGGAAACGGTCCAGACAAGCCAGCCGTCAACCTTATTGGCGAATGCCTGGGAACCGAGCTCCGCGCGAATATCGGCAAGAGAGTCGCCGTCGATCGTCATTTTGACCGTATAATACCAGACTTTCCTTCCTTTCGCACGTGCCTCTTCCGCATGAGCGAAACGGTATTGCGGAACCCCTGCAATCCATGCGTCAAGCCAGTCTTTCAGAACCGTTCTCTCTCCATAGGAATCATCTACCGCGGTACTGACTATTTTCAAGTCCGGGAATTCCGCCTTGAGCGTTTTCAGAAGATCGGCAACCGCCTCCCACTCGGATGCGCTTGCCTCGTCGAAACCGTAGCAGGCGGCAATGTTATAAAGCCCGGCTTTTTTCAGTTCCGGTATCCGCTTCCTCAGAATCTCAAGATATTTCTGTTTCCACTCTGCGGGATAGGTCTTCTGCTGTTCACGCGGAAGCGCATTCCAGAGTTCCTTGGATTTGTTCGGGGCAATGCCCTTGCCCGTATGCAGCGCCTGCCGCGGCAGCTTGAGATACAGAATCGGGATAAAGTTCAAACCGTCCTTCCGCGCCGCAAGATACTCCTCAATGGAAGGCAGCACAGGCTCCCCGTAACTGCCGGTATCGGAATAGATGCTGAACGGATTGATATGATAATTTTTCAGCATCCAGCGCTCAAACTCCTTCTTGTGCTTTCCAAGCGCTCTGGAACCGTAAACGGAAGTTGCGGTGACAAGACTCGGAGTCTGCGGCAAAGCGAAAGAATAAACTCTGATCTCCATCGGGATCACTGCTTTGCCCCCCTGAGAACTCACCGTCACACTGCCGGTATAAACACCCGGCGCCGTCGCTTCCGTCGTTCTGCAGCGGATGACCCAGCTCTGGAGCTCTCCGGCTTTGACCTCCGGTACCGTATCGGCAAACTCAAGAATCGGATCGGGATAACGCCCGAACCATGCCTCCGGCGCTCGGGATCTCGTTGTCGTCACGAAACCGACAGGAGCCGCAGTCACATTTTCCAGCTTCTGTTCCGGCACCCCTTTCAGACTGAAATCGCCGAGAGAAATTCGGACATCCTTCAGGGGCATTCTGTCGGGAGCGATGGTTACGAGCTGGAGCATTTCGCTTTCATTGCGCGCAAGGGAAAGAGACAGCTTTTCGGGTGTTTTCCCGGGAATGCCGAAATGGGCGTCCGGAAGCGCTTTCTCCATGCTGCTGAACGCCGTTATGCCGAACGGAACTCCGGGGTAAAGCCGCTGTGTCTCCCTGAAAGCGGCAGTTCTCTTTGCCTGTTCCAGCTCACGCTCAAGAGTCCGAAGCATTTCCGCACTCTTATCGGGAGCAAGAACCCCGCTCATCGTGTCGGCTTCCAGTTTTTTCAGGCGTTCATACAGGGATACGTCACCGGAAGAGCGGAATTTATCCAGCGCAGTTTTCAGTTTTTCCGGGAGATCGTTGACCAGAGTCACGGAATAAAACAGGAATTCGGAGGTAAAGGGGGGATGACTCAGATAAATGATCACCGACGCCATCGCCCCCTTATTCAATCGATTGCTGTCCAGCGGCATATAATAGGAAAAACGGTCGTTGCTGTCAATCGTGAAATTGTCAAATATTTTCCCGCCGGCGGAATCATTCAGACGGATGGAAAAGGTGCCGCTGAATCCGCCGACAAGTGCACAGTCCACTTTGACACCGGTAAATTTTGAACAGTCCGCGGGAAGATGCACCGTGATTCCCGGCCAGCGGTTCTCCTGGGAAACGGCGGGAAAAGAGACCTTGATCCCCTCTGTCTCCTGCCTCACAACCACACCCGTTCCGTTCCCTGTAACGCCCTTCAGGTCGATCGGCAGCTGAAAAAGTTTCTCTCCCGCCGGCAGAGCAATCGAAAAAGCCAGCGACAGAATACATGACAAGACCGTTGAAAATCTCACAAGCATTCTCCTTTTATTCTATGTTTTTTAATATGTAATCGGCATGTTGAACCATATACCGAATCTTGAACCATTGACCTCAACAGGCGCACGTGTACCGGCATGTCCGTCGGCGAAAAGCACATTGGCGCGTTTCTCATGCCGGAATGTCACGATTCCCGTGCTGAAATAGGCATACCACTGGTATTCAAGTGCCAAATTCGGATGCCTGGTGTCGGCGATATACCAGAATTCCGAAGGAGTTTTCACCGTATATTCCTCATAGGAGCCGCTTTTCGGCAGAATGACATTGCCGCGGCCGATCAGAAACGGCAGATCACCACGGGAAAGCATCCCGTAAGTCTGCCCTCTCTGTTCTTGAATCGCGGGTCCGAAAGCGGGGCACATCGCCATGTGGGAAGTGCGTTTCGTCCTGCCTGCCGCAAGTTCCGGAATCAGCTTCAGGTCCGCAAGAAGCTGCGTCCAGTTCAAATTCGGCGAGATACTGGAATCCAGTGTATTGAACAGCGGCGTGCTCCATCCATTATAGGAATCCGCATATTGCATCTGAGCCAGACCGAGCTGTTTGAGATTGCTGAGACATTGAATGCCATATGCCTTTTTGCGGGCGGTATTCAAAGCCGGCAGGAGCATCGCCGCGAGAATCGCGATGATCGCAACGACAACGAGGAGCTCTATCAGTGTGAAAATTTGTGTTTTTCCCCTGCGAAACAGGAATACTGAACGGGGAAAACGGAAAAAAGAAGCAGAACGGGAAAATTGACCGCATCCTGTTTTCCACCTGCAATTCCATTCTGAATCAAATGATTTCCCCGTCATCCTGATGCCTCCTGTCAAATAATCCGGTTCACGGTATGTTTTCCGCGAAAAAGTCCATACGTTCCCTCTTCTTATTAAATTATAAGCATATTTCCGCGATTGTAAATACCAATTTGGATAAAAAATTTATCTGTTTGGACAATCTTACGGTTTTTGCAGGAGAAACGGCAGATCAGGACATCATCACTTTTTGAATGAGCTGCAAAACGGAGGACAGCCTCGTTTCATGGTGTCACAGTCTTCAATGTGCGGAAAGTTCCAGCGCCAGATTCAGCAGCCGTTCCCGGAGCAAATCGGGATCTTCTGTTTCTGCCGCGATCTTATCCAGCCTGGACAGATGAGCCGCGTCTTTTGCGTGTTCCCGGCAGAACTGCGCAAGCCTGTAGTCCTCCATTCCCATCTGCCACGCCCAGAGACGGCGGCTCGGCATGATGGAACCGAAGTCGTAGTCCAGATAGGCAGCGCCATAGTCGGCGCTGTTCGTTGAATTCGGGAAAGTGTCATACGAATTCAAACCGTCCCCTCCGGCATGGGAATCCAGATGCCAGAATGCGGCAACCCCGGAAAACCCCGCCTGAAAGTTCCTGATTCCCATGGAACGGTAGGCAAGAGGAGAAGTGACTTTCGCAGGAATATAATAGCTCCAGAGCTCCTTTCCCGTCTGCTTTGCCAGTTGAATTGTCTTCGGTGTCAAATGCGGAAAATAGAACTCGAAAATATCATAATGTTCAGCCAGTGCGGGAAGATTTTTCCCGGCAAGTTTCTCATCCGACACATTCGGGTTGACCATCAGCCGGATTCCCGCTCCGGAATTTTTCAGCACCCGCCCGGCATTCAAGGCGTGGTGCATGGAGCTTTTGGGATCGTCCACGTCTCCGCCAGGCTCATCGACAGGATACAAGATAATATTTTCTGCGGGAATCTGATATTTTCCGGAAAGATGCTTCGCCAGATCGCGTGTCCACTGCATCATGGCCTTGTTCCAGGCATCGGAAAAAACCCGGAGCCTCGGATTTCCTTTCTTCAGCAGACCGGTGTTCGCATTCGTATAAAGAAAAAACAGAAGCCGCCTCTCCTTCAGCGAAACGCATTTTGCAAGGAACAGATCCAGCACCTTGTCCAGATCGGAAAAATCATTCTTCAGGACATTGCCTTCCGCATCAATCACCGGATAGATGTCCATTCCGCGCTGGCCGGGAGCCGCCCCGATATAGATAATATTGCAGCCGAGATCGTCATAAAAATCCACCAGTTCACGGTGCGGACAGGCGGCGGAAAGAAAATAATCATACGTGAATGAATCCGCCTTCACAGCAGCCAGATCCACATTCTCAAGAGTCAGGACGACATTCACCGCTTCCTCGGGAAAGCCGGAATAAGAGGATTTCAGGAGCAAGGTTCCCTGATAGCTTCCGGGTTTCAAGCCGGCAGTATCGATTTCAAAAAACAGAGGAGCGCTTCCGCCCGGCGCAACACGGAAAATGCTGTTCAGCGTCAACGGCGCCAATGCGTCATAAATCATTTTCTGCGAGGAATCCTCCACGGGAAGCGCCTCGAAAAAACTCCAGCGGGTGGCAAAAGAATCATTTGTGCGGTTGAAGTGTCTCTTGTTTTTCACATCGCTGAAAAACTTGATCCGCCCCATGTAAAGACGTGTGGAAAGGTTGGAAAAGACAAAACCGCCGCGGACTTTTGCATTGAGCGGGGCACGCAGTTTCAGCTCTTTCAGCGGCAGCGTATTGGGTGACGGGGCAAACTGGTTGTTCCAAAGGTCTGCCGCATGGATCAGCGATTTTTTCCCCGCCAGGGCGGAGCGCATCAGAGCCATGCGCAGATTCTGAACGTTCTTCTGCAGGGTGTCCCATGCCGCCGGGGAATCCCCATGTTCCCGGATCTGGGCGGAAACCGTTTCCGCCAGTTTCACGGCAGCGGCGTCTTTTTGAGGAGCCTTCAGCAGCTCTCCGACCACGGATTCAAAATAAGCCTTTCTGCTTCCGGCGATCATGATGCCGAAACCGTCGGGATTGTGAAAATTGCGTCCCGGGTTCTTCCAGAAAGTGTCACCGCCGGAGGTCGCGCCGGAACGGATCAGACTCCCGGTAAATACCTGTCCATCCCTCACCTCCCCGATTCCCAGCTCCTTTCCCGGAATGTTCAAAGTGATCCGGCACTGTCCCGGTTCCAGTTTTACACTGCATTTCGCCTGAGTAGTGAAACCGGACGCCGGAACACCGGGCATATTGAATTTCCCTGCCGCAAAACGCCCGTCGAAGGCGGCACTGTACTGGAAGTAGGAGGGTTTGGCGGGATCAGGCCGAAAGAAAAATTCAATATGATCCGATCTCCAGATGTTTTTATCGTCAGACAGGGGTTTCGTTCCTTCCGGAATCGGGCAGAGGATGGAGACGACAAGTTCTTCCGCATCCAGTTTCAGACGGGCGGAAGCCGCGGACTGTATAAAACCGGCGTCCGCTCTGGCAAAACTTCCAAGCAGTTCCGTCTCGCGGTCCGGGACAAGAAACGGCCCGGTCGATTCCCCGTTCAGCACCAGATTCGGGTCCGCCTTGCTGGGCGCCGCATCCGCCGGAATGTCAGCGGCGGGCGCAGGCACCTCAAAGGAATCGTACAATTTCACATCGTCGATCAGTCCATGAAAGAAATTCTCATATTTTGCGCTGCGCACGGCACACCCTATTGTAAACAGCGGATATGCCGTTGGCGAAGTTCCTCTGAAATCGGAAAAGGAAAGAGCCCCCTTTTTCTCCGCAATCAGCATTCCGTCGAGCCAGATCCGGCAGTCTCCGCCGGAGCGGGAGGCAATACGGACGGTATAAAATTTTCCCGGTTCGAGCCTGACCTTGTCACTGGTTACAGTAAACAGTTTCAGAAGTTTCTGCGGCGTTTTCTCATCCCGAATTTCAAACAGCGCCTCGATCTTTGAATCCCTGGTGACACGCAGACAGAAATAGCGTCTCCCGTATGTGCTGAACGCATAAGCGGCAAGAGTCCCCCCGTTGGTTTTAGAGAATTCCTCCTCCGGTTTGAAACGGAGCTCCAATGTAAACGCCTCGAAATAATTTCTGAAACCCGTTGCCGCATTATTATGCTTTTCACCGCAGACAAGAGCATGATCTCTCAATTCACTTCCGTACAGCTTCGGTTTCAACGGTGCCTTGTTGAAATCCCATGAATACACAGGCTCCGCGGCTTCCGTCCGGAACAGCCCCCATGCCGCCAGACAGAGGAAAAAAAACTTTTTCATTCCATTTCTCCTTTTTTATTTTGTGTTTTTCAATTGCAGACGATTCAACGTTCCGGATACCAGCGTGCCGAACTGCTGGTTGCATAAGAGGGACCCGCCGTAACCAGATAACGGTTCCTGGTGCGTACCGCCTCCACATGCCCGTCGCTGAACCCGACAGTGCAGTTATATCCATGCCAGGCATACGCATTGCCTTCATTCGCCTGATAAGTGGGATAGAAATATGCTCTCTGCATAAAACGGTCTCCCGGATTAACTGTTTCCGCCAGATACACTTTTGATGACGGATTCCTGATACGGGATTGCTTGGCAAGCCTTTTTTTGGTCCATGCCGTGCTTTCCCAGCTCCAAAGGATTCCAATCCCATAACATTTGGAATTATACAACATCTGGTAGGCATTTCTCCAGAACGGTGCTTTGCTCATTGCTACCGGACAGATAAATTCCGAAGTCATTTGTTCCAATGAAGTACGGACATGTTTTGCATATCCCAAGCTCCAGAAAGCAATATAATAATTATCCCGGGCTCCCCCGCCCCACAACGGCGCATTCGGCCAGGAATAGTTCCCCAGAGTATAATTCAGACTGTGGGAAATCACGTATCCGTCATAATCATTGGAATATGTCTGACAATACAGCCCCACCTGCTTTACATTGGAAAGACAGGCGATTCCCTGCGCCTTCTCCTTTGCCCTGCTTAAAGCCGGCAGGAGCATCGCCGCGAGAATCGCGATGACCGCAACGACAACGAGGAGCTCTATGAGGGTAAAAATTTTTATTTTTACCCTCGAAGGAAGAACTGATGAACAAGGAACACGGAAGGAAGAAGGAAAAAACATTTGAACATTTGAGCATTTGAACATTTGAAGGAAGAAGGAAAAAATAAAGCGGGGCGCGGATTGCCTGTGTCCTGCCTTGCTGTCCCGGAATGGAACATCCCTCTGATAAGTTTTCTTCCGTAAAAATTCAATAAAGGTGAAACAACTCTTCCCTTCCAGCGTCTCATAACATGCATTATGTGAAGCCGAGGAAAAAGTTCTCTGTGAAAGTCCTCGAAGAAATAAACTCAAAAGGGACCACTTGAAAAAATCCCGGGGAGGAGCATTTTATGAAATCAAAGGAAAAAGGGAGAGGAAAAAAGCAACATAATGCATGTTATGAGACGTGTCGGAGGAAGAACCGGAATGCGGACCTGCAGGTATTGTCCCGCTTCCGCCATCCTGCTCCCTCCTCATGCACGTTCGGCTCATCCCATGCGGGCACGCCTGTATTCCAAAGCAAATTGCGTCCCGTCGTATCCCGCATCATCATGGCGCAGATCCGTCAGAAAAACTTTCCTGCCGTTGTTCATCCATGAAACACGCGCAGCCATCGCCGCAAATTCAGGTTCCAGAATCTCATTCATGCCGACCGGCGGCACATCCGTCTTCCCGGAGAAATACGGCATCACACGCTCCAGCATCGAACGGTAGACCTGCATATTGTCCACCGCAATCTGATAGACCTTCTTATCCGTCGTCACCGTCGCATGGAACGGAAGCCACGCCGTCTTCCCAACAGTCAGCAGCCCGATTCTGCCGTCGCTCCACTCTATGACGATCTGTTTCTGATTGCTGGAACCGACGTACTGGACAGACTGAATGCCCCCGCCCATGATTCCGGCAAGCATGGCATAACCGTGAATGCCGTAATTGTAATCATCGACGCCGATGGAGGAATATGCGGTATAAATCCTGCCCCGCTCCGTTTCGGGAATCGCGAGGAACTGCGCCACCTCCTTGCAGTAGCGCATGACGGAACCGCCAGTCACACGGTATCCCTGCTTCATCCAGTCCAGAAAGAGATGGGCGTCTTTCTGATTCCCCGCAACGGGTTTGTCGATGAAAACGGACTTTCCCGCTTTGACAAAAGGTTCCGCCTGTTCCATGTGGCGGTCCCAGTTCGTCGTATGGACAATGACGCCGTCTACAAGCGGAAGCATCTCCTCAAGACGTTCCACCGCGTGCGGGATCGCAAACTGTCTGCAAAAACCTTCCGCAAATCCGGCGGGACGGGTCTCGCCCGAATCCCACGCGGCGACGACCTCCATATCCACCAGCTTCTCCGCCGTAAGTTCACGGATGATCGGCACCCATGATTCCGGATGGGAAGTGCAAAGTCCGACAAGTCCAAGCCTGAACGCCATGCCGCACCTCATTTTTTATGGTTCATTTCCAGAATGACGCCCAGCGCCTTGTCCGGATGGTCGATCAGCAGATCCCCCGCCTCCGCGACATCCTCCACCGGAATCCGGTGCGTCGTCATCGGGTCCACCAGCAGACGCTTTTCCGCGATCAGGCGGATCAGCTCCTGCGCGTTCCTCTGCGTCGTGAACTGCACAAACGCGGACGGATAGTCCCTGCCATACTCCCAGTCATGGTCATGATATCCGGCGCCGGTCCGGGAGGACGCCCGGAAATCGAGATTTCCCGATGTGGCTCCTCCGTCCACCGCAAGACGGCACCCACCGACCAGAACGATCCTGCCCATCTCATGACCGTCCGCCGAAATCTTCACACACTTCTTGATGCTTTCAAGCGCCTTGTCCGCATTGCCTCCGAACGCGAAAAGCGCAAAATCCAGTCCCCAGGGAGAGGCAAAAAGTCTTGTCGCCTCCACCGCATCCTTTCTGATGAAATCGACCGCATCGGCAATACCGCACTTCTTCGCGGTCGCAATGCGGGAGCGGAAACCGTCCCAGCCGATCACCCTCGCACCGGAGAGACGGTACAGCTGCGCGGCGATGTTGCCGACGATTCCGAGTCCGAGCACCGCGCCGTATTCCCCCAGCGCCGGTTCAGTCCGGCGGACCGCCTGAAGCGAGGTCGCGGCAAGAGAAAGATAGGCGGCCTGCTCATACGTCACGCTGTCCGGAATCGGCACCACGAGATTGACCGGTACACACGCATAGCTCGAATGCAGAGCCATGCCCGCCCCCATGGCGGCGACGCGCATTCCGACTTTCAATCCCTTTATATCCCCCTTGACTTTGACGATTTCCCCCGCGTTGGAGTAACCGAATCTGACCGGTTCCGCCTTCCGGTCCGGATTTTCACGGCGTTTTTTCGCCGCGGCCATTTCGGTTCCGGGGCTGATCAGAGAGGCATGAACCTTGACTAAAACCTCATGCTCTTTCAGTTCCGGGATTTCTTCCCTGACACACTGCAGTCTTCCATCGCCGGCAATGACCGCCGTCATTCTTTTTTTCATAGCTTTCATCATCCTTATTTCATTGCAGATTCTGTTGCTGATATAGATTATAGTCTTTTTTTGCATTTTGTAAATAACAATTTGGAGAAAAAATTTGACAGTTTGGACAATTTTGCGTTTTTTTCGTCAAAACGGCGTTTGTCATTTTCCCGTATCCGGTTATAGTAACGGAAAACAAAGGACAGGAGGAGACCATACGATGGACAGAAAAAACTTTCCCGAGGAATTCCCGGAACTGCTCTACTTCGGCAAGGGAAATACCATGGCATCCACCCCCCACCTTCACTCTTTCTACCAGCTGGAAATCTGCATTGACGGGGAATTTCACGGGCAAAGCCGGGAAAAAAGCGTCCGGCTGCTTCCCGGTCACTACTGGCTGATCCCGCCCGAAACCCTGCATCACTTCGTCTCCTACCAGAAAACCGCGGAATATTACACGTTGAAATTCAACTTCGGCCCGGCAATTCCCGAAACCGAACTGTATGACGATGTCACGAGATACCATCTGGAGGCAATCAGACGGATCATCTGCAGTGAAAGCACTCCGTCGGCATTTTCCGATGCAGGCAAGGAAATCATGGAATCCCATCTCTATGCCTTCCTGCAGCATATCGCCGCCCAGGTGAATCAGCCGCAAAAAGACGAATCGGACTTCATCATGCGCCTCAAGGAGGAAATCTGCTATCACGGTTACAAAATGAATGTCAATGAACTGGTGCAGTTCTGCCGCTGCACCCGTCCCCAGTTCAAATACCGTTTCAAGAAGGAGTCCCACTGGAAAGGCTCCATCAAGAAGTTCATCGACCATGTTCTGTTTGAAGTCGCGGAAAATCACCTGAAATATTCGGGAATGAGCCTGAGCAGAATTGCGGAAATCATGCACTTTCCGAATCTCTCCCTGTTTTCGCGCTTCATCAGGAACCAGTCGGGATACCCGCCCAGCATATACAGAAAAATACTCAGGGAACAGACGCCGAAATAAGATTCACCGCAGCTGCGCAAGCGCCGCATCACGGACTTCACCGAAATCCCGGAACGGAAATTCGCTGCCCCAGACAAGTTTCAGGGAGGCTTCCTGTTCCAACGCCTGCCTCAGCCTGCCGTCAAAGTCCGTCAACGGACTCAATACCCAGCGGCAGTCCTCCCTGCACGGCAGTTTTTCCGGCGGCATTTTTCCTTGAAAGACATAGGCGTTCACCGGCGCCGAATTCATAAATTCCCCGATCTCGGAATCCTCCACCGGACGCAGTTTCAGGGAAGGATGGAAGAAGCGCGGTTCCCCGAAACCGCAGTTCACCCAGACCGGCATTTCCCGTTCCGCACACTGTCCGAAAAAATCAGTGTAACGGGAATCTCCGATGTTCCAGCAGTGAAATGCCGGAGAGACCCAGATACCGGAAAAACCGCCGGATGCCGCCTGTTCCAATACCGCAGTCCAGTTGCGGGCGGCCGGATTGACCACGGCAAGGGGTCTGATCCGGCTCAGCCCGGAACAGCGTGCGAGAAACGCCCTGTTGGATTCGGGCAGGTCAATATGGAAAATGCTGTCCAGTTCCGCCGTATAAGCCGCTCTGATGCCATGTTCCGCCAGCAGACGTTCCAGTTCTTCCGGCGGCACGTCAGGACGCAGGTCAAAAGGATATTTTCCGCAAAAACAGTAATGATCCTCATCCTCTCCGGGGGGAACGGGCAGGTTCCGGGGCGTGACGCCGCTCCATGGGGCGGGTTCCGGAATATGAAAGATTCTCATGGCGTTCTTATACAGAACAAGTTCCCGGTCGGCAGGTGACAGAGAGCTCTCCATGATTTTCCATATCTGAGGCGCGAAAGCTCTGCCCGGCGCATCGGAACCGTAGAGCAGACGTTCCGGCGGACAGGTTTGCAGAATTCCGTCCACCATTCCCCTGTCGGGATTGCTCCCCCCTGTCTCCCAGAATGTATTCGGAGAACAATATTTCAGCATACCGGCGGACTCCCGCCAGTTTCCTCCGCTGTGCCCGGCAATCATGACACACTCCGGAACGGTGCGGGAGAGCCGCGCAAATTCCATCATGTCGATCTCCCCCGGCAGATTGCCGCCGGTCCGGTTGAACACATGCAGCAGAACCGGAAGCCGCAGTCCGGCGGCACGGCGCAGCACCGCGACAGTCTCTTCCAGCCCCACGTGCGGATTCTTCAGGCTGATCCACAGTTTGATCCCGACCGCCCCGTTTCCGACTCCGCGCTCCAGTTCCTGCTCCCAGTCCGGATTCTGCGGATTCAGGTAGACCAGAAAATAAAGCCGCCCCGGATTGCGCCGCGCCTGTTCCGCGGCATAGGAGTTCGCCTCGCGCAAATGCCGTGAGGAGGGATACGCGCCACCGCCGCAGGAGGAATCGGCAATCACATGGGAGGCGATACATGCGCCGATCCCGCAGCGCATGGCGTCCCGGATGATCTTTCCGCCGATATCGGGGTCATCCGTTGCGGAGTCCGGATGCAGATGGATGTGGGAATCAACAATCACGGGAACAGTCCTCCGTCAGACAGCATTTGACCGCGCACGGAAAACCGTAAGGATGCTGAAGCGGCAGCGTCTTCACAAACTTCAGCGGAGCACGGGATCGTTTCAGGCACCCTGCGGAAACGTCCTCATAACCGATGCACCAGAGCTCCACAGCCCCGGGCTCCGTCTTCCGTGAAAACTCCAGATCAAAGGACGTTCTTCCGCCGGCAGGGACGGGAAAAGTGAAATACCGTTCCTTCTTCCGGAAAAATGTCTCGGGATTCTTTGTCTCGCCATAGCCCGTCTTTCCGGGACAAATCTCCGTGACGGGAAGTGCAAAGGACGAAGTGGGGACATTCCCGTAGTAGCGGGAGGAATACGCCTTGAAACGAAGCTCTCCGGCATCCTCTCCGCCAATTCTCATGCAGACACGCAGATCATGCATGCGGTAAGGCGCCACAATATCGAAAAAGAGAGACGTTCCGCCGGACTCAAACGAGATGTTCTCAAACTTCAGTTCGGGAATCCGGTGCAGTTCCGCCACCATCGGCTGCACGTTCGCGGAAACAGTTTCCGATGCGGGGAAACGATACTCATACCGCGTCCCGCTTTTCACCGCCCGGAACGGCATGGCGAACGGCAATCCGATCTTTTTCCGTGAAACGATCAGGCACTTCACTTCCTCGGGCAGCAGGACAATTTCACGCTCAAGCATCCGGAAATCGGGATAAAACTGGACGGCATGTTCAAAGGATTCCGGCAGACGGTATTTCCGAGGCATCGGCGCGGGGTTCCGCAGGACGCACCAGGATTCCTCCTCTCCGGGCTGAAGAAAGCCGTATACTTCGCCCAGTCCCGGATTTCCGCCGAACATACAGCCGTCTTTCACAAAAAGATGCGGCGCATAGTCCCGGGCAAAACGCATGGCGTGCCTCATGGTTTCCGCCTGATACGGGGTCAGGCTCTCCGGCTGGACAGTCCAGGTGAAATAGGTGCTTCCCCGCAGGAGACAGAGCATCAGATTGTCCGTCCATGTGGAATCCGTATCGTCAAACGCATTGCGGATCGAATTCGGAAATTCATGGTTGTCAAAGCTGGAAAGCGGAATCATTGAATGGTCGCGCAACAAATGATTGTAATACATCATATCGCGGTGGGTCGCGGCGGAAGCACGCTGATGGAGCGCCGGCAGGCTGGCGTATTCGGAATCGCCGGACTGACTCAGGAAAACATGCTGCACACGGCGCAGCCACCACGGAGACGGCCACCAGCCGTTGCGCACCAGAAGATTCGGATTCACACGCCGCACCGCATCCATGATCCGGTTCATCGCATTGATCGAACCTTCACGGACATGATCCCGCGTCGGATATTTCTCCTTGAATTCCGGCGACACCGCGCAATCGTTGTCCCAGTCGATCTTCAGGTGCAGACAGTGCCGCGCAAGTTCGCAGAATCTTTCCGTCAGTCTCTGTTCCAGTTTCCGGTCAAGCAGCACTCCGTAATTGTCCCCGCAGTAGGCGGAACTCAAACCGCCCCCCACGGCAATTCCGTTTTCACGGAGAAAATCGGGGTCTATTCCCATCGGTCCGTTATGAGAAACCCACAGGCTCAGATTCGGATATTTTTCAAACTCAAGCCCCGGCTTCGGTTCAAAAAAACTTTTCCGGTTCTGCCATCCGGCGTCGAAAGTGAAAGCGTCCGGCTGAAATCCCAGCTTGTGCCAGGCGCCGATGAAACGTTTCATTGCCTCTCCGGTCACGGCATACTCGTAATTGCCGAGATACGGGTCTGACCAGAAGGAGCAAAAGGCAAAGAACGGTTTTAAAGGCATGGGCGCCCGGATGCTTTCAATATATTCGGCAAAGTCTTTTTCCGGTTCCTCCGAAACACAGAATACAGCGTCCATACTCTCCAGGCGATCCCCGTCCCAGACCGGATGATGCCGCAGGGAGTACGTCGTGGAGGCGACATCCTGCGATTCGATCCGGGCAAATCCCGCCTGATGCGCAAGCCCGGTGAAGATTTTCTTCCCGATCAGGGGGTATCCGCAGCCGGGAATCACGCCTCCCCCCTCCTCCTCGGCACCCTCGCGCCTGACCTGCCCTCCGGTGTCAAGATAGCCGCAAAGCCTCATCGCCGGATCAGGAACGGTCTGACGATCCATTTCCACGTAATCAGGCGTGGGCAAAGGGCGCTTTGCCCTGACGTCCAAATGTTTGCACCAGACACCGCCGTGCTTTTCAAGGCGAACCGCCATGCACAGATCATCGTCTTCAAAATAATCTGTCTCCGCGGCATATCGTTTTCCCCCGATCACCACACACACCGCAGGCCAGTGGAGGAAAACGCCGTCCAAATCTCTCATGCCCATATTCCGGAATTCCTTCTGCTGTTATGAAACTGTCGGGACTATATCTTGTTTTTATGGATTTGTAAATAGCAAAACAGACCTTTTTCTTATCACTTTGGAGAATCCGGGGAAATCCGCCGGCACCGGCAGAAGCACAGCGCCCGTCTCATTTTTCCGTATCCATGATACCGAACATCCGGCACATCTCCTCCAGCCTGGTCACAGAATCCGCCCCGAATTTCGACATGGACTGCCGGATGCGCGATATGGATTTCTCCTTCATCGCGCCAGACTTTGAATAAAATTTATCCGCAAGGCAAACCAGTTTCTCCTCCGGTGATTCCGGCAGATAGTCGCGCACCGGAATCGGAAGTCTCCGGTTCCGCACCTCCTCCGCGGCAATCCCCGCGCCGGTGTGCCGCTCGCAAATACGGGCGCAGGCCTCAAGATCAAGCCCATGTTTCCGTCCATACTCACGCAGCATCTCCGCCCCGATCACGCCATGCCGGATATAGGGTTCCGTCCCCTCGCACAAAATTTCAGGCGCATGGCATTTCAGGATTCCAATATCATGAAGCATGGCGCCGTCAAATACCAGCCGGGCGTCCACTGCCAGCCCGTTGCCGGCAGCGGAGTCCCGCAGAATTGCAAACGCCTTGTCCCGCACCTGCTCACTGTGCCGGAGCAGAAGCCGCCGCAATGGCGTATCCTCCGGATAAAAACAATAGATGATGTCAAGACAGTTCACGGCTGTTTTCCTCTGTTTCGGTTGTTCCCTATAATTTACAGCCTCATTCCACATCCTGCAAACCGGGAAAGACGGAAAACCGTACCATTCCCGGCTCCGGCACCGGACGAAGCGCGCCTTGTACGGCACAATTTCCGTGTTCCCATGCGCAATGCAGACAGACTGTCCTCCCCCCCTGTCGAGGCAGTTCCCGACGGTCCGCACCGCAGGAAACGGCATTTTTCCGCAGTCAGTTGACCGTATCTCCTGCAATATATGCCCCGCGTTCCGCCGCAGACGCTGTGCAATGCGGAGAATCCCCTTTCAAGTCCCCAACTGCCGTCTTCACTTTGCCTGTCCATTGTCTCCCGCCTGAGCTCCATTTTCTCCGGCACAGAACTTTTCCCGGGAAATTAACGGATTTTTTTTAAAGGCGTATTGACTTTTCAGAAATCTCTGCTAGTGTAGTTAACGAAGCGCTTCGTTAAAGTAATTTTTGCAATCTCTCATGCGGAAAGGAGAAGAATAAAATCGAATATGAATTTTCATCATGCAGGGGTCTGGGAACAGCTTGTCTTACAGAAAAAAAGAGAAAAATCCGTGAAATGACAATTTTTTTCAATCACTGAACACAGAAATCGAAAGGAAGGAATCATGGAGAAGAGAAAAACTGCGGTATCGGGCATCCCGCTATTCCGGGGGCGTCTGCCATTATTCACCTTAATAGAACTTCTTATAGTAATTGCGATCATCGCCATTCTTGCAAGCATGCTGCTTCCCGCCTTGAGCAAGGCACGTGCGACAGCGCAGAAGATCAGCTGCCTGAACAATCTCAAGCAGATCGGTCTGGGCGAATTAATGTATGCCGGCGATTACCGTGAATACTTTCCGCCTTCCAATTTATCGCAGACAGAGACGAACACTGCCATCCACAGCGGCACGCCATGGGGAATGACCTGGGTTGACATGCTTGCCGGACTGAAAATTGTGCCTTACAAGAATTTTGCCTGTGCTGCCCTTGAGACCGACAATCAAGTCGGTTCGTATGATACGACCACGATTAATCCGGGATACGGCGCGAACAGTTTTTTTGTCAACGGCAGCGTCCCCGACATGGGAGGCGGCCCCACTTCAGTCCCGGCGAAAACATCTGAAATAACGAGACCCAGTGTCTGCTATATGGCAATGGATGCGAGAAAGAACTTTGCCTTAACCGGAACAGCCAAAGAAGGCTGGTATTATGTGCCGAGCTACCCGATCCCTATGGACAGCGGTTCTCCGGACCCGCGTCATGTGAGCGCAATCAACATTCTGTTTGTTGACGGACATGCGGGAACGAAGAAGGCGTTCATCGGAGGAGAGTATATTGCATTGAACAGCCGCTGGCCCGGAGGTCCCGGTCTGTTCGCCCCGGAATGGTCCGGAGCCAGATTCGGCTATTGAGTTCAGCTGGAGACATTTCATGAAAACACATCTCATATTGCATCAGCATCAGGTTCAGGGGTGCATCAAAGCACTAAACGGCGGCTGCCTGGCGCCTCCGCTTGCCTTTGAAAACATAGGACAGGATATCCGCCGGGAATTTGCAGCGCTGCGCCTTCCTGTCACCAGGCTTCATGATGCGCCATTGGAAAATCCCGGATTGAATCTGGTTGATGTCCCCATGATATTTCCGCTTTTCCATGCCGATCCGGAAGATCCGCGCAATTACAATTTCAAAGCCACCGACGACTACATCGCCAACTGCATTGCCTGCGGCACCAGAGTCTTTTACCGTCTGGGGGTCAGCATTGACCACAGTTACAACAAATATGTGATCGACCCTCCCCCCGACCCGCTCAAGTGGGTTGAGATTGTTTCGCATATCATCCGTCACTACAATGAAGGATGGGCCGGAGGATTTCATCATGACATTCAGTACTGGGAAATCTGGAATGAAGCGGAGGGGATTTCCGGAGAGGGGCGTCATCTGCATACCATGTGGAATGCTCCCGTTGAAACCTATTATGATTTTTACGCCGTTGCCGCAAAGGAGTTGAAGCGGCGGTTCCCGCAGCTTAAAATCGGAGGACCGTCGAACTGCCAATGGCTGGATGCCGGCAATGGCCGTTATTACGGCAAAGAGTTCATTGATCTGTGTGCGGAACGGAAACTTCCTCTGGATTTTTACAGCATTCATTTCTACGCCTCGGATATGGAATGGATCGCTGAATGTGTCCGGGAGATCCGTTCCTATCTGGATGAAAAGGGCTTGAAAAACACGGAACTGCACTGCACGGAATGGTCTTATCTTCCCCGCAACGGTTTTGCCAGAATGAGAGAAACTCCGGAAGATAAAATGAACGTGCTGCTTGCGATGAAAGACGCCAATGCAGCCGCATTCATCACCGGCTGCCTGATCTACTGGCAGGATCTTCCGGTGGATATGGGATATTTGTATACTGTTACCGGAACGGATTTCGGTCTCTTCCATCCTGTCACCATGCGTCCGGAGAAATCCTATTACGGCATGAAAGCATTCGGAGAGCTTGCCGCTCTTTATCCGAAACGTCTTTCCGTGCAGGTCAGGCACTCCATGAAAAAGACTGCACCAGCGGATTCCGACCGGATTGAATATGCGTTTCAAACGCTGGCCGGCGGAAACGACTCCGGAGACTGTGCAATATTAATCAGTCTCTACAATTACGGAGAGCAGGAACTCACCATCGAGTTTGACCATCCCGATGAGCTGGAGTATGTCACAGTGGAACTGCTTGATGAAGCTCATGAGCTGACACGGATCCTGGAGGTCCGTCGCCCGAACGGTCCGATCATTCTGCCCATTGACGCGCAATCTGCAGTTTTATTGCTGAAGGCTTATAAAAAAAGAGGTGAAATATGAAAATGAAATATCTTGGTATCCTGCTGCTGCTCATATCGAGTCATGCCGGAGTCGTGCACGGGGAAAGTCTGCCGCTCCCCACCGTGGAAGGAAAATGGCAGAGTGATGCCGCCGGCAGAACCATGACACTTTCAGTCAAGGACGTTCATTTCCCTGTGGAGTTTGTGCTTTGCGGAGATTTAACGGGCAAGGCCGTTCCGGAGACAAGTCCGGGAGTTTACGCCAACGGTCTGCACATGAAGACCGAGACAAGATTCCGCAACGGCGCGCTGCTGTGGCGTTTTCAGTTTATGAATCCGACCGGCAAGGATCTGTTGTTTGAGCCGTCGCTGCGCATTACGCTGCCTGCAACCGCCAGGAAATTCTGGGATGGATATGAAACAAGACCCATTGACACGGCGCCGTTTCAGCGCAATATCCTGATTAATACTTATCCCGCCGCCTGCATCCTGACCGATTCCGCCGGACTGGGCATCGGTCTGCCGCCCAGTCCGAAAACATCTTTTCTGGAATCCGGTGTTTCCGCCGACAGAAGAGCATATTATGCAACACGGATTGCCCTGCCTCCGGGAAAACACTGTGAAATTACTTTCACCGCATTTCCTTTTCATGGAAAATATGCGGAATTCGATGCAATGAACCGCTATCAGGAGCTCTTCCCAGAAGCATTTTCCTATACCCCGGAAGTGGATGAACGTCTGGTCAACGGACAATTCAACAGCAGTCATTATGAAGGGATTCTGACCGGCTCCATCAATTCCCCGATGAAAGTCAAATACTGCGGACAGGGACGGGTAGGGCTGAGCTGGTCCTACACCTATTACCGTAAACAAGGAGATTTTTACGGGCATAAGGAACTCTGGGAGGATCTGTCCCCGATGACTCCCCAGCGGCGCGCCGGACGGAAATACAAGAATGAAAATGAACTGCAGATTGACAACCGGGAGGAGATGCACCGTGACCGGAATGCCCGTTTCCGTGCAAACGATTACCGCGGCAACACTCTGAACGGTGTTTACATTTTCAATACGATCGACAAAGACGTCATTGAAAAGAATCATTTTCAAAAATACGTTTATCCGCTTATGAAGGGACAGTCACCCTACCAGGGCTGGGCACTGGGTTATGATCTCAGCGGCCATCTGTTCGGCTGGGCCAGCCCGCTGGAACAGGTTTACAAACGGGATATTCCCCCGTTGTTTGCGGAAAACGAGATGTCGGCAATTTCCTATGACGGTTTTATTGATATCGACCGGCCGACCGCTATCGGACAAAACGATGTCTATCGCGGCGACCTGGACTATTTCATTCCCGGATGGAGTTATGACCGGAAAGGACGCTTTATCCGGAACAGCCGCTACATTCAGGAACAGTGCGACTACTTCCATTCCCTGAAGAAAAACGGCCGCACTCTTGGAATATGGAGCAACGTCTGGTTTGCAAATCCGCTGATCGCATTCAAAACAGATGCTTATCTGTATGAAAATTTTGATCCATCCAGATTATACGGTGAAATGTATGAAATGTTTATTCGCGGCTTGTATTTCCGCGGCAACCGCCCGGCTTACATGCATAACATTGATTATGAAACCCAGCTGACCAGATACCTCAAATGGGAAAAAATGACGCCTCGTCAGCTGCGTCTGGCAGCAGAGGATTACGTCAGAGATGAAATCGCATTGTTCTATCAGGCAAACCTGATGCCAGTGTGGAAACTGATTCTGACCCATCGGGATATTTATGACGAGATTCCCTTTCTGACGGAACTTTCTGAACGCGGTTTCTGTCCGCCATGCCCCGTCAGGGGAAAGGGCAATCTTGACAAGGTGCGCTATGGCAAGGGATTAAACGGACTGCTGGTTCTAACCAATCGGGAACGCAAACCAGTCAAAGTGACACAAACGATCGACAACGGCTATTTCGGTGACTTTTCCGTATTGCCGTTCTGGTACCGCGGCGGAAAAACATTGAAATCCCGTCTGCATGGCGCAGAAACAGATTTTTCATGTGAAATCACATTGAGTGGAAATGCACTGATTTCCACTCCCGTCGGACTCAAACTGCCGCAGGGAGTGTCGGTGACAGCAGAAACATCCATGACGCTTGACCCCTATGAAAAGGTGCTGAAAGCAACCCTGGTCCCCGATCATACGGCAAGTGCGGAACTGTTCTTTCAGACGGACGCGCACTTTACCCTGCATGCGGCAGAATGGAACGGACGCAGAATCGAACCCGGAGCAAAAGTGGAACTGACAGCGGGAAAGCCGGCACACTTCCGCATGGTTTTGCGCTCGGATCTTTTCCTTGAACCTGTCGCACGGCTGATGCAGTTCCCGTTCCGCCAGGCGATGGTCGTGATTCCGCATGATGCAGATGAACGGCTGCGCGGCTGCGCAAAGATGATCGAAGACAATTTACTCTGCGGCCTTGACAACACAGGCGTAAAAACTCTGACGGCGCCGCCGGACGGAAAAGCGGCAATCATTCTGCGCAGGGGGAAAAATGGAATATGGATGGAGAAGGGAAATCTGATTGTGTCCGGCGGAGACTCTTTCCGGATTCAGCAGAATGCCTGGCAGCTGATGCGCCTGATGGATCGCTATTATCCCGGAGTTCATATGTCCTGGGGAAAAATTATGGAGTCCGACAAATTCCGCGACAAAATGGAAAACGGGCACCAGATTCCGTTTGCAATAGAGAATTTCAATGAAACATTGAACTGGAAAGATTTCCTCAAGAGCAACGACGAAACCACTGCGACAGTTCCTTTCGGTTATTCTACCGAAGTCACAATCCCCCGGACGGAAAAAGCTCCGGAAATCAATGGAGAACTGAACGATGCCGTATGGAAAAATGCCGCAGTCGTGGAGGATTTTCGTATCGTCGGCTCACAGGAGTCTCCCAAACAGAAAACCCGGGTTCAAATGCTCTACGACTCCGAAAACCTTTACTTCGCCGTGAAGTGTTATGAAACGCGGATGGATCAAATAGCGGATAAATTTACAGTACACGACAGTCCGCTGTGGGAAGGGGATGATTTTGAAATTCGCCTGGCGCCGCGGATTGCCGCGGATGAAAAAAAGCCATATCCCTTCTATATATTCGCGTTTTCGCCCTCGGGCATACAAACTGAAATGCTGAACATGGACTACACCGTGAAGGATGCGGAAGCCCGACAGGTGCTTGGTAAAAACTGGCAGGATCTTGCAACCGGAATGGAATGGAAGGGAATGTGGAAAGTAAAGACAAGAAAAGCATCGGACGGCTGGACTGCCGAAGTGGTGATTCCGCTGTCCAGCATCAACTTGCATCCCGGGGAAAATGCGAGAATCTCGCTGGGACGCGGTGAAACGACAGTGCCGGAAAGTTCTTCCTGGCCTCTGGTGATCAACGGCAATTTCAACAACTGTTCCGCATTTGGAATCATAAAATGGCGGCAATGAAATCGGAAGGCGCCGGGAAGAAAATCCCGGGGAAAACAGTTTCTCCGGGATTCTGGCGGTTATGCCGGAACCCGGCGCATCTATCCTCGGGCATTTCATGAATCCGCCTGAAACAATCCGTCCACCGGATGAGAAGTTTCACCTCATTTCAGAAGTGCGATATGGAAAATCGGCTGCATGTTGCAGGCATATTGCTTCTCATCAGCAAAGCCGGATGTCAAAACGATGAAAAACAGCGAAGACTGTCTTCAAGAAAGAAGGAAGAAATGAAAGAAGCATTTTGGAGACGCTGCATTGCCGACGTCAAAATCCGCCGTATCCTTGTGTTATGCAAAACGCATCTGGATATTGGGTTCACGGATTTTGCGGGGAAAGTCCGTGAACAATATCTGAACAACTACATTCCCGAAGTAATTCAGACGGCACGGCAGCTTGAATCGGAACACACCGGAGAGAATCTGGTCTGGAATACCGGCAGCTACATTCTGTATGAATACTGGCGGCAGACGCGCGGCAGAGCCAGGCGGGAATGTGAAGCGGCATTAGCGGACGGCATCCTGGCTTATCATGCACTGCCGTTTACCGTTCACAGTGAACTTTTCGACTCGTCACTGTTTGCGGCATTGCTTCAGGATTGCCGGGAACTGGATGCTGCATTCGGGCGCAGGACATTGGCTGCGAAAATGACCGATGTCCCCGGGCACTGCCGCGGAATTGTTCCGCTGCTGCGCGGCGGGGGAGTTCAATTTCTGCATTTCGGAATCAATGCCGCCTCTTATGCCCCGGAACTGCCGCAGCTCTTCCGATGGCAGGTCGACGGATCGGAAATTGTAGTCATGTTCGCCGGAAATGGGTATGGAACGGATATGAATTTGCCGGATGGAATGACAAGAGTGGTGTTTCTGCATGGCGGCGATAACAAATCGCCGCCGGGCGTCGGCATGGTGCGGCAGTTTTTCCGCGAAATGCGCTTGCAGTATCCGAACGCCGCCGTTTCAATGGTATCACTGAATGATCTTGCCGATACAATACTGCCTTTTCGCGATTCTCTTCCCGTGGTCAAATCCGAAATCGGCGACAGCTGGATTCACGGTATCGCCTCGGATTACGTGAAAACCGCACGTTTTCGTGAACTTCTGCGTTTCCGGAAAAAGTTGAAGCCCGCGGAAGTGCCCCGCAGTTTTGACCGCAACCTGGCACTGGTCGGAGAGCATACCTGGGGACTGGACATCAAATCCCATCTGGGGGATGATGTGCATTGGAGTCGCGAAGAACTGGACGAGCTGCGGAAAACACAGCCGAATTTTATAAAGGTTGAGGAATCCTGGAAGGAACAGCGGAATTATCTTGATGCGGCATTGCAGGCTCTGCCTGTAGAGAAACAGAGGGAGGCCGCGGCAGACCTGGCTGCGCTGACACCGGTTCCTTGGGACTTTTCTCACGGGAAAAAGCAGATTCCCGAAGTGAAAACAGAACGCTTTCATGCGAAATTCGATCCCTGCGGAAATCTGGTTCATCTTATTGATCCCGCGGGGAAATATTCATACGGAATCGACGGCGAAGCGCTGCTGCAGGTAAACTATCATACGTACGGCAGCAAAGAGATGCTGCGTTATCTCCGGGAATACTGCCCGTGGGACGGCACAGTGGAACAGGTCGGATGGGCGGCATGGGATTTCGGAAAAATCGGTTTGCCGGAGGAATCTGCGTCCGGCGTGTTCCCTCCCGGCAATGCGCGCTTTGTCCATGATGATACTGATACGGAACGAAATATTGTCCGGGTCTGCCTGCAATGGCCGGAACCCCTGTCAAGGCAAACCGGTGCGCCATCACGACTGGAAGTCGAATATGCTTTTCATCGGCATGACGCACAGCTGGACATTACGCTGCAGTGGTTTGGCAAGAGTGCCGATCGTAAACCGGAGGCAATTATCGCGCATTTCAAAATCGGTTCCGCCGATTCCGAGTGGCGCATGGGAAAACTCGGCTGCCGGATTGATCCTGCGCAGGTAGTGTATGGAGGAGGAACCGGAATTCATGCCGTTGACTCGGAATCTTCGCTCCGGATCAGAAAAGCGGACAACGTCCTGATCCTGGATTCAATGGATGCTCCTCTGTTCTTGCCGGATGACCGTGAGTTGTGGCACTATGATCCGAACCCCGCACAACCCGCCGGACGTTTCGGCTTCTGCCTGATGAACAACCAGTGGGGAACAAATTTTCCGCAATGGAACGGGGATGATTTCCGGTGCCGCTTCCGTTTTCGCTGGAAAAAGGATTGAAAACCTGAAAAAGAAGATTTATATTATTCGGAATGCAATCAAATACCGGAGATCTGAAATTATGAGCCAGACTGTGCCAAAACGTGCAACGTTGCAGGATGTGGCGAATGCCGCCAAGTGTTCCCTGTCCACGGCATCAACGGTTCTGAATCGGAGCAAAGGCAATTCCCAGGTTTCAAGCGCCACGCTGAAGCGAATCATGGAAGTCGCACGGCGGCTGAATTACCATCCGAACCTGAATGCCAGAAAACTGGCTTCACAGCGCTATGATGATGTCATCGGAGTAACTCTGGACAGTCATGCTCCGTTTCTTTACCGGGACATTGTCTCGGAATTTGAAAAACTTGTTTCACAGAACGGTCTGTTTGTAATGATCGGTATGCTGCATAATGATTTTGAACAAATACGCAAGTATGTCAACGTGTTTCTCGGAAGCGGCATACGAAGAGTGTTTTGTCTTACTCATGCCTATCCGGAATTCGGAGCGGCGGTCCCGGGATTGTTTGAGAACTTCGACCAGGTGGTGTTCTTTGACAAGCCTCTCGGGAAAACCCGTTTCCCGTATATTGCATCGGATGATTTCGACAATTACCGCCGTGCCGTGGCATACCTGCTGAAAAATGGCAGACGCCGGATTTACCATCTGCGCAACCACCGTAACGATTCCTGCTATCAACTCGCTTTGAACGGATTTCTTGCCGCTTATGAAGATGCAGGTCTGGTTCCTCCGGAAGAACCTTTTTTCCACTGCAACCCGGACTTTTTCACCTCGGAGGAGGATGCGCAGAAAGCAGTGATTCCGCTGCTGGAGAAAAAACCGGATGCCCTGATGCTGCATGACGATGAGTCGGCATTCTGGACAATGCGGGTTTTGTTCAACCGTGGAATCCGTGTGCCCGAGGATATTGCCCTGTTCAGCGGAAACCTATGGCGTTTTTCACGCTGCGGGACATTGAGTCTGGCAGGCATCAGTTTCAAACCGAGCAAAATCAGTCGGCTGGCACTGGATATTTTCCTCGGCAGGACTGATGCCACGGAAACATTGGTTCCGGCAGAAATTCTTCCCGGTGACAGCTGCCGATAACGGCGAACCGAAAAAATCTGGAGTTTTTTATGGATCCCCTTTACGCTTCCACATGCAGGGAAATGACTGCAAAGTTCCGACAGGCCCGTTTCATCGGGCGTGAGTGCGCTACAGGAATCACATGGCGCAGCCCGGTGCTGCCCGCGCCATATTTCCGTAAGGAATTTGAGATTTCGTCCATCCCCCGCTCCGCGCAGATCCGTTTCTGCGGTCTCGGTTACGGGGAATTGTATCTTGACGGAGAAAAACTCGGAGATGCGGTGCTGTCCCCCGTCGTCAGCATATATGACAGACACACCGGTTTTCTGCGCTTTGATGTCACCACGAAGCTCACGCGCGGACGCCACACTCTGGCAGCACGTCTTGGGAACGGCTGGTATAATACTCATACCGCCGATGTCTGGCATTTTGACAAAGCCGCGTGGCGCGATGCACCGAAAATGTGGCTGGAACTTGAAGTCGACGGTTCCGTTCTCCTCGCATCGGACGAGACTTGGAAAGCCGCCTCGGGAGGCATTCAATTTGACGGACTGCGCAACGGTGAACATTTTGACGCGACAAAGGAACCGGACGGGTGGATGCTTAACGGATTCGATGATTCCGGCTGGGAATCTGCATACCTTGTTGCGCCACCCGGAGGAATATTGGAGGAACAGACTGCCCCCCCGTGCAGGGTCGTCAGGCGGATTGACGCGGTATCAGTCACAGAGCATGAGGGGGAAATCATCGCGGATTTCGGTGAAAATCTGACGGGATGGTGCGAGATTGCCGTTGAAGCCGACCCCGGAACGGAGTTTATTATCCGTTATTGGGAAGCCGCCGGTCCTGATGGCAGACCGGAATCGCCTGAACTTAATCATCTGACCGATTTTGTACTTTCCGGCGAGTTTCAGACAGACCATTACATCGCAGCGGGAAAGGGAGTGGAAATCTGGCATCCCCGTTTTACATATCACGGATTCCGCTATGCCCTGATTTCCCGAAAAGGAACAGGCGTTCTGCGGAAGGTCACTGCGGAATTCATTGCTTCAGACATGCGCAGAATCGGAGAATACCAGTGTTCCAGTCATGACTTCATGCAGCTGACAGCATGTGCTCTGCGCTCATACCAGGGAAATTTTACGGGGATTCCGACCGATTGTCCGCACCGGGAGAAAAACGGATGGACAGGCGACGCTCAGCTGGCGGCAGCGACCGGACTGTTTTTCTTCGATGCAGCGGCAAATTACATCCATTGGCTGGACATGATTTGCGATACGCAGCGCCCGAACGGACAGTTGGCGTCCATTGTGCCAAACGGAGGTTCCTGGGGATTCAACTGTGCCAGCGGGCCTTTATGGGATTGTGCCCTGGTGCATATTCCATATGAAATCTATCTGCATACCGGTGACGAAACCGTGCTGCAGCGCTATTATCCGAACATGCTGCGTTATTTTGAGTATCTGAGAAGCCGGACTCTGCATGACGGAACGATCAATTTCGGACTGGCGGACTGGTGCGCTCCCGGAAACGTCGGTGGAAATGTGGACTGCCGTTTCGCCTCCACGGTATATTATTCGCATATCATGGAAATCGCCGGACGTATTGCCGCGCTTTTGAATCTGCCGGAAGACAGGCGGCTTTTAATGGAACGGGCAGCGGAAGTGAAAAAGGCACTGCGCCGCGTGTTTCATCCTGCCCCGGAATGCTGGGGCGGCAATACTCCGACGGAACTGGCTCTCGCACTGGAATTCGAAATGACGGAAGACGAGACGGAACAAAAACTTGCCGCGGCAAAACTGGCACAGATGTGCGCAGCTCAAAATTTTACCGCCCAATTCGGAATTATCGGCGCAAAATATGTCCCGCGCGCTTTGGCCGCCCACGGTTACATTGATTATGCCTGGAACTTGTTCACTCAGCCGGAATATCCGGGATGGGTTCAGTGGCTGCGCAGGGGAGCAACCACGTTATGGGAAACATGGGAAGGCAGTTCTTCCCGGAATCACATCATGTTTGGGGACTTCCCGGCTTTCGCCTTTGAATACCTCGGCGGAATTCGTCTGGATGAACGTTTCGCAGCTGCGGGGGAATTGAAGATCGCCCCTCTGTATCCCGCCGGGCTGGGCCGTTTTGCTGCATCTCTGCAGACTCCGCACGGCGTAATAAAGGTGGAATGGCACCGGGTGCAAGGCATCCCGGAATTAAAGGTTGAAACAGGAGAAGGCATCACTCTGCTGTAACACCGGCGGAGATGCCGGACGCTGTCCGGTTCGTATCCGCAATATTTTCAGCAAGGCTCCTTGTCCTGACATACGTTCGCCGGAAGGTTTTCTTTATCTGATTCCGCGTGGCGGAAAACATGTTGCGGCGCTTTATGCGGATTCATGACATGGGAACAGTGGAGAAAAGACTCCTCCCTTTTCAGTGTCCGCATCCGCTTTTACGGATCCGGCCCGGAGAAGAACCGATGATCTGTTTGAACACCCGCCCGAAATAATATTCATCTTCAAAACCGACAGCGGCGGCAATTGCTTTCAACGGGGCATTGCCGGTCAGCAATAATTCATAAGCCCGGTAAATGCGCTGCCGATTGATGTAGTAGGAAGGTGAAATTCCGAGTTGACTGCGGAACAGATAATTCACATGTTCCGGCGTGACCTGGAAATGTTCCGCCAAAACCCTGCGGTTCAGTTTCTGATCTGAGTGAGTGTCGATATAAGCGGTCAGGCGTTCCAGCAGCTGCGAACGGCGGCGGCCGGTCAGAAGGTTCTGCCTGTGCAGCCGAAGCAGGATCTCCTCAGTCAAAAGAGTGAGCAGACGTTCCCGCTCCGGCAGCACGTTTCCGAATTCACGGACACACTCGCGGAACAAGCCGTAAAGTCTGGCAGCCTCCTGCCGTTCCGGACGGTACAACTGCCATTTCCGCTCCTCCGCATCCAGATGAATGCAGCTGATGACACTCGGAAGCTCGCAGACCAGAGTGTGCCGCAAACCGGGCGGGATCAGGAGAACACTGTGCGGTTCCATTCTGACACTCTTTTCCTCCTGGACAAACCACCGCACAGCACCGGATACAAAATAAATCAATTCACAGTCATTCAGGACACGCGGACCCCACGATGTACCTGCCTGGCAGTGGATATAATTGCAGATTCTGACCGCCATTGTCTTCCCTCTTTTTATCTTCTATTCATATTATTATAATACATTTCTTTTTCTTTTTTTCCATTTCTCTTTCCGTTTTTCATGATTATATTTCCTCTTGTCTAAAACAGTCAGGAGCAAGAAAATGAATACACGTGAACGCATCATGAATATTCTCAGTTACCGCGAAGCCGATCATTTGCCTGTCATCCATTTCGGATACTGGGGGGAACTGCTTCGTGAATGGGCAGCTCAGGGACATATCAGCAAATGGGAGGCGGAAAACTGGTGCGACGGCAACGCCGTTTGCTCCTCAATAGCAAAACGTCTTGGTTTCGATTGCAATTTCGCTTCCGGAATCGGTGTGGACAACTCGCTCCGCCCCGCCTTTGAGCCGGTGGTCACAGCAACATTTCCCAACGGAGACCGGCACGTCCGCAACAGTGTTGGCGTTACTGAACTCCAAGTTGCCGGGACCTGTTCCATTCCGGCGGAAATTGAACATCTTCTGGTAGACAGAGCAAGTTGGGAAAAGCATTACAAATGGCGTCTGGAATGGTCTCCTGACCGTCTTCCGGACAACCTGCCGGAACGTATTGCCGCCTGGAATGCCGTAACTGAAACACCGCTCATCCTGGGAGTGGGAAGCGTGATCGGCACAATCCGCAACTGGATCGGCGTGGTCAATCTGAGTTATCTGCAGATTGACGACCCGGAATTACTTGATGAAATTATTTCCACATGTTCCGAACTTTCCATTCGGAATGCAAAAATATTGTTTGAAGCCGGTCTGCGCCCTGATTTCCTGCATTGGTGGGAAGACATCTGTTATAATCACGGGCCTCTGGTTTCTCCGGACTTTTTTGCAAACTCCTGTGTGCCGCATTACCGGAAAATGATGGATCTGGCAAGCCGCTACTCCTGCAACATCGCATCCATTGACTGCGACGGTAAAATTGATGAACTGATCCCTCTCTGGCTGAAAGGTGGGGTCAACCTCATGTTCCCCATCGAAATCGGCACATGGAACCCGGATTTCACCTCATGGAGACGGAAATACGGCAGAGAACTGCGGGGAATCGGCGGAATGAATAAAAATGTGCTCGCCATGGACCGTGCTGCCGTCGATGCGGAAATCAGCCGGCTTCGTCCCTGGATTGAACTGGGTGGCTTCATTCCCTGTCCGGATCACCGTCTGCCCCCCGGGACAAAGTGGGAGCTGGTGCAGTATTATACTGATCGCCTGCACGAGCTTTTCTAATCCCGGCGCAGTTGCGGTATCATTTTCAAGAATAAGAGCATTGACAGAAATGCCGGGAAGCAGAATCTGCATCCGCAAGGTCTTCTTCAGCCGGAAAAAAGAACTGCAAATCCCCGCATGTTCAATGACGACGCCGCAATCACTCCCACGGCATGATCCGCTTCGCCGCGTTCGGAAGTTTCGCCCCATCCGCCGGCAGCTGGTCACGCCGTTTGCAGCGCATGACACCCTTTCTGATGCTCCCCTGATTCTCCGTTCGTATCCACGGAGACAATACGCCTTCCGCCAGTTTTCCTCCTGCGGCGTCTTTCCTGTCCGCATTATGAAATATACGGCCTTTACTTTGCTTGAAAAAGACAACGTCTGCAATTATACTACCTCGAAATCAACAGCAGGAGTAAAAATTATGAAAGAAAAGCCGACTGTCCCGGTTAATTGTCTTTTCCAGGGATGCTACAATCCGGAGTTTGAAGCGGAAATACGGAAATGCAAGGATAAATGCTATCAATATAACCAGCTGAATCCCAATGACCGGGAAACCCAGCGGAAAATGCTTGCTGAAATGCTTGGAAAGATGGGGGAGAATGTGATCTTCACCCCGCCGTTCTGGTGTGATTACGGGTATAACATTTTCGTCGGCGATTATTTTTATGCCAATCATAATCTGATTATCACCGACGGAGTAAAAGTATCATTCGGCAATCATGTTTTCATCGCGCCGAACTGCTGTTTTACAACGGCCGAGCACCCTATCGACCCGGAACAGCGTAAAGCCGGCCTGGAGATCGCCAAACCGATCACGGTCGGAAACAATGTCTGGATCGGTGCGGGGTCCACCATTCTGGCGGGAGTAACCATCGGAGACAATTCCGTCATCGGCGCGGGAAGCGTAGTCTCAAGATCCATTCCTGACAACGTTGTCGCCGTCGGCGTTCCCTGCCGTGTAAAGAGGAAAATCACGGAGGCAGACAAATACCGTTACCCTGTTTACCAGGGAAATTGAAAGGCATTCCTCAAAAACGTGATGTTCTGAGCGTCAGAAACCGTCAGCGGGGATGAATCCCCGCTTTGACAGGGATACATCCCCTCCTCCACGTCAATGCCGGGCAACAGGTTCTGCAAATTTCCGCCGTACCGGAACTTGATTTTTTCCGGGCAGTCATTATATTCCGCTTTCATCAGATTTTGTGGCAGACAACAATAAAATCACAGGAGATATTATGAGCGGGAGAGCATTGCATTTCGGACGTTACGACTACGCCGGTTTTTCTGCTTTCATGACTTATGCGTTATGTTCACTGTCCATTCCGGTTATGATCGTGGAAATGGGCAAAGACCTGAATTTTCCTCTGGATCAGGGGGGGATGGCAGCCGGAGGAATTCTGCATCTGACCCGCAGCATCTCCATGGTCGCCGCACTGCTGCTGTGCGGAACCATTTCCGTCCGCCTCGGCAAACGCCTTACCATGGGATACTGTCTGCTCCTGATAGGCGGGGGAATTCTTCTGTGCGCTTTTTCTCCCGCCTACTGGCTGCTGATCCCATGTCTGCTGATCGCAGGTTTCGGAGAGGGCATCTGTGAAGGCATCGCCACGCCGTTCATACAGGATCTGCATCCCGATGCGCCGGAACGTTATGTCAACATCTCACATTCCTTCTGGTCCATCGGAATCGGCGCTGTGGTCATCATTGCCGGCGGTCTTCTGACCCTCGGTGTAAACTGGCGCATCGTTCTCGCCGCCATAGGAATCCTTACCCTGCTGAGTTCCACGTTGCTGTTGTGGAAAGAAAATCCCGGGAAAAAATATCCTGAAAATCACGCCGGTTCCAGTATCCGGGACATCTGGCACTATTCGCTGGAGATTGTACGGGTTCCGCGATTCTGGATCTGCTGTCTGGCAATGTTTTTCGGCGCCGGAGCGGAATTCGGACTGACCTTCTGGTCGGCAGCCTATGTTCAGCTCAATTTCCATACCGGCGCCTGGGTCGCGGGACTGGGCACCGGAGCCATTGCACTGGGAATGTTCATCGGAAGAACCGGGTTCGGCTACTTCGCCCGCCCCCAGTATCTGCGATACATCCTGCTGGGAACCGGTCTCGGGACGATTCCGCTCACTCTGCTGCTGGCGTTTCTGGAACCCGGCATGATGCCGAACTGGCTGCTGTTCACCGTGCTTTTTCTCCTGCTGGTTCTTTCCGGTATCGGAATTGCCCCCTTCTGGCCGACAGTTCAGGTATATGGAGTATCCAGTATGCCGAAACTGGATTCCACCATGCTGTACATCTATTTCTCCGCGCTTGGAATTCCCGGGTGCGGCTTCTTCACCTGGCTGATGGGACTCATCGGAGACCATTTCGGATTGAAGGGCGCCGTTCTGGTGGTGCCGGTCTGCCTTGCCTTCTTTTCGGCGGTGATTTACCTGGAATGCTGGATTCTGGAAAAAAGAAGAAAAAGGCTGATGTGACCCGTAAAGCAGTCGTTTTTACATCACTGAACCGTTAAGGAACACCCCCGCGCCCCCGGCATCATGCAAAGCGGAAATCAGTGGATCCCCGCCGGACGTTTTCCGGGCAGGCTGACACCTCGGCAGGATTCGCACAGCTTATGCGGGATCAGCCGGCAGATGCAATGTGTCAAATCGGGAAAAAGAAGAATGTGGAATGATAAGATCAAAGGGATATGCTGCGGAGCATTTGCGGCAATGGCTTACGGAATGAATCCTCTGTTCACGCTTCCCCTGTATAAAATCGGAATGACGCCTGACACAGTGCTTTTCTACCGTTATTTTTTTGCGGCGGTTCTGCTTGGCGTCATGATCCGGTGGAGAAAAGGCTCTTTCATGCTCCCGCCGAAACAGATTGCCCTGACCGCCGCCGGAGGACTTCTGATGGCGCTTTCCTCTCTTCTCCTCTTTTTGAGCTACAGAAAAATGGATGCCGGAATCGCATCGACGCTCCTCTTCATCTACCCGGTCATGGTCGCCGTCATCATGGCATTGTTTTTCCATGAAAAAATTACGGTCTCCACCGTTCTCGGAATCCTGGCGGCACTGGCGGGAGTCGCCATCCTTTACAAAGGCGGTAACGGGCGTCCGCTGAACTTCGCCGGTCTGCTTCTGGTTCTGTTCTCCGCATTGAGCTATGCACTGTACATGGTAGCCGTTCGCGAGACCGGCATGAAGAATCTTTCCCCGGAACTTCTGACCTTTTACGCTCTGACATTCGGGCTGCCGCTCTTTCTGATCCGAACGGACTTCGGGTTTGAACTGCAATGGATTCCCTCTCTTGCCGGCTGGGGATGCGCGGTCGCCCTTGCGGTCCTGCCGACCATTGTCTCCCTGCTTCTTATGACAGTCGCAATCCGGATTATCGGAGCGACCAAAACGGCAATTCTGGGGGCATTGGAACCTGCCACGGCCGTCTGTTTCGGCGTGCTGCTGTTCGGCGAACAGTTGACGCCGCGTCTCATCATCGGGATCGCCGTCATCCTGACGGCAGTCACCGTCGTAGTTGCCGGAAAGCAACTGCCAATCCGGATTCCCCGTCTCTGCCGGAGACACTGCCTTGTTCTCATTCGGAGAATCCGCACCGGATCCGGAGGCTGAAACCCCGGTGTCCAGCCTTTTCCTTCCGGGAAGAATCCCGGAATGCAGACCGGTTTATTTTCCGGAAAATCCCGCTTGTCCCGTCTTCCGGAAAAAGCAGGACGGCAGGTTCTCCCGTCCGGTGGAATGCGCCGCGGCAGGCGAAGGAAAGGAACGTGGATTCCATGCGCTCTCCGCTGCGGGTCTGACTGCCATTGACAGCCCGTGTTCCGCAGGAAAGTTCCATTGCCGCTTTTCATCAAGATGAAACAGATTTTCCAAAAAAACCTGTTTTTTTATCTTCCCCCTCTTGACAATCCTCCATTTTTATTTATAATTAATGGTATTAAAGGTTTTAATCATATCAAAACGGGATTCCGATGATCTATGGCTATCTGAAAATCGACAGGCAGAGCAGAACTCCGATCTACCGGCAGCTGGTTTCGGGGCTCGAAAGGTTCTGCCGTGATTATCCGCCTGGAACGTCGATCCCGCCGGAACGCGATCTCTCCAAAAACCTCGGCGTCAGCAGGACGACACTGCGGCAGGCGCTCAAGGAGGGATGCGACCGCGGCATCATTGTCAGCCGCTGGGCAAAAGGAATTTTCGTTGCGGAACAGAAAAAACGCAAACGGATTCTTGTCATGATGCCGGAATCGACCATGATAAGCATGCCCTGGAACTATACTCTGCCGGGAATAGAACAGAGAGCGGCGGAGTTGTCGATTACGGTGGAGAAAATCTCCACGACGTTTCTGAGAAGCCAGACAAAAGAACAGATCAGGCGTTTCCTGGAACAGGAGAATTTTACGGGGATTCTCCACATGGATTATCTTTCCTGGGTCGAAGCCGAAGAACTGGAGGTATTGCGCAATATTCATACTCCCGTCCTGTTCCCCCACAGCTGCCTTTACTGGTTCCGGCAGATGCCCTTTCCCATGAACGTTGTGGACGAGCGCAAGGCGTTCCGGGATGCCGTGGCGGCCATGGTGAAGATGGGGCATACGGAAATCATGACACTGGGTGCGGATTCCTACTACGATGCGATACGCGGCTATTCCGAAGAGGAATATCTGAAGATGCTCGAAGACACCGGCGCAGATCCCGATCCGGAACTCTTCCGGCGCACACAATATGACGAGGAAAAAATCGCCGGGGCGGTATCGGCACTGCTGAATCTGAAGAAGAAGTTCACTGCGATCATCTGTTTTTCAGACTTCTATGCCATCATGGCGATGAAAGCCTTGAAGCGGTATTCTCTCCGGGTGCCGGAGGATGTTTCAATCATGGGATTCTGCGGATTCCCCGGAGGCAAATTCCTGACGCCGGGACTCTCCACCATCGACTTCAATTACCTCCAGATCGGCAGAAACGCCGTGGACCGTCTGCTGACGATTCCCCCCGCATGGCAGAAGATGAAAGAATCTGAACTGGTTGATTTCTCTCCGTACGAACTGGTCATACGCGAAAGCATGAAACCGCTAAACAGAAAAAACAGGAAAGGGAAATAGGTTATGAACCATTTCCGCAGATTCACTCTTATCGAGCTTCTCATAGTAATCTCGATCATCGCGGTTCTTGCAGGAATGCTTCTGCCGGCATTGAGCAGGGCGCGGGAGTCCGCACGCAGAATATCCTGCACTTCAACGCTCTCGCAAATCGGAAAAGCCGTGACAATGTACACCGCGGACAACAGGGAATACATTCCGCCTTACAGAAACAATGCAACGCCTGTAGAAGAAGAGAAATACTTTTTCGGCGGCGGGAAAAACGGTTTTCTGTCATCATACCTGGGAGCCCAGACCGCAGCCTATGAAAAGAATATCGGCGTGATCTATGAACGGGGACAGCGTTCAAAGCTCTGCTGTCCGAGTTACACTCCCAGCATCGGGAGCATCGTTTACTGCTACGGTCTGAACTACCACATTTACCTGGCAAGCGAACGGGCCGTTCTCTCAAAATTCAGGCGTCCTTCCAGAACAATGCTCGTCAGTGAATGTTCCGCCCGGAACGATGCACAGCTTCTTTCTCTCTGGCCGGCGAACAGCACTTATAAAATCGGATTCCCGCATTCCAACGGCGCAAACGTGCTGTTCGTGGACACTCATGTGGAATGGCTTCCGATCAGGGCTGTTCCGACAGCCGAAAATTATTACTACGGCGACCGGCAGATTTTCTGGCTGTTTGAATGACACGTTCCATGTGGAATGTTTCAATTTATCACAATTCGACAATAAGAAAAAAGGAAATGCAAGATGAAACACCTGGCGGTTCTGATGATCGGTTTTTCCATTTTATCCCTTTGCGCGGCGGAACGTCTGCGGCTCACCCTGCCGGAAAAGATCTATGCCATGCCGGGTGTGGAATGCAATATCTATTTTGCCAGTCTCGCAGATGTTGTCAATCCTGCGAACTATTTTTTTGAGGTGCGGGCACCCAAAGGGCGCAATGACACCGGACGCTGGCGTTTTACGCCGACGGAAAAAGACTGCGGGGAGTTTGAACTTCGCCTGAATGTCTATGACGACACCGGGCTTGCGGGGACAGGCAAAACGAGAATTGTCGTCCTGCCGAAAGCCGGAAAGAACGAGAAGACGCTTCTTCTGATCGGTTCCAGCGAAACCGCCGCGGGAATCTATCCCGCCCGGATACTGGAACTGATGAAGGACGCGGGAATCACTCTCACCGGCACCGTAAGACGGGCAGATTATGCGCCGGGAGTCGTCACGGAAGGATACGGCGGCTGGTCTTATGCCATGTTCACCCGAAACGCCGGAAGTCCTTTTGTCCGGGAAGGAAAGCTGGATTTCAAACAGTATATCGACCGGAAATGCAACGGGAAGGCGCCGGACATCATCACGATCACACTCGGCGGAAACGACGCCTTCGGAATGGGATACAATGCTTCGGAAGAGAAACTTGCCGCAATCCTCGGCAATGCGGAAAAGCTGATTTCCGACCTGCGCAGGTCGGCTCCGGAAGCCATCATCGGAGTAGGGCTCACCTATCAGGGAGCCGGTCAGGACGCATTCGGCGCAAACTATGGATGTCTGCTGAGTGCCCGCCAGTTCAGGATCAATCACCGCATGCTGATTGAAAGTCTGATGAAAAAATTTGAAAACACCGGAGACAACAGGCTCTCCGTGATCCCGATCTACCTCAACATTGACGGCGAACACAATTTCCCCACAGTATCCGAACCCGCCAGCCAGGGAAATTCATTACGGGTTGTCAGACAGTCCAACGCACGCCATCCGACTCCTGCCGGATACCGCCAGATCGGAGACGCCATGAGTGCATGGATCAATGCAAAAATCATAGAAACAAAATAAAGGAAAGGACTCTCACATGAAAACAGGAAATCTTATGACCGCAGTCGCTTTTGCCCTCTGTCTCGGACTTGGCGCCTATGAAAATTTCAATGCCGCCTACAAGGATGCGCAGCGTCTGGAAAAAGAGAATAAAAACCCGGAAGCTCTGGCGGCTCTGCAGAAAGCGGCGGAACTGTCACAGGCAGACTGGCAGAAATACAGAGTCTTTGCCATGGCGGCAAACATTCACCTCAAAACACAGAAACCGGAGGAAGCCGCAAAGCAAATCGCCTCGCTTCAGGCATTGTCATTGAACCAGGAACAGGCAATCTCGCTGTATCTGCTGAACGCACGGGTTCTCACCGCACAGAAAAAAACGGCGGAAGCAGCGGCGGAACTGCGAAAGATCATTGCGGTTCAGGAGGACTTTGAGCCGTATTATCTTTATGCCGGAGCGGCTTTCAGTCTGAATCAGCTGAATGATCCGGCGCTTGCCGGAGAATTCATTCAGAAGTTTCAGGCAAATAAGCGCAGCAAAGCAGAATGGATGCTGAACCGCATTAAAACAATGACGGAAAAAATCGAAAAGAAAAAATAACGGCAGGAAACTCCGATGAAGCATCTCGCAACTTTATTCCTCTGTTTCTGCGCATGGTTTGTTGCCGCCGTGCATTTTGAACAGGGCGAAAGAATCGTCAAAGTCAGCGGCACCCCCGCCAAAGCGGAAAAACTGGAAATTGTCCTGCCGGAGGAAACGCCCCTTCTGAAATTCGCCGCTTCGGAACTTCAGACCTTTCTGGAAAAAGCGATGGGTCGGAAACCGCCTGTTGTGAAAACGCCCGGTGCGGACAGTTTTTCTCTGATCCTCGGCGACAATGACTATGCCGTGAAAGCCGGTATCAAGGTGTCCGACCTTCCCGAACAGGGGTATTTCATCAAACGCGACGGCAATCGGGTCTATCTCGCGGGAAAAGATTCCGCCACAGACGCCCCAGCGCAGAACAGATGGGCACAGTGCTATCGGCGCGGCACACTGAGCGCCGTCTATGATTTCCTCGAACGTTTTGCGGACGCCCGTTTCTTCTTCCCCGGCGAAATGGGAACGATCATTCCGCCGAAAGGCGCTCTGATGCTTCCTCCGGTCATTGACATTCTGGAGCGACCCGATTTCGTAGACCGCCGTTTCCTGCACTATGACGGCAAATGGTATGAGGGAGACGGCAGTTATGGCGGCGTCAAAGGAATCAACCTGAATCTTCTGCGTCTGCGCATGACTGAAAATATCATTCCGTTCGGTCACGGACTCGCGCACATGGATTATCTCAGGCGGTTCAAGGATCATCCCGAATACTTCGCGCTGATGCCGGACGGGAAACGTTACAATGACGAAAAACTTGTACATACGGGGCATCTCTGCTTCAACAGCGGAATCCGCGAGGAAATCTATCAGGACGCCAGGACTTACCTGTCCGGAGGCTCCGCTCAGTCGCGCGGACTCAAACACTGGGATTTCAATGCGGTGCGCCCCGGATATTTCTCCCTCATGACGCAGGACTGGCTTTACTGGTGCGGATGCGAAAAGTGCCGCAGGGTCTCCCCTCCCGGACGCGACAGGGCATACAAGGAAAACAGGCAGGCGGTGAGCGATTTCATGTGGCAGTTCACGGCGGATATTGCAAACCGTCTGAAAAAGGAGGGAATTCCCGGAATCATCACTCAAATGGCTTACCTGCCGTATGACAGGATTCCGAAGTGCGACATTCCGCAGAACGTCGCCGTTCAGGTGGCGGTGACGGGTCCCGGCAAAAACGACCAGAAAGCCGATGACGAAAAGATCAAGGCATGGGTCGGCAAACTCAAAAGTAAGGTTTCGCTGTGGACCTATCCCGGCAAATACGGCAATAAGGCAATGCCCGGAATTCCCGCGCTGATGCATCATCACATGGGAAAATATTTCCAGGACCGCAGGGACTGGCTTTTCGGTGCGTTCATTGAATCCGAAACGGATTACTATATCTTCAATTATCTGAACTATTACATCTTTGCGAAGGCAACCTGGAACACAGACACCGATCTGAATGCGGTTCTGGATGATCATTACCGCGTCATGTTCGGCAAAGGCGCTCCCATGATGAAAAAGTTCTATGATGAACTGGAAGCGCTCTGGGTGAACCGGATTGCCGGAAATACCGTAGATACCGCGCTCGGTCCCGTGACGACCCTCCCGATCGATATTGAGATATGGACAAAGATCTATTCTCCGGAAAAGCTCAAGGAATTTGAACGGTTGTTCAAAAATGCGGAAGCCGCCGCCGGAAAGGATGCCGATGCGTTGAAACGAATCCGCTTCATGAAGAAAAACATGTTGGAGCCGGTCCTTGCCGCTGCGGAAAAATTCCGCAAATCGCAGAATTCGCTGGACAGTTGGAAAGTCGATCTTCCCGGAACAGTGTATCTGCGCGCTTACAAGGGCGACGTCAACGAAGTATCTACCGCTGTAAGGATTGACGGGAACCGGGATCACCTGATTTTCACGTTCCTGTGCGAAGAACCGCGCATGGCGGACATCAGGGCGGTCCAGCATGGCAAAGATGCGCCGCTGACTTTCGAGGACTCCTGCGTCGAACTGTTTCTGAATCCCTCCGGAGACAGAAAGAACTATTATCATCTGATCGTCAATGCCAACGGAGCGCTGGCGGACTACTCCAACCAGGTGAATGCGCCCCACGACCTGAAATGGAACAGCGGAGCGGAAGTCCGGACGAAGAAACTTGCCGGCGCATGGGAAGCGGTCGTCAAGGTGCCGTGGAGCGCATTGGGCAATTATGACAAGGAAGGTTTCCCGGTCAATTTCGCGCGGCATCGCGCACTGAACGGCGCTCCCCCTAAAGAAATCTACTATCAGTGGAGTCCGCTCCCCGGAAGAAGTTTTCACGCGCTGGAACGTTACGGCAGACTCATGCTGAAAAAGCAGCCCCGCGTCAACGTGATCGACGATCCGGATTTCCAGGTGGAGCGCAAAGGACACTATCAGGCGGGGAAATGGCTTCTCTGGACCAGCGACGATCCGGAAAAAGGACAGAAAATTGAACTGGACGGCAGGATTTTCATTACCGGCGGGAAAAGTCTGCATCTGAAAAACATCCGGGGAAAACGGATGAACGCAGCGCAGAGGATCCCGGCATTGGAGCCCGGCACGAAATACCGTCTCTCCTACTTCATCAAAACGGAGAACCTGCAGTCTCCGGGAGGGGCGGGGGCATTCCTTTACTTTACGAAAGTCAAGGGAAAGGCATTTCCGGACACCCAGCTTGCGGGAACACATCCGTGGCACAGGCTGACCTTTGAATTCGTGACGCCGCCCGATACCGGCAAGGATGCAGTTCCGGTTCTCGGACTCTGGATCTGGAACGCGCAGGGCGATGCGTGGTTCGATGATGTCCGGCTGGAAAAGGTCAAATAACCGGAAAAGCGCATCATCTCTTTTTCCGGTGTTCCGCAGGCGACATGTTGAAACGTCTGCGGAACACCCGGATGAAATAACTGGTATAGTTGAATCCGCTTCTCCGGGCGATTTCCTCAATCGTCACGGTATCGTTTTTCATCAGTTCAACGGCATAATCCAGGCGCATTTCATTTAAATACCCGCTGAATGTCTGCCCGCGGTATTGCCGGATCAGACGGGAAACCTGGGCGGGATGGACTTTGGCAATTTCCGCAATATCTTCGCGGACAATCGCATTCTGGAAGTTGCTTTGAAGCGCCTCGTGAACCCGTCCCCACTGCATTTCATGCGGAGAAAGATGGTAGGTATTGTCCTGCAACGCCTCTTTCACGATTTCCAGCAATGCACGGAAATTGAGCCGCGCAGACGGATGATCCTTTTCCGCACTCAGCAACGCGGCAAGAGTCAGTTTTCCCTCCTGATTCAAAGGATACTTTGTGTGATAATAGACATCCGGTCCGTTCTGATCCGGCGGTTTTCCGTTGTGTGCAATATACAAAACCCGGATATAATCCTCGTGAAATACGATTGAAATCATCCGGTGCGGCATGTCCCATATCTCTTTCGTCCAGCCGTAAGGCTGTGTCACAATCACATCGCCGCTTGTGAAAATAATATTATTCCATTGCTCGTGCGAAGCGAATACAATATGCTTTTCTCCGCTCAGCGGCATAATGATCCTGGATGGGGGATAATACAGATGGAAAGCCGGAGGAGGCAGGGGGTAAGGATTGCCGAAATAAAGGTTCTTCAGTTCAATCTCTCCGGCTTCCGATAGAAAATCAATCATTTTCTCTCTGCTGACCTGCATTGTGCCCTCCGTCTTCCTCTTATAATAGCCGTCTTTTTCAAGGAAACAAACTACTTTGTTAAAAAAGTATTATTTTTCTTTGGATTTTCTTATTGCCGCACTCCCCGGTATGAATTATAATTAAACATAAACACAGAAAAGGATATTTTATGGCAATTCAGAAATTCACGGTCAGCAACGATCCGGATATTTACGAAGCATGGCCCGACGTCGTGCTTGCGAATCCGGAAAAGATGGTCTGTGTTTTCAGCGAATGCACGCACCACGGCAATCGCTCCTATACACGGGTCATGCTCACGGAATCCACGGATCGCGGACGCACATGGACGCCGAAACACCCGTTGACGGAAGGCACCGCCGGAAAGGATTATTATTACAACTGTGCAAGAATCAACCGCCTCTCGGATGGGCGGCTGGTCATCACGATCGACAGGGTCTTTCACAAAAACGACGAGTCAAAAGAGCAGAATGCACAGGTTCTCCTCTATTTTTCCGCAGACGAGGGCAATACATGGGAGGGGCCGTTCAGTACGCCGATGAACGGAATCGTGCCGGACAAACTGATCGAACTTCCCGGCGGACGCCTGATCGTTTCCGCACACTACCGGAGCAACGGCAGACTGGCACAGTTCATGCACTACTCCGACGACGGTGGGGAAAGCTGGAGCAGACGCATTACCGTGGCAGAATCTCCGCAATTCAATTTGTGCGAGGTCTCCATGCTTCCTCTGGGCGGCAATACGGTCGTCGCCTTCCTGCGGGAGAACTCTCTCGTCGGTTATGACTGCAAGAAAGTGATTTCATATGACAGAGGCAACACCTGGGGGAAGATCATTGATTTCCCGCTTCCGGGATGCCACCGTCCGACAGCGGGAATGCTGAATGACGGGAAAATTCTGATCACCTACCGTTTTCTCCAGGGGGGAAAGGGATGGCTCGGAAACTGGACTCAAAACTTCTTCGCCGCAATCACGGACAGGGCGTCGGTCCTTGCGGAAACCCGCGGCGAGTCCTCCGCCAGAATCCTTCCGGTCGACTTCGACCGTTCCCCGAAATCGGATCTCGGCTACTCCGGCTGGGTTCAGTTTGCAGACGGGGAGATTTATATCGTCAATTATATTGTGGATGACGCATGGGATAAAGCGCAGATTCGCGGCTACTCTCTCCGCATGAACGACTTCTTCTGCGATTCCGAAAGAAAGGAGGCGGACCAATGCGTATCCTGAAGCTGAAAGGATTGATCGCCGCTGCATTTACTCCGTTCGCGGAAAACGGCGAAGTGAATTACGGGATGATTCCGAAAATGGCGGATTCACTGTCTGCGGACGGTATTACGGGAGTTTATATCTGCGGTTCCACCGGGGAAGGTATCTCCTGTTCCGTGGAGGAACGGATTCAGCTCATGGAAGCGTGGAGCAAAGCTGCGAAAGGCCGTCTGACATTGATCGCACACACCGGAGCGCTGTCGCTGAAAGATATTTCTGTTCTGAACCGCAAGGCGGTCGAACTCGAATATGACGCTTTTTCCGTGATTCCCCCGACCTTCTTCAAACCCGGCAATGTGCGGGAACTGACGGATTACTGCCGCGCCGCCGCGGAGTCCGCGCCGGAACTGCCGTTTTATTACTACCATACCATGAAGTCAGGCGTGGAAATACCCATGCGCGATTTTCTGGAATATGCGGACGGCAGAATTCCAAATCTGGCGGGCGTCAAGTTCAACCATCACAATCTGCATGACTTCCAGAATGCGCTTCATGCCTGCGGGGGGAAATACGATGTCGTATTCGGTGTGGACGAGTTTTTCGCGGGAGCGCTTGCCCTCGGGACAAAAGCGTTCATCGGCAGCACCTACAACTATTCCGCATGTCTGTATCACCGTATCTGGAAAGCTTTTGAAGCGGGAGACTGGAAAACGGTTGAGGAAGACATGCGCAGAGTTTGTCTCGGCGTGGATCTTCTGATACGGAACGGCGGTATTTCCGCCGGAAAAGCCATGATGCTTCTAAAAGGAATCGACTGCGGCAAAGCGCGCCTGCCTTTGAAACAGCTCTCCCCGGAAGAACGCAAGGCAATCTCCGAAGCAATGAAAAGACTGCTGGAAAAATAAAGAATGGAGGCAATCATGTTTTATGAAAAACGGCAATTATATTTCAAAGGAGTATTTTTTACTCGAAGCTCCTTGAAGAAAATTTGTGAAAGTGGTATTTCATTGCGGTTGCGGCAAGGCAGGGCATTGTCAATTCCGCTCCGATCTTACTTCTTCTTTCTTCCTTCGATTGTTCAAATGTTCAATTGTTTTTCTACTTCTTCCTTCCCTGTTCTCTGTTCGAGATTCTTTCTTCGCAGGGTGAAAATAAGAATTTTCACCCTGATAGAGCTCCTCATCGTGATTGCAATCATCGCCATCCTTGCGGCAATGCTCCTGCCCGCTCTCAATATGGCGAGAGAAAAAGCCCGCGGAATATCCTGCCTGAACAATCTCAAGCAGATCGGAGTTGCCGCGGGGCTCTATGCCAACGACTACAATGACTGGAATCCATCGAGCAGCGCCGCCGCTTATGAAGATTGCGCAATGCGCTGGTACAACGCCTATGCCGTTTCCCTCGGAATGACGAACAACTTCGGACCGGCTTACGGAAATAATTATGCCATTGCCAACAGAAACAACAAACTGAAAAAACTTTATTGCCCCAGTGTCGCAGCTGACTACAGTAATTTCACATACGGGGAAAACTATGATTACAATGCCAATAACAGCAAAATTCCCTTCATCGCACCGGACGGAACAACGGTCAGATGTACAAAATATACACAAATGCTTCCCGGGATTCTTATGTTTGCAGATGCAAGCAACTCGCCGCTCTACAGCCCGACACAGACCGGTTGTGCACCGAATCGTGATGTTTCCGGCGACGGCATCAAGGATTCCTCCGGCGCAATTTTCAATAATTATGCGGCAACCCGTCATACCCGAGGTCTGAATATTGTGCGCTGCGACGGAGCGGCGTCCTATAAGACGTTCAGGGAATGGCAGCAGAATATGAACCAGTCCGGATGGATCTACGATGAAAGGTACACAAAATGAACCATAATGCAACTTCAGAAAACTTCACCTTTTCCGAATTGATATTCATTATAGCCATGCTGCTTCTGCTTGCCGTCTTATGGCTTCCCGCCATGGGACGGATTCATGAAGCTTCGCATACTGTTGCCTGTTCCGGCCATCTGAAACGGATCGGGGTTGCCGCGGCGCAATATGCCGCGGACAATCATGATACATTGCCTGCGGGGACAACTCCTTATCCGGACAGACGTTACCGCTGGGTTCTCGCTTTCGGGAAGTATCTCTCCAAAACACCGGACAACGAACGTTCCATCACAATCGGATTCAACCGTTATTCAGAGATGCCGATCTTCTGTCCCGCCGCCCCGCCAGATTCCGGTTTCACCTATGGTGCCAATTACTGCCATACGCCGGACAGCAATGCAAAACTGCCTTTCCATTATTATGAAAACGGCAAACCGGAAAAGTCTTGTTTTGCACGCTATTCGAGATTGCGTCCGGAAATCATGATGATCGGCGATGCCACTTCCATGGTAGCCTATAATCCGCGGCAATACGGCTGCGAACCGTCACGCGACCTGTCGGGAAATGATATTCCGGACTCCTCCGGCGCAAAGTACAACAATTACGCACCGGACAGACATCCGGAAGGCATGAATTTCGTCCGTTGCGACGGTACGGTCCGCAGTGCGTCATTTGAGGAATGGGAACAAAACTTAAACAATTCAGGGTGGCTCTACAATGAAAATTACGATCTTTAATCTCTGTCTCGTTCTGTTGCTGGGTTCCTTGCAGGCAGCGGATGTCATTGTCTCCGGCGGCGTTCCGACCGGACTTGCGCGATATGAAAAGAACGGCTGGAAAACTCAGAACAGTGCGTTTTCCGGTGAAGGAGGCGGCAATCTTCTTATGACACGCCGTATTTATCGGGGCAGCCGTTTTTCCGTTACGCTCAAACTTGCCTTGCGGGAACTTTACGGAACCGCTGCTGCCATCTGTGCCGGCGACATCGTATGGGGACTCGACAGCCGCAATCCTGACGGCATGTTTTTCGTCGAAACGGCAAAGGACGCGGACAAGGTCCGTTTGCTGGGGCCTGCCGGAAAGGAGATTCAGCCGGGAAAGCCGTTTACTCTGAAAATCACCGGAGAAAAAGGAGTTATGACTCTGCTGGTGAACGGGCGTAAAATCGGGAATTACCGTTATCCGGAAAAGCAGGACTTTTTCTTTGCGGTTCGCCCGCACAGAAACAAGGCAAGTGTCTATGAATTCCAGGTGCATGGAACACCCGCGGGGCAGAGTTCCTCGCTTCTGCCCCGTCCGGTCTGCCGCACTCCCCTTCCGATCGACAAGGATGCAGAGGTGCTGCTTCCGCTTGCCGATGACCTGCCTCCCGGAAACTATAACGCAAATTTGAGCGGAACCGCATTCCCGTGTGAACTTGATTCCGACGGCATTGCCCTGATACCGCAGTCTGTTCTGAGTAAAGCCTATCAGACACAGCCCCCGCATTTCAATGCAAAAGGGGTGGAACTGTCCCTTCTGCGCGGTGAAACCTCCGTATACCGTTGTGCCGTCACTCTTTACGACCCGGCACATAAAGTGGATTTTCCCAAGGGGGAAATCCGGCAGGTAAACGGTTCCGGCGGACTGTTCCTCGATGGAAATCCCGTAGGGACAATCACAGCAAATCTCACCTACATTTCCAGAGACAAACGTTTCTGCGGCGATTCCGCGAACCGCTTCGCTTCCGTCGGAATCCACGGAAATATTATCGTGCTCTCTCCCGGGATGTATTTCCAGAACGGGACATTCAACGGGAAGAAGTTTCTTTCCGAAATCGGAGTCGTAATCGCCAAACTGATCGCGGAAAATCCCGAGGCAAGACTGGTGGTCTATTTTCCTCTCTACATGCCTTTCCCGTGGCTCTCGGCTCATAAGGATGAGCTGATTGTTCTCGACAATCAGACGGATTCCCTGGCAAATGCCCCGGGAAAAAGAAGACAGCCGTCTTATGCAGGCGAATCATGGCGGCGCGACGCGGGAAATATGCTCCGCAGTGCCGTCAAGGCTTTGCGCAGCTCCCCCTTTGCCGACAGAATTCAGTCTTTCCGTCTCTGCTACGCGAACAGCGGCGAATGGAATCACTGGGGATATCATGAAAAGGCATTCGTCGATTATTCCCGCCCGATGCAGCGGGCATTCGGAACATGGCTGAAGAAAAAATACGGGACTGAGGAAGCTCTGAGAAAAGCATGGGGGCGCAATGAGGTTGATTTCAACTCGGAAAATCTCGTGCCGTCCCGGGAAAACCGTCTCAAGGGAGGCGACTTTCTCCGCCTGGGCGGTGCGGACACGCAGAATACGGTGGATTATTACACCTTCTTCCAGGAATATGCGGCAGACACCATCCTGCACTTCGCAAAAATAGTCAAGGACGCTTCGGGACGCCGCCTGGCTGTGGGAGCCTATTACGGCTATTACTTCGGACATTACGGAAGCAATCCCTATCACTTTCAGGACTCCGGTCACTACGGCGTCGGAAAACTCCTGCGTTCCCCCGACATTGACTTCATCGGCGGTCCCTGTCAATATACAGACCGGCGGCTTCAGCTGGAAGTGAACGGGATTGCAGGTTCCGTCAATCTCCACGGGAAAATCTGGGAGACCGAGGGAGATCAGCGCACCCACCACAGCGGGGAAAGAAATAAAATCTACGGGACGACGGACAACCTGTCCGAATCCATCGCCATAGCCAAACGCGATTTCATGGTCAATCTGCAGCGGAAGTCCAGCTATTACTTTTACGATTTTGTGTCCGACTGGTACCGTGACCCAGAATTTATGGCAGCGGTCGGTCGTTTGCATAAGATTGACTCGGCACTCCGTTCCATCAAAAGAGAAGACCGTTCCGAAGTGGCTGTTCTGTTCAGCGAGGAAACTGTTCCCTATCTTGCCAGCCGCAGCTCGGGAACGCTCGGACTGTTTGTCCGCAACCAGCTCGCACAGCTGCCCCGCCTGGGAATGCCCGTCGACTATTATCTGCTGAGCGATCTTGACAAAATTGACTTCAGCCGTTACAAGGCGGTCATTTTCGCCAACGCCTATTATGCAAATGACGAAATCATCCGGAAAGTGCAGGAGTATGCCGCAAAAAACAACCGCATATTGATCTTTCTCCACGCTCCCGGCATCGTCGGCAACGGCAACAGACTTGACCTGAAGCAGTCGAAACGGCTTACCGGAATCACGCTTCAGGCTGATCCCGATGCGTCCGCGGGAGGAATCAAGGCAGCATGGGGACAGATCAAAAACACCTCCTATCGGTTCCGCACCTGGATCAGCGATCCTTCCGCCAAAATCATCGCGTTCCATGACGACGGCACCCCGGCGGGGGCGGAGCGGCAGTTCCGCGATCATAAATCCATCGTGATCTGCCATCCGCTTCCGAATGCGGTTTTCCTGCGTGAACTTCTCAACCGCGAAAATATCCATTACTGGGCAAGCGGCAAGTCGGGACTTGATCAGGTCAATTTCGCGGGACCGCTGATTTCCGTCTATTCCAGAACAGGAGGAGACAAGACCATCTGGCTGCCGGAATCCGCCGAAGTTGTCGCAGACCTCTTTACCAGCGAAATACTCGGAAGAAACAGGAAGACAATTAATTTCAGGATGCCGTCAAAACCGGAGACACGGATTCTCTATGCGGGTTCCGCCGCAGAATATGAATTATTCCGTCCCTGAACGGAAAAGCGCCGGAAATGAATTTTCCGGCGTCTGAAAAAATGAATTTATTTTCGGAAAAGAATTTGAATTCCTGAAAAAGCGTGCCATATTATTTGCGTCTTGCGGGCCAGCTTAGCTCAGTGGTAGAGCAACGGTTTTGTAAACCGTCGGTCGGAGGTTCGAATCCATCAGCTGGCTCCATTTTTATGTACGGATCCCGGCACTTCCCACATTCTTTTTCCGTTTTGCACTTGCAGGATTTCCATTCACGGTGTATTGATATGAAAAACCTTCAAACGTCAGGAGGATTCATGGCAGAAAAAAGAAAATTCTTTTCGCGGGCTTTTTCAGCACTTTGCGCCGGTGCGCTGGTGGCATGCCTGATCGGTGGCGTTATTTTCGCAGGAACAATACGGGCACGGAACAATGCGGGAAAAGGAGTCAAAGTCCTGAAACTCGGGCATGGACTGCCGACGGAACATCCGGTTCACGAAGCCATGCTTTACATGAAAGAACGCCTGAAGCATCATTCAAACGGCACGATGGATCTTGCCATCTACCCCTCCGGCATGATCGGTTCCGAAGCGGAGTGTCTCAAACAGACACAGAACGGGCACATCGACCTCAGCAAAACCTCCTCCGCGGTACTGGAGTCCAGCGTGCCGGAGCTGACTGTCCTCGGACTGCCTTACATTTTCCGCGACGGGGAACACTTCTGGAAAGTTCTGGACGGTCCCATCGGAAAAGAGCTGGGCGAGCTGACCAAAGGTATGCGCGCAATCTGTTATTATGACTCCGGACAACGCAGTTTCTACACGACGAAAAAGCCGATCCGCACTCCGGACGACCTCAAGGGCATGAAGATACGCACACAACAGAGCCGGCTGGCGATGGATATTGTCAGTGCACTGGGCGGAGCACCGACGCCGATCCCGTGGGGAGAACTCTACACAGCGCTTTCCCAGGGCACCGTGGACGGAGCGGAAAACAATCTGCCGAGTTTCGACACGGGACGGCATATGGAAGTGTGCAAGTATTTTACACTGAACGAGCATACCCGTGTTCCCGATATGCTGATGATCAGCCGTCAGACCTGGGACTCTCTGACTCCGCAGCAGAAAAAATGGGTTGAACTTGCCGCCCATGAATCCAGTCTGAAGCAGCGCGAACTCTGGAAAGAAGCCGACAAAACTGCAATCACACGTGCAAAAGAACTCGGTGTGAAATTTATTGAAGTCGACAAAAAAGCATTTGCCGACAAGCTCAGGCCTCTGCGGGAAAACCAGTCGGAGACGGTTTTAAAATACGTGAAAAGAATCGAACAGGTGAAGTGATGAACGGCAAATTCTATCAATATTCCATGAAGTTTCTGGATGGGGCACTGGCGGTCATGGTCAGTTTGCTGGTGCTGGATGTTCTGCTCGGAGTCGTGTCCCGCTACTTATGGGGAGCACAGGTCAAATGGACGGAGGAGCTTGCCACGCTCCTTCTGGTTTATGTCAGCATTTTCGGAATCGCCGCCGCCTTCGACCGCTGCGCACATCTCGGAATTGACGCCCTGACTTCACACTTCGACTCGAAGACAAGAAAACAGCTTGCGCTGCTCACTCATGTCATAACCCTGCTGTTTGTCGTAATCGTATTCGAGATAGGCGGCTGGATGCTTGTCAGGCAGGCAATGGTAAATCTGAACATCATGCCGGCACTTCAGGTGTCCGATGTCGTCATGTTCCTGCCGCTGCCGATCGGAGGACTGTTCGTTCTGCTTTCCGAAATACGCAATCTGACGGCGGACTTCCGCCGGGATTTCAACAATGAAACGGAGGAAAATTAAAATGGCCGAGGTCGCAATTGTCCTTCTTGTGGTTTTTGCAGTTCTGCTTCTGATCAACGTCCCCGTTGCCGTGGCAATCGGAGTGGCGTCACTGGTCGCTGTGTTCGCAAACGGCGGCGCTGTCCAGCCGGAAATGATCGTGGCGGACCGCATGATTAACGGGGTGGCGTCATTCTCCCTGCTTGCAATCCCGTTTTTTGTGCTCTCCGGAATCCTGATGGGACGCGGCGGCATGGCGCGGCGGCTCATCGACTTCGCCGGAACTCTTGTGGGATGTTTTCCCGGCGGGCTCGCTTACGTAAACGTGCTGACCTGCATGCTGTTCGGTTCCATTTCCGGTTCGGCGACAGCGGCGGTGTCAAGCGTCGGCGGATTCATGATTCCTGAAATGAACCGCATGGGATACAACCGGGAGTTCAACGTCGCCGTCACGACAACGGCAGCTACAACGGGACTCGTCATTCCGCCTTCCAACATCATGATTGTCTACGCAGTCGCCTGCGGTTCAGTCTCAATCGCCGCAATGTTCATTGCGGGCATCCTGCCGGGAATCCTGATGGGACTCTGCATCATCCTCGTCTGTATTTATTATGCTCTGAAAAACGGCTACAAAGGCGGACGGAAATCAACATTCCGGGAAATCCTGACCGCTTTCAAGCGTGCGTTTCTGAGCCTTTTTCTGATGTTCGTCATCATCGGCGGAATTCTGGGGGGAGTCTTTACGGCAACAGAAGCGGCGGCGGTCGCCGTTGCCTATGCCTTCGTGCTTTCCGTTCTGGTTTACCGCGAAGTCAAATGGAAGGACATCCCCGGAATTCTTGTCCAGACCGGCGTAACGACGGCGGTCGTCATGTTCCTGATCTGTGTCAGCTCCGCAATGAGCTGGATTATGACCATTGCCAATATCCCGCAGACAATCAGCTCGGTACTGGTCGCGCTGTCCGGCAATCCCGTTGTCATCCTGCTGATCATCAACATCCTGCTTCTGCTGGTCGGAACGTTTATGGATATGACTCCCGCCGTGCTGATCTTCACACCGATTTTCCTGCCGGTCGTACGCGAAATAGGAATGAGCGATATTCAGTTCGGAATCATGATGATCGTAAACCTCTGCATCGGACTCTGCACGCCGCCGGTGGGTTCCTGTCTCTTCATCGGCTGTGGTATCGGAAAGACCTCAATTGCCAAAGTCACAATGCCGATGGTTCCCTTCTTCATCGCACTGATCGCCGCCCTGCTTCTGACGACCTTCCTCCCCTTCCTGACGATGTGGCTCCCCGGCGTCGCAGGACTGCTGAAGTAAGATTGCGAGATTGCGAGATTGCAAGATTGCGAAGTTGCGAGGTAGTAAGGCTAATCACTGACACTGAATAAAGAATAGTGAAGTTGCGAAAATATATCTGAAAATAAGGAAATTAAAATGGGCAGCCCGATTCTTGAAAAGAGTTATAACTTTGCACTCAGGATTATAAAAATGTATCAGCATCTCTCGGAAGAGAAACGGGAATTCATTTTAAGTAAACAGGTTCTGCGTGCCGGCACAAGTATTGGTGCAAATGTCAGAGAAGCAACTGGAGCACAATCAGAGAATGGATTTTCTTTCCAAGTATGCAATTGCTTATAAAGAAGCAAAAGAGACGGAATATTGGCTGTTGCTTTTACGTGACTCCGGTTTTCTTTCTCCCAGTTCTTCCGAATCAATTCTAAAAGACTGTACGGAATTAATTAAAATGCTGGGATCTGCGATTGCAACTTTAAAACGCAAATCCCAAAGATAATCAGTGGTCAGTGATTAGCCTTACTACCTCGCAACTTCGCAACTTCGCAATCTTGCTATCTCGCAATCTGAATCAAGTCTCGCAATCTCGCAATCTTGCAACTTCGCAACTTCGCAATCTTGCTATCTGAATCAAGTCTCGCAACTTCGCAACTTCGCAATCTTGCTATCTCGCAATCTGAATCAAGTCTCGCAATCTCGCAATCTTGCAACTTCGCAATCTTGCAATCTTGCAATCTTGCTATCTGAATCAAGTTTTGCTATCAGTCGATGAAGAGATCACGGCTGGCGAATTTGGGATCGCAGGTCAGATTGATTCCGAGTTTGCGGAGACCGGCTTCATCTCCGGGGGTCGGCAGATGGGAAATGTGCATCTCGCAGCTGGCGAGTTTCCGAAGCTGGCTCATTGCCTGCTTTGCCGTCGGGTTGGTCGTGGTGCTGACACTCAGCGCGATCAGAGTTTCATCAAGATCCAGGCTGACACGGCGGCTTTTCAGGATATTCCGTTTCAGCATCGCGACAGAGTTGATGACGTCCGGCGCAATCAGCATCTCGGAATCCGGAATTTTCGCCAGCTTCTTGACAGCATTCAGGATACAGCTTGAGGACGCATGCATCAGCGGTGAATTCTTCCCGGTTATGACCGTTCCGTCCGGCAGAAGCAGAGCTGCGCCGCAATAGAATCCGTCGTTGCCTTTGCCTTTGGTCGTGGCGGCGGCAAGCGCAGCCTCGCGTGCGGGAGTCACAACACGACGATCCTCATCGTGAAGCCCGAGATTGTCCATCAGAACCTTCACGCGATCCACGGTTTTACGATCCGCCGCGCCGATGGCGTATTCGCACTGGTAACGGAAATAACGGCGGATGATCTCCTGTTTTGCCGCTTCGCAGACAACCGCATCATCCGTAATGGCGAACCCGACGCGATTCACCCCCATGTCAGTAGGTGACTTGTATGCCTGATCCTTGCCCATAATCCGTTCGCAGATGCGGCGGACCACCGGGAAAATTTCAATGTCGCGGTTGTAATTGATCGTAGTGATGCCATAATGCTCCAGATGAAACGGATCAACCATATTGATGTCGCCAATATCCGCGGTCGCGGCCTCGTAAGCGATATTGACCGGATGATTCAGCGGAAGGCTCCATACGGGGAATGTTTCAAACTTCGCATAACCGGCGGCAATGCCGCGTCTGTGTTCATGATAAACCTGTGAAAGACAGGTCGCCATCTTGCCGCTGCTGGGACCGGGTCCCGTAACAATCACGATCGGCTTATCGCTTTCGATGTATTCATTGGCGCCGTAGCCTGCATCGCTGACAATCAGATCGACGTCCGCCGGATACCCTTTGATTGCACGGTGCTTATATACACGTATACCGCGGCGATCCAGCTTGTTGATGAAGCTGTTGACCGCCGGATGATCGTCATAGCGCGTTACAACGACCGCCTTTACGGAAATGTTCCATTCCCGGAGATTGTCGATGATGCGGAGCGTGTCGGCATCGTATGCAATACCGAAATCGGCACGGATCTTCTTGCGTTCAATGTCACCGGAATAGATGCAGATCACCACATCAATCTTGTCTTTCAGACGCTGGAGAAGCTGAAGTTTGACATTCGGGTCAAAACCGGGAAGAATCCTTGCCGCATGGAAGTCATAGGCAAGTTTGCCCCCGAATTCCAGGTAAAGTTTATTGTCGAAGCGGCTCGCCCGCTTTAGAATCTCCTCAGACTGCTGCTGAAGGTACAACGCATTGTCAAAACCGATTTTACCCATATTCTCCCTGCCGGATTCCTAAAAATTCACAAACCTGGAAATATAAACTGTTTTCCCGTTTTCTTCAAGAGCCGGAAAAGTTTTTATCATCAAGATATGCGGTTTCCGTCTCCGCCGGACGATATTTCCGGAGCAGCCGTCACTTTCACGGAAATACGGTCCGCCCCGCGGACACTCACCGGACTGCTGCCGGATTTCGTGACGGAGCAAAATGCGTCGTCTGCCTTTCTCCGGATTCCCTCCGCTGAATCTTTACCAATGGAAGACAGTCCCCTCCGCTGCGCTGTTCTCCGACGTTTTCATGCGGGAGGATTTCGACTGCGGAACGGCAGCGGCGCCGGGTGCCCGTATGCTTTCCTTATTGTGAATAAATAAACAGCTAATTGAATTCCAATCTTACTTTTATGAAAAAAAATGGCGGGAATGCTTGACAAAATCCGCTTGTCACGCTATCTTATCTACTCAATTGAATTGTGAAACAATGGATTCTTTAAAAATATAAACACCCAACAACATAACGGAAGGATTGACACAATGGCAATCAAAGTCGGTATCAATGGTTTCGGAAGAATCGGACGTATGGTCTTCCGCGCAGCAGTCGAGAATTTCAGCAATGACATCGAAATCGTCGGAATCAACGACCTTCTCGATCCTGACTACCTCGCCTACATGCTGAAGTATGACTCCGTTCACGGTATCTTCAACCACGACATCAAAGTCGAAGGCAACTACATGATCGTTGACGGCAAAAAGATCCGTCTCACAGCGGAAAAAGACCCCACACAGCTCAAGTGGAACGAAGTTCAGGCTGAAGTTGTTGTCGAGTCCACAGGTCTCTTCCTTGAAGACGCCAAGGCACGTATGCACATCCAGGCCGGCGCGAAGAAAGTCATCATGTCCGCTCCTTCCAAGGACAGCACCCCGATGTTTGTCTACGGCGTGAACGACAAGACCTATGCTGGTCAGGACATCATCTCCAACGCTTCCTGCACCACGAACTGCCTCGCTCCCATCGCAAAAGTTCTCAATGACAAATTCGGTATCGTCCGCGGCCTCATGACCACGGTTCATGCCGCCACAGCCACACAGAAGACCGTTGACGGCCCGTCCAAGAAAGACTGGCGCGGCGGACGCGGCATCCTTGAGAACATCATCCCGTCCTCCACGGGTGCTGCCAAGGCTGTCGGCAAAGTTCTTCCCGAACTCAACGGCAAACTCACAGGCATGTCCATGCGCGTCCCGACCTCCGATGTTTCCATCGTTGACCTGACAGTCGAGCTCGCGAAAGAAGCCGACTATGCCGAAATCTGCGCCGCGATGAAGGAAGCCTCCGAAGGCGAACTCAAAGGCGTTCTCGGATACACCAACGAAGCAGTTGTCTCCACAGACTTCCGCGGCGACGCCCGCACCTCCATCTTCGACGAGAAGGCCGGTATCGCTCTGGACAAGACCTTCGTCAAAGTCTGCTCCTGGTATGACAATGAGTGGGGTTACTCCAACAAGGTTCTCGAAATGGCTCGCGTCATCTGCAAGTAATTTCCGAGCTGACATTACCTTTTCAAAGGGCGGACGGCATCTATCCGTCCGCCCTTTTTTCTTGAACTGAAATCCTGTAACAGAAAAGAGTTTCATCATGAATAAAAAAACATTACGCGATGTTGATCTGAAGGGAAAACGTGTCGTCATGCGCGTTGACTTCAACGTGCCCCTGAAAGAAGGCGTCATCAAGGACGACACCCGTATCAAGGGTGCTCTCCCCTCCATCAAATACGTTCTCGAACAGGGCGGCAGCCTCATTCTCATGAGCCATCTCGGCAGACCTGACGAAAAGGGCATCACAGCCGACACCAGCCTCAAGCCCGTTGCCGAATACCTCTCCAAGCTCCTCGAAAAACCCGTGACATTCGTTGCGGACTGCGGCAAAGCCGATGCTGAAGTCGCCGCAATGAAGCCCGGCGATATCGTCATGCTCGAAAACACCCGTTACTACAAAGAAGAACAGGCGAAAGCGAAGCAGAAAGACGGCGAATCCGACGAAGATTTCAAGGCAAGAAAAGCCGAACTCAAGGAAAAGCAGAAAGAACTCGCAAAGAAACTCGCTTCCTACGGCGACATCTACTGCAACGACGCATTCGGAACAGCGCACCGCGCCCATGCCTCCACAGCGGTCATCACAAAATACATTCCGACCTCCGTTGCCGGTTTCCTGCTTGAGAAGGAGATCGAATACCTCGGCAACGCCGTGGAAAACCCGGTCCGTCCGTTTGTCGCGATCCTCGGCGGCGCCAAAGTCTCCGACAAGCTCGCGGTTGTGAACAACCTTCTCACGAAGGTCAACACGCTGATCATCGGCGGCGGCATGGCTTACACCTTCCTGAAAGCCCAGGGTCACAACGTCGGCAACTCTCTCTGCGAGCTTGACCAGCTCGACTATGCAAAAGACATGATCGCCAAGGCAAAAGAACTCGGCGTCAATTTCCTGCTCCCTGTCGACAACATCGCCGCGGACAAGTTCGATGCGGAAGCCAACACCCAGATTGTCAGCGACGACATTCCGGACGGCTGGATGGGGCTTGACATCGGTCCGAAGACCGTTGAGCTTTACAGCAACGCCATCAAAGGCGCCAGAACAGTTGTCTGGAACGGCCCGATGGGATGCTTTGAAATGGAGAAATTCAGCAAAGGCACATTCGGTGTCTGCGCGGCGGTTGCCGAAGTCAAGGCGAACGGCGGAATCTCCATCATCGGCGGCGGCGACTCCGTCGCGGCGGTCAACAAGAGCGGTCTTGCCGACAAGATGTCTCACATTTCCACCGGCGGCGGCGCTTCCCTCGAATACCTCGAAGGCAAACAGCTTCCGGGTGTTGTGGCTCTGAACGACAAATAAGAAAGAAGTTGATATTATGGCCAGAAAAGTATTTATCGCAGGCAACTGGAAAATGAACAAGACGGCGGCTGAGACAGTCGCTCTCTGCCAGGGTCTCAAGGAAAAATTTGCAGACATCTGCCCGTGCAAGGTCGATGTTGCCGTCTGCCCGCCCTTCACCAGCATCGCAACGGCGATCGCGGAGCTCAAGGGCTCGAACATCAAAGTCGGCGCTCAGAACATCCACTGGGCGGACAATGGCGCGTTCACCGGTGAAATCTCCGGCGCAATGCTCAAGGAAATGGGCGTGGAATACGTCATCATCGGTCACAGTGAACGCCGCCAGTATTTCGGCGAAACCGATGAAACAGTCAACAAACGCATTCAGGCAGCCCTGAAATATGAGCTCAAGCCCATCGTCTGCATCGGTGAAACTCTGGAGGAGCGCGAAGGCGACAAGACTGAAGCGGTTCTCGAAAAGCAGATCAAAGGCGCATTCGCGGGAATTTCCGCCGACGATTTCAAGAAGATCGTCATCGCTTACGAGCCTGTCTGGGCAATCGGCACAGGCAAGACCGCCACACCCGACATGGCGGAGGCAACCCATGCGTTCATCCGCAAAGTGATTGCCGGACTCTACGGCGCAATTGCCGAAGACACCGTCATTCAGTACGGCGGCAGCATGAAGCCCGAAAACTCCAAAGAACTGGTCGCGCAGGCTGACATCGACGGCGGCCTGATCGGCGGCGCGGCTCTCAAGGCAGACAGCTTCCATGACCTTGTGAAAAACGCGATTGCCTGATTATTTCAATCGGCATATTGCTTGAACACCGTATATTCGGCAGGATATACGGTGTTTTATTTTGTATTCAGCTCTGTTCCGACGGAGGAATTGCTGTTGCAATCCGGAAAAAAACACTAAATATACGCGGCGCGGGATTGAAAAATCTTATGCCGCGTGTTATTTTACACGTCTGATATTCTTCAGATTCGGATTATTGTATTTAAATTAAACATTGGGGATTTTGAAAAGATGTTGACTGTAGTCAGTGCGATCATTTATGCGGCAGTTGTCTTAATTGCAGTTCTTTTAATTGTGCTTGTGCTTGTCCAGCCATCCAAAGGCGGCGGTTTCGGTTCCGCATTCGGCGGCGTCGGGGAAAGCGTGTTCGGGGCACAGGCAATGGGACAGCTCTCCAAACTGACGATTGTTCTTCTGACTCTTTTCTTTGTCCTGACGCTGGCTCTGGCAGTGCTGACCGGTCATAAAGCCGCGGCAAACCAGTCATTGCTCGCAAAGGAAAAACCGGCGGCAGAAGCTCCGGCAAAAACGGAAGCCAATGCTCCCGCTTCGCTGGGAACCGGTGCGACGGAAGCGGCAAAAGAGGCTTCCGCTCCTGTCAAGGAACTGGGGAAAAAGGTAGATGCCGCGGCAAAAACTACTGCGGTAAAGCAGCCGGAAAAGAAATAAGTTTTCCTTTCGGTTTCAGTATTTCAGGCGATGCACAAGCATCGCCTTTTTTATTTCCACACCATGTCTCTCCCCATACTTCATGTGTGCAAAAGACAGGGCTCTTTCTATGGGATGTCTGCGATGCAGTAAAAAAACTTGTACATAAAAACTGCGGCACCGTTCAAAGTATTCCGCCAGACTTATTCTTCTTTCTTCGGCGGGATTCCGGGAGTGCCGAGCAGTTCACAGAGTTTCTGCTGATACTCGATCAGATAAAGATTTCCCATGTGCCCGCCACAGTCGAACCATGTAAGTTTATTCCCCAGCAGACGATCCAGAAAGGCACGATCCTCGGGAGAAAGAATCGGATCGTCCATGTTGTGAAGGACGCGAATCTTCGGATTCTTCCGCAAATCCTCCGCGATGCTGCGCAGACCGGAATTCCAGTTCAGTTTTTCCATCGTCACGGACGGGTCTTTCTGCTGATATTCGGGAAGCAGGAAGTTCCTGACGTATCCCATTCCGTTGTATTGATCGATCTCCCTGTAAAGCTCCGTTCTGTTCCACCAGGAGTAAGGAGTCTGAAGCTGGTTCAGTCCGTATTGGCGGTGTGCTGAAATCAGCAGTTCCCGCAATGTCATGCGGAAAGAGATTCCCGCCATAACCGCCGCCTGCTCCGGCGAAAGCGGCACCTGATACTTCGCAGAATCCGCCTGATCCGGCTGCATGGGGGGATATTTTCTGTTCATGATGCCGAAATACTTCATCAGACCGTCGCCGGCAAGTTCAAAAAACTCTTTTTTGGTCCACTGCTTTGAGACATCGGTAAAGGCATCGAAACGGTTCATCGCATAGAGCAGATCCACCGGCGGATTCAGAGCGACAAAACGGTCCACGCCAAGGGTATTCTCTTTCGCTTCAAGAGCCGCCAGATGCAGAGTATGAAGACCGCCCAGCGAATACCCGCCGACGACCACACGCTTCGGGGCAAGTTTCGTATTTGCGCCGATGTCCTTCAGGATCAGCTTCAGAGCTCTGCGCACAGCGGCGACATCGTCCGGGACATAACCGGGAAACTTCAAGCCCGCTCCTTCACTGAATGTTTTGTTCATCGTGCTGCTGACAACCGCCACGGAATACCCGTTTGTATTGAGCACTTCCGCCAGCGCGCGAAGGGTCGCCCCCTTGTAATGAGTCCCGATTCCGGGAATCAGGATGACCAGCGTGTTGGTCGGATCCGCCCCCTGCCAGTATTGATAACGGATTTCCGGAGCTTCCTCGGAGAAACGCACACCGCGTGTACTGCCGAGCGTCACAAAATCATGATTCCAGAGCGAAGTCTTGATCCAGAAACTGACATCGTTCTTCTGCATCTTGAACATTCCGACGCGAAGTGTGTCCACCAGAGGATTTTGCGGCGCATAGTAATGAGCGGTCCTGACCTGTTCCCCCTCCGTGCCCTTCTCCGGCGCCCGGTATTGTCCGTAGCTGTAATCCGTGAAAACCATCGGACGTTCCCTGAAATCATTGACCACCACATAACGCATGGCGGAAAGTCCCATTTTTGCCATATCATAGGGATCGGTGCAGGTTTCCGTCATCGTATTGTAGCCGTCATACGAATTTACGGCACGGTTGACTCCGGCAATCGTCTGGGCATAGGGAATAATGAATTTTATATCCAGAACCGAATCGAAGAGCGCCCCGATCTGATCGCGCGGATTGGTCGCACTGGACAGCGGCAGGATCAGCACGCAGCCGGGCCCGATTCCCCACTTTGCAAAGGCATGTCCCATGTTTTCAGGTCTGCGCTCCAGCCCGAACCACGCATCCGCGGGGTCAAAAATACCGACAATGCCAATCGTCGAATTGGTCAGAAAACGCAGGAATTCCGTTCCGCCGCCTGCAAACTTCGCCTGAAGAAAACAACTGATCATGCGTCCCGGAAATGCCAGATTGTCCGAAACCATGTCAATTCTCTTGATTCCCTCGCGCGGCATGATGGAACCGTAGACATACCCCACAGGACGCAGAATCCAGTGCATGATGAAATCATTCGTCACAAACATTGCGCGGTTGAACGGCTCAATCGGGTCATCGCCCGCAAGCTCCTCCGTAACTCCGGACGGAGTCCAGACATATCCCGTTTTTTTATCATCCGGATCAATTTCCGGCTTGGTGGCGCAACCCGCCAGCAGCACCAAAGACAACAATAAGAATATCCGCAAAAAACATTTCATAAACATTCCCCTGAATCATGACATAATCGGAAAAGATACAGCCATTTCCGGCAAAATCAAGCGACGTACACCAGTTTTTGGCTTCTGTCAGGGCTTCTTCCCGTGCTCCGCGGAACCGGACAGCAGGAACAGCCCTCACGCCCGCGGCTCAGAAATACTCCACGGGACAATGCGGAATGGAATTCAGAAAAACTCTGCCGTAATACTTTGAAACCATGCGCGGGTCCAGAACCACAATAATGCCGCGATCCGTTCTGCTCCGTATCAGGCGTCCGATTCCCTGGCGGAACATCAGCACCGCATCGGGAATCGTGTATTCCTCGAAGGGACGCCCTCCGGCGGCTTTGATCCGCTCGCACCGCGCTTCAATCAGCGGATGGTTCGGAACGGCAAACGGCAGTTTTGTAATGATGACGTTGCTCAACGCCTCCCCGGGCACATCGACACCGGTCCAGAAGCTCTGCGCGCCGAAAATCACACCGTTCGCGCTCTGTTTGAATTCGTTCAGCATTGCAGTCCGGGAAAGGGAATCCCCGTGAATGAACAGCTGATAACCGGCATTCCGGAAAACCGGTCTCAGCGCGTCCGCACAGTAGCGGAGCATCCCGTAACTTGTAAAAAGCACAAACGCGCGCCCTTTCGTGAAATGGACGAAATCCCTGATCGCCTCCGTTGCGGCGTCATTGTAATTGGATTCACTCGGCAGGGGCATGGTGCGCGCAAGATACAGCTTCACCTGTGAATTGAAGTCAAACGGAGAATCAAGGATCAGATTTGCACCGTTGCAGAAGCCCACACGTTTATTGAAATATTCCAGATTGGAATTGACAGCGAGCGTGGCACTGGTGAGAATCACCGGAAACGTCTGCGAGAAAAGCGTTGTGCGCAGAATATCCGGAACATTCAACGGGGCGGAGTAAAGTTCGATGATATTGTTTCCCGTGAAGGAACTGCGCTTTTCCTCCGCCCAGTAAACATAATCCGGCTGTTCCTGCGAGATGAAATCGCGGATGGAATCGCTCATGGCGATACAGCGGTCGATCTGTGCGCGGAGTTCCGTTTTGAATTCCTCGTTCTCCTGTTCATCGGTATAATCCTGAAGCAGTTTTTCCAGCTCTTTGAAGGGACCGGAAAGGTTGTCCGAAAACTGTCCCATGCGGCGGATGCGCATGCAATGATCCGGGAAACGTTCCAAAGTCTCCTCGAACTGACCGAAGAACTCATTGGAGAGATCGTGAATTTTTGAAATGAGCCCGCGCATGACCAGTGAGGATTCTCCTGGCTTGACCATAAGCCCGCGCCCGCTTTTCGGATTATACAGACGGTTCAGGAAAAAACGGACGGCGGAAGAGGTCAGGTGCAGCCCCAGATGCTTTGCCGCATTGTCTTCCAGCGTATGCGCCTCGTCGAAAATGACCGCGGAGTAGTCCGGAAGCGGAGTGGCGTCCATGTGCTCCAATGCGCGCATTTTGAGATCAACGAAGAACAGCGCATGATTCGTGACGACAATATCCGCCTTGTCCCACTCCCTGCGCGCCCTCCAGTAGAAGCAGGAACGGAAAAAACGGCAGGACGGTCCGCCGCAGGACGCCGTTTCACTGCAAAGACAGTTCCAGACACCGCGCTCCAGCTTGAACGGGAGATCCGTGTAAAACCCGGTTTCGGAAGTCTCCGCCCATTGTGCGACCTGCGCCGCGTCGGATTCAAATCCGGCAACCGGGAGAAACTCATCGCGATGCTCTCCCATTGCCAGGGCAAGCCGTCTCCGGCAGAGATAGTTGGCACGTCCGACGGCGATCACGTAGGAAAAATTGATTTTCATGATGTCCTTGAGAAGCGGCAGATCCTTGCGGACAAGCTGCTCCTGAAGATTGATCGTCTCTGTCGTAATCAATACGGGGCGGCGGACGGCAAGCGCATGATAAATTGCCGGAATCAGATAGGCAAAACTTTTCCCGACTCCTGTCGGCGCTTCGACGCAAAGGTTGCTGTTTTTCTCAAAAGCATCCGCAACGGCAAACGCCATCTGCTCCTGCTGAATCCGTTTTTCATACGGACGCCCCCCGTATGCCTGCGCGTCCTTGAGAGGGGTATCCTCGGAAAAAAATGCGCGCGTGTTTTTCAGGCAGCATGTCCTGACTTCCTTGAAGAAGCTCTCATCATGTTCCACAATCTCTATCATCAATCCGGTCCGTTTCCCTGTTGAACCCGGAAAGATAACGCAGAAGCGCCATTTATTCAAGACCGTTTTCAAAGATATTGCAAAAGTGTTTTGCCGCCCGACAGCATTCCAAATGGATCGGAACGCCGATCCGCAGGAAAAGATTCCGCGGAAAATGCTTCCCCTGTTGCGGAACAATGCAGCAATATTCTTACTGAAGGCTGTCCATAATGATTTTCACGACGGAAGGCTCCGGCATCGGGATCCGTTTCGCTTCCGGATGCTGGGTGCGGAACCAGGTGTTCTGGCGGCGGGCGAACTGCCAGGTCGCCGTCGTAATTCTGTCATGCAGTTCCTCCCGTCGCAGCTTCCCGTCCAGATATTCGGCGATCTGACGATATCCGAGCACCTGCCATGCGGTCGGTGAATCATGCAGTCCCTTTCGGATGAACTGCACCGCCTCGTCGATCCAGCCCGACGCCAGCATCTCCGAACATCTCCGGCTGATCCGCTCCCGCAGCACGGCATTGTCCCATTCCAAAACAAAGGAACGGACATCCCTGCGGCATTCCGCCGTCTTCCATGTCTGCTGAAGCGCCGTCATCTGACTGCCGGTCAGGAGCAGGACTTCATACGCGCGAATCAGTTTTCGGCGGTGCAGATGGAATTTCGCATAGTCCTGCGGAGCCTTTTCCCGCATAATCCCCTGCAATTCCGGGAAATGCGCCTCATTGTCATACTGCAGGTCCAGCTTTTTCCGCAGGGATTCCGAAGCCGGAAGCGGGTCAAGCCCGTAAAGCAGTCCGCGCAGATACAGACCGGTTCCGCCCGCTACAATCGGAACTCTCCCGCGGGAACGGATCTCCGCGATCAGCCTTTCTGCATCGGAACAGAAACGGAACACGTCATATTTTTCCGTAATGTCGGCAATGTCAATCAAATGATGCGGAACTCCCGCGCGTTCCTCCGGGGACGGTTTCGCAGTGCCGATGGCAAGTCCCCGGTATACCTGCATGGAATCGGCGGAAATGACTTCGCCGCCGAGCCGGAGCGCCAGCTGGACAGCCAGCGCCGTTTTGCCCGATGCAGTGGCTCCCATGATGACGGGAATGCACACAGAATCACTTCTGGAGCTGGACATAGGAGGAATCAGAGCCCGGCTTCTTTTTCTCGGGTCTCAGAATCGTGGAAAAAATGAAAAGGAAAACGCCAACGCAGATACATGAATCCGCAATGTTGAAAGAAGGATATTGATATTTTCCGAACAGGAACTGAAGGAAATCAACGACCTCCCTGCGGAAAATCCGGTCTATGGAGTTTCCGACGATACCCGATGAAATCAGGGCAATCGCGTAAATACGCTCCGGCCAGCCTTCCGTCAATGTGTGGATGAAATAAATGACGGCAATCAATACCGCAAAAGAGATGAGCAGGAGCAGCCAGCCGTGTCCCGCAAGAATTCCCCATGCCGCTCCCGTGTTCGTAATGTAAGTCAAATTGAAAAAGTCCGGAATGACCGGAATGCGTTCACCGAAACGGATGTATTTGACGACAGCCGCCTTGGTGATCTGATCCAGCACAACGAAAACCACAGCAAGAATCAGGGCGGCAACCAAAGTTCTGGTTTCCTTTTCCGCCCCGCGTTCCAGTCTTTTGCCTTGTAAAAAACTCATTCGTCTCCGTTTTTCCGATTATCTGTGGTAACGGGAATCTTCCATTTCTTCGCGTTTGGACTTGCATTTGGTGCAGAATCTCGCATAGGGCTTTGCTTCAAGACGCTCTTTCGGGATCACTGCGCCACAGTCAAGGCAGACGCCGTATTCGGAATCCTCGATTCTCTGAAGCGCCTCGTCGATCATTTCCAGAACATCAACTTCATCGGTAAGAAGTCCGAGCTCGAAATCATGCCGGAAGTTATCGCTGCCGAGATCCGCCATGTGAGTCGCCATGCCGGCACGCTCTCCCGCGGAGTCTTTTCTGGAAGAAAGCGCTTCATCCACATGCACCTGAATCTGCTCTCCGAAGGAATCGCGGGCGTGCATCAGCAGTTCACGGAAATATTTCTTGTCCGCCTTGCTGAGTTTCAGCTTGCGGAGGGGATGTTCATGCTCCTGATGCGCTCCCCCCGACGCCGTTCTCGTCTCCGCTTTTTTCACCGGCACAGTTTTCACCGGCTTTTCAACGGCTTTCTTTTCCGAAGTTTTCACTGACGGTTTCGCAGTCTTCCCGGCAGCCGCCTTCACAGCTTTCTTTGCCGGAGCAGACTTCTCTGCTGCTGTATTTTTTGTTCTGGAAACGGCTGCCGCGGCTTTTTTCGCAGGAACCTTCCCGGACACAGTTTTCTCTATTTTTTGAATTTGTTTTTTCATATCTGCTGCTTCTCCGTGATTAACCTTCTGGACCATGGACTTGCCGGTCTAAACCATAACAATATCACACATTCGGCAAATATGCAAGAAATATTCCCCTCTCCATGACATAAAACTTGAAATATTCAGCTTGAAAAACTTGCAGGAACGCTTTTCCTGCGCTAGATTGCCGTATCTGAACAGAATCAACTACGGGAGGAAGACCAATGCTCAGGATCGAAAACGGACAGAAAATTCTTTTTACCGGGGACAGTATCACGGACTGCGGAAGAACGACAAGCGAAAACATCAACTTCCTCGGTCATGGCTATCCCATCTTCATTGCATCGCTTCTCGGAGCGAACATGCCGGAACTGGAGCTGACCTTCATCAATACCGGAATCTCCGGCAACCGGGTCTGCGACCTCAGAAACCGCTGGCAGCAGGACGTGATCAACCACAAGCCGGACATCGTTTCCATTCTGATCGGCATCAATGACACGGGCCGCCGCTACAGCCGCAACACCCCGACGCCCGCCGATATTTTCGAGCGCGACTACCGGTTCATTCTCGAAAAAACGGTTCGGGATCTTCCCGGCGCCCAGATTATCATGATGGAACCATTCCTGCTCCCGATCCCCGAAGACCGCCGCATGTGGCGTGACGATCTGGACATCAAAATCCAGGTTGTCCGCGATCTTGCCGAGGAATTCGCCGAGGTTCTGGTTCCGCTGGACGGCATTTTCGCCGCCGCCGCATGCAAACGGGAAAAATCCTTCTGGACGCCCGACGGAGTGCATCCCACAGCTCCCGGACACGCTCTCATCGCCGAAAGCTGGATTGATGCGGTAGGATTGTAACACACAGAATGATAGATCTGCATACACACAGCGCCGCTTCCGATGGCTCCGACACGCCATCGGAACTCATCGCGCATGCTCTGGACATCGGGCTCCACGGAATCGCCCTGACGGATCACGACACAGTCTCCGGAATTCCGGAATTCCTGGAAAGCGCCGCGGGAAAGGGAATCCGCGCCGTTCCGGGACTGGAAATCTCCTCCACCCTTTACAACAAGGAAATCCATATCCTCGGCTTGTTTATCGATCATACCTCGGAAAAACTTCGCGAGTTCCTCAAAACGGCACGGGAAAACCGCAATCTTCGCAATACCCTGCTCCTCCGGAAACTCAATGCCATGCACTATGAGATTACGCAAGAGGAGCTGAACGACTGCGCCGGCGGGGAAAGCATCGGACGGCCGCACTTCGCAAAAATCCTTGTGGAAAAAGGATATTTTGAAACGCCGCAGGAAGTCTTTGACCGCTGTCTCAAACGCGGCGCCCGCGCCTATACCCCGCGTGTCCTGCCGAATCCTTCGGACAGCATCGCCGCCATCCATGAAGCCGGCGGACTTGCAATCTGGGCGCATCCGGTCTACCGGGCGGCGGGAGAACGCGCTTTTGTAAGAAAATACCTGAAAAAACTGATTCCGTTCGGACTGGACGGCATTGAGGCGTATTATTCTCTCTATTCGCCTGCCCAGCATTCAATGCTCATGGACGCTTCCCGGGAACACGGCATTCCGGTTTCCGGCGGAAGCGATTATCACGGAAAAAACCAAAGTTCCATTCAGCTGGGCACGGGCGGCGGCGCGCTTGCCGTTCCGGACTCCGTTCTGGAAAATCTCGAGCAGGCATGGAGAGCACGGCAATGATTCCGTTTACGGATGCGCATACTCATCACCAGGCGGAATCCGGCGGAGTGCTCGCATTGCGGAATCTTGCATACCCCGCAGAGCGGGCGGACTCTTCCGGCAATGTCCTGTTCTCCGCGGGAATCCATCCGCATGATGTTTTGACGCAGAAGTTCGATGCCTTGAAGGTCTACCTGCTCGAAAACCGCTGTTCCGCCGTCGGAGAATGCGGGCTGGACCGTTCCGCGGGAATTGATCTGGAATACCAGGAGCAGTGTTTTCTCCGCCAGATCGAACTTGCCGGAGAACTCTCTCTGCCTCTCGTTCTTCATTGTGTCCGCGCGTATCCGGAGATGATCGCGCTGAAAAAACGAAGCAGGAGCCCCGTCCCGTGGGTCATTCACGGCTTTCGCGGCAATGAACAGACTGCGGGGGAACTCCTGAAACACGGTTTCGTCCTTTCCCTCTCCGCAGTCTGGCTCAGGCATATTGATAAATTGTACGACTGTATCACGGACTCCGGTTTTCTCCTGGAAACGGATGACGGAAAAGAAAGGATTGAGGAGCTTTATCCGCTTGCGGCGTGTCTGGCGGGCACGGATGTCGGAACGCTGAAAGAACGCATCTACCGGAAATTCACAGGAATTTTTCATTATGAATGACTCAACACCGTTTCCCGGCTGGCAGACACGGACCGCCCTTCTGCTCGGGAATGAAAAACTTGAAAAGCTGCGCAATGCGCATGTGCTTGTGATCGGGCTCGGCGGAGTCGGCGGCATCGCGGCAGAAATGATCTGCCGGGCGGGGGTCGGCAGTATGACGATCGCAGACGGCGATCTCATTGAGGAGAGCAACCGCAACCGTCAGATTGCCGCATTGACAAGCACCGTCGGAAAACCGAAAGCCGAACTTCTCGGAGCGCGGCTGCTGGACATCAATCCCGAACTCAGGCTCACGATCCTGAATGAATATCTGCGCGACGACCGCATGTTCGAGGTTCTCGGAGCGGAACCCTACGACTGCGTTCTGGATGCGATCGACACGCTGTCCCCGAAGTTCTATCTGACGGTTTACTGTGTGGAACACGGCATCAGGCTGATCAGCTGCATGGGTTCCGGTGCACGCCTTGATCCGGAGGCAGTCCGCTGCGCGGACATTTCGGAAAGCTGCAACTGCTCCCTTGCACGCGCCATGCGGAAACGTCTGCACCGGCACGGCATTTACAAAGGAGTCAAAGTCGTCTTTTCGCCGGAAACGCCGATTGAAAGCGCGGTTGTCGAATCCGATGGAATGGAGAACAAACGCTCCGTAACGGGAACCATCTCTTATATGCCCGCACTTTTCGGCTGCCATTGCGCCGCCGCGGTCATCCGGGAAATCACTTCGCGGCAGTCCTGAAACACGCCCGAAAAAAATGCCCGGAACAGCCGCCTGACCGTTCCGGGCAAAGTCATTGCCGCAACAGAAAATCAGTTCAGTTTCTCCGCCAGTCTGCGCCATGCGGCAAGAAGAATGTCCGCAGTCTTCATGGAAAACGGATTCGATCGCGGGGTCGGCTCATAGCCGCCGCGCCCATAGTTCCACGGATTCGGGATATAGCCGCCGGAATAAGCCATTCCGCCGGTGCCGTTGCCGTGGGAAGACACCAGGCAGAGCCTGTCGCCGAAAATCCCTTTGCGGACTTCAAGTCCGATCTCCACGAAGGGTTCGCTGGGAAGCGATGCAAGAACCGCACATTTGCCGAATTGGAAGCCGATCAGATGGAATACGACCGGTTCTCTGTTGTTCGCCATTTTGACAAGGGTGTTCGCAAAATATTTCAATGCAAACGGGGTGCCTCTGGCAAGGTCTTCGGAGGTCAGATCCACCGTGGATTCCAGGCTCTCCACGTCAATTTCCGGATATTTTGCGCAGATTGCTTCCGCTTCCTCCAGTTCCTCCCTGGAAATTTCACGCGGTCCCGACTGTGCATCCCCGAATACGATCTGAATCCCCTCTCCTTCAATCGGCTTAAGAGTTCCAAGCGCCTTTTTGACGGTCTCCGCATAACCGGTTCCGATACGTTTCGCTTCTTCATAGCACGTCTGGTTCATATCCGTGCGCGTATCGAAATGATTGATGTTCCCCGCGCATCCGATCAGCGCAATTGCCATGGAACCCGGCCCCATTTCCTCCTGCATGCTGCGGCGGAAGAATCCCGCCCAGTCAGCGGAAACGCCCGTTCCGCCGATCGTATCCGTATGGTTTACGATGTTTGCGATAAGAACCGTAAGTTTTCCACCGGAACGAATCGCCAGCATCGGAATTTCAGGATCTATATCGCCTTCCGGATAAAGAATATCAGGATTCAGTTTGCCGGGATTCGTCACGACTTTCCCGTTCTTCATCCAGTAACGGCGGTTGAAAATGAAACGGTGTTCCTCCGTAATGCCGCCTTCCAGCTCGCCGTCCTTCAATTCCGCAAGAGCATCCCTGAGCGCCTCCGCTCCCATTCTCGCGGCAAACGGAGGATATTTCTCATTGGTTCCCGGCTTGCCGCAGCGGAGCTCAGGCCCCGTATGAGTATGGGTCGCGGTAATCAGGATATTCTCACGGGTGATCTTGTCAATCCCGAGCTCCCTCAGTTCGGCAAGCACATTCTCATACAACCCGGTGGAAGCAGTGACCAGGTCAAAATGAAGGATCGCGGCATAAACGGATCCGCTTTTCATGACAAGAGCCCTCACTTCGAGATCGTCAAGGACATGGTCCCACATGCGTTTGTTGAAATACCCCGCCAGCGACACCGGCACCTGCGGATTCACACAGCGCCGCCCGACACCATACTGAATTTTCATATCGAACCTTCCGTTGTTTCTGTTTTTACTGGAACAGTCATCACGAATATAGATTTCATTTTCTGAAAAACAAGCAAAGAGGAAAAAAATACAACTTCATCGGAAGATTTGTCAATCCTCTGCTGATTTCCCTTTCCATGCCGCATATCCGTGCCGGAAGACGCGCATTGCGCCGGAGAAAACGGGAAGTTTTCAACAAAACAGGCAGGACCGCTCAGACACTCCTCCTATTTCATCTTCGGGAAGGGGTTCTGCCTGTGGCACTCTTCGATAATCATGATCTGCCGCCTGACCTGCTCCAGCGTCACTTCCATCGGCCTGCCGTTCACAAGCGCGTCATAGACCTGCTCATAGTATTTGGTTCCCCAGGAATCGAAGCCCAGAGCATAGTCCGGCGCAGTCCACTTCTCCTCATAGAAGTGCAGCTTTTCACCGCAGTAGAGCGGAAGACGTCCCGGACCTTCAAGCGGCTCGCGGACAAGATGCTGTTCCGGAGCTTCGGACGGCAGGAAATATTTCCATGTCACTTCCGCACCACAGGCTTTAAGTCCGCCGTTCGTGCCGTAAATCTCATAGGTGTTCCCGGGGAACATGCAGCAGCGCGACACTTCAAAATCAATCGTCGGATGCCCTTTCCCGATGAGAAGCAGTTTAATGTGGTCTTCCGCGTCGCCGAACGTATTGGCGCGGTCCATGGTGCAGACGATCTTCTCCGGGTCGGCGTCGCCGTAGAACTGAATCGCCTGGTCCAGCGGATGCGGTCCCGTGTTCAGAAGTTCGCCGGCGCACATGTCCTGAATCGTCTGCCAGTCCCAGCGGCGCCCGAAGCCGTTGTAGGCAATTTTCACCATGACGATGCGTCCGAGGATACCGGAATTCATCACTTCCAGGCACTTGCGGAACAGCGGGCGGAAACGGGACTGCTGGAACACCGCGAAAAATTTACCGGTGCGTTTTGCCGCTTCCGCAACTTTATCGACGTCCGCCACATGACGGGCAAGGGGTTTTTCGCAGATCACATGATGCTCCGCCTCCATTGCCTCAATGCTCACGGGGATATGATCCATGCTTCTGGTCGCATTGACGATCAGTTCAATGCTCTGATCCTTGAGCATCTCCTTGTAGTCGCTGTATTTTCTGAACTCAGGAGAAGGTGTCACGCCCTCGATCTCGCAGCGTTCCGGGATGTAGTCTGCCACGGCTACGACCTCAAAGCGCGCCTTGAGCTGTTCCTGAGTTTCAAACAGATGACGGTGGATGTCACGCCCGCTACGTCCCTGTCCGATGATTCCGACTCTGATTCTCTTCATTTTGAATCCTTTCGCAATGATAAAACTGGTTTTCGGTTACTTGCAGTATACGGGTTCCGGTCTGCCTGTCACAGCGGAACGGTCCGCGGCGGAAAGCATCGCCATGATCTCAAAGGAATCCTCCAGCGGAATGATCTGACTCTCCCCTTTGAAGAATTTCGCGATCTCGACGATCAGCATCCGGTAAAACGGCACACGGTAGGAAACCTGGAACATGACCTCTTTTTCACGGTCGTCGCGGATCACGCCGCCGTAACGGTAAGAACCGTAGGTCAACTCAACAACACCTCTTCTGCCATCATTGTAGACGACATGGCAGACGTATCCCTTGCGGTCGCCGGAAACATTCACGCTGACCGCGCCGCGTCCCATAATCCGCTGGAGCATTTCAAAGGCATGCACGCCGTACCAGACAATCGAAGATCCCGCGGGAGCTTTGCCGACAGGTCCCCAGACCACAGCGGATTCCGGTCTGACATTCTCTGCAAGCCCGTCGGCAAAATCCACATCGAAACGAAGCGAGGAGGCGGTAAAGAAACGGACATTGTTCTCCTTCGCAATCTGCATGATCCTTGCGGCATTGTCGAGCGTATCCGCAAACGGCTTATCAAGAAAGATCGGTTTCCCGAGTCCGGCGCACTTTTCAAAATATTCAAGATGCCTTGCCGGATCGTTGATTTCAATCATGATTGCATCGCAGTCTGCAACCGCGGTATCGAAATCCTCCGTCACCATGACACCGATGCTTTCAAGGTAAGCCTGGCGTTTGTCAAGCCCCTCCCTGTTCTGGAACGGAGTTTCAAAGCGAAGGCATCTGGTGGCGGTCAGATCATGATTCTGATTTTCAGCGGGAACCGCGGGATCCTGCATGAGTTTCGGAAATTCCACAGCGTGGCTGGTATCAAGTCCGATGATCGCGACTTTGATTCTATTTTCCATCACATCAATCCTTTTGTTTGTTTTGATACTGTTGGAGAACTTTTCTTTCCTGTTACAAAGATACAGCAAATGCAGGAAAAGCAAATGTTTTTTTTGATAAACCCATGTCCTTTTTGATCATTTTAAAGTGTTTCAGAAGCCAAAAGCCATTCCCGCGGGACCGTTCCGGACGGCAGACTCAGTCTTCGCAATGCAGAAATCCGGCATGGGGTGCGATATGCAGAGTTTGAACTCGTGGCGCTCTCCCCGACCGGTATTCCGCTTCTTCCGCGCCGGATGAAATATTTTCAGCCTTTCAACTGAAGTCGGGATTGACAAACATGCTTCTGCAGGATATAATGAACAGGTCAGCCCCGGAAAGTATCGGCAGCTCTCAAGCCGAAGAAGTCAATGAAATATCTCCCGCTGCCGTTCCGTTGAGTGTATTTGCGTATGCTCGGCAGATGGAAACCGCCGCGGAAAAAGGGAATGACTGTCGACATGAGTATTCCAGAAGCGGACGGATTGCCGCGCGCAAGATCGACAACCGGGAGCAGAACGGCAAATACAGCCGGAAAGATCAACTCTCCGGAGTCTGCGGCAGAAGGGGAACACTGAAATAAGCGGAGATATCTTTACAGACCGATCAGGCTATGCTGAGTCGGAAACACCAGGAAAGGCAGGGAGATGCGAATGAGGTACGGCAAGGTATTGATGTCAGTTTTGTTTTTGTGTGCCTGCGGTTTACAGTCAGCGGACACATCGCCCCAGATCACGATAGTCCACGAAATAAAACCCACAGCAAAACGCAAAACGGCTCACAAAAAGATATCTCCATTGACAGAAAACAATTTTTCTTTCAGCTATAACGATAGAGCAGTGATGCCAAATAAGATGACCGTTCAGAAAATCAAGTATAGCGTTAGAAAATTTTCACGTATGACAAAAAATGTGGAACGTTTTTTTCAGAATGACAACAATCTTGAGGGAATGAATGAACATGCTATTGATGCCTGGGGTGGATTATATTCTCTGCGGCCAGAGTTGGCAGAAAACAAAATTACTGTAGATGAATATTCTACGCCTTATATTCTTTCTCTGATTTTTCTGGGAAAATATGAGCAGGCACAGACAAATGCTCTTGTCTTATTGAAAAAAACACCGGATCATTATGGCGCACTATTGCTGCTGGGGATGCTCAGCATGTATAACAGGGAGAATTTCCCCTATCTTGAGCGTGCCTTTGTAATGAATCCTTTCAAGACGCTGTATTTCTTTGACTGGCATTTCAGCTATATCATGTTTTACCCGCAGGATGATTGGGATTTTGTGGATGCTTTTTTCAAAATGCTGACCAAACATCGAAGTCTTCTGGTTGACCTGAAGATCCCCCCGAATCTCGTCAGCCGTTTATCTAAGGCTTTCATTCTTAAATACGAAGAGCCGCAGAGAAATGAACCGAATGAGCCAAAATACAGGATATGTTCGGAAATGTACGGAATGATTCAGTTAATCAGAAGGCATTATCAGTATGTACCTAAAAAAAAAACAGTTAAAACGGATTGAGGACTGTCACAATACGCAAAAACAATAAGGCAACTGCCCGTTCCACCCCGGAATTTCCGCACTTGCCCGGGGAAAACTGTTTCAATGGATAATATGCGTTATGAATCTGCGAAACGTAAACAGGCTTCCGGGCGGAGGCATAAACAGAACCGGAGACAGCACCCGTCACTCCTGCATACCGTAAAGGGTGCGCAGACGGGAAGGAGACATGGCACGATGTTTTCGGAAAATCCGGGAAAAATGAAACTCATCTTCAAAACCGCATCTGCCGGAGATTTCACTGATCCGGAGATGTGACGTCATCAGCAGTTTTTCCGCATAGCGCAGACGGCATTCCAGCAGATACTGTCCCGGAGACCAGCCCGTCACCTGACGGAATATCCGGCGGAAATGGACATAGGACACGGAAAGTTTCTCGGCTTCCTTTTCAAAGTTCCAGGGCAGAGATGGAGAATCCGCGATCTTTTCCCGCAGGGCGTGAAGCTGTCCGATGTACTGGTTCGAGCTGTTCACGCGCCCCGGCGGCTGTTCCTGAAGCTGAAGCAGCAGTTCCTCCAGAAGCAGTACCGCGCGCGCATGTTGGGAATCCCCGGGAATCCGCAGGTTTTTCTGAAGGGAGCGAACAGCCTGCATGAACGGTTCATTTGCCGTAATCCGGATGAAAAGATCCTTTTCCCGCAATTGAAGCAGACCGCTTTTCAGGTAACGCCTCACCCGCTCCCCCTTGAAGCAGATATGAGCCTGCCTGCGCAGCGTTCCGGGACGGGAACCATAGGAAAAGGAAACGCCGGGATAGGTGATGAACGCCACGGGGCCTTCCGCTATCTCGACGGGATTCTCATTCACATGGGCGAAAACCTCTCCGTCGAAAACGTACTGGATTCCGTAATATCCTTCAAAACGGCGTCCGCAGGCTGTGTTTTCCACCCAGTCGGTGATTCCGTAGGTAACAAAACTGATGTCGCTGAAATAATTCATTTCGCCGGTTCTTCCTTCACCGGCTCGCTCAACTTGTCCACGGCCTTGTCAATCATACCGCCTACGGCGTCCTTCATGATTTCTTTGGCTTTTTCAGTCAAGGCATCGGCTGCCGTTTTCGCCTTTCCGGGCTGCGCCGGTTCTTTTTCCTTCGCCGGTTCCGGCAGGATTTCTCCCACATTCTTCGATTCAATCCATGAGATTGTCTCATCAGAAATTATCACGGCGGCAAACTCGATAATATCCTTGAATTTTTTCTTCACTCCAAGAATCTTTTCCGAAACTTCTCCGATGTTGCGCCGCCCGATTTCAATAGTCTGCCCCGGATTCAGCAGCGCCAGGGTCTCACCGACCGGAAACGAGATGTAGTCCTTCCTGAACATGTCCGTGAAACGCACACAGAGAAGAACAGTCACATTGTGCAGCGGCCTATCGCCGGCATTCGTGACTTTCAGAATCACGCTGTTCGTGAAAAATGCGGAGTCGATCGCAATGTCCACCGTATTCCCGGAACCGTCGTCAATCTTGAACAGATCCGTATTCAGGAACCGGTAGGAAAAACGGAAGTCATCCCGGACTTTGTCCCACTCCCCCTGCATCCGGCGGCGGAAAAAATGATCGAAGATTTTCTTCCGCGCCTCGTCTCTCCTGCCGTCTTCCTGCATCAGGCGCGCCAGCTGGAAATCCGGGCTGAAATAACCGGAACCCGACATCATCGCGCGATAAGAGTTGACGATGATACGCCCCTCCATGGATTTGTTGAGGTAGGCCCGTTTCCGGTAGACTCCGAGACGGTTGGAAAGTTCCTCCTGCTGCTTCGGGAAGTAAACTGCCGCCTGCGCGAAATCGGTCGCGGCTTCATTGAAACGTTTCTCCTGCACCTTCGCCACGCCGCGCAGAAGATACCCCGAAGCATTGCCGGGATGCTTCTTCAGAAAGTCGTCGGCAAGTCCGTTCGCAATGGCAAGATCGTCTTCCCGGTTGCGTTCCAGCAGCGCCATAATCAGCAGAGTATGCGCCTCTTTCTCATCAGGTGCGAGCTTGACCGCCGCCGATGCGTTTGCGATGACTTCATCCAGGCGGCCATCCAAGGCGGCAAGATACGCACGGTCCCGCAGAGCGCAAAGCTGTTCCCATTCTTTATAATACTTGCCGGAAAGAGTCATGAATTCAAAGAGAAAATCGACAAATTCATCCTGATTCCGGTCGATTCTCCTGCGGAGTTCGTCCTCCATCCGTGCCTGTTCACGGTATTTTTCCCAGACTTTCTGCGCCTGGGAACGGCTGTAAGTAAAAGTAAGAGGGTCCACTGTCGAAACAAAGTCAAGAAGCGCCCCCTGCGCCGTCTTGTAAATGGATTTCGCCTCCTCCTCGGAATCTTTGTCCGAAAGCATTTTTTTATAGACATTGAAAAACCGGTATTTCAAAAGCTGGACTTCCGGAGCAACCTTTTCCGGCGACTCCTGAACAATATATTCGGTAAGCTGTTCAAAAGTTCCCGCGTTCCGAAGCGCGGTTTCCATGGAAAAAAGCGCCATGATGGTGGTATCCAGGTCATAACTGCCGGAGGCATGTTCCCGGATCTTTTCCTCTACATCATTGATCCGCTGTTCGATTTCAGGTTCCGCAGACTTGATGTATCCGGGCGTCTCCCCCGGCGACTCCGCCCGGCTCAGCAGCAGGACGGTGACGATCACAAGAACCAGAAACAGGGCGGACGGTATCAGGCATCCCAGGACAACAAGACGGAGCTTACTCTTTTTCTGAACATTTTCTTCCGACATAAAACAGCCTCCATGAGCTTTTACCGCAGAATATACATGCGGAAAAAGATCAACGCAAATCTTTGACGGATAAAAAATGCCTTTTCATTCCGCCTGTGCACATGCCGGGCGTTCTGGCAGACGGAACACGGCAACGTCTGATGGAGAAGCTGCAATCCGCCCCGTCTGCACTGCAGTTCAGAGTTCCTCCAGCTTCACATCGTCGAACCATACCGTTCCGGAGGCATTCATAAGACGCAGCCGCAGGTATGAATTGACTTTCACGTTCGTATTTTTCCCCGTCGTGAATTCGTAACTCTGGAAAGTCCAGTTCATCGTCCCGGTCAGCCAGTTGTGAGCGGGAAACCAGCGGTTCGCGTCATCCCAGATGTTGGCGCAGACTCCGCCGCCGGCTTTCAGCGGCTTGACGTCCTGAAGTTTCACGAAGAAGGAAAGACGGTATTTTGTCGCCGGCTTCAATGCCGGAAGGTACTGCATGAGCATCGCGCCGTCCTCACTCCGAAGTCTCATTCCGAAAGGAGCGCTCACGCAGTTTTCCACATCCAGGGCGGCGGTATTGTTCTTGTCGCCGATCCAGCCGCCGATCCATTTGTATCCCTCCCAGATTCCGAAATGGCGCTTCGTTTTCTCCGGCAGCATGGAAAAGTCGCTGTTGATGAGAATGTTCTGCTCTTTCGCGGAAGTGATGGAACCGTAATTCTCCAGATCATGGAAACCGCGGGCAAACGGGCTCCAATGATAAAGCGTCTCATAGTCGCCTTCCGTTTTCAGAATCCGGCTGCGGGCGAAGTTCGCGGGAAATTCCTGCCTGATATCAGGCAGATTCTTCAGGGGAATCGCGATTTCCGCAATCCATGCGGACGGCTCTTTCTTCACCTCAACGGACGCGCCGGAACTCCATGTGAAATCACCGGAACCGGAAGCACCGAGCTTGACGGTCTTCTGGTCGGAAAGAGAAGCTTCGGAATTCACCATCAGCTGGTAATAAGTCCTGCGGTCGCCGGAAGGATTGAGGAAGATTTCCACGGAATTGTCCTTCCAGATTTCAGGATCGTCGGCTTTGCGCTTCTGCGCCACAATCTCGCTCATGCGGGGCTCCTCGCAGCGGAAGCGGATGCAGAGATCATTCTCCGTGCGCCAGACCTGAACTCCGGTCTTCACCGTCGCACGAAGCGCTCCCGCTTTCCTGCCGCGGAACGGAACCAGATACAGCTCTTTTCCCGGCGCGCCAGCAATATGGAACTTCAGCCCCTGAACTGCGGAACTCATGGAATGATATGCTTTCGCGGCATTGACGAGCGGTTCGTAAAACTCTTTCCGGATCAACGCAATGCGTTTCGCTTCCAGTGAGTCTGCGGCGACGCTTTTCTCCGCATTTTTCAAATCCTGCTCCAGCCCGGAAAGAACCTCCGCGGAATAAACCTTGTTCCAGAGATCGTAATCCGACGGAGGAGCGCCGACCGGTCCCAGCGGAGTATCGACGACACGTCCCGCGACCTGTCCGACCCATTTCTCTTCCAGCGTCTCGTAAAATTTCTTCATCACAGAAGCCGCATTCCCGAACATCAGACGGTAATGCTCCTCCAGCAGCGCTTCAAAATCAGCCTTGTTGTCCCAGGCGACCTTGGAAAAAATATAATAGTTCAGATAGTTGTAGAGGAAACGGTCGCTTTCCGATTCCGCGAAGGCGCCGAAAATCCACGGTGCAATCTCCTTGTAATACTCGCCGTAGGCGCGCGGGCTCATCTGCGGAACTCCCGGCATGGTCAGCGTGGCGCCTTTGTTGACGTAGTTCCAGATCCATACCTTGCGCCCAAGTTTCTTTGTCCATGCCCGGATTTCCTCATCATCCAGTTTTTTCTGCGCGGGATTTCCTTTCGACCAGGGACCCGTTTCCGCCACCATGACCATGACGTTGTCCGGAATATCCATCGCGGGAACGCGGCGGTAGGGACGGTAGGCCATCATCGTAATGATTCCCGGAATCCCCTCTTTCTTCAGCCGGTTCGCAATGGAAACCGTATTGCCCCAGATCAGTTCCGTGGCATAATGCGGATCGTTCTTCCTGTATGCCGCCTGGCACTTTTCACAGCGGCATCCGCTGAACGCATCCTGCGGCATGATGTCCACATACATTCCCCTGCTTGTGTTGACGCCCCACGCATAACCTCCGTTCCGCCCCGCCGACGGAATTTTGCGGACATCGGCCTTTTCCCCTTTCAGATAGGAACGGACATCCTGATAAATTTCCTCCACGATTCCGCTGGTGTAGCAGAGCTGTCCGGGGTGCCGGACGGAAGGATCATTGCTCCGTTTGCCGTTGCTCTGGAGCGCGAAATACTCGGGATGCGTTTTCCCGAACCGCTGAATGTACCGGAAATGATTGAGCCCGTGACAACACGGCAGATACTCCGTTTCGAGCCGCAGACGGTAATTGTTCAGAGTCTTCGCAGGATTGATGACCGCATCGCGTTTCTCCCCCTCGAAATAGGTTCCGTCCCAGAATGTGGAGACTTTGCGCTGGGTGAAATCCGGGCGGTCGTAGATGTTCATTTCCGGTATGGCAAGACGGTCCGTTTTCGGGACAACGGTTCCCAGTTCGCCGGGGAAATACATCCGCACTCCCGCCGCACGTTCCAGAAAGTCGTAGACGCCGAACAGCGTGCCGCGCTCGTAAAGCTGGCTCCAGACTCCGCCCCGGGCGAGCGCCCGTTCCGGGTTTGCCTTCGGATCGTCCAGCCCCGCGATGTAAATCCGGGAACCGTCCGTTTTTATGATGAAAGCGTCGCGGACAAGTTTCGCCGCATCAATTCCGGCTTCCTTCGCCCACGGGTTGACTCCGAGGATGAAAGAGACCTTCCCGTTTGAAATCTGTTTGACTACCGGCACCTCCCTGCCGAAAATCTGCGACAGGAAAGAGCGCAGTTCCTTTGCGGCGAAAAGCGTGGTCTGCGGCGCATCCGGCGCAACCACGATCTCGGTATTGGACGCCGTGGCAACGGCTGTGTTTTTCTTTCCGATCTGAATCTGCCGGGCGGGACGTTCCCCCGCAAAGACGGCAAGCGCCAATAATGCCGCCATGAAAATGCAAGTGATCTGTTTCATTTTACCATCCTTATGTTATTATTAAGAAATCACGGCTCCTGATAAGTCAGTTTAATGCCCGTTCCGTAACAATCCCGCAGACGCATCATACTGGCGTGTCCGTCAAACCAGAGCGTCGAGGCATTTCCCGAATGGCGGAAATGAACGTCGCTCTGTCCCTTGACATCGGTTTTGAAAGGCCAGCGGGTGGCGGCTATGACGGTATAAACCAGTGCTTTGCCATCCCGCAAATCCTCGGTATCCATTCCATAAATCAATCTGGACGGCTGCTTTATCAGGCTGATCTTTTCCATCGGATGCGGCGGGGGATCGGTCAGGTTGTTCCTTGCATAATAACTGAACCCGTAGCTTCCCGAAACATACCCATCCCCCGGGACATATTTGCTGGCACGGTAGGAATCCGCCGGACATGCCCAGATTTTGCGCTGTTCCCACGGCTTGTATTTATATTTGTCCGGGTCAATTCCGGTATAAGGAGCCAGTTCATAATAAATTTTATCGTGAAGAGTTCCCCCCGGAAACCAGTCTTTGTTGTCCATGGTATAAGCCAGCACCGCCTGCCCGATCTGCTTCAGGTTGCTGATGCAGTTGATGCCGTATGCCCTGGCTCTTGCCGCATTCAGCGCAGGCAGAAGCATGCCGGCGAGAATCGCGATGATTGCAATTACGATCAAGAGCTCGATCAGGGTAAAAATCCTTATTTTTACCCTGCGAAGGAAGAATCTCGAACAGAAAACAGGGAAGTAAGAAGTAGAAAAACATTGGAACAATCGAACATTAAAACATTTGAATGAAGAAGTAAGGCAGGGCAGAACAACCCTTTTACAGATTTTCATGATAAACAGCTCGATCAGTGCAAGTAAATTTCTCTTTTCCATTCCGCATTCTCCCCGTCTTTGATTTGACATGTCAACCTGCCTTTCATTAACTCATGCTTCCGCCAGGCTCGAAAACAGAGGGAACCAGAACGGTTGACGGCAGATAGGAGTCCGTGCCGTTGACGGACAACTGCAGGATTTCCACCGCTTTCATCCCTATGGCAAACGTATCGACCCTCATGCAGGAAAGAGTCGGAGCGCACTTCCTGCTGACAGCCAGTCCCTCAAGCCCTGCAATTCCGAGATCATCAGGCAATTTCCCGTCTGCGAGGAAATGTGGAACCAGATCCGCCGCGAGCACGTCGGTGGTGCAGATCAACAGAACCCGTCCCTGCTTTCGGCGCCGCCGGTAAGCCTCGTCGATCTTCTCCAGGTAGACCTCCCGCGGAACCATCAGGCAGTTTTCAATCAGCTCATGGTTTTCGTCCTTGAAAAGCCTGTGGAACAGTGCCGCCCGCTCCGTGGAATTATAATCGGAACAATCATAGGAAAACCGGTCTCTTCTCGCGCAGAAAATGAACTGCGTGTATTTCATCCTGCACCCCATGTCGTGAATCATGCGCAGAGCGTTTTCATTGTCCGGGCAGACCATGTTGACGGGAAGTTTCGTCCTGCGGTTGACTACAACCGCAGGCTTCCTTGTTTTCTCAATCACTTCGGCAACGGTCTCATCGGGAATCCTTTCATCCAGCAGAAAACCGTCCACGCTGTCCGCGCAGGAGAGCATCGCCCGTCTGATCTCGTCCAGCATTTCCGGCGAAGGGACATAGGCGTCCAGCAACGCCGCATGGTGCGGGAGAAACAGGTCTATCCGACGGTTTCCCGCCTCAATCTGAATGCCGGTATTGATCTCGTTGAAATAGTTGTCATCATTCCGCGGCGGGCGCATGGTTCGCGTGAAACAGGCGAAACGCCCGAAGACTTTCTGCTGTTTCGGGGACCGGTCGCAGACGAAATACCCCTGCCCGTGGCGGCATGAGATCAGCCCTTCCGCGGAAAGTTCCCGGTACACCCGGAGCGCCGTAATATGACTGACCTGATATTTCTCCTTCATTTCACTGATGGAAAGAATCTTGTCACCGGGCATCAATGCGTTTCCGGCAATGGCTTCCCGCAGGTCATTTCCAATTTTTTCATACAGATTCATATTAACAGCTCCGAGCAGCTCATATTAGATGTCATATTAATTATAAGCGAAAACCGGAAGATTGTCAAGAGCCTGCCGAAAAAAAATCCGGTTTTTCCAATGCGCCGGAAATACCGGGAATCAATGAACGCGATGCAGACAGATCCGCTGCATGAAACGGATGTGCCGGGAAAAAGCATTCGGCGGATCCGCCGTTTTATTTTTCATTTCCGCCGGAACGGTATTTTTCCAGCAGGGTCAGCATTTTCTCGCGCAGGACAATGACATGCTCAAAATGAAAATCGGCCTTCGCCCGCGACGCTGGAAATCTGGAGCTGAAGCTGCGGAACTCTCCCAGCAGAAGATTCGCATCTGCAAGCAGACGCTTCATAATCGCGATACGAAGTGCGGGGTATTCCTCATCCTCCATGTCGATGATGTCCGCACAACGCGCCATAAGTTTGCCGTAAAGACAAAGGATACGCATGCCGCCGACGGTCTCCCCTCGTCCGCTGAGCGTGGCAAAATGCTGCGCCCAGAGCTTTGAAAGGCGTCCGAGCACGATGTAAAAATCGGAACCGTCACGCTTCTGCCACTCTTCGCTGAACGTGATGTCCTCTTCGTAATCCGTATTCTCGAACAGCCCTGCAAGCGATGAATTCTTGTAGTCCCCGCCGAAAGGAACGAGCTCGGGTCTGTCCTGAATATGCTTCATGATTACCGCGTCTTCCGAAGGCAGGTCAATATAGCGGGGCAGCTCCTGCATGTAGGTGCTGATCCGCGCATCGTCTTTTTTGAGTTCGGCTTCCCAGTCGAACTCGGTCCAGTAGTCTTTCAAAGGTCCGGGCATGGGCTGTTATGCGTCCTTCCGTTTTTTTCTGTCCGCGGCGGCTTTCCGTTTCGCCTTCGCCTCAATGCGTTTGATCGCATCGGACTTCGGCGCATCGCCCCAGAGGCTTTCCAGCTGATACAGAGAGCGGGTGTCCTCATCCATGACATGAACCATCACGGTGCCGAAATCCACAATCATCCAGCGGCTTTCCGGGGAACCGTCCACATGGAGCGGCTTGATTTTAAGCTGTTCGAGCACATCGCGCTGGATCCGTTCGGCAATGGCGCGGATGTGCGGTTCGGAAGTCGCGGTGCAAAGCACGAAATAATCGCTGACCGCCGAATATTCCTTCAGGTCAAGGCGGACAATGTTCTCCGCTTTCCTGTCATACGCAATTTCCTCGCAGACTTTTGCGAGTTTTTCTTCAGGCGTTTCCTTTTTCCCTGCCGTCTTCTTTGCCGTTCCTGCTTCTGCCATGATTCCCCTCCTGAGGTTATTTTGTATAGACACCGTTTTTTCTGATAAAGTTCATGACCGGTGGCGGAAGCAGAGCCTCCGCCTTCTCCCATTCCCCCCGCCGGATCATCCCGCGAATCTCCGTGGAAGATACCGGAAAACAGGGCGCCGAGGGAAGGACTGCACTCAACAGTTTCTCCGTTTCCTCCTCCGCCCAGTACCGCCTCAACTCCTCCCGCGAAACCGGCTCCTCTCCGCGCGGATAAGCAATGATCCCGAAGCGGCGGACAATCTCATGGCACTGTCTCCACGAATGGAGCTGCCGGAGACTGTCTTCCCCGATCAGCAGTAATATATCATCATATTCATATAATTTCGACAACTGATTCAAAGTATCTATCGTATAAGAACGCCCCGAACGCCGTTTTTCGATGTCGGAGAGGGCAAAACCCTCCCCTTTCCCCTCCAGAGCCAGAGCCAGCATTTCATAACGGACTTCAAACGGAGTGATCTCCCGGTCCGTCTTATGCGGCGGATTCGGAGCGGGGACAAACAGAATCCGCCCGGCTGAACGGTGCTCCAGCACCAGCTTTGCCAATGCGAGATGCCCGTTGTGAACCGGATCGAAAGTCCCGCCGAAGAATGCTATTTTCATGAAATCCTCTTGCAAATTCTGTTTTCCAGTCCATATTTAAGCATGAAAAGAGAGAAACTCAAATGCCGGAAGTGATTTTTTATGCAAATACCTTTCAAAATCAACAGGAATATCCGGGAACGCCGCATGTTCTCCGCTGCGGCGGGAATCGTTGCGGAACTGCGCAATGCCGGATTTGAAGCGTATATCGTCGGCGGCGCGGTCCGCGATCTCTGCCTCGGAAAGCTCCCGAAGGATTACGACATTACGACCAATGCGGTGCCCGCGGAGATCATGAAGCTGTTTCCCCGCTCCATCCCGCTCGGCGCATCGTTCGGCGTCGTCACGGTGGTCGCGGACTCCATGAACTTCGAGGTCGCCACATTCCGCGAGGAGCGCGATTACGAGGACGGGCGGCGCCCGGAGACTCTGCGTTTCAGCAAAACGCCGCAGGAGGACGTCGCCCGGCGCGACTTCACGATCAACGCCATGCTCCTTGATCCTGAAAAAGAAATACTCATCGACTGCACCGGCGGTTATGACGATCTCCGGCGGGGAGTTCTCCGCACGATCGGCGATCCCGTCGTCCGTTTTTCGGAAGATTACCTGCGGATGCTCCGCGCAATCCGCTTTGCGGTCCGCCTGCAACTGGAACTCGACAAGACGGCAATGTCCGCAATCAGGGAACTCGCCCATAAACTGCGTTTTCTCTCCTCGGAACGGGTGCGGGACGAGTTCACGCGGATCCTGTGCGGTCCGATGCCGGACCGGGCATTCCGTCTGGCGGCGGAACTCGGTATTTTGAAAGTCCTCCTCCCGGAAATCGACGCCATGCGCGGCGTGGAACAGCCGCCCAAATTCCACCCCGAAGGCGATGTCTTTGAACACACCATGCTGATGCTCTCCCATATCGCATATCCGTCGCCGGAACTCGGCTGGTCGGTTCTGCTTCATGATGTGGGAAAACCGTCCTGCCGTGGAGTCAGGGAAGACGGGCGCGTCCATTTTTTCTCCCATGAGGAAAAAGGCGCGGAAATGGCGGAAACAATCCTGCGGCGGCTGAAGATGCCTTACAGGATGACGGAAAGCATTACGGCGGCAGTCCGCAATCACATGCGTTTTGCGCAGGTCGACAAAATGCGGACGGCAAAATGGCGGCGGCTCATTGCCGACCAGAACTTCCCGCTGGAACTGGAGCTTCACCGGATCGACTGCATTTCCTGCCACGGCAAGCTGGACAACTATCTCCTGCTGCTTGACCGGATGCATCAGTTGGAATCCTCGCACACGGATGTCGTCCCGAAACCGTTCCTGACCGGCGCCGACATTCTTGCGCTCGGTGTCCTGCCCGGCCCCAAAGTCGGATTCCTGCTGAAGTATGCCGCAGATCTCCAGCTCGACGGGATCGTCTCAACAAAAGAAGAAGCATTGAAAGCCGTTGCCGACCGTATTATCCATCCCGCAGATGTGTGACACTCTTTTGGTTCCGGCTGAAAAAAAATGCTTTTTTTCAGTGTTCTATACTTGCGGTTTTTGCAGTTTGTCATATAATTTAATATAGAACAGACTATAGAACACTGTATTATTAAGAAGCAGTCATATAAAAAATGGATGTGCGGCTGAATGCTGATCGAAACCAAACACACTAAAATAACGGCGGAGCTGAAACAGCGGATGGCAGTTTCCATATAAGAATCTTCATATAAAGTTTCGGCAGTTCAGATTGCTTGTTTACAAGCTAAGCCAACACGAAAAATAACAGGTAATCTGAATTGCCGGAGCAATAAAAGGATGATAGTTATGAGTCATAAAAAAGATGATACCATCGCAGATGAAGTTTTTTCTACGTTTAAATTACCATCTCGTGATATACGTATATACTTTTCAAAAACGGAGTCCCCTGATGATGTTTTATACGAACATGTGGCACTTGTTTACCCGCAAAGGAAGCAGGAATTATTCAAATTACTTTATTATATCGTAACAACAGCTTCCAATGATTTTATCGTTTCGTCTTTGTATTCTCTTGTGATAGCATTACTTCCCTTTCCGGAAGGAAGTAAAATACCACAACTTGATGATACAGAATATTTTATTAGTTTTTCCAAAAAAGAAATTACTTTAATAATAAAAATTATGAATATGATTTTTAAAACCCATCCGAATGTTATACCCGACAGTAAAATTGTTGAATTTAATACATTTTGGACATCATTAATCATGAAAAAGGATAATGAAATTAAAGATAAAAAAAGAAAATGACTTAAAATATCTCAAAACCTACAGTATGCTGATAGATTTTACTGTAAAATATTTTTATTTGTTTTGCTATAACCTGTCCATAACAAGCTGTCCAACTTAGGAGAAAGACACAATAAGCAGTTCTTTCAATAGAAACACAAATTATTGAAGGGTTATAATTATGAAAGAAATATTTGTTTTTTTATTTGTTGTTATGATTTGTGCTTTTTGCAATGCAAGAGAGATTAAATTCAAGTTTTCGGATATGGAAGGGAAAGCTATTGACAATGTTACAATTAATGTGACAACTTCAACATTGAAAGGTCAATGGGAAGAATTGCGTGGGATAGACCTTAGTACTCGTACAATAAAAGCAGACTCGGGGATAATCTTTCCAATAGATGAAAAAGCGTATACTTTAACTTTTCATTTTAAAAAAGAGGGATTTTTTTTAGAAAAATGGGATTTCCCGATTTATTCCACAAATAAGCATAGTAATATAGAAAAAGAAATTATTTTTGCTCCTCAAATAAAAAATAAGGATATTTGCGTAAAAAAAATAGTTTTAACTTATCATATTGAGAATGATAAAAAAAACATCATTCCATTTTGTGGCATTGTCAATAAAAACAAATCAAACACAACACCTAAAAGAACCGGTGCATCTATATGCCTGGATGTAAGTAGAGATATAAATGGAGAAGTGATCAACACTCCAATCTCAAAATTTAATACAACCCGTTTCTGCCCAAAATCAATCATTGTAAAACTTGATAACGCCAATACTAATGATGGTTTTTTATGCATTAAAGATACCGCAATAAAAAAGATGATAACTGCACCACAAAGTGGATATTCTTCAATTTTAGAAGTAAATCCGCGAAAACCGGAATTATTTTTCTATTGCCAGATTGATGGATATTTTGGAAAGGGAATCATTCATCGTCTGAATCAGCGGAAAGACAACCAATGGGAAATGACGATTATTTTTATTATAAACACAAAAAAAGGTAATAACAGCTTACAAAGTGATTTTGATTATGAAAATCAAAATTAGACAGCACTTATGAAGAAAATATTTACATTATATTGTATTGTTTCTCTCAGTCTGACACTTGCTCCATTCGCCAAATCAAATTTTTGTTACAGTTCATGCTGCTGGAGGATCTCAGGGACTTTCTTCTCCAGGTATTCCATCGAATAGGCAAGCGCTTCCTCGGCTGTCTCCGCAGAAAGGGCTTTTTCCGCAATCCGTTCCGCATCATACATGGAAATCCTGCGGATCAGACGGCGGATGTGACCGATTGAAAGGGGAGACATGCTCAGTTCCTTGACGCCGAGCCCGATCAGGATCGGAATATAACGCGGGTCTCCCGCGACTTCGCCGCAGACTCCCACCCAGATGCCGTTGCGCTCCGCCGCATCGACAGTCCGCCCGATCAGTTCCAGAACCGCCGGATTGGTCGGTGCATACAGATGCGCGACTTTCTCGTTGTTCCGGTCAACCGCCAGTGTATACTGCACGAGATCATTGGTTCCGATGCTGAAGAAATCCACCTTCTTTGCCAGTTTATCCGCAATCAGCGCCGCGGAGGGAATTTCAATCATGACTCCAATATCCATGGAGCCGTCGAATTTCATATTGGAATTCTTAAGACCGGAACGCACCTCCTCCAGAAGCGCCAGCAGCTTGTTCAACTCATCCATGCAGGAAACCATCGGGAACATCATGCGGATTTTCCCGAAAACCCCCGCGCGCAGAATCGCACGCATCTGAACTTTCAGTATCTCCGGTTTTTCCAGACACAATCGAACTGCCCGCAGTCCCAGAAACGGGTTCTGCTCATGATATGCGCCAAGCGCCTCGCTGAGCTTATCGCCGCCGAGATCCAGAGTCCGGATGATCGCCGCCTGCCCATCCATCGCCGTGGCAACTTTTCTGTAAATCTCAAACTGCTCCTCCTCCGTGGGAAGTGTCGAACGGTTGATGTACAGATATTCCGTCCGGAAGAGTCCGATCCCCGACGCGCCGTATTTTTTGATGTCTTCCAGGGTATCGGCATTCTCCACATTGGCGGCAAGATGAATGCGGTATCCGTCCAGAGTTTCCGACTTCAGCTGTGTTTCCCGCAGAAGCTCGTTGTAGAGTTTCGCCTTGCGGCTCTCCTTCTGCTCGTAAAGTTCAATGGTCTGCTTTTCCGGGTTCAGGATCGCAATTCCGAGAAAACCGTCGATAATCATCCGGTCGCCGTCTTCCACCCGTTCGACGAAATGGTTCATGCCGACGATCGCGGGAATTCTCATGGAGCGCGCCAGAATCGCGCTGTGGGAAGTCTTGCTTCCCGACTCCGTGGCAAACGCAAGCACATTCGTACGGTCGAGCAGCGCCGTGTCGGAAGGAGTCAGATCCTTTGCAATGATGATGCGCGGCCCCGGCAGATGGTCGAGTTTCGGCCGTTCCAGTCCGTAAAGATTGGAAAGAATGCGCGCAGCGACGTCCTGAACATCGGCGGCGCGCTCGCGCAGGTAAGGATCCGGCACCGCGGAAATTGCCGCGATATATTTCTGCATGGTCTGGGAAAATGCGGCGTCGGCATGAATGAGCTTTTTGGAAATTGAGGAACAGACCTCATTCATCAGCATTTTATCATCGACAATCAGGAAATGGGCGTCGAAAATGTTGGCTTCATGGGATTCGAGAGATGTCTGAACACGTGTCCGCAGCTCCTTGATCTCGTCTCTTGTCTTGTCAATCGCCCGGCGGAACAGCGCAATTTCATTGTTGACCTGTTCCGGCGCGATGCTGGTGATCTTGACATCCTTGAACAGTGTACGGTGGGATTCCGCAACCAGCATGACCGTGCCGATTGCGATTCCGGGAGATGCCGGAATTCCATGGTAAAGAACCTCCCGTTTTATTTTCTTATCGGGCAATCCCGCTCCGTCACTGCTGATCTTCATCGAATCCTTTCATGATGAGTCCGCCGAGAGCGTCCAGCGCCTGATCCGCATCCGGACCGCTGGCTACAATCTTCAGCCTTGTCCCGCAGGGCGCCGCAAGCATCAGAAGCCCCATCAGACTTTTGCCGTCGACTTTCTCCCCGGTCGTCTCATTCTGCACCGTAATATCGGCATCATAGCCGGACGCCTCCTGCACAAAGAGAGATGCGGGCCTGGCATGAAGACCACGCACATTCGTAATTTCAAAACTACCGCTGACCGTTTTACTCATCTTTATAAAAATCCCGAAACAACACCACCGACAGGAACAAAATCCCTTGCATTCCTGTCTTTTTGACTCTACAGTACTTTACAGTATCCCGTTTCTGCGGTAATTCAATGCGGAGTAGTGCTTATGAGGCAAAGAAAATTCATATTTTTTTCAGGAAGGGGGGTCCGGCTCCTTTCTTTTCTGTTTCTTCTCCCCTTCTTTCTGGGCGCTTCGGAAAAGCTGAAATGCGACTGGTGCGGAAAAACAATCGGAGCGGGGAAAAGTTATTACCGGATCAAAAATAAAAACTACTGCTCACGTCCCTGCGCGGATAAGAGTCTGGAACAGTCCCTGCCGAAATGTTCCGTCTGCTCCAGACGAATCAAAGGAGGCTACCTGACTTCCAACGGCAAAACCTTCTGTTCCCGGAAATGCTATGAGTCCACGCTGCCGGAATGCACGGTCTGCGGCAGACGTTCCGCCGAAGGTGCACTCGCCGCAGACAACTCCTTCTTCGCATGCCCGGACTGTCTCAGGAAACCGCGCTGTTTCTCCTGCCAGATGCCAACCGGCGGCAGAAAGCTGCATGACGGACGCATCATCTGCCCGAACTGTTCAAAAACGGCGGTTTTCAATGAAAACACGGCAAGAAAATACTTCCAGTCCGTAAGAAACGACCTGAAATACAAACTCGGGCTCGGCACCAACCATCCCATTCAGTTTTATCTGATCGACCAGGAAACACTTCACAGGAAATCCCGCAGCCAGTCCAACGTTGTGACGGAACAGGGACTCTTTGAGTATCTCGCCGAACTGGAAAAGGTTGTAACGCGCGACCTGCTGGGGCGCAAGGTTTCCGAGAAAGAGGAAAAAACTTCGGAACTGTTCAATATCTACGTTCTGAACGGTCTGCCGAAGGAACGCATGGAATATGTCATGGCGCATGAACTCGGGCATGACTGGCTTGTAACGTATTTCCCGGGAATCCGGGATCTGCAGATCAAGGAAGGGTTTGCGGAATATGTCGGCTGGCTCTATAACAGGCTCCACGGACGCGACTACCTGAACAGGCGCATCGAAGCAAACACCGATCCCGTCTACGGGAAAGGTTTCCGTCTGATCAAAAGCATTGCCGACAAAGAAGGATTTGACGGACTTAAAAAATTTCTGAATTCAAAACGGAAAAACAGACAGTAGCCTGTTCTCAAGATTCTGGCGGAACATTCCGGAAAAACGTTTTCTGAAATGCAGACAAGCGACCCCGTCAGATAGAATAAAAGAATACAGGTTTTCAGGACAAGAGGAAAAGATTTTAAACAAAAGCGTTCTGCAACGGATTGCGGGCGGATGTGCGGACACTATATTTTAATTTCATGGCAGTTGACAGAACCGAAAAAAGGAGAATTTCATGGCTGTATACATCCGCTGCAAAATTGAGTCCCGTCTCGTCATTCTGGAAAGTGACGAAAAACTGACGGAACCGAAAATCGTCACTTTGACGGGTGCCGACACCAATTGCCGTCAACTTGACTGCATCCGGAAAAACGGGAAATACCATACAACTCTGGATGCCTCCGCACTTGAAACATGGTCGCCCGACACACCGGTGCTTTATCTGCTGAAAGCCGGTTCCATCACGGAACGGTTCGGATTCTGTGAACTCAAAACCTTTTCCAATATCGACGTTCTGCTGAACGGAGAACGCTGTTATCTCCGCGGCTACATCCGCGGCATCGTTGCGCATGAACATCCCAATATGACGGGCGGAACTCTCAAAGACGCCGCCGTCAAAAATATCCGTCAGGCGAAAAAATACGGATTCAACCTTGTCCGTTTTCACAGCACGATACCGACACCGGAATTCGTCGAAGCGGCGGACGAAGAGGGGCTGTTCATTCACATGGAAATCGGTTTTGCCTATGAATATGATGAAAAAGGCGGAAAAAAGAAACTTTCCATGGACAATGCAAGCTGGAAGGAAACCATTCTCCGCTACCGCAATCATCCGTCTGTAGCGATTTTCTGCATCGGCAACGAGATGCACAAGTCGGGACACCAGCCCGAAGTGCACGCGCTTTACGCGCTCGGCAGGGAGCTCGCCCCCGCAAAGCTCATCATGGACAATTCCGGATGGGGCGAGTATGACCGTCCGACAGCGGACATCTATTCCCAGCATATCGCCTACTATTTTCCCTTCAAGCACCATGCCGACATGTTTGAGACAGACAGCTGCTGGCGCATCAACGGCTCCACTTATGACGAACCGCTCGAAAGCGACGTTGAAACCGCCGGAGTCCGGGCGCATGTCCGCCGGGAGGCGGTCCCGCTGAAACCGGTGATCGCGCATGAGGCGGTTCACTATATCGAAATCCCCGATTATGAAGCGCTCAACAGAAAATTTGATGATTTCTGCGCCGCAGTCGGAGAAGATTACCTCAAGGCAAACGGCATCAGGAAACCGCGCTATATGACGGCACTCCCGGAACTGATTCGCCGCAAGGGACTGGAAGCAAAAATGCCCGATTATGTCAAAGGTTCGGAATATTTCAAGAAACTGGCAATCAAAGTCTACCTGGAACAACTCCGCCATTCCCGTCTTTGCGGATTTGAAATGCTCCAATTCGCCGATACGCTGAAATACGAAAATAAAAACGGCATCGTGGACTGCTTCGATGACGACAAATACATCGACCCCGAATGGATGCGTTCCATCAACGGCGATGCAGTACTGCTGGCACGGTTTGAAAACGAAGTGTTCTACCATGACACCCCCGTCAAGGTCGGTTTGAGCATCTCCAACTTTCTGCCGCAGCCTTGCATCAAAGGCGAACTGAAAGTCAGCGTGAACGGTATTGAGGTCTGGTCCGGAAAAAACATTGCACTTGCGGGCGGACTTCAGAAACTGGCGGATGTCCGGCTCCGTCTCCCGAACTCCGGCAAAGCGGAACAAATGGAGCTTGCCGCCGAATTTTCCTCTTCCGGAAAGACATGTAAGAACACATGGACCTTCTGGCTCTATCCGCAGGCGCAAATCCGCATCCTGCCGGAAATGGAACTTGACAATCACGCGCTGGAGGAGCAAATCAGAGCCTGGCACGGAACAAAGGACGCTTCCCTCGTGCTGACCGATACCCTGACTGACCGGATGTTCAAGCATCTGGAGGACGGAAAAACCGTAATTCTGTCTTATCATCGCGACAATCCCGGAAACCAATACTACTGGCCGGGAGCGCTGGAACGCTTCAAACCCTGCATCTGGGACCGTGGAAGCAATCTCGGCGGAGTCATCAATTCGAAATATCTCCGCGGAAAACTGGCGTCCGGACGCTATTTCGACCTCAATATGCAGCCGCTTCTGGAAGGCGGATACAAAATCTGCCTTGACAATTTCCCCGTAAAGGCAGAGGAATTCATTTTCGGCATTGACAAACCGGTGCGCGACCGTATGAAAGGGCTGATCCACGGAATCAAGGACTTCATTCCGGAAGACACGCTGCGGAACTTCTCACATCTGTTCTCCGTGAAAGTCGGAAAAGGCACATTGATTGTCTGCACACTGGTCTTCGGAAATCAGTTCTCCAGTCCGACATCGGATACTTTTCTTGCCGCTCTGCTGAACGGCACCGGAGAATTTATGACGGAAAAGACGATTGTCCCTGCCGTCTTGAAGCAGTATCTCGCGGACGAAACCGCAAAGGGGGCGCACAGGGAGGATGTCATGAACCATTTCTGGGAAATCGACAACAAGCCGGTGGAAGACACTCTATTCTGGGAGCAGACCGGAATAGACTTGAGCAAACTGCACTGAGTCCCTCCCGGATTCGGTGATGGTTAAAATTCCGGAACTTCTTCTGTTCATCTACCGTCAGACACGTCAGACGCCGGTGTTTCCCGGAAGATGAGGAGGCAGCCCCCGTATTCAGCGGAAACGGAGAAGAAAAACCCGGTTTTGCCTCTTGAAAAATCGTCTGTTCCTAGCCGATTCGCTTTCTTTCTGTAAAAAAACGTCTTTTCCTGCTTGTCTTTTGCTTGAACAGGTATTATTATACAGTCTAAGAGACGCAGAAAAATCTTTTTTGAATTCAAAATGAAGAAAGTTCGGTCCAAATGAGGTTTTCTGCGGAACTGAATGCTTTCTTTTAATGTCAAAAGAAAGTCATCCGGTATTTTAAAGTAACCAATCAGAGTTTAAGTGGAAGGGAACGTAAAAACAATGCAGAATGAAAATACGAATCTTACTGCAGTTCTGGAACGGGCGGGGCTGGCTGTAAAACTGTCCGTTATCTCGTGTGTGCTTTCGGCAGTGCTTTCCATCATTATCCTGCTTACCGGGCCGGTTTATGAATGGGCGGGTTTTGCGACCTTCACGCTCTCTCTGATTCCCTTCACCATTGCTTTTATCTGCGCATTGATGGCATGGATTCACTCCAAGTTGACGGAAAAGGCAATCCGCGATGAGGAGGAAAAGCTCATTCTCCAGAAACGGAAGGAAAGCAAACTTTCCATTCTTGAAATTTCAGAGGATGTAAGATTCACAGCCGGGCGCAATCTGCTGAACTTTGAAAAATACGTCCCCTCCACTGTCGCCGCCCTGATGGCCATCGCCCTGGCCTGTGTTCTTGTTTATCTTTGGAAGGCTTTGATTTTCCGTCCGGAGGATGCGGTTGCACTGGCGGCCGGAATGCCGAAACAGCCGATCGTGCTGGCATTTCTCAGCGCAATGTGCGCCGCATTCAGCCTGTTTCTCGGTATTTTTCTAGCCGGACAGTCTCACGTGCTGGAATTCCGCTGGCTCCGTCCCGTCGGAGCATGGCTGATGGCGGGTGCGCTTGTGATGTGCTTCACTCTGATCTCCTCTCTGCTGGCGCAATTTGAGTTCCAGCCATGGGATGGATTTTTCTCCAAGTTCACTTATTTCGCTCTCGCAGTTCTCTGCGCGGAGCTGCTGCTGAGTTTTATCAGCGAGTTCTACCGGCCGCGGAATCAAATGGAGGACCGCCCCGTTTATGAAAGCCGTCTTCTCTCACTTTTCACGGAACCGGGCGGCATCATGCGCAATATCGCGGATTCCCTGGACTATCAGTTTGGATTTAAAGTCTCCAGAACCTGGATCTTCGGATTTTTCGGGCGCGCCATTCTTCCGGCGCTTCTTTTGTGGTTTCTTTTATTCTGGGTCTTCACAATTGTGACGGAAGTCGCTCCCGGCGAAGTCGGAATCCGGGAACGGTTCGGCGCGGTTTCCAAAAACAGGGAAACTCTGGAACCCGGAATTTATTTCAAACTTCCCTGGCCGTTTGAGACAATACGCCGCATCCCGATTGACAAAATACAGGAAGTCGTTGTCGGTTCCCGTTTTGAGAAAGACGGCAAGATGTTGAAACCCGGTGTTGTTCTCTGGACAACGGCGCACGCGGAATCAGATTCTCCGATCAGCACCGGTTTTCTGGTGGCAAATGATATGGTCGGCACGGAAGTGGCGAGTGCGGTATCCATTCTTGAGATCACCCTTCCCATCAGTTACAAGGTCAGAAAAGACCAGGTGTACAATTACGCATTCAAATTTGAAAATGTCCAGCAGATGGTCAAGGATGTCAGCGAACAGGAGGCGACACGCTATTTTGCCAGCACGGACTTCATCAAGGATATGTCTTCCGGCCGTGATACAATCGTGCAGGCACTCAAGACACGGATTCAGGCGGAAGCCGATCGTCTGGAGCTCGGCATTGAAATTGACTGCGTGAATGTGAATGACGCCCACCCGCCGGTCAAGGACGTCGCTCCGGCGTTCCAGGATGTTCTTGCCGCGCAGGAGCAGGTCAAGACTTTGATCCACGAGGCAACTGCGGAGGCGGAAAAGGTGGTAGCCGAGGGCAGAATCAAAAGCATGGAGATCATCAGCAACGCGGAGGCATACTCCTATAATGTATCCACCGTGGCGGAAGCGGATGCGTTCCGTTTCCAAAGCCAGTTGACCGCGTATCTGGCACAGCCGAAACTGTTCCGTCTGCGCACTTATCTGGACTTTCTGGAAATCGACTGCAAGGACTTGCGCAAATATATCATTTCCGCAAACATCCCGTCTCAGATATTCGAGGTGAATATGGAAGAGAATCCGCGTCTCGACCTTCTGAACAGCGATGACATCAATGAGCTTGGCAAATAAATAATAATTAAAATATTGGAGAACAAAATTATGTCGAAGAGCAGTCCTGAAAAAGTTTCTAAGGTGCCGGTATACTGGTCCACAATACTTCTCGGCCTTATCGTTGCCGCCGTATTTCTCATGGCGATCTTTACGTATCAGGTTCAGGAGAATGAGCGGGCATTGGTCATCACCATGGGTAAAATTTCCGGGGAACGCGGTCCGGGACTGCATCTGCGGTGGCCTCTTCCCATTCAGGAAATCGTGAAATACGACATCCGCCAGCGTTGTTTCGACGGCACCGTCGGCAATTTGGAGGAAACCATGACCTCCGATGAAAAGAACGTAATCATCGGAATTTACACCATCTACAGCATCAAAGATCTTTCCAGATTCAAAAATGCGGCAAAAAGCCTGGCGTCCGCGGAAGAATACCTGAGCAACCGGATGAGAACCGCCAAAGGCGCGGTTGTCGGCAAATACCGTTTTGACCAGATGATCAATACGGATCCCAAGAAGATGAAGCTCTCCCAGATGGAAGAGGACATGTTCAAGCTGATCGCCCCGGACGTCATGGAACGTTACGGAATTGAAGTTGTAAAAGTCGGCATCCGCACAATCAGCGTCCCCGAAAAAATTTCCGGCGAAATCGCCAAACGCATGAAGACCGAGCGCGAAACAGCTGCGATCAAAGAAAAGCAGCGCGGCAATGTTGAAGCGGAAAACATCAAGACCAGAGCCAATCAGAATAAGCGTGAAGAAATCACCAAAGCGGAAGCCAAAGCCAAGGAGCTGATGGCTGCCGGCGATGCCAAAGCGGCGGAATACTATTCCGTGTTCAACAAAAACCCGGAGCTCGCCGCGTTCCTGCGGAAACTGGACTCTCTGAAACGCATTCTCGGCACAAAAACCACATTGATTCTTGATACGGAAGCAACTCCTTTCGATATTTTCAAAATCAAGGTCGGTTCCCTCGAACAGGAAAACGCGCCTAAAAAATAACGGGAAAACGGGGATTGAATACAAATGGAAAACGATAACAGATACCAGAATGCGATGGACACGGCGGACAGCGGGCAGTTCTCTCAGGGAATGCTGGCTGTTTCGCGGATGTTCAAAGTGTTCTTCACACTGCTGACGATCATCATCGCATTGATGGTCGTCTGGTTCTTCACTCTCGGCGGCTTTTTCATCGTGGACTCCACAAAGGAATCTGTTTTGCTGCTGCAGTTCGGCAAGCTGACAAATAAATACGAACTCGGCGGAGTCTACTGGAGTTTCCCGTATCCGGTGAGCAAGGTCATCAGGGTGCCGAAGACCAACCAGACAATCCGCAGCATGACGTTCATGCCCGCAGACCGCACCTCCATCACGGAGCGTAAGAACGAGCAGAACGGAGCCTCTCCGAATGCGACGCTGACGCCTGGCAAAGACGGCTTCCTGCTGACCGGCGACAACAGCATCCTCCACAGCGAATGGGAACTCGTTTACCGGGTGCAGAACCCTGAAGTCTACTATGAAAAATGCCTTACCCCGGAACGTCCTCTTGATCCTGACGAGGTGATGAAAGGTCCCGACGGAGAACTGCTCGGAACGCGCGGTGCGATAACAATGCTAAAAAATGTGCTGGACGAGTGCATCATCAAAGTAACCGCCACATGGGACATCAAGGATATTCTCTATAACAAGACGACCGACTACATCAACGCGGTTCAGGCCCAGCTGGAAAAACAGCTCAATGACATGCAGATCGGTGTCGCGGTGGAAAGCCTCGCACTCCCGGTCAAACGTCCGCCTCTCCAGACAATCGCCGCATTCGACGAGGCGGCAAGCGCAAGCACACAGGCGACAATCGAAATCGAAACAGCCAAAGCCAAAGCAATTGAAATGGCCAACAGTGCAAAATCCCAGTCGGCAATGATCATTGCCAATGCGGAATCCTACAAGGCACGCATTGAAGCGGAAGTCAAAGCTGATATTTCCTATTTCGAGGCAATCCTGAAAGAATATGAGAAAAACCCGGACGCCGTGATGGTTTCGCTTTACTCCACCACGCTCGCGGACTCCATGGCGCTCGTGAAAGATAAGTTCATCCTGAGCAAAGTCCCGAATTCAAAACAGGAACTCAGGCTGAAACTTAATCCGGAACCTGTAATCAAGAAAAATGAAGACAAGACAGCGAAGGATCAGAAATAATGAGTGAAACAGCACACAAACACGGTCCCGGATGCGCACACGATCACGCGCATGAGCATACTTCCGCCTGCGGATGCGGACATCATCATGAGGCTTCTCCGGAAGAGCCGACACGTTGCATTTCCTGCGGCGCACCGATCGGAGAAGGCGTAGGGCACGGCAGATCCATGGGCAGAATCGGTTTTGCTGTCGTAGGCGGCTTCCTGATTCTGAACTCCTATCTTTTCCTCTGGCTTCTGCCCGAACAGACATTTGCCGCGGAGCTCTGCGCTTTCATCGGCGCGGTCATTCTGGCGTTTCCGATCATCCTGACTGCGGTCAAGGATCTCTGCGAGGGACGTGTCTACATGAATGAACTGGTGGCGCTGGCCATTCTCGCCGCCTTCACCTCGGCGGATTTCCGGGAAGCTGGCATCATCGCGTTCTTTCTGCTGGTGACGATCATCATTGAAACACACACGGCGAGCGGTGCACAGCGTTCCATTGAAGAGCTGATCCGTCTTGCTCCCGATACGGCGCGCAAACTGGTGAACGGCGTAGCCACAGAGGTAAAAGTTGCCGAACTCGCACTCGGAGACATCATCAACGTCCGTCCCGGCGACAATTTCCCGGTGGACGGCGTAATTGTCAACGGGATCAGCGCGGTGAACCAGGCTTCAATCACCGGCGAATCGCTTCCCGTGGACAAGACCGTCGGCGACGATGTTTTCGCCGGCACGCAGAACCTTTCCGGAAGCGTGGACGTCAAAATCACGAAAGTCGGCAGTGACACTACGCTCGGCAAGGTCAAAGACATGATTCTCGCCGCGGAGAAAAGTAAAACTCCAGTAGTCCGGCTGATTGACAAATATGCGGCATTCTATACGCCGACAATCCTGATGCTTGCCATCATCACCTGGTGGCTCTCCAATGGAGACATGGAGCGTGTCATCACTCTGCTGGTGATCGCCTGCCCGTGCGCAGTGGTTCTCGCGACTCCGACCACGGTGGTCGCTTCGGTGGCTGCGGCGGCACGCCTCGGCATCCTGGTCAAGAATGTCAGCCATCTTGTGGAACTTGCCTCCAGAATACGGGCATTCGTATTTGACAAGACCGGAACCCTGACGGAAGGTCAGCTTGCAGTTGCAAAACTCGGGCCTGTTGACGGCGTCGAGCCTGCGGAACTCCTGATGATTGCGTCTTCCATTGAAGCACACAGCAATCACCCGACGGCCCTTGCGCTTCAGAAACTGGCAAAAGAGGTCGGCATTCAGCCTCAGGAGGTCATGAACTTCAAGGAAACTCCCGGAACCGGTGTGGAGGGCACTCTGAACGGCAAGGCGACGCTGGTCGGACGGGCAATCTGGCTGAAGGCGTTCAATATCGCGCTCCCCGAGACACAGCCGGAAGAATCCTCCGGCATGAGTGTGGTTTACGTGGCACAGGATGGCAGACTGATCGGCTGGATCGGCTTCCGCGATAAAATCCGTTCTGAATCCTCAGAAGCAATCCGCCGTCTGAAGGAACTCGGAATCAAACGTTGCGCCATGGTCACCGGCGACCGTGAAAGCGTCGCGAAGGGAGTTGCCGCGAAATTGAATATCGACGAGTTCAAAGGCGACTGCCTTCCGGAAGGAAAAGTTGCTTACATTGAGGAACTGAAGAAGAACAGCCTGGTTGCATTTGTCGGAGACGGTGTCAACGACGCGCCCGCGCTTGCGGCAGGCGATCTCGGCATCGCAATGGGTGCAATCGGAAGCGACATTGCCATCAACAGTGCCTCCATTGCCTTGATGACCAATGACTTGCGCCGTATTCCCATGTTAATCATGCTGGCTAGAAAATCAAGCACGATCATCCACCAGAACGTTGCATTCGGCTTCCTGTTTGTGCTGTGCGGTATCGTTTTGTCCGTCTTCGGATGGATGGGACCGATTGCCGCCGCGATGTTCCACACATGCAGCACCTTGATTATCATATTCAACAGCGCCCGTCTTCTCCGGACCGGGGAAGATGCGACAAGCCAGGAATTGAACTCCTGGCGCCGGGCACTGATTCAGGAAGCTGCGGAAGAAGCAAAACAATAAATCAGAGGATCTTTGCGATGGTTGAGACGGCGACAAAAGAATCGAATATTGTAGTAAGTTCCGTAGGGCTTGTCAAAGAGTTCAGGGATTTCTGGAACCGCCCGAAGGCAAAGGCCGTCAACGACCTTGATTTTGAAGTCAGAGAAGGCGAAGTTCTCGGGCTGCTCGGTCCGAACGGTTCCGGTAAGTCCACTACTGTGAAGATGCTTCTCGGATTGCTTTATCCGACTGCCGGACGCCTTACGGTTTTCGGCAAATCGCCGCGCGACGTGGATACCAAGCGACTGATCGGCTACCTGCCGGAAGAGTCCTATCTTTATAAATATCTGACCGCTTATGAGACATTGGATTTCTTCGGGTCGCTGTTCAATCTTTCCGGACTGGAACGCAGAAAACGGAGTGAACAGCTGCTTGAAATGGTAGGACTGTCCCATGCAAAAAACCGTCCCGTCGGAGAATTTTCCAAGGGAATGTCCCGCCGAATCGGGCTTGCCCAGGCAATGATCAACGACCCGTCCCTGCTGATACTTGATGAACCGACCTCCGGGCTTGACCCGCTCGGCTGCCGTGAAGTCAAGGATCTGATTCACATGCTGAAAAAACGCGGGAAAACCGTCATCGTGACAAGTCATCTGCTCAGCGATATTGAAGATGTCTGCGACCGTGTCATTATTCTTTACGGTGGTCAGATACGGGCGCAGGGCACATTGAACGAGCTTCTTACAATTGAAGGAACCAACCGCATCACGACCCCGCAGCTTCCGCCGGAAGTCATGGAAAAAGTCCTTGCCATTCTGCGCAGTTCACTTTCCGACGATCAGTTCAAGGTGGATCATCCCCGCATGTCGCTGGAAGACTTCTTCCTTGACGTGGTCAACAAAGCACAGTCTGAAAGTGTCGAAACCTACGGTGCGCGTTCCGGCGGACATATTGCCGAGTATCTTTCCGCGGATGCCCAGGAAGAGTCGGCAAGAGAGCTTCTCGACTCCCTGACGAAGAAAGACAAGGAAGCGGAAAAACCGCAGGAGCCTGTTGCGGAGGCGCCGAAAATCGACACCAAGGCATTGGAAGACCTCAGTGACGATCTCCTGCGCAGGAAGAAACAGAAGAAAGAAGAACCCGAATCGCCGAAGATCGACCTTTCGGAAGCCAATGAGAAGCTGAAGGACATTCTTTCACCGAAAGATTCAAAGTGATGCGAGGCGGACAATGACATCATTTCTCGCAATAGTCAAACTTACCTGCCGGTCGGCGATGCGGTCCAATGTGTTCCGTTTTCTACTGTTCCTGCTGATTGTCTGCGTCATCCTCGTTCCGAATACGATCAAAGGCGATGGCACTGCCTATGGCTACATTCAGGTCATGCTGGAATACAGCACGGGAATCGTGGCGCTGATTCTTTCCACCTCCATTATCTGGCTCTCGTGCTCTGAATTCTGCACGGATATGGAAAACGGACAGTTTCACATGATTGTTGTAAAACCCGTTTCCCGCATTACGATATGGTTCGGCAAATTCGCGGGAGTTTTCCTGATTCACCTGGTTCTGCTTATCATTGCCGCGGTATTCATTTATGCGTTTGTCATGTTCCAGTACAACCGGCAGAAATTCACACCGGCAGAACGCGCAAAGATGGAAAATGAAGTTTTCGCAGGGCGCAGGAGCTATCTGCCAGTCATCGAGAATCTGGATGAGCAGGTCAAGCAGGAGGCAGCGAAACGGATTGAGAAAGCCAGACTGCGGGGAGAACCGCTGAACCTGGACGGGGCGGAACGCCGCAAATATCTGGAAACGGTCAAAATGGAAATCCTGTCGAAAATGGGAGAAGTGCGGCCCGGCGAAGTTCAGCAGTGGTATTACAATACGTTGCCGAAATCTTATGACGGTCCGGTTTTTGTCCGCTACAAAATCTATTCCGGCACTCTCTTCTCCAAAGATCAGAAGATGGCATTCGGAACGTGGCTGCTCCGTTATGTTCAAACGATTTATGACGAAAATTCCACAACGGAACCGAAGAAAGTCATTGACCGCCGGGAATATCAGATTCAGAAACCGCCGGAGCAGATTGTCTGCGGCATTTACAATGAATTCCCCGTCAACGGCTCGACTCTGATTTATGAAGGGACGGCATATCTTCGTTTCGCCAACCTCGGGCAGCCGGGTGCGGAAACACTTCATTTTCAGGTAACGGACAGTCCTCGGCTTCTGATTAAACAGGCATCGTTTCTCAACAACTACGCGCGCGCAGTCTTCACGACGGCGCTTGGGATCTTTGCCCTCGGACTGATTGCCTGTTCCGCATCGGCGTTTCTTTCCATGCCGACGGCGATCTTCATTACAATATCTTACGTCCTTACCGGCATGTTCTCAAGTTACATCATCACCTCCATCGACTCGACCAGTGAAGGAATCGACGTCAACTACCTGGATGCCATCGGAACCTATACCGGCAAGGTCATGATGTCTCTGCTGATTCCGATTCAGAATTTCTTTGTCTCCGGCTCGCTTGCGACAGGAGAACTGATTGAATACAGATTCATCGTGCAGCTTTTGGTTTTCAACATCATATTGAAGGGGCTTCCGCTCTGCGCACTGGGAATTTATCTCTACTGGCGCAGAGAAGTCGCTCAGGCAATGAAACAATAGGGCGGAACGGCTATGACAGAAAAACGTCCAATCGTTTTAATCGCATTTGTGGCTGGAATTCTTCTTCTGGCGGGCAATATGTTCGTTCAGTCGCGCCTGGACAACAGCATCAGGGAAAACAAACTTATTGACGAACAGTTTGTGGAAGGAGCGCCTCCGATGGTGGCGTTCACAACGGTTGCCCTCGGAGGATTCCGCGGTCTGATTGCGGACTTTCTCTGGCTCCGCGCAATTTCCATGCAGGAACAGGGCAAATACTTCGAGATGGTTCAGCTGGCATCCTGGATCATGAAACTGCAGCCGAAATCCACAGCCACAGCCGCATATCTGGCGTGGAACATGGCATACAATATCTCCGTAACGTACAGCTCGCCGGTGGACCGCTGGCGCTGGGTCAACAAGGGAATTGATCTTTATCATGAGGCCTTGCAGTACAACCCGAATGATCCGGTGCTTTACAAGGAGCTCGGATGGATTTATCAGCATAAACTTGGGAATATTCTGGATGACGCCCAGCGCTATTATAAATACCAGATGGGGCTTCGGATGATTACAATTCTCGGCGAACATTATCCCGACTGGAAAGAGCTCGCCGAGACCCCCGCGACGGAAGCGGGGCTGAGAGAGGCGCTCAAACCGGAATCGACCTTCTTCATCGAAATGAAAGATGCCGGATACGATTCGCTGGAGTCGCTTTCCGAGGCATTCCGTGAAGCCGAAGGAGTATTTCCGGAAAAACTGGCGGCGGGGATGAAAAACAAGGATGAAGTCAAACTGATTACGAACTATCTGCGCGTCAGATGGCTAAAGGACGCCACCATGCTGGCACCGTCCGACATTTTAAGAGTCAATGAAAAATACGGCGACCTGGACTGGTTTCTGCCGGAGTCTTTCGCGATTTACTGGGCGATGCTCGGCATTGAAAAAAGTCCGGACCGTAAAAGCGTGGACTGCAGCCGCATGATTACGCAATCGCTTCAGGTAACGTTTACGAACGGCCGTATGCTGTTCCCCGGAGACAAGCCCGCCGAGAATTTCCTGCTGATCCCGAATTTCTCCGTTGCCGACGCAGTTCGGCAGTCCTACCTGGATGCAATTCAGGAGAACCCGGACATCAAATCGTTCCGCGATGCGTATGAAAACTTCATGTCGCGTGCCATTACCACGATGTACAGCTACGGACAATACACCAAGGCGCAGGAGTTCTATGACTATCTGTCGGATCATAAGAAAGACCGGGATACCCGTCTGCCTTTCGACCAGTTCGTTCTGAAGCACTGGCAGGAGGAAATCAAGGATGCCGGATTCAAACAGGCAAATGATATGATCAACGGCCTGATTTTCCGGAGCTGTCTTCTCCTGGGTTACGGGGACAAGACAGCCGCGGATGCTCATCTCCAGCTCGCCAGAATGGCTTACAACCGTTATATGAAGGATATGGGCACTGAAGAACGCACAAAACTGCCGCCGTTCGCCCAGATGACTTCGGAAATCGCACAGACGTGTATCCGCAATCTGCCCGGAGAAATCGCAGACCGCATCAAGGCGCAGCTGCTTCTGGAAGCCCAGCAGACGTCTGAAAATAAAGCAGAAAACAATACCGAAGCGGTACCTGCCGGTAACTGACGCCAGACGCAAAAAAATACCGGAAGAAAGCAATCGTTCTTCCGGCATTCATTACAAACCAGTTCTTTATTTCATCCCCGCCGCGACGTCGGTTTTTTAGACGCATTCGAGATAATCCGGTTCCGCGCGCCGCTGCGTGCCGCAAAGGAACGGGATTTCATCGAGTCCAGCTGCGGACGGGGATTGTCGTGTGGCTTCCGCGGAGGCTTCATGACTTCTTGTCGTTCAGTTTATCAAGGTCTTTTTGAACGTAGTCAACCACCTTCTCAAATTTCCTGACGTTTTCCTCATCGACATCCATCAAAGTCTTGTGTGCATCCAGAACCGTCTGTGCATTGACAATCTTGTCCGGGGCGCTGTCCGCGGCACCCGTCTGCGCTCCGAGAGGAACTTCGCCTTCCGAGAAATTGAACAGCTTCTTCAGCCCGAGACCGAAAAGGAGAGATTTATTCAATTCTCCGGCATTGAAAATCGTCATGACCGCATCAATCTTCTTGGAACGGAGCCCCAGCATGGCAAGAATGCCCATGAACGTGCTGTCCATTCCGGTGCAGGCGGAAAGGTCAACATCAACTTTCCTGAACATGACATTTTCCAAATCCTTTGCCAGACTGCGCAGCGGCGGCGCACACTCAAATGTAGCGCGTCCGTTTACTTTGATGCTGTAAACACCGTCATTGCTGGCGATCAGAACCTCTGCATTCTTCATTGCGCACCCTCCTCCTGGTTATTTGCCGATTACAGCCTTGATGCGTCTGACACCACGGCTGGAACTTTCCTCTTTTACAATTTTGAAATGTCCGAGATCCCCCGTATTCGCGGCATGAGGCCCGCCACAGATTTCCTTGCTGAATTTCCCCATTGTATACACGCGAACCTTTTCGCCATATTTGTCTCCGAAAAGTCCGATGGCCCCCTGTGCCCTGGCTTCCTCCACCCCCATCTCTTCGCAGACCACCGGAACCTTTGCCTCAATCGCTTCGTTCACAAGTTTTTCAACTTCGGCAAGCTGCTCCGGCGTCATCTTGTCCGGATGTGAAAAGTCAAAACGCAGACGTTCCGCATTGATATTGGACCCCTTCTGAGCGACATGTGTTCCCAGAACCTTTCTCAAAGCCGCATGGAGCAGGTGCGTTGCAGTGTGGAGCTTCGCCGACTCTTCGGAATGATCGGCAAGACCGCCTTTGAATTTCTGTTCAGCGCCTTTTCTCGAAAGCTCCTGATGTTTCGCATACGCCTCTTCATAGCCTTTCAAATCGACCTTGAATCCCTTTTCCCGTGCCATTTCGACAGTCAGTTCAATCGGAAAACCGAAGGTCTCATAAAGATAAAAAGCGTTTTTGCCGCTGACGACTTTGTTCTGGATGTGCGCGGGAACACGGGCAATCAGTTTTTCAAACTCCGCAGTGCCCTTTTCAAGCGCCTGCTGGAACTGCTCCTCCTCGCGGGTAAACTCCTCAAGAATCTGTTTGGAATTGGCTTCCAGTTCGGGATAGAACTCCTTGTAGTCACGAATCACGACTTCCGCCAGCTTTGCCGTAAACAGCCCGTTCACGCCGAGCTTGCGCGCCTCGCGGATCATTCTGCGGATCAGACGGCGCAGGACATAGGCCTGATCGACTTTGCCGGGGGTAATGCCGTCCGCCATGATAAACGTCGCCGCACGCGCATGTTCCACGACAATGCGCTCGGAACGGCTTCTTTCTCCGCCCTCCTGATGCGTCACGCCTCGAAGCTGATCCAGCTCAGCAAACAGCGGCGCGAAAAGCTCCGTCTCGTAACAGCTCTTTTTCCCCTGAAGGATCGCCGTCACACGTTCAACTCCCATGCCGGTATCCACATTTTTCTGCGCCAGAGGCTCAAATCTGCCGTCGGCGGTCTTATTGTACTGCATGAATACGTCATTCCAGATCTCGACCCAGAGCTTGTTTCCGGGATCAAAGGTCTCGGGAACGGGAAGCGGTCCGGTCCAGTAGAACATCTCCGTATCGGGACCGCAGGGACCGGTCTGTCCGGCGGGGCCCCACCAGTTGTCCTCTTTCGGACACTTTGCAATCCGTTTCTCCGGAATGCCGAGGGAACGCCATTGGTTGAATGCCTCTTCATCGAACGGCGCATTTTCATCACCGGCGAACACCGTCACAGCCAGCATTTCCACCGGAATGCCGAGGTATTCTTTCGAGGTAAGAAACTCAAAACTGAATTCAATCGCCTCCTTCTTGAAGTAATCGCCGAGCGACCAGTTGCCGAGCATTTCAAAGAAGGTAAGATGCACCGGATCCCCGACTTCATCAATATCGCCGGTGCGGATGCACTTCTGCACATCGGTAAGACGAGTCCCCTGCGGATGCTTTCCGCCGAGCAGATAGGGAACCAGAGGATGCATTCCGGCAGTGGTGAAAAGAACAGTCGGGTCATTATCGGGAATCAGGGAAGCACTCTTGATGACGGAGTGACCTTTGCTCTGGAAAAAGCTCAGGTATTTTTTTCTTAAATCATACGCTTTCATTTGTCAAAATCTTTAATTTAAATGAATCTGAAATTAGTATTATTTCAAATAATATAGTTCCTGTTCCGGCAATATACAATACAAAGAGTCGTAAATTCGTTCAAAAACCGGAGATTCCGCCGATGCCGGAGAGAAAACAGAAAAAATATCAAAAACAGACTTGCCTATTTTCATTCCCGGGGTTAAGTTGTATTCCTGAAATCATCTGGAAGGAGTTTTTTGAATGATTCGTCTTGCCTGTTTTATTTTGCTCATTCCCGCACTCATATCGCTGACCGCCTGCATAGGATGGTTTGAAAGCGGACCGGAGCCGCTGACACCGCCGTTTGAGGAAGAGATTGCCTCGCAGTCCGTCAGGGTCGGCACGGAACCGGTCAAGGATGTTGATGCAATCAACATGATGATCACTTCGCTGACCATGGTTCTGGTTTCGCAGGGAGAAGGTCCCATTTCTTTTGCAATCACGGGAGAATCCAACGCGAAAAAGCTCGCATTCCGCGTCATGCAGAAAATGGTGGATCAGAAACTTGCCGACTATGCGGCTTCAGAGCCTCAGTACATTGTCGGGTCTTTTGTCAATGAGGACCTGGAGTGGACTCTGCGCATCGTCAAAGCCGGTTCCGGTAAACGTCTTTTCTCCAAAATGATCCCTCTTCAGAAAAAAGAAAATTTCGGCAGAAATGCGCCCGCCGCCGTTCAGGAGTGAAGATTTCTCAGACTCCCGGCAAGTCTGCCGGACGAAAAAGCCCATTGCATGTTGTAGCCGCCGCAGGGACCGACAAGATCCATGATCTCGCCGGCAAAGTAAAGCCCCTTTACACGGCGGCTCTCCAAAGTCGCCGGATGAATCTCTTTCAGGGAGACTCCCCCGCGCATCGCCATAGCCTTTCCCATGGGGCCCGCACCGTAAACGGTCAGCGGCAGAGCCGTCAGATTGTCAAGCAGGGCATCGCGCTGAACTGCGGAAAGACTGCATGCTTTCACGTCGTAACACTCGGAAAGATCACAAATCATGTCCGCCACGGAACGGACTATATGCCGTGCGAGATGCGAACGGATCAGCTTCCAGCCGTCCCCGCGTCTCCAGCGCTCCACTTCCGCAGCCCAGTCCCCCCTGTTCCATTCCGGGCGGACACTGAGAAACAGCTCCGAATCCCCGTTTTCCGCGCAGATTGCGGCGGCGTCTCCGGCAAGATCAAGCGCGGAAAAACCGGAAAGCCCCTCATGGGTGAAAAGCAGGTTCCCCACGGTTTCAATTACGCGATGACGCTTTCCCCTGCGCATAAAGAGCCTCGCCCGCTCCAGGCTGACTCCGGCAAGGGACTTGACCCAATCCTCGCGGATCAGAAGCGGAGCAACCGCAGGAAGAGGTTTTACAATCGTGTGACCCAGCATCTCCGCAAGCCTCAAGCCGGAGGCACTGCCAAGTCCTTTCCACGCCGGACCGCCTGCCGCAAGGATCACTGTTTCAAAAGGAAGTGCAATCCCGTTGACGCGGATTCCGGAAACAGCACCGTCTTCCGTCAATATCTCCGAAACTTCGGATGATGTCTTGACAACGGCATGGGATGCAGTGAGAAAAGCATTCAGAATATCGCGCGCTTTCCCGGATTTCGGAAAATAGTGGAAACCATCCGTCAGCTGAACCGGAACCCCATGCGTTTCAAGGAAGGAAATCAGCCATTCCCGCGGAGCAAAACACAGGACGTCCCGCATGAACAGACCGTTCCGCCCGAATTTTTCCATAAAAACTTCAGGTTCCAGAATATTGGTGAAGTTGCAGCGTCCACCCCCGCTGGCAAGAAGTTTAAGGGCGGGAAGATCCCTCCGCTCAAAGACTACGGGTTCCCTTCCGCATTCCCTGAGCGCCAGCGCCGCCGACAAACCGGCAGGCCCCGAACCGATTACTGCCACTCTGTTCATGGAAAACACCTGTAAAAAAAGGGTCTGTTCTTTTACGGAACAGACCCTTTGACAAAAATCAGCAGAACGGATTAAAGTTCCTGACCGACGGTCCAGCGGACAAACTTGTTGACTTTCACGCCGGGAGCAAGTTTTGCCAGGCAGGTCTTGTCATCATGAATCCAGGGCTGGTTCATGAGGCAGATTTCAGTATACCACTTGTTGATCTTGCCGGCAAGGATCTTCTCAATCATATTTGCAGGCTTGCCCGCAAGCTGAGCCGCGGCAATTTCCTTTTCCTTCGCAATCGCCTCGGCGGGAACCTCGCCGGAGTTGACATACATCGGACTGTAAGCCGCGATATGCATGCAGATCGCCTTGAGAAGCTCCGGATCAGTCGTGCCTTCGACATCGATCATGATGCCGATTTTACCGTTGCCGTGCATATAGGAGGAAACCACACCGGCAGACTCGAAACGGACTGCTCTGCGGAGAACCATCTTTTCACCGAACTTCACGAAGAGTTCCTTCAGATTGTCGTTTTCGAGTTCCTGAGCCTTTTCCGTAATGTCGCCGTCACCGGATGTGGCGGCAAGAATGCGTCCGGCGGCTTCTTTGACATAATCGAAGAATTTTTCATTGCCCGCAACAAAGTCGGTCTCGCAAAGAACCTCGATCATAACGGCCTTGTTTCCATCGACCGCGGCAAAGACTTTGCCTTCCTTGGTGGCTTTGTCGGCACGCTTTTCAGCTTTCGCCGCACCGGTTTTACGCAGATACTCAACAGCGGCTTCCATGTCGCCGTTTGTTTCTGTCAGAGCTTTTTTGCAATCCATCATTCCCGCATCGGTTTTATCGCGCAGTTCTTTGACCATTGCAGCAGTTATGTTAGCCATTATCGGACTCCTTTCAGATAGGATTAAACTTATTCAGCAGGTTTTTCTTCAGCTTTCGGAGCTTCCGCCGCGGCTTCCGCTTTCTTGGGAGCGGCCTTTTTCGCCGGGGCTTTCTTCTTCATTTCCGCATCCGTCGTAACCTCGACTTTTTCTTCTCCATCAGCTTTGGGAGCACCGTCAACCAGCTTGCGGGAGGGGCGCTTCGTGAAAGCGCGTTTTCCGCTCTTTCCATCCTTGCTTTCGCCTTTGACGCTGCGGCGTTTGGGTTCATCCTTCGCTCTTTCAGCTGCGGCGGCATCCGCCTTCGCCTTGTCTTCGGCAGCCTTCTTGCCATAGAGCTCAGCGGCATCTTTGATCGTCTCGACAAAGGTGTCCATGATGACCTTGATGGATTTCACGGCATCGTCGTTGGCGGCGATCGGATAATCAATCGGCTCGGGATCGCCGTTTGTATCAACGATTGCAACGATCGGAATATTGAGCTTGCGTGCTTCCTTGACAGCGATTTCATCATGGCAGACGTCAACGATGACGACCGCATCCGGAAGTTTCTTCATGGAGGCGATGCCGTCGAGATCCCGGTGAAGTTTTTCGCCCTGACGGGAAAGGACAGCAATCTCCTTCTTTTTGAGTTTGCTGTTTTCACTGCTGACAATTGCATCAATCTCCTGCATTTTCTTGATGGATTTCTTGATGGTGGCGTTGTTCGTGAGCGTTCCGCCCATCCATCTTTCCATGACATAGTTCATTCCCGTGGCGTCGGAAGCCTCGCGGACGATCTGCTGCGCCTGTCTTTTCGTTCCGACGAAGAGAATCTTGCCGCCTTTCATGACACAGCCCTGAAGGAAGTTGCAGGCGTCGGCGACCTGATGAATGGTCCTGGTGATGTCGATGATGGAAATACCGTTTTTGGAACCGTAAACATAGTCCTTCATTTTGGGGTTCCAGCGTTTTGTCTGATGTCCGAAATGACATCCTGCCTCAAGAAGATCTTTTACTGTGAGAGCCATGATCGGCCGCCCTTTCTTTGTTTCGACGCTTTCGCACGGACTTTTTTCTATTGTTATGAGTCCGGCAAGACATCTTTATTGTTTTGGTGTAATGCGCGCCCCGGGTTGGTTAATGGGGAAGGCAACGCACAGCGAAGCCCGCACACGAACACTGAAAAGAGTAGTTAAGATAGCATGAAAACGGAAAGTTTCAAGTCATAAGCCGCAAGTTTCAAGAAAAACACGACAGAAAGACAGCCGACGGCGCGTCCGCCGCAATTCTGTGAAGAAACATCAGCCTGCCCCGGGAATCTGCTCAGCGGTAGCGGTACTGCTGTTTGGGCATTTTGGGCTCTTCCAAAGCAAGAGCATACCACATTTCACCGAGTCCCGCATTGGAAAAACTTTTCGGCTTTTTATTCGCAAGAACTTCCCAGTTCCGGACAATCACCTCATTTTCAACACGTTTCTTCGCTTCGGTCATCACCTTGAACGCCTCATCCGCCTTGTCCTGCTTAATCAGAATCCACGCATACAGCGAATAAGGAAGGACACAGTTCTTCCCCTTGAGCCTCTTGCATTTTTTTTTGAAAAACTTGTCTATTCCCTCCTCGCCACGCTTGTACATGCGTGCCATTTTCATTGCAATGGACTGCGGGTCAAGCAGAAGCGATTTCGCCATCAGGCGGTCCGCCTCGTCATACCGCCTGAGCTGATAGTTGAACGCCATTTTCATTGTGTTGATCTGACGCTCCATCAGAAAACTCCACTTGTAGAGCGGGCGGAACAGTTCACAAGCCGTGATCGCGCGCTCCAGTCCGGCATTCTGTTCCTTCGTGAACTGCTGCATCATAAGTTTCGGGTCCATCGGGCGGCGCATGAACTGCTGCTGTTTCGCCTCCAGTTTCTTCTGGACGTCCAGCATAATCCCTTGAATCTGAAGGTTGATCTTTGTCGTTTTGCGGCGGACGATCAGCGACACCGCAACCTGCACGGCCAGCATGGCGAAAACGCCGAGAAAAGTTCCCCACGACGACGTGAGATGAAATCCGTAAACAGTTCCGAGCCAGACAATGATTCCGGCAGCCAGGGCACAAAGCAATGTAAGCATTTCCTAATTTCCTTGCATGAATTGTCATTTAAATTGCATAAAAGTCACTAAATATAAATTCATATCCCCGATTAGTCAATTCCGAAAGCGGGAAAACCATGAAAAAGAACCCGGAATCCGTGCTCTCATCTTCTGAAACTGCCAAGAGGATTCAGAATCATGTCAACGGCATTCAGGACAGACGGGGCGAAGTTTTGTTTCATCCGGTAAGGACGGTATCTGACCCGGAGCTCGCCATTGTCGACGGAAAGCGATTCCACGGATTCCAGCAGACACTGGTGTTCCCTGGTATGCCGGAACTTCCGCCAGCTTTCCTCCAGCCTGTCGCGTAAAACGGCGGGCATTGCCATGCCGCCCATCCGTGTGTTCCTGAACTGCATGGATGATCTGCCGTCCGCAATCCGGAAATCCATGTCGATGCAAAAGTTCACACGGGAACCGAACGGAGTTTTCATCCCGGTGTCATAGCTGTAAAGAAGACGGAACGAGTCGTCGTTCAGCTTCAATGCGGCATCCTGAAGTCTGATGCCGCCTATTTCCATATCTTTGGAAATCTGACCCGAAAGATTGAACAGCGTTTCCGTCAGGGCATTGAATTCATCCCCGGAAAGGACAAGCTCCTGCATCGGGCTGTGTTCCGAAGCGTTGCGGACAAGGGAGACCGCGCCGCCGACTTTGAGCTGCGCCATCCGGTAATCCTGCGGATTAATTTCGGCAGCAGGCGTCCTCCGAATTGAAGTATCCGTAAAGACGCTCCTTACGACAAAAAAGGCAATGACGACAATCGACAGCAGAAAAGCGAAAATAATGCAGAATATGATTCCGGCTCTTTTGCGTCTGGAGCTCATAACTGTCTCGGGATTCTGGGTTCGACAAACACTGCGGGACGGAGATAGACCAGATCCTTGAGGGTCGTATTGAAATCCCCCGGAGACGCAAGGATCAGCTTTGAGGCTTTCAGATGTTCCACCGGATGCAGTTTTCCTTCCGCGGCATCGCCGGCAACCCTGCGGATCTGCGCCTCGTCTCTGGCAAGACAGACCAACGCCTCAAAATCATTCAGTACGTTCAGAGAATCTTTTCCGAGCACCGCATGAAAGGAATCAGGCTCATAAGAACCGTTCCTGTCTCCGAGTCCGAAAGCCAGAAGTTCATCACGTCTGCCGTCGAACAGAGCGAGAACGCGCGGAACCTTCAGTCCGGCAGACGCAGCCAGTGCGGATGCGGTGGAAATCCCGCGGCAGCGCACATTCTCCCGCCGGAAAGCAAGCCCCATCACAAACGATGAAGCAAGGCGCAGCCCCGTAAATGAACCGGGACCGATTCCAACACTCCATTCCGCAATGTCATTGAACACGGCGCCATGCCTTTTCAGGCACTCTTCCATCCATGACGGCAGACCGGAGGCATTGCGCGGCGGCAGTTGTATGAATTCATCAAAAATAACGGTTCCGTTTTCATCCGCAAGAGCGAAAGAAGCCTCGCTCCAAGAATAATCAAATCCTGCTCTGAGCATCGTCTCTGCACCGGCTTTCCCTGGAAAATTAAAAACAGGATGCCCTGTTCCGGGACACCCTGCCGTTGATTTGAACTTATGCGCGCTCGACGACGATTTCGGGATCGATTTCTTCACGGAGGATTCTCTGAATACCGTCCTTGATCGTCATGGTGGCGTGCGGGCAGCAGCCGCAGGCGCCTTTGAGAGCGAGTTTGACATCCTTGCCTTCGATTGAGACGATTTCCAGATCTCCGCCGTCATTCTGGAGGTGAACCCGGAGTTCTTCGAGTTTTTCTCTTATGTTCTTTTCCAATTCTTCCATGACTGTTTTCCTTTCTGTTTCTGGTTGGCATAATCTAAACGCTGAACGGCATGTTTGCAAGAGCGTTTTCAGTATTTGCGCAGACATTCCGCCAGCGCCCTGCTGAAAATCCGCATTTCCTCCACCGTATTGTCAGCCCAGGTGGACACGCGCAGCGCACAATAAGTTTCATTGACCGGGTATCCCATCGCCCTGAGCGCCGGAGAGCCGCCCCCTTCAGACTCGCACGCGCTGCCGGGAGCGACGGAAATCCTGTATTCATGAAGCGCCCGCGTCAGAATCGCTCCCTGATACGGCGGCAGAGTCATGTGAAGGATATACGGCGAGGAACAGCTTGCCTTGACTGTCAGGTGATAATTGACGCCCTCCTCCTCAAGACAGGTCCGCAGGATGTCCTTGAGCTCGGCGGCATACACCGCATTCTCGTCCATCTCAAGCAGGAGTTCCGAAAGATGATTCGCCACCGTCATTGCCGCAGCCGGCACACAGCGCCCAATCCGGTGTTCCAAAGAACGAATACGCCTCATGGACTGGTCCAGCACGGGGCGGTAAACCAGTGCGCCGCCGCTCGGACACCCGATTTTCTGCCCGGAAAGGGCCATGATGTCAAGCCGCGCCTCTGTCCACGGCACACGGATTTTGCCGATCGACTGAATGGTGTCCGCGAGAAAAAGCGCATTCGGCGCTTTCCTGTCCAATATCCCGCGAATTGCCTTCAAATCCTGCAATGTCCCCGTTTCCGACTGCACATGATGGACGGCAAGCAGCGCCGTTCTCTCATTCAGAAGCGTTTCCAGGGAATCCAGATCAAGCTGTCCGTCCCGGCATACCCGGCAGACATGCAACGCCCGTCCCTCCCGCTGTGCGACTCTGCGCAAGGCGAATTCCAGCGCAGGGTGTTCCAGAGGCGATGTGACGATGTCGCCCTTCCGGGTATGATGCACCGCCCCTTCCACGGCGGTCAGAAGAGCGCCGGTTCCCGTATTCGTCCAGATCAGAGAGCCGGGATCCGTGCCGCACAGGGCGGCGGAAAGCCTGTCCCCGGATTCTTTCAGGGCATTGGCGCATTCCGCGCCGTGAAATCCCATCGACTCCTGATTCGCGAAAAAGCGGATCATGACAGCGCGATAGAAATCAATGGTGTCGGAATCACACGGACATGCCGCGGCATTGTCAAGATAGACGGACATAAGCAGTTCTCCGTTTATTCCTCACGAACCTTGTCCTTTTCGCGCTCCCATCTGTCCCGAATCGAGGCAAATTCCGTGACAAGAGCGTTTCTGATCTCCTCCGCTTTCACGGGATCGGACTCTTTCGCCAGGCGCTGATCCGCAGAAAGCTGCGCCTCCGCGATTTTCGACTGGTAGATTTTATCTATTTCCGCAAGTTTCCGTTTTTTCTCTTCGGAAATTTCCCGGAGTTTTCCGCCGGTCCGTTCCAGGGCAAGCTCAAATGCACTTTTCATAAATACAGTTCTCCTTGAGTAAGTGATAAAAACCTGGAAAAATGAATGACTTCACTCTCCATAATCCTTCTGTTTCAACAGTATTGATCCATCAGATAAAAAAACAGGGCATTCAGCACGATTCCATGGGAAACCGCACCGTTTTTCAGCAGCTCTTTCACCTTCTGCATGGGGACAATCAGATGTTCAATATCCTCGGTATCCTCCAACTGCGGCTCGGAAACGCGCCGCACATTGTCGATCTTCACCACATAACAGGTATTATGCTGAATTGCGGGATTCGGACAGACCTTGCCAATGATATGCGCATTCTCTCCCGCAAAACCGGTCTCTTCAAGCAGTTCGCGCTCCGCCGCTTCCAGCGGAGTCCTGTCCTTCCGGTCAATGCAGCCGCCGGGAATCTCCAGCTCAATCCGCCCGGAACCATGCCGGAACTGGCGGATCATCACCAGCTCCTTTTCCGGAGTCTCCGCCACAACCACGACCCAGTCGATCAAATCCACCGTGATGAAATCATGAATGGCTCCCGTCCGGACACATTCAAATGTTTCGGAAACCATCGTCATCACGCCGGTCCGGCAGAGTTCACGCCGGTTGCCGCGGGAAATCCACTTTTTCTCGCCCGTTCCGCTCATTTTCCATCCGTCACCACATGGTTGAAGGGAACCGGCGGGACAAATTCGGAGTCGGGAATATCAGAATTCAGCTTGAACTCTTTCAAAGTGGAAATATCTGTCTGATTGAGGCTGTATACGACAGATGCTTCGGCAATCCGGATGTCATCAATCCAGACATAGCTCATCGTGTTCGCGGAATAGAGGTACTCCCTGCCGTCCACAGCATACATGATCGTTTCAAGTTTTTTGGTCAGGAAAGTGCGGCCGTCTACATAAATGATATACGGCGCAATGCCGTCCACGCCCGGATCGCAGATCAAGCGGTATGTCTTGGTTCCGTCCTTATAGGAGATGTCAATCGTGATATGCTTGAAGATTTTCGTAATGTTCACTCCCGGAGTTGCCATCTGCGTAAAAATGCGCACAAGCGAGAGGGGCAGCCCCGGTTTCAGTTTCTCGCTTTTGTTTTTCAGCAGATCCACAGTCCAGCCCTGGTCTCCGTTGAAGATCACGGCGGCAATCGCCTTTCCGTCCCGGTAAGTCGTAGTCCGCATCTTGTCAGGCGCCTTGAACAGAATTTCCGTGGCATAGTATTCCTTCTTGCCGGGCTTCACCGAGGAAAGTTCCTGCTTCATCAGATAGGTTTTCGCATTCCGGTAATTTCCCGCGGGATCGGTTGCATGATTCATCTTGGCAACCAGCTGCGCCACGGTCAAGTCGGCAGGTTCCTGCGGATCAAGGTCAAGCAAGTCAGGCCCGCATGCCGTCATTATGCCGCACATCCATACGGCGGCAAACAATAAAATCAGTTTCTGCACAGGGTTCATAATTCCGGCTCCTTTTGTAAATCCTTTCATAAAACTTATACATTGTAAGTGGTCGAAGTGGCAGAACCGCCCGACCCGGTCCAGACCGTATGGAAATATTCTCCGCGCGGCTTGTCAATCCGTTCATAAGTATGCGCCCCGAAATAGTCACGCATTGCCTGAATCATATTTGCGGGAAGCATCTCCGCACGGGTTGCGTCATAATACGCAAGCGCACTCGAAAATGCGGGAACGGCAATTCCGCTCAACGCCGCGGACGCCACAACTTTGCGGAGCGGCTCCTGGGCTTTTGCCAGAGCATCGGCGAAGAACGGGTCAAACATCAGGTTCGCAAGATCCCGGTTCGCCGTAAACGCCCGTTTGATGTCATCAAGAAATTTCGCCCGGATGATACACCCGCCGCGCCACATCAAGGCAATATCTCCATAGTTCAAGTCCCAGCCGTACTCCCGCGACGCGGCGCGCATCAGTTGAAATCCCTGCGCATAGGAACAGATCTTCGACGCATAGAGCGCCTGCCGGACAGCTTCGGCAAAGCCTTTTTTATCCTGCGCCTTCGGTACCGCCGGACCTTTCAGAATTCCCGCCGCCTCCGCACGTTCCTCCTTGAGCGAGGAAAGACAGCGGGCAAATACCGCTTCCGCAATCGTCATGGCGGGAGTCCCGAGATTCAGCGCACATTCCGCAGTCCATTTTCCGGTTCCCTTCTGCCCGGCGCAGTCCAGAATCGTATCAAGCACATATTTTCCGGTTTCAGGGTCTTTTTTCCGGAGAATGTCCGCCGTGATCTCAATCAGATAGCTGTCAAGTTCGCCGTTGTTCCATTCCGCAAACAAGTCCGCCAGCTCTTCGGGGTTGAACCCGCAAAGATGCCGCAGGATGAACCAGGCTTCTGAAATCATCTGCATATCGCTGTATTCAATGCCGTTGTGAAGCATCTTCACGAAATGCCCGGAACCGTCCGGCCCGACCCAGTCGCAGCATGGCGAACCGTCCGGCGCCTTTGCACTGATCGCCCGGAAGATTTTTTCAATATGCTCCCATGCCCGTCTGTCTCCGCCGGGCATGATGGAGGGTCCGTGCAATGCGCCCTCCTCGCCGCCGGAGACTCCGGCTCCGACATACAGGATGCCTTTGGACGCCAGTTCTTTCGCCCGGCGCATCGTGTCCTTGAAGAAACTGTTGCCGCCGTCAATGACAATATCGCCGCTCTCCAGTTCCGGCACAAGCCCGCCGATCAGCGCATCGACGGGATTCCCCGCCTTGACCATCAGCATAATTCTGCGCGGACGTTCCAGCGATGCGCAGAGCTCCGCGACGGAATGCGCAGGAATGAGATTCCTCCCTTTTCCGCGTCCGTTCATGAAGTCATCGGTCTTGGAACCAGTCCGGTTGTAAACCGCCACGGCAAAGCCTTTCGACTCCATGTTCAAAACCAGATTCTCCCCCATCACGGCGAGTCCGGCAACTGCAATATCGGCTTTGTTTTTCATAGTCCATGTCACCCCTGGTTAAGGTTGCATCTCAGGGAATATAGCACCCTATGCAGAAATTTCCAAAGACTTATGAAAAGAAAATCACAACGATCTGTGATTTCAGGAACGATCTGCCCCCGCCGGATTCCGGCTTATTCCGCAAGCCAGCGTTCCGCATCAATTGCAGCGCGCGCCCCCATTCCGGCGGCGGTGATCGCCTGGCGGTACACATGATCCGCACAGTCTCCGGCACAGAAAACGCCTGCCATGCTCGTGCAGGAACTCGCACCTTTCAGCTCAATGTATCCCGCTTCGTTCATGGCGAGCTGTCCTTTGAAAAGCCCCGTATTCGGAATGTGGCCGAGAGCCGCGAAATATCCTTTGCAGGGGATCCGCGTCTGTTCGCCGGTAACGACGTCCCGTATTTCCACGCCGTCCACATCCGTATTGCCGAAGATTTCGACTACGGCGGAATTCCAGTGGATTTTGATTTTCGGATTCGCCTTCACACGTTCCGCCATGATTTTTGAGGCGCGGAACGCATTGCGGCGGTGAACCAGATGCACTACGCTGGCAAAATGAGTCAGGAATGTGGCTTCCTCCATGGCGCTGTCGCCGCCGCCCACGACAACGACCGGAACATTGCGGTAAAACGCGCCGTCGCACGTCGCGCAGGCGGATACGCCTTTGTTCAGAAATTTTTCTTCGGAAGGAAGCCCGAGCCAGCGCGGGGTGGAGCCCGTTGCAATAATCAGCGCACGGCATTCCGCGGTCTCGCCGTTTCCGAGCACCAGTTCATGCGGGCCGCCCTCCGTCAGTTTGACACTCTGCACGGTTTCGTTGATAATCTTTGCGCCGAATTTTTCCGCCTGCTGCTGGAACTTGAACATCAGTTCATATCCATTGACCGCATCGGGAAAACCGGGGAAGTTTTCAACATCCGAGGTCTGAGTCAGCAGCCCGCCGGGAAGCGGTCCGGCAAGAACCACCGGATTCAAATTTGCCCTTGAAGCATAAATTGCAGCGGTCAGCCCGGCGGCGCCGCCTCCGATAATGATCACATCTTTTTTCATGGGATCCCCCTCTCTGTTCAGTTTTAGTTTGGATGATACGGTAATATGCCACACAATCCGCCGCCGGGCAAGGTCTCCCCGGGAAAAAAACTTTTTTTCTCCGGACGGAGAAAGGCATCTGTGCCATGCCTGCCATCCGCGCTTCATCGCAAATATTTGCCAGATAACTTCTTATTCGCGGGTTCCATACTTGACAATCCGGCAAAACGGCGGTATTTTATTTCGTCATTTTTTATAAAAAATTAGCATTTTTCTAAAGGAGAACAAGAATGCTGGATAAAATTACTAAAGCGGTTTCATGCGCAATGATCCCGTGTCTCGACAAAGATTTCATTCCCGCGACTCTCTGGGACAGAGAATTCCGCAAAGCGGTGAAGGCCTCCGGCAAGGGCAAGGACATCGTCATTGCCGTGGAACGCAATCCCGAGAGCGTCAGCGTTTATCCGACTGTTGTGTTCGACAATGCCGACGCCTCTGAAATGGCGGCGAACATCCGGCACGTCGAGCGGCTCGTGAAGGGACTTCTTTGGATGAAAGGCGGCTGGAAAGTCACGATTGCCGGAGACGCGAAGATCGCGGAAGCGCTCGCGAAAATCTATTCCCCCGAGGGTGAGCGTTCCTTTGATTATGCCATGATGGGACGCATTTACAGCAACAAAATGCAGATTGTCTCCTGCGACTATGCGGACGCTCCGAAGGCAAAGGAACCCTCCATGCCGCTCGGCAGACACCTCGACGGATGCAGAATCGGTTTCGACCTCGGCGGTTCCGACAGAAAATGCGCCGCGACCATCGACGGAAAACTTGTCTTCAGTGAAGAAGTTCCCTGGGATCCCTACTTCCAGAAAGATCCGCAATATCATCGTGACGGCATCAACGACACGCTCAAACGCGCGGCGGCGCACCTTCCGCGTGTTGATGCGATCGGAGGCAGTTCCGCCGGAGTCTATGTAAACAACCGCGTCCGTCTTGCCTCCCTGTTCCGCGGCGTTCCCGAAGACCAGTTTGAAGCCAAGGTCAAAGACCTGTTCATTGAGCTCGGCAAAGAGTGGGGCGTTCCGTTTGAAGTCGTCAACGACGGAGAAGTCACGGCGCTTGCGGGCTCCATGGAAATGAACGCCAACTGCGTGCTCGGCATCTCCATGGGAACCAGCGTTGCGGGCGGATACGTCAACCGCGAGGGCAACATCACGGACTGGCTGAACGAACTTGCTTTCGTTCCGGTCGACTACCGGGAAGGCGCACCTGCCGATGAGTGGTCCGGCGACCTCGGATGCGCGGTTCAGTATTTCTGCCAGCAGGGCGTCGCAAGACTCGTCCCGCTTGCGGGAATTGAGCTTCCGAAAGACATGAAATTCGCGGAACAGCTCAAGGAGGTGCAGAAGCTCATGGAAGCCGGCGACGAGCGCGCCGCGAAGATTTATGAAAGCATCGGCGTCTGCTTCGGCTATACCATTGCGAGATACTGCGAATTCTATGATATGGAAAAACTCCTGATCCTCGGCCGTGTCACGACAGGGAAAGGCGGCGACATCATTCTCGCGAAAGCGGCGGAAGTGCTCAAAGCCGAATTCCCGGAGCTTGCAGGAAAAGTTGAATTCAGAATCCCGGATGAGAAGGGACGCCGTCACGGACAGGCTGTCGCGGCGGCAAGCCTTCCCGTCATTTGAAGTACGGAAACGGAGTTTTTTCTATGAAACCTGCACTGCTGGTGCTCGCCGCCGGAATGGGAAGCCGTTACGGCGGACTCAAGCAAATTGATCCCGTCGGTCCCTCCGGCGAGATCATTCTGGACTACTCCATTTACGATGCCATGAAAAGCGGATTCGGCAAAGTCGTTTTCGTGATCCGTCATGACATCGAACAGGCATTCCGTGAACACATCGGCGCGAAATGGGAAAATAAGATTCAGGTGGAGTATGCTTTTCAGGAGCTGGACAGGCTGCCTGCACCGTTCCGGGTGCCGGAGGAACGCACCAAGCCGTGGGGAACGGGGCACGCGATTCTGTGTGCCTCGGAAAAAATCTCCGAACCGTTCGCCGCAATCAATGCGGATGATTTCTACGGGCGGAAAGGATATGCTCTGCTCGCAGACAGTTTTGCCGGCAACACGAATCCGGCAAAACGCCATTTTATGGTCGGATTCACACTCCGGAACACGCTTTCCGAAAATGGTTCCGTGGCACGCGGCGTCTGCTGCTGCGACCCGGCAGGGTTCCTGAAGGAAGTCACGGAACGCACCAATATTGTTCCCGACGGCAGGGGCGGAGCGTTTTTCACGGAGGAAGACGGAACCCGGGTTCCGCTGACCGGCGATGAGATTGTCTCCATGAACATGTGGGGATTCATGCCCGGGATTTTCGACCATCTGTCCCGTTTGTTTGAAGAGTTTCTTTCCAGACGCGGAAAGGAACTGAAATCCGAGTTTTACATTCCCTCGGCGGTTGCTTCGCTGATTCACACCGGAGACGCCGAGGTCAAAGTCATGAAGAGCAGTGATTCGTGGTTCGGAGTCACCTACCGCGAAGACAAACCGGTCGTGCAGGAATCAATCGCCCGCCTGATCGACGCCCATGTTTACACGTCACCTCTGGAGTAGATCAGGTTATGGAAAGTACAGTGAAGGAAATTGCCTCAAAGTTCTGCATTAAGGACAATTTCATCAAGGCAGAGCCATTTGGAAGCGGACACATCAACGATACGTATAAAGTGGTCTACAGCGTAGACGGCAAAAATGTAAAATACATCTTCCAGAAAATTAACACAAAGGTTTTCCGGAAACCCGAAAATCTCATGGAAAACGTCTCCCGGGTGCTCGACCATTCCGCAAAGAAGCTCGGGGGTCTGCCGGACTCTGAAAGACGCTGCATTCATCTTGTCCCAACCGTGGATGGGAAAATGTATTATATCGACGGCGATGAATGCTGGCGTTCCTACAAGTTCATCGACAACGCCCGCACCTATAATACGCTCGAAACGGAAGAACAGGCATATCAGGCGGCGAAGGCATTCGGCAATTTCCAGATGCTTTTGACCGATCTTCCCGGTGAACGCCTTCACGAAACCATTCCCAACTTCCACAACACCCCTTCGCGTCTTTTCGATTTCGATGAAGCCGTCAGAAAGGATGTATGCGGACGGGCGGCTTCGGCAAAAAATGAAATCCGTTTCGTTCAGGAACATCGCTGGATGGCGCCTGTTCTGATTGATCTGCAAAAAAAAGGCGAAATCCCCGAACGGATTACGCATAATGACACAAAACTGAACAATGTCCTGCTGGATGACAAAACCGGGGAAGGCATCTGTGTCCTTGACCTGGATACAGTCATGCCCGGACTTTCGCTCTACGATTTCGGCGATCTTGTCCGCACCAGCGTCAGCCCTGCCGACGAGGATGAAACCGATCTCTCGAAAGTTTGTGTCCGTGTGAATATCTTCCGTGCCCTTGTGAAAGGTTTTCTGGAAGGCGCACAGGGGTGTTTGACAAAGAAAGAGATAGAACTGCTTCCGTTTTCCGGTGAACTGATCACATTTGAAATCGGTCTGCGTTTCCTGACCGACTACCTCAACGGCGACAACTATTTCAAAATCAGCCGCGACAATCACAATCTCGACCGCTGCCGCACGCAGTTCACCCTTGTCAAGCGCCTGATCGAACAGGAAAGAAAGCTCAAGAAAATTGTAAAGGAATTCATGAAATGAAACGTATTCTTGTCACCGGCGGCTCCGGATTCATCGGCAGCCATATTGTCGAACACTACCAGGGCAAAGCCGAAATCCGCGTTCTGGACAATCTCCGCACAGGCAGACGCGAAAATCTGGACGGTCTTGAATGTGAGTTCATTGAAGGTGACGTCAGCGACCGCGCCGCCGTTGCCGAGGCGGTCAAAGGCGTGGATTACATCTTTCATCTCGCGGCACTTGTCAGCGTTCCCGAATCCATGGAAAAAATCGTCGAATGCAATCAGATCAACTCCGTCGGAACAATCATACTGCTGGAAGAGGCGGCAAAAGCCGGCGTGAAAAAACTGATCCTCAGCACTTCCGCGGCAAATTACGGCGACAATCCGGTATCACCGAAAGTGGAAACCATGATCCCCGAACCGAAGAGTCCCTACTCCATCACAAAACTCGACGGGGAATATTACTGCGACATGTTCACCAAGACGGGACGCCTTCAGACAGCCTGTCTCCGTTATTTCAACGTGTTCGGTCCGCGCCAGAATCCGAAAAGCGCATACGCTGCCGCGGTTCCGATCTTCATCACGAAAGCGCTTGCCGATGAAGATATTACCGTTTTCGGCGATGGAGAACAGACTCGTGACTTCGTCTTTGTGAAAGACATCGCCGCCGCCAATGCGTTCATGGCGGAGCATGACTTCACCGGAGTTTTCAATGTCGCCTACGGCGGTAAAATGACGATCAACCATCTGGCGGAGCTGATCGTGGAAATTCTCGGCTCCAAATCAAAGATCGTTCATCTTCCGGAACGTCCCGGCGATGTCAAACACTCCACCGCCTGTGTGGATAAACTGCTTGCAACGGGCTTCAAGCCGTCGTGGGATTTCAAACGCGGCCTGGAAGTCACGGTAAAGAGTTATGCCCGGCGGAAAGCCGTTTCCGTGTCATAAAGCAGGAATAATGGACTTTTTTCCTGTGAAAACCCGTTGATTTCTTTCCTTTAAAGTGTTATATTACAGCTTATTAAATTTTTTTGGAGAATACAGTCATCATGATTAAGAAGAAAAATCTCGTTTTCCTCGGACCTCCGGGAGCCGGTAAAGGCACTCTGTCCGAAATCATTATCAACGATGAAAAACTGGTTCATATTTCCACGGGAGACATCTTCCGTGCAGAAATCAAAAACGGGACGGAACTCGGCAGGGAAGCCAAAGCCTACATGGATGCCGGAAAACTCGTTCCGGATCAGCTCGTCGTGGATATGGTTGCCGCGAGACTTGCCAAGGAAGACTGTGCCGGCGGATTTATTCTGGACGGTTTTCCCCGGACAGTCGTTCAGGCGGAAATGCTGGATAAAATTGCAAAACAGACGGGACGTGATATTGACTGTGTTGTCCTCTTTGATGCACCCAATGATCTCCTGATCCAGAGACTGACAGCCCGTCTCACCTGCAAATCCTGCAAGGCGAATTTCAACAAACTTTTTGCAAAACCGAAACAGGAGGGAATCTGCGATCACTGCGGCGGTGAACTCTATCAGCGCTCCGACGACTCTCTTGAAACAGCGCAGAACCGCCTGAAAGTTTATGAGGAACAGACTGCTCCGCTGATCAGATTCTATACGGACAACGGACTCCTTGCCAGGATCGACTCCTCTCTGCCCAAAGATCAAGCATACGCGGCTCTTCTTGCCGTTCTGGGATGAATCATGAGACCTGAATACGTAGTCCATACTGCCCCGGAGATTATCAAGATCCGCCGTGCCGCGCACATGACGGCAGTTGCCCGTGACCGTATCTGTTCTCTTGTTCATTCCGGAATGACGACAAAGGACTTGGACAACATTGCCGGCGAAGTAATCCGTTCCATGGGCGGAACGCCCGCATTCCTGAATTACCGCGGCTATCCCGGAAACATCTGCATCTCCGTCAATGACGAGGTCGTCCACGGCATCGGGCGGCATGATCGTTTCATCCTGAAAGGCGACGTCGTCAGTATTGACGTCGGCGTCGCGTTTGAAGGCGGAATCGGAGATACGGCGCGAACCGTCTATGTGGGAAATGAAGAAGAGATGCCAGAAGATATTGCAAGGCTTCTGGAATATACTCGGAAATCATTGGAAGCGGGGCTTGCGGCGGCACATCCGGGCGGATACGTTCAGGATATTTCACGCGCAGTCGAAGAGGTCGCGCAGGAGGCGCATCTCGGAATCGTAAGGGAATACGTGGGACACGGTTGCGGCATCAGACTCCATGAGCCGCCGGACGTCCCGAATTTCGCCCAGCACCGCAAGGGACCGAAACTTGTCCCCGGCATGGTCTTGTGCGTCGAGCCGATGCTGAACCTCGGTTCCCATAGAGTTTATACGGAAAGTGACGGCTGGACGGTGCGCACCCGCGACGGGGAGCCATCCGCCCATTTCGAGCACATGATACTTATCACAGAGAACGGAACGGAGGTCTTAACTCGTGTCTAAAGATTTGATTAAAGTCGATGGTGTTGTCAAGGAACTGCTCCCGAACACAATGTTCATGGTGGAACTGCCGAACAAGCATACGGTTCTTGCACACATCAGTGGAAAAATGCGCCTGAATTTCATCCGTATTTTGCCGGGCGATACAGTAACTCTCGAAATGTCGCCTTACGACCTTACTAAAGGCAGAATCGTTTTCAGGCAGAAATAACCGTCCTTCCTCTTTATTCTCACAGACTCCGTTCCGCTTCCTGCGGCACTGTGTTTGTGTACCTGTTTTCCGGACTCTTTTTTCCGGATTGTGTCCCGGGCACTGCCGGATTGCCTGATTTCCATTGTCTCATTTTTCAAGACATTGGAAATCAGATACTTTGCATGAATCCCGCAATCAGACTGCAGACGGGTGATGAAATGTGTCAATGCAATATTTTTATTTCTGAGCAGAAGGTAATAATTTTTTACTCTTCCATTACATGAATCATTCAAAATATCACTCTCCAAAATCCATTTTCCTCTGGAATAAAATATATGCAATATATTTATTATCATAATATTATGAAATTATCACCTTTTTCTTTTGAAAAATACTGAATTTTCTCTGTCAGGATATTGACAATTCTTTTCCAATCGCATATAATAGTCTGAGGGCAGTGTCTGATACTGTCTGGATATGCTGCCGTGCAAATGCTGATTGAAAGAAATCATGAGATGAGGTTCTCCTTGTTTTTCATGGTGATTTCATTATTTTGCATAAAAATATTTGAAGGATCCGGAGCGATAGGGCAAGTGCATTACCGGAAATTTTCAACTGCTGAATACCTCGGTCCGGATTTGAGATATGCCGTGCAGTGCACAATGTCCTGAAGCACGATGACATCGAAAAGGGTTTTGCCGTTTGCTTTCTGCAGCAAGTGTTCAACATGTTTTTGGGATTGATTTGAAACATTCGGATAAAAAAAGCAGGTCTCCGTAAAGCGGGAAAGGAGGAGTCGGGAACAGGACCTGATTGAAAATGGCTTTTTGCAGGGAAAGAAATGTCGGATAATCCCGGAGGTTTTAATGCAAGGAACAACGAATGATTTGCGCTCGTTTTTTCCATTGCACTTGTGTCTGTATCAGAAACATTCAGGTTGTATAAGTCAGGGAGGAGATGTCATATAATGAAGAGAAAATTCACTCTTATTGAACTTCTCGTCGTGATTGCTGTTATCGCGATTCTCGCGGCGATGCTACTGCCGGCACTGAATAAAGCCCGAATCAAGGTAATGAATATCAGCTGTCTCAACAACATGAAACAGATCGGCAATTATATTCAGCTGTATGCGACAGATTACAAGGATTACCTGATATACTGGGGTCCAGATGCCCGGGCATACACGGGAAATCAATATGTTTTCCGCATGCTGACGACCCGTCCGAGCCAGATTTGGCTGGATCCCGCATGGGGACTGGGATATATGGCCGATGATCTGTCGCTTGTGCTCTGCCCGCTGCGCCCCGGACAGGGATCCTTTACGGATGAACAGGATCTCCATTACTGGTATCGTCTTACGGACACCGGATATGGCGTAAACCATCCAACGGCAGATTTTGCAGGAAAAGTTCTCCGCTTCGGACAGAAGATCACTTCGGATTTCGGAGGCTGTGATTCAACCTGGATCTACTCAGACAATGCTGCAGGAAACGGGCTGGATTATCAGCCAAGCCATAACAACCGCGGAATCAATGTCATTTTCATTGACGGCCATGGGAAATTCATGCTCCCCAATTTTTCCTATCCGGAAGTTTATGCCGGGGCCAGACTGGAAAAAACATTGCTCTGGAGCCGTGAAGACGGAGGAGAATAAATTTATGTATCGGATTTTTTCTATTTTAATCATGTGTACTGCGCTGAATGCTTCTGAGACAGTCATTCTGCAGGACGATTTCGAGTCGGCTGCCTCCGGTGAAATTCCTTCGGGATACATGCTCTGGCGGGATGAGAACAAAGGAACGGCCCGAGTTGACGCTGATACTGGGTACAAATCGTCCCGGTCTCTGAAAATCTCCGGTGCCAAAGCTGCCGCCCTGCAATACGATATTCCCGTCACTGCCGGTGAAGTTTATCGGGTCGAAGCACTCTGTCGGCAGACCGACGGCGGTATCGCAACCTTATCTGCGAACTGGAAAGACCGTGACAGGAAATGGAACTGGACTGCGGGTGTCAACCGTGCTGTGTTCCGTCCCTTTGACGGTCCCTGCCGCAAAGGGGGGCTCCAGATGGAAGTCCCTGCCGGCGTATCATTTCTATCAGTTATCTTAAGTGCGGAAGGACAGTCTCCTACGGATGCGGCATGGTTCGACAATGTCCGCGCAGTCAAAGTCACCCGGAGCGCACCGTCTGTCTCCCTGCCGGATGATCCGCTTCCGAAAGTGTATTTGAAACTGGTGCCCGAAGACTACCGCTCCGGGCAAAGCAACCGCGAAGTCCTGAATACATTGCGCATGGGGGTTATCAAACACAGCAATTATCCCGGTGATGAGGGGAACAAATGGATTACCCCGGAAACAGCAGATGCTTTTGCCGAAACGATGAAAGAACGTGGATATAATGCCATTTTAACCGAGGGACAGCGTTATTTGATGTCCGATAATACGGATCATGCTCCTTACCCGGACGTTACCCGCGGTTCACTCCCGTTTCCCGAGCTTGTCAAGAATACCCGGGCAATCGCAGAGGCCTGTCATCGCCATGGTCTGAAAGTCTATCTGCATCTGACTGCATCGCTGACCTCCGGAGAAATGCTGACGGAACATCCGGAGTGGATGGCGCTCAGCGTCGATACCGGCAAGCCAAGAACAGTCTGGGGGCTTGAATGGCTTTGCCTGAATAACCCTGTCTTGATGGATGAATATTATCGCCGCCTCGACATTTTGATTCGCGAAACCAAAGCCGACGGGCTGATGATTGATGAAACCAGTACAATGATGGATACCTGCGGTTGCACTCATTGCCGCAGGAAATTCTCCGCGGATACAGGTATGACCCTTCCGCCGGCAGGGACTCCATGGCTGAAGGATCTGAATTCCCCGGTTTACAGACGTTTCCTGGAATGGCGCCTGGAAAACTTCCGCCAGGTCAATACCGAGATCCGCCGGATCCACCGCAGACATGTTCCGGATGGTATTCTGCTGAGTTATTACGCAATGCCCTACAATGATTCCGCATGGTACGATCATGGAGTTTCCATTGATCTTGCCGGTGATATCGCCGAAATACTGGGATTTGAAGCCATCAGCAATTACCAGAAATACTGGGCGCTGTTCATTGCCAATATGAAACTGACCCGGGCAGTAAGCGAACACAAGGACGGCGACGTGTTTTTTATTCGCGGATTCAACCGTGCCATTGATATTTATTACTGGTGGCTGCTGGGGCTTTCGCAGGGCAGCCACACTTACTGGTCATGGTACGTTGCCGACAGCCTCAAACCGCAGCGAGCTCAATTCATTCAATGGGAAATGAAACATCAATATCTCCTTGCCGGAATGCGAGGCAGGGCGGAAACAGCCATTCTGCTTTCCACACGTTCCAACAATCTGTGCCGGGAACCCTGCGGCTTTATCAACCGTTCCAATTCCTACGTTGCTCTTTGCGGCAATTTGACGATGGCACAGATTCCATACAAGGTACTGGTTGATCAGGATCTCGGACAGGAACTTACCGGACGCGCGAATACGATCATTGCCATGAATATTCCGCTGCTTTCAGACATACAGGCAGATCGTCTGCGGCGTTTTGTGAAAAACGGAGGCACCCTGATCACTTCGGCCGCAACGTCGCTATGCGATGAAAATGGAAATAAACGTCCAAATTTTGCACTGGCTGATCTCTTCGGCTGCGATTATGAGAAGGAAATAGAATCGGGGGCATCACTGGTGATGACGGAATCTTCCCCTCTTTTCGGAAAAGTCACAGGAACAATTCCGCATCCGGAGACTTTCTTTGCGGTAAAGCCCCGCCGCGGTGCTGTGATACTAGGTGTTATGCAGGCTTCCGGTATGGCAGATTTGCCGGGGATTGTTGTCAATCGCTACGGCAGGGGACAATGTATCTATTTCAGCGGTCATCCGGAAACTTTGCTGTATTTCACCCAGGTCGCCGGAACGCAGATTCATCCCAGATCTTACGGAGAACCGGAACGAGACCGGAATATGGCGGAACTCTTTACCTCTCTGGTTCGAAATTCCGCCGACGATATTGTCCGGACTCAAAACCTTCCGACCGGTGTGGTAGTGGAAACGTATGACCATAACTATCGCGGAGCCCGGGGGATTCAGGTTCATCTGCTGAACATGGTCGGAATGACCACAAAAGATGGGGTTCCGGAAACCAGCAGGATTCACTATCCGGACATCCGCTCTCACCTTCCTGAACCGGGTAAGCCGATTACCGTTACCATTGATGCCGGGGACATCAACAGCGTTTACATGTTTTCTCCGGATTTCGAGGGTCTGCATGAAATTCCGATGACAAAAAACGGGACTGCCGTTTCTGTCAAATTGCCGGCGTTTCAACGTTATGCAGTACTTTATTTCAACCGTGGTTCTCAGGAAGCATTGCTGAAACTTGCAAATCTGAAACTTCAGAAAGGATTTCCGGAAATGAAATAAGAGTGCCCCCATGTACGGAATATCTTGATCTGCCCGATCCGGGCATGATAACAGCCAGGATCAGGCAATGCAGTCGAATGTGATGAGAGTTTTACTATAATGGCTCCGTCAGTAAAAGTCAAACCTTGATTTGCAAATGTCTCCAAGGATGATATATTTTACGTGTTCAAGATTTTAGAGAAGATATAAACTGAAGAGTTGCTGAACAGGAAAGGTCGCAATGATTGTCTACCACGGTGGATATTGTGAAATACGGACTCCGGAAATAAAGCCGAGCCGAAATAATAAAGATTTCGGTCCCGGTTTCTATTGTACGGAGTTGCTGTCACAAGCGGAACGCTGGTCAAGGCGGTTCGACACCCCTGTTGTCAGTTTTTATGAATACACTCCTGATCCTGATTTGGATATTCTGAGTTTCGATCAGATGACGGAAGAGTGGCTTGACTTCATCGTAGCCTGCCGGAACGGAACTCCGCATTCTCATGACATCGTAGTCGGAGCGATGGCAAACGATCAGATATGGAACTATGTTGCCGACTTCATCAGCGGAATCCTCACCAGAGAACAATTCTGGGTATTGGCAAAATTCAAGCATCCAACTCATCAGATTACGTTTTGCACCCCGAGAGCGTTGTCCTGTTTGACTTTCTTGGAAAGCAAGGAGGTCACACGATGACCGGACGTGAAGACCGTCAGGAAAACGATCTTTTCTTTGTCTGTTCGCTGATCGAAGCGATTGGGCGGAAGACAAAGAACCATCGGCGTGTAGTCGTAAACGCTTTTGGAATTGCCGAGATTCGTCATCTGCTGGAGCTGGCAGACATCTATCACAGCGAGAATATGGAGAAGCTGATCGACAATCTGACAGAGAAATACCATATACCGCAGGGAACCTTCGATAATGTCGCAGCCTGCCGTTATACTGTTCCTTCCATTTTTGATATTGGCAAAGTCTATAAACGCTTGATCATTGCGGTTTCTCAAGCAAAAGGGATTGACTTTCCCGATACACTGATCGAAGTTTACAACTCCTGGATAGCCGACCGACTGGATGATTATAACAGCAGCATGTTTTTTGAAAATCCGGAGTATATCTATCAATCATATCTGATCGGTCAGCCACTACCCCAGTAACAGCAAATGTATAAAGTTGGTTCCTTTTCGGAGATGACGATTTACTATTATAACTAAAAAACTTACTTTAGACCTACAATAAAGTAAATCACATATACGCGAATAGGTTCGAGGAGTCACATGAGCAGGAGAAAAGAAATGGCGAGGAGACGCTTATCTATGAATATTGCTCTTTTACCAAAAGATAACGTACTTTGGAAAGTTTATGCTAATACACCGGTTGCAGCTGCTATTCTTGATTGTATCGATGAGCTGAAGAAGGAGGTTCCGGAACGTGGCTAAAAAAGAAGTAAAGACAGATCTTTGGGTCGCGGCCCAGCTTGACGAGTGCAAAATTCGATTCGATGCGCAGGGCAGCAATGTGAAGGAAATTAACGAAGCCCTGAAGAGCGCTTCGAAGCGTGGGACTGGTAACGTCGGATATCCTGAATATACTGCTGTCATTGGTGATTTTGTTCTCGTTATTGAGGACAAGGCCGGCATGGACAAACAGATTAAGCTGACCGATTCCGGCATCATTGATATGAATTTGAAAGCAGTGACTGATTACGCTGTGAATGGCGCATACTTTTATGCCAAGCATATTGCGCAGAATACGGCGTTTAAGAAGGTGTTTGCGGTTGGTGTTTCCGGTGATGCAAAACATCATATCATTACACCGCTGTGGGTGGATGATCGTGAGGGCTACAAGCAGTTGCCGGACATTGAATCTTTTATCTCATTCTCTGAGCAAAATATCAGCGAGTATTATACTCGTTATGTGCTGGAAGAAGCAACTGACATCGAGAAGACGACCGAGCAGATTCTGAAAGATGCAGCTGATTTACATGAGTATCTGCGTACATATGGGACTTTGAAAGACCAAGATAAACCTCTGGTCGTCGCAGGTATTCTACTGGCGCTGGACGAGATTGAGTTCGGTGGCTTCTCGATCAATTCATTGACCGGAGACCAAACGCCAGGTATGCGTGATGGTGACAAGCTGATGAATGCGATAAAGGGGCGTCTGACGCGCTCTAATGTCGGACCTGATGCGAAGAAAGACAAGCTGCTGGCAGAGTTCGCTATTTTGCAGACCAGCTTCCGCCTGAACGAGATGAATGAAACGCTCGGAAAGACTCCCTTGAAGTATTACACGGAGTTCCTGTATGAACATGTGTTCCGCAACATCAAGTACCAGAAGACCAGCGAGGATTTCATTGGCCGATTCTATGGCGAATTTATGAGTTACTCCGGCGGCGATGGACAGACGTTGGGCATTATCCTAACACCCCGTCATATCTGCGATTTGATGTGTGAATTGGTAGACGTACAGTCGGATGACATTGTTATCGACACAACCTGCGGAACAGCCGGATTTCTGATTGCAGCAATGCACCGGATGCTGATGCTGGCTGACACAGACGCACAAAAGAAGAACATCAAGAAGAAGCAGCTTCACGGCTTCGAGCTTCAGAGCAATATGTTTGCCGTAGCTGCTGCCAACATGATTCTCCGCCGGGATGGAAACAGCAATTTGGAATGTTGTGATTTCTTGAAGAAAAATCCCGCTCAAGTGCAGTTGAAGGGTGCTACAGTAGGTTTGATGAATCCGCCTTATTCTCAAGGCACGAAAGCTGATCCAGAACAATACGAACTCTCTTTTATTGAACGCTTGTTAGATTCTCTTACCGTTGGCGCACGCGCTGCTGTGATTGTACCTCAGTCATCGATGACTGGTAAAACCAAGGACGAGCAGAATTTTAAGGCCAGCATCATGAGAAAACATACGTTGGAAGGTGTCATTACATGTAACACAGACACCTTTTACGGCGTTGGTGTAAATCCGGTTATCGCTATATTTACGGCACATGAGCCACATGATGAAGATAAGGTCTGCAAATTCATCGACTTCCGCAGCGACGGCTATGAGGTGCGGGCACACGTCGGCCTCATTGAAGGCGATTCTGCGAAGGACAAGAAGCAACATCTCTTGGATGTCTGGTTCGACCGCGCAGAAGCACCGTCAAAATTTTGTGTTGAATCGACAGTGAAGCCAGATGACGAGTGGCTGCATTCGTTCTATTACTTTAACGACGAAATTCCAACAGACGCCGACTTTGAGAAAGCTATTGGTGACTATCTGACATTTGAGTTTTCGATGATCATGCAGAACCGCGAGTATCTGTTCAAGGGAGGTGACGGTGATGCAAAGTCTTGATGAGAAGACGTGGGATGCAGTTGAGTTGGATTCCATGTTTACTTTTGAGAGAGGCAAAGAGAAGAACATGGCATCGCTTGCTCAAGGTTATATTCCGCTCGTTTCTGCTCGAAAAGTAAATAACGGGATAAAAGGCTTTATAGATGAACCGGCAAAGGTCATTAAGGGAGGCAATGTTATATCGCTGAATAATGATGGTGATGGAGGCGCAGGTCTTGCATATTATCAACCTGTTGATTTTGCATTGGATACGCATGTAACCGCATTGCATCCGAAAGAAGACATATCACCAGATGCCTTGATTTGTATGACAGCGAGCATTTCAAAGCAACATGCTGTTTTTGGTCATGGGCGCTCTATTTCACTTCCAAGAGCACATCGCATTCAGAATATGCTTCCCGTCACTGATTCTGGCAAGCCTGATTATGAGTACATGGCCGAGTATACGCGGCAAAAGCGCGAAGCACTGCTGTCAAAGTATCGCACTTACGTTGAGAAGTGTATCGAGGAAATAGGAGAACCTGTTGAGATTCCAGCGCTGAACGAAAAGGAATGGTCTCATTTTAAGATGCCAGAGATTTTCGAAATGATTCAGCGAGGAAAACGCTTGAAGACTGCAGACCATGTTGCCGGCATGATTCCTTACGTGTCTTCAACTGCGAATAATAACGGTGTAGATGATTATATTGAAGCCACGTCAGGCACACGTGTGTTCGGCGATTGTATTAGTCTTGCGAATAGTGGAAGCGTCGGAACGGCTTTTTACGAACCGTTCGATTTTGTCGCAAGTGACCATGTAACGGCATTAAAGACAGAAGGTATGTCGAAATATTGCTATCTTTTTATGACAGCACTGATTGAAAAACAGGGGTCAAATTTCAACTTTAATCGAGAGATAAATGACGCTCGAATTAAGAACATGCAGGTAATGCTCCCTGTGGATGATTCCGGTGAACCTGACTATGAGTATATGGAGCAATATTCCAGAAATATGATGTTGAAGAAATACAAGTTGTATCTCGCTTACATGGGTAGAAAAGGAGGTCAGCCGGTTGAATAAAACGACTCGTCTGTTGTTTCTATACCGCATTTCCACACAGGGGCAGCTGGCAGGACACAGTCTGGGTGTTCAGCAAGACCCGGCTGCAAAAGGAAGCCGCTCACCGCAGTATTCAGGAAGTTGTCTCCTTTTCGGATGAAAAGACTCGCAATGAGTACCACACCTCAAACAGTCCGAATATGAAATATCTGTCGACAACCCCAAGCTATTATCCCGAACAAACTCAGGTAGTAGCATTGCAGAGTACCATTGCTATCAATACAGTTACAATTGTGTGTATTTCTTTCCAATTTCACATATATATAACCATCGTGACAGCAGGCTGAAGAGATCGGCCTGAACCTTATCAAACGGCCCTTCCGGTCTTTCGGGATCGGAGGGGCTTGTTATTTTCAACATCACGGAGGTTGTGTATGAAGATTGAAATGAACAAAAATGAATTGGAAAGAGCGTTGATTGCGCTCGGGAAACTGATCAGTCGGATGTCTCCGGTTCCGGAGCATAAATCCCTGTTGGTCGAATGCGGGGATGGCAAAGTCTGTTTCAACACCCGTTCTCCGTCTGAACAGATGACGTTCCGAACGGCGTGTGCTGGGAAAGTTGAGTTCCGCTGTATCGTGGGATTCGATGAGTTCCGGGATGCGGTTCGCGGATACCGGAACAAAGTGCTTGAGATCGAAGACAGCGAAGGAACTCTGCGCGTTGGGGAGAGGACTTTGTTTCCGATGTCCGGTGTGGAGTGGCGGGTTCCCGATGAGAGTGAACATTGCTCCATCAGTGAACTGCCGAAGGACTTTGTCGCTCTGTTTGCTGCGGCATCTCCGCTTGTGGACCGGAACAACCCGCGCAAGGTCTTGCAGGGAATCAACCTGTGCCGGGAGGGGATCACTGCGACCAACGGCAAGGAACTGCTGAACATCTACGTTCCTCTGAATGTGGATGACTTCACAATACCGCTTCCGCTGGCTCTGATGCAGACCAGGACAACGGAATCCGGTATGCTCTGCACATGGACGGACAGAACCGGGAAGGTGTGCCGCATCGAAACGGAACACTGGGTCTGGTATGCGAATGGGTTGGAGGGGAACTATCCGAACTGGAAACAGGTTATCCCCTCGCAGAAGGCATTGGTCCGTTCGGTATCGTTTCTGCCGGAGCGTGGTCAGCAGCTTGAAATCTTCCTCAAGAATGTTCCCGACCAGCCTCCGCATAATCCTGTGGAGTTGTACCAGAGCGATCCGGGGTATCTGAACATTCTCGCTGGCGAGATGCACACCAGTATAGCGGCGGAATTTATCGGCAACTGGAACGATGTTTCGATCAAACTCAACAAGCACGTGCTTCTTCGGCTGTTGTCGGAGGGGCATACGAAGATTGAGGCGAGTGACGGACATTTCCCGATCCTTGCAACCGGAGGTACGGGACGCTATATCACGATACCGTTATATCAGCCTCAAAAACAGAATCAGGAACCCAAAACCATTCAAACTCAAACGGAGGAACCCAAGATGGAAAACAATGAAATGAGAGTCGTGTCCGCCCCTGTGCAGACGGTCGTCCGCAACCCGGAACCTGTTCCCGAAACGGTTGATCCGATGGAGGAACTGAATCACTCCATTGAGGAGCTGCGCGGCAAGCTCAGAACGCTGCTCGACGAATCGGCGCTTCTGGCCCGCAAGGTCAAAGAGGCCGTGCTTCAGCAGAAGCAGCGCGAGCGCGAGTTCGTTCAGGCCAAACGCGCTATCGAGCGGATCAGGATGGCGATTTAGCCAAATAAAAACACAAATACAGACGGACGGATAGCCGGGGGGGGCTGCGAGGCTCCCGGCTATCTGTCTTTTATGGAGGAATGACTATGTTGAAACTCAACGCATCGTATTCGAAGAAGGTTCCGGCAGGAGAGGAATATTCGAGCCAGAGCTATCATGCGTCGGTCGAGGTTGAACTTCCGGATGGGTTATCCGGTGAAGCACTCCAAGCCCGTATTCACGAAACCTTCGATTTGGTACGGAATTCTGTCGAAGCCGAATTACATGGAAAAAGCCCCGCGAATTACGGGAGAAAATGGCCGGAAAAGCCCTGTAAAAATGGGCCTCAAGGTAACCGGTCAGGGGGCCGTCAGAATGATGCTCCGGCAAGCCCGAAGCAGCTCTCGTATCTGCTTGATCTTGCCCGTCAGCGTGGCGTGACACCACAGCAGATCGCAGCCCGGTTCCAGGTTCCCGATGTACGTCAGTTGTCCCGTCAGCAGTGCTCCAATCAGATCAATGAATGGAGGGCGGCGTGATGGCGACCATTGACGAACTGCGGAAGGAACCGCACTGGTCGTATTCGGCATTGAATACGTACCTCAACATCTGTCAGGCGCAATTCATGTACCGCTATGTGGATCAGGCCGAGGTCGAACGGACTTCGGTCTGCTTTCCGTTCGGCAAAGCGTTTCATGCGGCATTGACTGCTCAGGCATGGGAATGCATGATGGGAAACTCTCTGCGGCAGGATGAGCTTGTGGAGCGTTTCTCGGAGGCGTTCAGGATCGAAGCCGACGCTACTCCGAACCTGATCTACAAGGAGGGCGAGAACTTCGATACGGTGATCAATCTTGCAACGAAAATGCTGGATGCGGCGTTGGCGAACTGGACGGATTACTACACGATCAAAGGAGTCGCGCAGGCATTCAAGGTAGATGTTTCCGGTCTGGACAAGCCCCTGATCGGTGAGTTCGATCTCATCGTTCAGGATGGACGGGATGCCTGTATCGTGGACTGGAAAACCTCGGCGAGTCGCTGGCCTGCTGGCAAGGCTGACCGTGATTTACAGGCGACTGTGTTCAGCTATGCCTACGAGAAGCAGAACGGCACGGCTCCGCTCTTTCGGTTCGATGTCATCACCAAGACGAAGAATCCGGGTTGTGAATCGCACTACACCAGTCGCGGCTTTCATGACTTCCGGCGCTTCGAGGCGCTGGCGAACCGGGCACAGTACGCGATCAACAAAGGCGTGTTCCTACCTAATGAAACATCATTCGCCTGCGGCGAGTGTCCCTATCGGGATCGTTGCAGACAGTGGCATTCGACTTTGGTCTATTCACCCAGCACGAAGCGTCTGAACCAAGATGGCAGGAGCTCTGAATGCAGAGAGAAACCAACCTCCGATTCATACTCCGCCAGATAAATCGACTGCTCCGTTGAGTTGTCGAAAAAGTAGGCCCGGTTTAAATATGGCAAAGCATAACGGACTTGTTCCATGCAGCGCAAATATCGCGACCGGGTTTTCTCTTCCGGAACATCATGTCCTCCCAGAGCGACCCGTTCCTTGATCCGGTTTACGTTGATCACGGGATTCTCGGTCGCAACGAAGTACATGTAGGTCTTAAATCCGGCTGCCTGTGCCCGTCTGAGGATATCGATCTTGGCAGGATGTGAAAACACCGTTTCAAAAGAAAAACTGATCCGGTGTTTCAAGTATTGCTCTTTGAAGAAGTCTGCGACGATTGCTACGGAATAGGAATTGATTCCGTTCACCGAAAAGTGCAGGTAATCTTCTCCGTCAATATAAATCTCCCCCGATTCAAAGGGACGTTTATATTCCCGGGGATAGGTTGACCGGGCTACGAACTGCATAAGTTCGGCATTGTCGATTGAAAACGGACAGGCCGTCCGGTGGCTTTGCACCACTTCGGCAAAGAGCAGATCCGCATTCAAAAAGCGATAGAGATTGACGGCATAATCTGAACTCAGCTGGGCTGCAAGAGTCGATTTCCCTGAGCCATTGGGACCGGCAAGCATTCTCAGACGCGGAGTCATCAGTCTACAACGCTCCGATGATGCTTTCGCTGCCGTCCGGATGGATTGTTACAATCTTATCTGCTTTGGCGACAGTAACGGACACGCCGCGCGACAAGGCGTTTTCAACCGCATGAGAACCGGCTTTCGCGGCAACATTTCGCAAGGTTTCTGTGGTGGTATCATCTGTTTCCACGGCAGAAACGACAGGAACGGTTACTCCGTTCGGCAAAGTTACTTCAGTGATTTTTGTCGGACTCATGGTGTATCCCTCCTGTTTCCTTTAATATACAATCATTTCAACAAAAAACAATAACAGGAGCAAAAAATTATGGGATTGACGATGTGTGAAGGGAAGTTCGTCGGGCGTGACGAGATCGCAATGGTTCCGACTCCGATCGCTACCGCGAGCTGGAGGCCGGTTCCGCACAGCGAAGTGATCGATGCTGTAACCGATGTCGTGAAAACGCATCGCTGGACGATCCTTGAGGAGCAGTATGGCTTGGCTCGTGACAGACAGCGGATGTTCGGCATGATCCGGATCAACAAAAGTTCGAGCATGGAGTGGAGCCGCTGCATCGGCATCCGCAACAGCCACGACCGCACGATTGCGGTTGGTTTGTCAGCGGGAATCAGTGTCCATGTGTGCAGTAATTTGTGCTTCGGAGGAAGTACGGTTCTGAAGCGTCGGCACACCTCCCGGATCGAGTTGAACGGTCTGGTTCTGGAAGCCGTGAACGCTCTGGAACTGGAGTTTCTGACTTTGGAAAACGTAGCAGAGGAGTTGAAGATCGATGAACTCAATGATGATGAAGTTCGTGCTTCGCTGGTGGTGGCGGCGGAACGTCAGGCGTCAGGCGATTCCATCGTGCGATATTCTGACCGTCTGGAAGGAGTTCAAACATCCCCGGCATGAGGAGTTCGCCGAACCGACCCGGTGGAGTCTGTTGAACGCCTTCACCGAAACCGCCAAGAAGTACAGTCCCGCCCGTGCCGACCAGTGCTACCGCAGTCTGACCCGACTGTTCGGACTGGACGGCAAACCGGCGGGACTCTGGAAAAGATAGTCCACGGCGCTCTGCCTTGGTACGCCCTCCGGAAAAAATGGTGCGATTTCCGGAGTATCATGCACCCCGGCGGCTTCGGTCGCCGGTTTTATCAACTGAAAGAAGGAGTCGTTACTATGGCGAAAGTCTTTTGTCCGAATTGTGCCTCGATTGCGAATCCGCTTCATCGGGCCAGTACGGTTGGAACCGCAACCGGGATTACCGCAGGAGGAGCCGTTGTGATTGTCGGCATGGTTCGCGGTGCCCGTGCTGGAAGCACGTTGGGAGTTGTCGGCACGACCATCGGAGCTGTCGCGGGAGGTATCCTGAATCTCCTCTGGGGCGTCACCTCCGGAGGTCTGCTCGGCGCTCAGGCTGGCAAGCTGATCGACGAAAACGTGATCGGATTGTACCACTGTCCCAAGTGTCATCTGCGGTTCAAAGCATAAGTCAAAACCACCGGCTGAGCCGGTGGCTTGTTCCAGCCCTATAAGGGCATGATACCGGCCTGCCCCTCAAGGGGCTTTGAACTTGGTTCTCCAGTCGCACCCCATCCCCGGACAACTGCTCAAGCAGTCTCCGGATTAT
>CASDPB010000012.1 GCA_949282305.1 uncultured Lentisphaeria bacterium | reverse complement strand
TTATGCTTTGATGGTTTCATGGATGCTCCTTGTTTTTTTTGCTGAAATATAAGTTGCATCCAGAACCATCATCTTTCAACTTTTTCTTTTCCTATGGGATGGCTGTGAGTGATTTTAATTTTTTATTTTGAAATTACCTCTATTTTACAAGAGAAGAATCGCCTTCTTCCGCGCGGACATGGATCGAGATTCCCCCGCGTGGCATGAAATCGCCGATCACTTCCATCCACCGCGGACGGCACGCCTTCACCAGATCAGTCAGGATCCGGTTGACGGACTCCTCATGAAACGTATTGAAATTCCTGAAGGAGAAAAGATAGAGTTTCAAGGCTTTGCTTTCAATACATTTCTTATCCGCGATGTAACGAACCGTGATATGCCCGTAATCAGGCTGATTCGTCACGGGGCAGAGACTTGAATACTCGGGACAGTCGAACGTAATCACGTAATTGCGCTGCGGGTATGCGTTGTCGAACGTCTCGATCTTCGCCTTATCCGGTGAATCAGGGTATTCCGTGTGGTTCCTGTTCAGCAGAGTTAGAGAAGAATGCGGCAGCGCTTTCTTTCCCGCAGACGTCTGCGTCTTTTCTTTTTTCATAATCCTCACTCCAAAATGTTAGAAAAAAACGACCGATTTTCCTTATAATATATCATTATCTCGTAAATTTGCGAAACTAAAACGAAAAAATGCTTGACCAAATGAAAAGTCAGGAATATATTAGCAGGTATTCTGAAGGAACATAACAAAAATATCATATAATGCAACAGGGAGTAAGAACAAGATGAGTCTTATGAAGAAACTCTTTCTCGCTGCCGCTCTTTTCATGGCGGCCGGAACCGCAACTCAGGTATTCGCGCAGGAACAGCAGGACGGCGTGTGGGATTCCATCATCCGCAAGCTCGGACGCGGTGTCAGCAATGTGGCGTTCGGAGCTGTCGAGCTTCCGGTCAAATGGTATCAGGTCAACTTTGACGAGGGCGGTTTCGCCGCATGCACCTACGGAATCTTCAAGGGACTCAGTTACGTTGTGATCCGCGAAGTCGTCGGAGTCGTCGAAGTTGCAACGTTCTTTGCTCCCCTCCCCGGCTGCAGCACGGATCTGCCCGACAGTCCCGCATGGGGCTACGGTCCGATCCTCGAACCCGAATGGATCATCACTCCGGCACAGAACAGATACAATTTCGTATATCCTGAAACAAGAACCATGCCGTAATTTTCAGCGCATCAATTTTCATCAGGAGCGGAACAGCAGAGTTTCCGCTCTTTTTTTTGCGTGAAAGTTGTTGAAAAAACTCTTTTATTCCGGCAGGACAAAGTCGGCGGCACTCCTGAACTGAACCGCATTCCAGCCCAGTTTGCGGGCGGCTTCGATGTTGTCGGCGCGATCGTCAAAATAGATGCGCGGCATTCCGTGGCGGCGCTCAAACTCGCGGTACATTTTTTCGGAAGGCTTCTGCGCTCCGACATCGAAACTGTAAACACCGTCCACGGCAAGATGGAAAAACTCGCATTTGCGCCGGCACTCCGTCAAATGAAAACGTGACACGTCGGAAAGATAGACAAACGAATATCCCCGCGCCAATGCCCCGCGAACCGCCTCCGGCATTCCGGGAATCGTGTCTCCGATAATCAGATTCCATGCGTCGATCATTTCATCGTCGCTCAAACGATGCCCGGTCTTTTCATGAAAGAAATCAAGCCACTCCCGTTCGGAGATCAATCCGCATTCCAGTCTGGCGGACACGGCGAGAATTTCCGGCGTCGGAAAAAGATTCATCCGCGAAATCACACGCTCGGGATGAACGGAAACGCAGACGTTCCCAATATCCAGGGCAATTATTTTACGTTCCGGCTTCATGAGTTGGAATGGCGGAGATAGGCTTCGACAAATGCGTCGAGATCGCCGTCCAGAACCGCATTGACGTTACCGGTTTCATAATCAGTGCGAAGATCCTTAATCAGCTGATACGGCTGAAGGACATAGGAACGAATCTGATTGCCCCATGCGATGTCGGATTTTTCACCGGAAATCGCGGAAGCCTCTTTCCGGCGCTGTTCCTCGGCACGCTCATACAGGCGTGCCTGAAGCATTTTCATCGCCATCGCGCGGTTTTTATGCTGGGAACGTTCCATCTGGCAGGCGACGACGATACCGGTCGGCAGGTGGGTAATCCGCACTGCGGAGTCCGTCCGGTTGACATACTGTCCGCCGGCGCCGCTCGAACGATAGGTATCGACCTTCAGATCTTTTTCATCAATTTCAATGGCGATGTCGTCTCCGAGTTCGGGAAACGCATCGGCGGAGGCGAACGAGGTATGACGGCGCGCATTGCTGTCAAACGGCGAAATGCGCACAAGACGGTGAATTCCGCGTTCCGCCTTGAGATAGCCGTAGGCGAATTCGCCTTCCACGCGCAGCGTCACGCTCTTGATGCCGGCTTCTTCCCCCGGCTGAATGTCGACGATCTCATCCTTGAACCCCCTGCGCTCGAACCAGCGGCGGTACATACGCATCAGAATACTCGCCCAGTCGCAGGATTCCGTCCCGCCGGCGCCCGCATGGATAAAGAAAAAACAGTTGTTGCGGTCGAATCTGCCGGACAGGAAGCTGACCAGTTCGATTTTGTCCAGATGCTCGGAAAGAGATTTCCACGCACCGTCCGCTTCAGCCAGAAAGCTCTCATCCTCCGCCGCCAGTTCCGCAATCGTGTGGAAGTCATCCACTTCGGCGACGAGCCTGCTGTAAGGTTCAATGATATTCTTGCAGGAGCTGAGTTTCTGAACTGTTTCCTGCGCCTTGTCCTTGTCATCCCAGAAATCGGGGCGCGCCATGGTGTTTTCCAAATCCGCCATTTCCTGCTTGTATTTTTCAATCTTCAGGAACTCGTAAAGATGCGCGAGTCTCGAGTCCGCTTCCTGTGAATGCGCTCTGATTTCTTCAATAATCATAATTTTTTTCTCTATCAAGCTGTAGTTTTAGTGCAAAATTTCTTTCACGTGTTATATTGACTATATAAATTACTTTCTCAACATGTCAAATTCAAGTAAAGGAGAAAAATATGCTTTCAAAATCAAGTCTGAACTTCCTTGAAACGTTCATGAATACCTCCGGTCCCTCCGGATTCGAGTTCGAGCCCGCCGCCGCATTCCGCAATTACGCAGGGGAATTTGCACATGAAGTCAGGACCGACGTTACGGGCAACACCATCGCGGTGCTCAATCCCGATGCGGAATTCAAGGTCATGCTCGCAGGACACTACGACGAGATCGGTTTTCAGGTGGTCTACATTGATGAAGGCGGGCTCGTTTCATTCCGTCAGGTCGGCGGCATCGACAAAAACACCCTGCCCGGAATCGAGGTCAACATCATCAATGCCAGGGGAGAGAAAATCCCCGGCGTAATCGGCAGGAAACCGATTCATCTCCAGACGCCGAAAGAGCGCGAAACGCCCTCCGAATTCAAGGATCTCTGGATCGACATCGGGGCGGAAAACGCGGACGAGGCAAAGAAGCTGGTCGGCATCGGCGACCCCGTCGCATTCAAGGTCAATTACAAACGTTACGGTGAGAACCGCATCATGTCCAAGGGACTGGACGACAAGATCGGCGCGTTTGTCGTGATCGAAGCCTTGAAACTGCTCGCGAAGCGCAAACTCAAAGTCGGCGTCTATGCGGTCGGAACCGTTCAGGAGGAACTCGGACTCCGCGGCGCCACCACCAGCGCATTCGGCGTCAACCCGAACATGGCAATCGCGGTCGATGTCGGTTTCGCAACCGACGTCCCCGGCGTGGAAAAGAAATCCTACGGCGATGTCACGCTCGGCGGCGGCCCGCTCCTCTCACGCAATGCGGACAACAATCCGGTTGTAAACCGGCTCATGTTCAAAGTCGCGGACAAAAAGAAGATCAGATATCAGCTGGACTGCGGGCACCGTGCCAGCGGCGGCACAGATACGGCGCAGATTCAGATGACCCGTTCCGGCGTCGCAACGGCGCTGGTCAGCATCCCGAACCGCTACATGCACACGCCGGTCGAAATCTGCGACCTGCGCGATGTGGAGGGGGCAATCAACCTGATCGCGGAAACCGTCGCGGCGCTGAGCGGAAAAGAAACGTTCATCCCCGGCATCGACTGAGTCGGAAAGAGCGGCGGATATGGGTATGCTGTATCTGATTTCAGGGAACGAGGAGTTCTCCGTCAAGGAGCGCGCCACGGAACTCATGTGCCAGCTTTACGGGGATATTCCGGAGGACAATCCGGAACTTGAAGTCATTCGCGGCGACGAGGATTCGGAAAAGTTCACTCTCGTGCTGGACCGTTTTCTCGCCACGCTCGAAACCCCGCCGTTCCTGTCACCGAAGAAAACCGTATGGCTGAAACACTTCAGCAAATTCGATGAAGCGCTTGCCGAACCCTCCGGAAAAAAACAGAAAAGCAGAATTGACCTGCTTTCGGATTTTCTGAAAAACGGTTTCCCGGACGATCTCACGATTGTCATCGACGGCGCGGGGCTCGACCGCAGGAAAGCATTCTACAAACTCTGCGAGAAAGTCTGCGCCGCCACCGGCGGAAAGCTGGAGTGGTTCGAGAAGGTCGATCCGAAAGCAAAAGGTTATGAGGCAATGCTGCATAAACGGATCCGCGAGGCGGTATCCAATTACAACAAGCGTATCGACGAAAACGGCGCGGCATTTCTCGCGGAGACGGTCGGCGCGGATGCGGCACGCCTGAAAAACGAACTCGAAAAACTCGTTTCCTATGTGGACGAAGCACCCGTAATCACTTTGGAAGACTGTCTGCAGATCTGCAGCAGGAACACGGAAACTCTGTCATGGGAATTTTCCTCGGCGCTTGCATCGAAAAACGCAGCGAAGGCGATTTCCCTGATTCCCGGAATCTGCGAGACGATGGAGCAGGAACGCGGTTCCGGCGCACGCCCGGAAATGGCAATCGTCGGAGCCGCCAATTCCGAGTTCCAGCGTCTGCTCTCCGCAAAATGCGAATCGGAACGTTTTCATATTCCCGGAAATGCAAATTCAAATTTTTTCTATTCCCTGTTTGAATCGCAGAAAGGCGCAGGCGGACGGAACAGTTTCTTTTCCATGCACCCGTTCCGCGCCTATAAAACCTGGGAAAACGCAATGCTCTTCTCCGACAGGGAGATTTCCGAAGCATTCGAGGCTATTTTCGAGGCTAGCAAACAGATGGTGACAGGCGGAGACCCGCGCCTTGCACTGGAAAATCTGGTCATGAACATCGCAGGACGCTGAAAAGGATGGAGAAATGCTGAAAATCGTGGCGGACGACAAGATACCATTCCTCAGGGGAGCTCTTGAGCCTTATGCGGAAATCACGTATCTCCCCGGCGGAAAAATCACCCGCGGCGATCTCCTTCATGCCGATGCCCTGATTACCCGCACCCGCACAAAATGCAATGCGGAACTGCTGGACGGTACCCCGGTGAAATTCATTGCAACAGCCACGATCGGTTACGATCATATCGACGCCGCCTACTGTCGGGCGCACGGGATCGCATGGACAAACGCCCCCGGCTGCAACTCCGGTTCCGTCATGCAGTATATCACCTCTCTCTTCCTGCGGTATTCTCTGAAAACGCGCTGGAGCCTGAAAGAGATGACACTTGGAATCGTCGGCGTCGGCAACGTCGGTTCAAAAGTCGCAAAGGCGGCGGAACTTCTCGGCATGAAAGTGCTGCTGAACGATCCGCCGCGGGAACGCCGGGAGGGAGCAGGAAAATTTTCGCCGCTTGATGCCATCCTCGAAAACTCCGACCTCATCACTTTTCATGTTCCACTGACCCGGACAGGTTCCGATGCGACGTTTCATCTGGCGGACGCCGCTTTTTTTGAACGGGCGTCAAAAAAACCGTTCCTCATCAACTCCTCGCGCGGGGAAGTCGTTGACAATGCAGCGCTGAAACATGCACTGCAATCGGGAAAACTGCGCGGCGCGGCTCTGGACGTATGGGAAAACGAACCGGGAATCGACCTTGAATTGCTGAACCTTCTGGATTACGCCACACCGCACATCGCCGGGTATTCCGCGGACGGGAAAGCGAACGGCACATCCATGAGCGTCAATGCGCTTGCTTCGTTCTTTGCCCTGCCGCTGTATGAATTCAGCCCGGACATTCCCGTGCCGGAAGACATTCTGATCAGGATTCCGCCGGGAGGCGATCCGGAAGCAAGGCTCGCAGAAGCGGTTTTCCGTTCCTATGACATTCTTTCCGACGACCGGCGGCTGCGCATGTCTCCCGCCGCATTCGAGAAACAGCGCGGCGACTACCCGCTCCGCCGGGAATTCGCCGCCTACCGGGTATCCGGCGCGGACGATCTGACGCAACTGTGTTCCGGGCTCGGATTTCAAATTGCAAAGGAGCAATAAGTGTTTGCCAGACTGAAGAAAATTCTTACATTCTACTATATGAAGGCTGTCCGGGACAAAGGGACACCGGAATATATTGCACGCGGCTGGGCAATCGGCATGTTCGTCGGTTTCGCAATTCCCTTCGGACTTCAGCTCGCTGTCTCCATCCCGCTGTCTTTTCTGCTGAAAGGCTCGAAACTGGGCTCGATTCTGGGAACATTCACAACCAATCACTTTACCATTTTCATCATTTACCCTCTGCAATGCTGGATCGGCAACAAGCTCATCTGCGGCAGTCTCTCGCTTGACAGGATTCAATGTATGATGCGCGATGTCCTGAATGAATGCAATTACGAGGCGTTGTTCAATGCGGGACTTGAAGTCGTTGTCTCTTTCTTCGCCGGCGGTCTGCTGTTTGCCGTGATTTCCACGCCGATCTGTTACTGCGTCATCAAACAGATCGTAATCAAATACAGGCTTCTGCGTGAAAAAGCCAGGGCGGAAAAAGCCGCGGAAAACGGAAAGTGAGGCGACATGGCACTTGAACAGCAGATCATAGACCCCGAAAAGGAGCGGGCGGAGCTGGACCGCAGAATCACGGAACTGGAAAATCTGCTTCTGGAAACGGAGAACTTCAGGAAAAAACAGTTTCTCATTTCCGCATCGTCCGTCCTGATCATTCTCCTGATCCTGCTCTCCTTTGTCATTGGAATGATCGGATATTTCATGAGTTATCCGAAAAAAGAGCTGATGGGAGAACTGACGCGGAACATCAAACTCTCCTACTCCCCCGCCGAACTGCGCGACATGGGCAAAGGTTTTCAGTCGAGATTCCTGTCAACTTTCCGGCGGGAAATGCGGAATTCGTTTCTGCATGAAATTCCCATCCTCCGCAGTGAATTCAAACGGGAATTCAAAAAGACAGTTCTTTACGTCGAATCCGACTTCAGAAAACGGCTGGAACAACATCTGAAACACCGTCTTGACCTGCACAGGCAGGAGCTCCTGAAACGTTATGAATCCGTTCAGGAAATTTCACGGGAAGAGCTGGAAAAAGCGATTGATGCGGCAAACGAAGCCCTGATCCGGAGTGTCATGCAGCGGTTCACGGAACAGACCGCCCCGACGCAAACCCGGCTGAATGAACTGAATGCCGATCTGGAAATGTTCCGCACGCTCCCGGAATATACCGCTCTGGCAGATGAACCGCGTGACTTTCTGGAAAGCCGTCTTTACGAAAATATTCTGGAATATATGGTCTACCTGCTGAACGACAGCAAAGGTGTCTCCAGAAACAGGGAGGCGACGGAATGAACGATGATTTGAAAGAAAGATTGGCGGATCTCGCTTTTGAGCTCAAGAAACACCATAAACGTTATCGGAGCTCTCTGCGCAATGTGATCATTTTTTATGTTTTCATCATTGTTTTTGTTATCATTTACACCACCATCATCGGATACAAGATTCAGGAACTGGCGGAACCCCGCACCGCCGCGGCGCTGATCGGAAGCAAAGTCATTGTCCAGCCTGAATTCGGGAGAGACCTTGACCCTGCGGCAGAACTGCTGGCGCAATCCGCGATGCAGATACTCCCGATGACATTTCAATATCTTGGAGACTCTGTCCGCGAGGAAATTGACGCCTCCGCGGATGAAATCTGCCAGAAAATCGAAGAACAGTATCTGCCGCTTCTCAACAGGGCGCTGGCAAATGCAATTCACGGGAAAAACGATGGAAACAGCCTTGAAAAACGTCTGCTCGTCGGTCTGAAGGATCAGATCAGCCACACGGCGTTTGACGAGTATCTCCGGACGAAGTTCCTCTATTCCCTCCCCTATTTCCACAGTTACATCAACCAACTGCGCAAAAAACCCGTCAGGGAGCTCACCAGAAAGGAATATGTGGAACGGGATCTGCTGCTCTGCTGGCTTTACTTTCAGGACGGAGAACGTTACAAGGATATGGTTCACGCGGCACCCCTGTTTGAAATCACCGCCTCCATGCAAAACGCGCTGGAGGAAGCCGCCAGAGAAAATCCCGTGCGGAAACAGCCGCAGAAACCGTAATCTCCGTCAGAGTTTCTTCACTTCCTCAAGGAAAGAAGGCAGGTCTTCCGCAGAAAGATACGGATTCGTTTTCTTCTGCGCACCAAGCGATTCATAAGGAACGTGTCCGTAGTCATGCCCGGAATAGACAATCAGCGAATCCGGAAGCGGATACAGAATCCCACGCATCGTATGAAACATGACCGCAGGATCGCAATATCCGCAGCAGTCGATAAAGAGAGTGTCCCCCGTGAAAATCGCGGAATCATCGCCGAGACGGTAGCAGACGCTGCTTACGGCATGTCCGGGCGTGAAAAGACACTCTATGTGAGAATCTCCGAAAGGCAGATGCTGATGGTCAGCAAGCCTGACATCCGAACGCACCCGGCATTCGGGATGCGCCACGATCTGTGCGGGAAATTCCTTCAGAACGTCATCAATGCCGGAAATATGGTCACGGTGCCCGTGCGTAATCAGGATATATTTCGGTTCGGCATCCGGATGCCGCCGGATTTCCGCAATGATCTTCGATGTGTCGCCGCAGGGATCCACTACGGCGGCATCGCCGTCGGGAGCATAAATAAAATAAGAAAAATTGTCATCAAGACCGCCCACAGCCAGCTGCGTGACTTCAAACATTTCCGCCTCCTAGCAGCCTGTCGGACTTAAAAGCAAGTTCTGCGAGAAAAATCATAAAAGCATGATATATTACCAGTCAAAAAAAAGGTGTATGATGGCAGCGAAATTTGTGATATTGGACCGAGACACGCCAATGATGTTACCGCCA
>CASDPB010000011.1 GCA_949282305.1 uncultured Lentisphaeria bacterium | reverse complement strand
TTCAGACGGGTTCCCGAAGCTGTCAAGTTTCAAACGGAATAAAAGGGAGCATCGCGACCGATTATGCCGGATTGGAACTTGACTGCACAGGGGTTCCGGATATTCCCCTTCCCATTTTTTACACAAAGTGCAGAAGAACCAAAAATCTCCGTTCCGTGGGGCTGATCCACTTCGACGCGGAAGGCGAAGCGCCGGGAAGCACCGTCCTGATTGATTTTGAATCCGGCGGTTACAGGATGGCGCGCCACATGATTGAAAAAGGGTGCCGGAAACTGCTGGTCTTCTTCGGCAGAATCGGCGCCGATGTCCCGAAATCCGAAGAATACTGGAAACGGCATCCGAGTCACTGTATGCTTCGCGGTGCGGCGCGTGCGGCGGCAGAGGCGGGAATTCCTCCGCCGGAACTTTTCTTTCAGCAGGAAGCCGCGTTTCCCCCGTTGTCGGTCAATCCGGAAGAATTCCGGCGCATCAGAGCGTATGACGGGATTCTGTGCGGCTCGGACGGACTGGCATACAGCATCATCAAAACAGCGGAACAATCCGGAATGAAAGTGCCGGAAGACCTCATGGTGTCCGGTCTTCTGAATACGGTATGGAGCTCTCTTTTCGATTATCAGATTACAACCATCGACCAGAATCCGGCGGAACTGAGCAGACATGTCGTGAGGATTCTTGAAGAAGGCGGCAGACAGAACATCACGATTGACCCCGATCTGATACTGAGAAAGAGCACGGCACGTTGACAAGGCATAAAAACCAAGGAAAGGAAAAACAATGAAAATCCGGAATCCTGTCATGTCGCAAACACTCTTCAAAGTCCCGCGGAACGGGACAGTTTCCAGCCCCGGGCGCAGTCTGTCCCGTTTCGTCTTCGCCGGGAAGGTTCCCGGTTCCAATGTTCGCCATTGTGTTTCCTGTTCCATGGGGCCGATGTTTTCCCGCGCCTTTCCCCGTCTCTCCGTCCCCGCTTCCAGAACAGGAACAGGATTTTTCACACTGATCGAGCTCCTCGTCGTCATAGCGATCATCGCGATTCTTGCAGGAATGCTTCTGCCCGCTCTGAACAAGGCGAAACGAACCGCGCAGGGAATCGCCTGCCGTTCCAACCTGAAAACCGCCGGAACCGCAATCCATCTTTATCGAGACACTTACAATGATTATGCCGTTCCGCTCCACTGCACCGCCAGTTATGGCGATTACACCAACAAATACTGGATGCAGTTCCTGGGTATGCTCGGAATTGTCTATCCGCAGCAACTGAAAGACGGCAGCCGCTATATGGCGCCCTATATGTGCCCGGCGGTTTCAAGAGAGAAATTCATATCCCATTCCGGAGCCAACCACTACGCCTTCAATCCGAAAAAAGGCATTGGGATGAACGCAAGCACTGCCTGGGAGAATATTCAGAAATTCAGCCAGGTCAAGAGCCATTCCCGCATCTTTTATGCCGTAGAGACGAGAAACAATCCCTCCGGAACCAGCCCGGACGGATTCAGCCATGCCTACAATCTGGGCAACGAACCCTTCCCCGCGACATCCACGCAGGCATGGTTTGACACCAGCCGGCACGGGAAGTTCAACACCTTGTTCTTCGACGGTCATGTCGACGGGCTTTCCGCAAGTGACATTGATGCGCCGGGAAGCGCGGGAAGATCATTTTTCTGGAAAGGAGAGTAGTTGTGCGTCACCTGTTTCTGTTCTTTTTGCTTCTGCCCGTCTGTGCGCAGGAACGTTTCCCGCTGTTCAGCGAGGATCTCTCATTTTACCAGGGTTTCGAGGACAGCATCGACGCCGATCTGAGCGCCGGCAGGGAAACACCGGTCTGGAAGGCGGGGACGCCGCGCTTTGAATCCGGTCTGCGCGGCAGGGCGCTGTTCTGCGGAAAGGGCGGCGCAAAGTTGCGCTACCGGCGGAAGGACAACCTGAATTTCGACCGTCCCGGAACTATTGTCTTCTTCTACCGTCCCCTGAACTGGGAGGCGGAAAAGAATCTCCCGCGTCTGTTTTTCTGGGCGATTGAGTCGAACAGAGGCTATATCGGGCTTCAGGGAGCGAATGATCCGAAGAACGTCTGCATGTGCGAACGCGGATTCCAGCTGATGCTTCTGTTCGGAAAACGGCTTCCCGTGAAGGTCTATTCAACGCCTCCGACCGGAAAAAAGGGATGCTCCGGCTGGCACATGCTGGCGTTTTCCTGGGCGGGAGACCAGCTGTCCGTCAAATGGGACGATCAGCCGTCCAAGGTTTTCGCCAACGGCATGGCGCTGAAAGACAGCGATTTCCCGGAGAACAGTTTCTCCGTCGGCTCGGATTCGCTCTGGAACTGTCTGCTGGACGACTTCATGATCTACGCACGCAGAATCACGGATGAAGAACTGAATCAATTATATCAGGCAAATATGAAAACAGGAAAGGGACAGAAATGAAACAACTGCTGACAGCGCTGTTTTCCGCCCTCCTCTTCTGCTGTGCGGCGGCGCCGGAACAGATGAAGGCGAGTCTGCCGGAGATGAAGCGCAAGCCGGTCATGGACGGCACGCTCTCCGTCGGAGAATGGAAGGACGGAGTTCAGGTCTGCGGGCTTGTAAGACACAATTCCCCGTATCTTGCCAGCCGTCAGGGGACGCTGTATTTCGGAATGGACAAGGAGTATTTTTACTTTGCCGCAAAGACGGAACTGCCCCCGGAAGGCGTGCCGCTCCTGAACAGAGTGAAGAAACGGGACGGAGCGGTCTATCTGGATGACAATGTGGAAGTTGTGATCTGTCCTCCGGACGAGAAATTCGTCTTTCAGCTCATCGTCAACCCCGCTGGCGTCCTTTTCGACAGAAAGTATCCGGTGGTCAACGGCGGCACGACGGCGACGGATTACAGACCGTGGAACCCCGCCGCAGAAATCAAATCGAAACTCGAAAGCGGATTCTGGACACTGGAAATGCGAATTCCGCTGAAGGAGTTCGGGTTCCAGGAGACTCCGCGTCCCGGGGATGTCTGGAAAATCCTTGCCGGACGTTCCTGGCAGCACCCCGCGGAACAGACCACGCTGAAAAAGACGCTTGTATTCAGCAACCCGGAGGAAATGGCGTTGTTCCAGTGGAATCCCGATGCTCCGCATGTCTCGTTCACGGGACTGGGGAAAGACGCCGCGAAAGGAGATTTCCGCATTGAATTCACCGTAACCAATCCGTCTTCGACGCCGCGGGAAATTCAGCACCGGATTTCGGTGGTTTCCGACGCCGCGCCGCGTTCACTGGATTCCACGCTGACCGTTCCGCCCGGAAAAACCGTGCCGGTCGTCCTTGAATTCTCGGAAAAGACGAATGTCATCCGCACCTTGTCCGCCATGTTCAAAGACAGGAAGACGGGAGAGACGCTGTATGAAAGAACCTTCCTCTATGATCCCGCGCTGAAAACCCGCTGGATCAATCCGAAACAGAAGCGCTCCGCCGAACTGGAGATCGGCGTATATCCCTATTATAAGAAAGTCCGCGCCCGCTTCGGAAATCCGGTGGAACAGATCACCGGCTGGCAGCGGGGAATCTTCCGCATTCAGTCGAAAGACGGGAAAACGGTCGCGGAACGGAACGGCGTAAGGACCTCCTATGGATTTGAAACGGAATTTCCGTTCGAGCCTCAGGCCGGCGAATACACCCTTTCCGCGGAACTGACCGACGCGAACGGGAAAAAAGTCACAAGGAGCCGTACCTTCCAGATCGAGAAATTCCCGTGGGAACACAACTCCATCGGGTGTGACCGGATCATCCTTCCCCCGTTCAAGGCAATCACCTGCCCTGCGGAAAGAAGCGCAGCGGCAACGCTTACAGGCTATCGTTTCCGCGACGGATTTTTCGACCGGGTCACAGCCGCGGATACGGAAAACATTCTTGCCGCCCCCATACGGCTGACGATCAACGGGGAAACGATAAAGGAGACCTCCTTCCGCTTTACGGAGCAGAGCCCCGACCGGATCGGAACGGAGTCCGGACTTCGCTGGAGCGGCGGAACGATTCAGGTCAGAGGTGTCATGGACTACGACGGCTTCTACCGTTTCACCATGACGTTCCGTCCCGACGGCAGACGGAAGATCAATTCCGCCGTGCTGACGGTCCCGCTGAAAAAGGAATATGCGAAACTGATTCACTCGCTCTGCAACCGGATGAAATACAACGATGCGAAATTCCTGCCGGAAAAAGACGGCGTGATCTGGCGCAGTTCGCAGTCTGCAAAAACGCCCCAGCTCGCCGGCAGTTTCCGCCCGTATGTCTGGATCGGACAGCTTGAAAAGGGAATCGCATGGATGTCGGAAAGCGACCGGGGCTGGTCGCTGGATCCCGAAGGCGACGCTCTGGAGGTGGTCTCCCTGCCGGATCGCACGGAACTGCGGATTCACCTGGTCAACCTGCCGACGGAATGGGAGGAGGAATTCACGCTGGAACAGGCGTTTCAGGCAACGCCCGTCAAGCCGCAGCCGGACTACCGCAGGAAACTGCAGGAGCGCGTCACGTTTCCGAACGGCTGGAACCTCTGCACTTTCGCGGGTTCCTCGTGCTGGGGTTCGTGGGGATCGACCTTTTTCTTCCCGCTCGGCAAGGACTATTCCTTCATAAACTATCTGGCGGCAAAGAAGTTCACGCCGGAATCGGAGAAACAGATCGTCTCCGACTTCGTGAAACGTCACGGCGGAGGATTCAGCAAAGCGCAGAAAGACTTCCTGAAAAGACACCTGGAACGCGGGATCATGTATGCGAAACAGGCGAAATACAAGGTGCCCTACCTGAATTCCCGCTTCTCGCATCCGGACTGGCGGGAATACAAAACCTATATGGACGAATGGTGGTGCTCCGAATACCGCGCGGGCAATGCGGACGACTACAACAACACACCGGTCAGAAGCTATCAGGACATGGCGCTTTATTATCTGCGCCGACTGGTCCGCGAAGGCATGGACGGAATCTACTACGACAACATCCGGGACTGGAGCAATCCGAATCCCGTCACCGGTCCCGCATGGCGCCGCAAAGACGGGCAGATGCAGCCTTACTTCGACATCTTCTCCCTGCGGGAACTTGTCCGCCGGACCGCCGTCATGCTCTATCAGGAAAAGAAGACATTCCCTGACGGCCGCCCTGTTCTGACTCTGCACATGACAAACACCAATCTCGTGCCCGTGCTGGCATTCGGGACGATTGCGCTTGACCTGGAAGCGGAATACGGCAGTAAGGACTTTCAGGATCGTTTCACCGAGGGGTATCTCCGGAGCTGCACCCTGGGGCTTCAGACCGGCGTGATTCCGGAAATCCTCGTTCAGATCACGGGAAGGAACAGAGAGTTCGTGACACGCACCTTCCTTGCCGTCACGCTCGCCTATGACCTGCCGTTCGTCATGAACGGCGGTGGACTCACGGGAGAGTGGTCAAAAGTCTGGCGCAGGCTTTACCAGTGGGGATACTCCACGCCGGAAGTGAAAGTCGCGCCCTGCTGGAACCCCGCAACGCTGAAGTCCGACAGAAGCGACTGGCGCATCACGACTTATCGCAAAGGGAAAGAGGTCGTTGCGGCGGTAAGCAGTTTCGGAGACACGGCGGAGGGGACACTTGATCTCTCCGGTCTCCATGTCGTCCGGGCGACTGACTGGGAAAGCGGCAGGGAACTGCCTGTCCGCAACGGTTCTCTTCCCCTGAAAATTCAGAAACATGATTTCAAACTGATTCATATTGCAACGAAATAAACGGAAAGGACAAACCCAATGAAATGGTCACTCGTCACTCTCGCCGCCTGCATCGCCTTCGGGGTTCAGGCAAACAATGTCATATTGAAAAATGACAACTTCCAGCGGCAGCTGTATGGCTGGAACACCCCATCCTACTGGGCGGGGAAAACTGCGCAGATTGAAGAAAACGGCAGAAAATATCTTCAGCTGGAATCCGGCACGCGCGGCACCGAAGTGTTCGGGCGCGCACTCGGCTACAGCAGACAGATCGAATACTTTGCCGGCACGACGGTTCAGATTCAGATCCGGGCAAAGGGCAGCGGGAAATTCACTGCCGGAGTCCTCACCTACGGTTTCGGCTCGGGAGCTCCCGTTTACCTCCCCGGAGAGGAAAAACAGCTTTCGGACACCTTCCAGACGTTCGATTTCAAACTTGTCATACCCGCCCGCTGCCGCCAGATTCTGCCTTATCTGCAGGTCAACGGCGCCGGAAAACTGATCGCGGAATGGTACAAGATGGAGACCGCATCCGAAAAGGGCGCGTCCATCACGGCGAAAACACCGATGCAGATCATCCGTTCCGCGGATCAGATTGCCCCCGTGACCTTCCATTCCACCCTCCCCTCGCAGAAAATCACCATCTGCCGGAAAAACGATAAGGACATAACGGAAAAGAGCGTTGAGTCCGGGGCGGACGGCACAATCACGGTTCAGCCGGAAAAACGGGGAAAAGGCATCATCGAACTTTCCGCGTCCGCAAAAGGAGTCCATGCCTCCGCCTACATCGACGTGGAAAATCCGGCGGAATATGATAAAACCGACGCCATCGCGAAAAAGGTGAAACTGCCCGCAAAGCTGAACATCCTCGTCATCGGGGACAGCCTTTCCGATTTCTACCGGGGACAGAACTACATCGACCGTCTTTCCTTCTGGCTGAACAAATACAACCCGGATAAAGTCTCCGTCAGAAATGCAGGAGTCGGAGGCGATTACGTGCAGCGCGTGGAGGAGCGTCTCGCGGGCACCCTCCCCGGGGCAAAGCACGCCTACCGGCAGAACATGTATGACAATCTTTTCGCGCAGCCCTATGATCTGATTTTCATTTTCCTCGGGCAGAACGACACCCGTTCGCTCCGGACGCAGAAATTTGAAAAGCCGCTCATGTCGCCGGAACGGCAGGAAAAGGGACTCCGCAGCATTCTTGCCTTCATCGGCAGGCATTCCAAGGCAAAAGTCATTCTGATTTCGCCCTCTCCGTCGTATGCAAAACTTTTCGAGGATCGCTCCGGCAGAATGGCGCCCGGGGCGGAAATGGTGATGTACGGCAGAAAGGAACTGGTCGATCAGTATGACGCGGTCAACCGGAAACTCTGCGGGGAACTGAATCTGGACTATGTCGACATCCTGACGCCGATGCGCGGGGCGAAGGACCTGAAGTCGCTCTATGTGGCGGACGGCGTTCACCTGAGCCCGGAGGGCGGCAGACTGATCGCAGACGAACTGCTCAAATATTTTGCAGAGAAATACCGCTGATTCATGAATACCGAACTTTTTCCGCGCGATTCGTTTCATCCTGTTCTGCGCCTCTACATTCCTTACTGGAACGAAGAGCAGATACGGCGGGAGACCATACGCTACTGCCGGGAAACGGGAATCCGGGACATCCTTCTCTTTTCCGACGCACAGTATCTGGTCTGGAACCAGCTTTCCGCCGAGGAAATCGAAAGGGAATACGGTGTCTGGTGCCGCAGCGTCAAGGCATTCCGCGAATCCGGCATCAGAACGGTCGGGATCAACTGCAGCCTGATGCAGATGCAGTCCAAGGCGGATCACCGGAACCATTCGGACTATGATTTCTGGCTGACCTCCGCCGACGGAAGCTGTCTGCACAACCTCCCCTGCCCCATGGATCCGAAACTGGACGCCTACATTGATCTCTTCTTCGGGAAACTGGCGGCGACCGGAGCGGACTATCTTTACATGGACGACGATCTGCGGTATATGAACAACACCGTCGGGAACTCCCTCGGCTGCTTCTGTCCCCTGCATCTGAGGCGCTTCCGCGAACTGACCGGAAAAGAGTGGAATGCAGACACCCTGAAAGATGCGGTTCTGAACGATCCGGAACTGCGGCGGACCTGGGTTCGCTTCAACGGGAAAAGGCTGGAGGAGATCGCCGCCCGTATCGGACGTGCGGTAAAAAAGGTCAACCCCGCCGTTCGCGCGGGGCTGATGGTTCCGTGTGTCAACGGAATTCCGCTTTCCGGCAATGATCTGGTGAAGACCGCGGAAAACATCGCCGCCGGAAGCCGTGTGCTCCTGCGCCCCTGTATCGGTCCCTATCAGGATTACAACCGCAAAATGGTGTTCGCGGGTCTGTATCATCTGGAAATGACGCGGAAAATCTTCGGCGGCTCGGCGGATTATACGCCGGAGATCGAGACGTCGCCCTCTACGGCTGTTTCAAAATCCGCCACGGTGGCACGTTTTTACATGATGCAGGGACTTCTGAACAGGATGAACGCGCCGCTGTTCACAACGGTCGGCTACTGCGGCGACACGCCGTATCTGGAACCGCGTTACCCAAAGATGCTGAAGGAGTCCATGCCGTTCTTCCGAAGCGTCCTGCGCCATGCGCCGGAGCCGTCCGCCCGCCGCGGCATCGGGTTGTTTTCAAATCTGAATGCGGCGTTGCAGTATGAAGCTCCGGTGAAAAGCATTACCAGCCTTTATTTCCCCGCCTGCATTCTCCATGACATTCTGGACAGCGCGGGACTGCCGCACACCTACGAAAAGAGTCCGGTCTCCTTTCTCTGCGGAATCCATGCCGCCGCATTGACGGAGCGGGACGCGGAGGAAGTCTTGAGCGGAGGTGTATTTCTGGACGCGCTCGCGGCGGAGATTCTCGTCGGGAAAGGACTGGGTTCCCTGATCGGCGTAACCTCAGTCACTCCCCTGCCTTATGCGGCGGCGGAACAGTGTGTCATGCCGGAAATATTCGGTTCTTATGCGGGAAGCTATATGCAGAGCCGCATTGCACAGCGGGGCACGGTCAAAAGACTCATTCCGGAACCGGGGGCGGAGGAAGTCACCGGATTTGCGGATCACGATCTGAAACATCTCTATCCGGCGGTGATCCGTTTCCGCAACAGGCTCGGCGGCAGAATTGCGGTTCTGCCGTATGTGATACAGGAAACCGCAGACAACGTGGCGGTTTATCATCTGATCTGCCATCAGCGGCAGAAAATGTTTCATGCCCTGACGGACTGGATGGACCCGACGCTGCTTCCCTGCCGTTTTCCGGACGGTTCGGAAATCGTGATACAGTACTGGCGTGAAAAGGAACGCTCCATTCTGGTGCTGACCAATATCGCCTATGATGTTTACGATTCCCATGAGCTGAAAAGCTCCCTGCCTCTGGATCATGCGCAATGTATCGCGGACGACGGCACCGTCCGTCCTTTGAAATGGTCGGACGGAATTCTCCATGAACGCCTCGAACCGTTTCACCCGTTGATGATTCTGGTGCCGGAAACGGCTGACGGAGATTGATTTTTCCGTCCGGGCATGTATTTTATACGGTATGAAACAGGAAATCGTCAAATGCAGAAAAAATTGCGGCGCCTGCTGTATCGCGCCATCAATCTCGGCTCCGATCCCCGGTATGCCGCACGGGAAAAAGGCGTTCACCCGGTGTGTCAATCTGGCGGACGACATGAGCTGCAGGATATTCGATTCGCCGGACCGTCCCGCAGTATGCGCCTCTCTGAAGCCGACTCGTGAGATGTGCGGAGAAAGTCGAGAGGAGGCGCTGGCGTATCTCGAACAGCTCGAACGTGATACAGCTCCGTGACATTCCGGCGCAGTCATACGGGAAGCAGCCTTTGCAGTCCCGGAAAAAAGAAAAAGCGGGAGAACCGCTTTGCGTTCTTCCCGCCTTCTGGAAAAGACGTTTTACCTTCAGAGCGTTTTCACAATTTTCTTTGTCATCAGGAGATTGCGCCTGATCCGTTCCGCGGAGGTGTCCTTCCGGCGGAATGTCACCATGATTGCGGCTGTCATCATGACCAGTTTGGAAACCGGCATCGCCAGCCATACGCCGTCCAGTTTGAAGAACAGCGGCAGAATCACCAGCGCAAGCGGCATCGCCACCAGGCAGTCCGTATAAATCAGAATGGAGGAAAGCGTATGCCGCCCCTTTGCCTGAAGGTATGCGCATATCACCTGGAACAATCCCAGGAAAACAAATCCGAATGAACTCAGAACCAGACCGCGGAACGTGATCGACGCAAGCTCCGGCGTCGCATTGAATGCGCGGACGATCAGCGCCTTGCCCCAGATGGTGGCAATCATTGCGACGACTCCGAAAATCAGCGCGGCAAGCAGTCCGTAGCGGAATATGCGTTTTCTGCGTGTATGCTCTCCGGTTCCATTGAAAAAACTGACCAGCGGCTGGATACCCGTGGAGAAACCGCCGTCCATGAGCATTACGACCTCGACCACGCTTGCGATAATCGCATACGTGGCAATCGCGGTAAGCCCGCCGTAGATTCCCGCAAAGATGTTATGCAGAAGAATTACCAGCGTCGCCGCGAGCTGAAGCCCGAAGGAAGGAAGACCGGTCAATATGATCTTGCCCAGAATCGACGCATAGGGGCGCAGGTGCGCAACGCGGAATCTGATCCTGATTTTTCCCCGGACAAAGCAGCTGACAGCCAGAATGCAGGTAATCAGCTGCGCAAGGATCGTCGCCCATGCGGAGCCTTCGACGCCCCACTTCATCGCAATCACCATCCAGTAGTCCAGAATGATGTTCGCAATCAGTCCGGCAAGCATGACAAGCATGGCGCTGTACTGTGCCTTTGTATGCCTCATGACAGCCAGCAGGGAACAGGTCACGATCTGGAAAACACACCCCAGACTGATAATCAGCGCATAATTGCGCGCCGAATCGAAGATCGTCTCGTCCGCTCCCATCAGACCGACCAGCCGGCTGGTCAGCGGAGAAACGGCCCCCAGAATAATTCCCAGCGGAATCATGATGAAGATCAGATTGCCGAAGAAAAGTCCGGCAGTCCGCAGTTTGCCGCGCCCGCGGCAGTAAGCGATGGTAATCGCGCTCCCGTTGCCCAGCATCTCGCCGATTCCGAGATAAAGACAGGCGAACGGATAGGCGACATTGACGGCGGCAAGCCCCTCCGTGCCGGCTCCCCAGCCGACGAAAAGACCGTCCACCAGAATATAAACTCCCGACAGCAACATACTGATTGCCGCCGGAACCGTATAACTTAAAAAACCTTTGAAATCCTTATTTAATGTAAAAATTTTTCTCATGATAAAACCTGACAATGACATTCCCTGCGGAAACGCAGTTCCCGTTTCCGCAAATCAATACGGTCCGCACCCGCCATGGGGTGCGCATCCATGAGAAAAATCCCGGAGGTGGCTCAAAATGGCAGTCCTGAACGATTCTTGATCTCTCCACTCTCATTTTGCACCTCTTCCTGTTTGTTTCTTACTATAATCCCCCATTTTTTAGACTGCATATTTTTAAAAAAGTTCCATGAAAAACAGAAAAATATGCAGATTTTTATTGTTTTTTTAATATTTGAGTTCAAATCATCCGGTTCACTCCTCCTGAAATCTGTCTGGAACGCCGTCTGCCGATGTGGGCGGGGACAAAAAAAAAGACACTCCGGCAGAGGGCGAACCCGGCTGGGGAGTGTCTTTACAACACCGCAGGTTTATGAAATTTTATTTCCTTACCTGATTGTTTTCAAAATATTCGATGATCTCCTTCGGGAGCTGCGGAATATCCTGACGGTTGCAGCCGTGGCGCATCGAATAATGCCCGAGGACGCCGGTGGCGACAGAATTGCGTGCGGCAATCGGAGAAGTATTCGTTTTGGCTCCGTGCATCACAAAGTCGAGGAAGTTGTTCACGATCGGGCCGTCCGCGCCGCCGTGTCCGCCGACCTCCGGCTTGATGTGATAAACAATATCCGGCGTGGAGCGCGGACCGCGGCGGGTCCAGACATGGACATAGCAGTCACCGCTGTCCCCGATATTTTCGACTCTGCCCCTGGTGCCGATGAAGGTATAGTTGCGTTCGGCATCCGGCGCATAGTGGCACTGGAGATACGTTGCCTGGGCGCCGTTCTCCATCTGCATCATAATCATGTTGTGATCTTCCACGTCGATGATCGGGGAAAATCCGGTCTGTTCAAGCGGCGGGTACTGGGCGGGATCCCATTTTGCGCATCCGGGCGTTTCGGGAGAACGTCTGCCGCACTTGTCGTAAACGGAAAGCATACCCATGCCGACAACCGATTTTGTATAGGTTCCCATCAGCCAGTGCATAACGTCGATGTCATGTGCGCCCTTCTGAAGCAGAAGCCCGTTGGAGTAGCGCTGTTCGGAATGCCAGTCGCGGAAATAGGCGTCGCCGCCGTATCCGATGAAGTGTCTTGTCCAGCCGACCTGAACATCGCCGATGATGCCGGACTGAATGATCTCTCTCATCTTGAGAACGACGGGGAAATGACGCATATTGTGTCCGATGAACAATTTGGAACCGGTTTCCATTGCGGTTTTAAGAATGCGGTCGCAGCCTTCGATTGTGATTGCCATCGGCTTTTCAAGGTAAATCGCCTTGCCAGCCTTCAGGGCGTCGATCGCCATTTCTTCATGGAGATAGTCGGGAGTGGAAATGAACACTGCGCCGATTTCATCCATTTTCAGCAGTTCCCTGTAGTCCTCGAACACCTTGGCTTCCGGGAATTTTTCCTTGAACTCCTCTCTGGCCTGCGGCGCAATATCCGCGCCGGCAACGATCGTGACACCCTTTTCAGGCTGATGCGCCTGCCATCCGTTGTGACCGCGTCCGCCGGTCGCAATAAGACCCACTTTCAATGTTTCCATTCCAAAAAACTCCTTTGATAGGTTGGTTATTTGATTGATTTTTTCCGCTTCCATGATATAATGTAATATTTTAATGGGAAACATCAAATAAAAAGATTGATTTATCACGATAAAATCCATGAATAAAATACAACAAAGGATGAGCAATCTTGACTGAAACCAATCCCAAGACAGCGCAGGAAAAACCGTTTCCGTTTCAGCTCTTCGCCGCAACGGAAGCCGTGGCAAACAGCCGCACGGGAAGCATCACGCGGAAAAACTACGAGCTCTGCACCGTTGAGTATGTCAGTGCCGGCGCCGGCGGACTCGAAATCAACGGGCATTCCTATCGCCCCGTGAAAGACAGCGTCTACGTGCTTTCGCAGTACAGCACGCACACTTACTGGCCGGACCGCAACGATCCCTGGCAGAAACTTTTCTTTGTCATCAGCGGCGACATGATGCACTATCTACTGAAGGCATACCGTCTGGAGGAAGTCTATTATATTCCGAACTGCCCCGGACTGAAAAAACATTTTGAAGCGATGTTTTCCGTGAATCACAATTCCCCCGATTCCAATCAGCAGGCGGCGCTGATCTTTCATCAGTTTGTGGAGGAGGCGGCGCGCATCGTCTATGGGATGCACACAAAACTGCCGCCGGAAGTCGAACAGTTGAAAGGGGCGCTGGATGAAGCACTGGAAAATGGATTCAACCTGGAGGAATATGCGGAGAAGCAGGAATTTTCGGAAGCGCATCTGATCCGGTCGTTCCGTCAGGCGTTCCATACGACACCCTATGAATATCTGATGAACAAAAAGATTGAAATGGCAAAACGTCTGCTGCTTTACTCCAAACTTTCCATCAAGGAAATCGCCGCACAGCTCTCTTTTTCGGATCAATACTACTTTTCCAACTACTTCAAACGAAAAGCGGGAACCTCGCCGCGCAGTTTTCGCAATCAGTTTCCGGTCAAGGCGCAGCCGCCGCCTCCGGAGGAAAAGCCGCGACGGGAGGTATACCGCCCCTGTCCGGAGTTTTAAACAAGATTGCGAGATGGCAAGATAGCGAGATAGCGAGATTATGAGATTATGAGATAGCAAGATAGCGAGATAGCGAGATAGCGAGATTATGAGATTATGAGATGGCGAGATAGCGAGATAGCGAGATAGCGAGATTATGAGATTATGAGATGGCGAGATAGCGAGATAGCGAGATAGCGAGATGGCGAGATGGCGAGATAGCGAGATGGCGAGATTATGTTTGATTTCTTTTCATGAAAAAGAATATCCGAGGGGGTGAAGATCATTGCAAAAATCTGCGCGGCAAGGTATATTGATCCGGTTGCAGAAAGAAAAGGAACAGGACACAAAAACTGACTTCATCACATTCTTTTGTCTTTTCCGTTTTTTTTGCCGTTCTTTAAGTTGTTACGATGAAAGGAGTTATTGCCATGCACAAAATCGCTGTTATTACAATCGGAGTCGTTTTTCTTTTTCTGATGGCGGCATTGATAAAATCGAAAAAAGTTACGGAACGGATGTGTTACTGGATCGTTTTCATCGTCGCTCTGGGGGCAGTCGCCGCGCAGTTTCTGTTTCCCGGACACATCCATGCGAAATGGGTTTTCCCCGCATTTGCGGTAATCTGCGGTCTGCTGCTTCTGAAAGAATATTTTGCTCCGAAACCTGAAAAGAAAGAGGCGGAGCATGACAAGGACTCCGCCGCCTGAGGCTGTTTTCTTCCGGAAGAAACTGCGCTCCGGAAGAAAAACGGATTTCTGTTAATCAAAGATGGATTTCGTCCCCTGCTTTGCGATTTCCACATTGTCCTCCCACATCGCAAGCCCGGTGGCAAGATCCGTCAGGACCATGTGGATAAAGAAATAAGACTCCTCGGTCCGTCCCGAACGTCTCTGCTGCTGGACAATCTCTCCTGACAAGCTCATATCAGGCGCGATCACAGTGCCGCGTTTCTGGACGGTGGACTGGTTGAAGAGGTCATCGTTCTCAAGTTCGCGCACTTGGCGCACCGCCGTTTCCTCCGCGCCTTTGGCGCCGACCGCCGTTGTCACGACCGCCTGTCCCGACCGCAGAACCGCCTGCCGTATTTTATCGGTCAGGATGCGGGTGTTGACATTCTCCGACGTGCTGTTTTTGACATTGCTTATCATGAGAATCGTCTTGCGTCCGTCGGCACGTTTCAGCGCGCCGGATTCCAGCATGGAGCTGATGCCTTTCTCCGCCGCGATCTGCCAGTCCTTGAAGTCAATCTGATGAATCGTCGTGAGCCCCTGATTGGAAGCGGTGTCAATCCTTACCGGAGCGGAACCGCAGCCGCCTGCCGCCAGAAGGGCGGCAACGGAAGCGGAAGCCAGAAAAAACTTGTGTTTCATAGTTCAATCCTTTCTGTAATTGGTTAATTTTCCTTGAAGCTGATGAAGAAATCCCTGCAGTTGGCGTTCGGCGCCACGGACTGAATGTATTTCACTTCCCCGGGCATCAGGATTTCGGGCAGCCAGACACTTGACGCGGTATTGACTTTCATCCCTTTTGCGTCAAGCCAGTCCACCTTGTAGGAAATGTGATACGGATTCGCCCCCATGATGTCGCTCCAGAGCTCGGACCAGAAACCGTAGCGGTTGCTCCGGATCTGCACCTGGAACTTCATGAGCCCCGAATCGGTCGTGGTCTTATTGACCGCCAGAATCGTAATACGGTCGCGACAGTAGGAATCAGTGGAAAAATACCGGGTGTCGACATACTCCTGCTGTGCTGTTTTGTCCATATTTTCCAGCGTATTCACTGAATCCTGACAGGCGCACAGCGCCAGCATTCCCCCCAGAACAGCCGGAAGAACGACCGTCTTTCTGCATCTTTTCATCTTTCTTCTCCTTATCCGGTTATTTCGTTTATTCAAAAATCGAATGCGTTCCCTGTTTTGCGACTTCCACATTGTTTTCCCAGAGAGCAAGCCCGGTCTTCAGGTCTGTCAGGACAAGATGAAAGACAAAATAACTCTCTTCCGTGCGCCCCTGAATCGTGGTCTGCTGCGTGATGGAGCCCGACAGACTCAAGTCAGGTGCGATTACGGTGCCCCGCTTCTGAACCGTAGTCTGGTCGAAAAGATCGTCGTGTTCCTTGTCGCGAATCCGTCTCACGGCAAGATCGACGTTGCTGCTGTTGCCGATCGCGGATGTCACAATCGCCTGTCCCGATGCCAGAATCGCCTGGCGCATCTTCGCCGTCAGAAGCCGGGATTCAAGATGCTGAAGCGTATAGTTGCGGATACGGCTTATCATCACGACATTCTTTCTGCCGTCCGCACGCTTCAAAGCGCCGGACTCCAGCATGGAATTGATGCTATCCACCGCGGCTTTCTGCCAGTCTCGGGGATCAATGGAACTGATTGTCGTCAGGTCTTCATCGGAACCGATCTCGATCATGCGCGCCGTCGAACCGCAGGACGTCATCATCACCAGCAGCAGTGTCAGAAAAATCAGCCTCAACATAATATCTCCTTCCTAATCGCCCGACTCCCAGACATGCGGGACATAGGCGTTATCCAGTTTGCGAACGTAAATCACAGCGCGGTGCGTTTCAGGTTTGAGCGTCACGGTGTGTGCCCTGTCAAGGGACAGCGTGATCTTCCGGTCCTTCGGGATCGGAAAATGCGTCACCATGAAACGGCGCGGAACCGTTGCCCAGCGCCGCCAGTCGGAATCATTCATGGAGATGTCTTTGGTTGCGGCGACCGCGGCGGTAGCGGCGGCGATTGCCAATGCCTTTCCCCCGTAATCAGGTGCGGCGACCGCGGCGGCAAGGGATGCTTTGGCGGCGGTGTTCGCCTGTGTCTGTTTCCTGATTGCGCTCACGGCGCGCCGAATCATCTCCGGCATTGTCAGCTGCCAGTATTCGTCATTGAAAATTTCATGCAGATCAGCCAGAGCGTAAAGAGGCACTGTCCTGCCGTCCGCAGAAACCGTTACGGCGTTTGCCGGCATGGGAGACGTTTTTTCCAGAATCGGAAAACTCCATTTTGCAGGAACCATGCCGGGAATCTGAAAGGAAACGGAACGGGTGGTCCATGCGGGAGCGCGTCCGTCGGCAACGATCACAAAAACAATATCATCGCAAAGGGAGTAATTCCACGGGGCGGCATTCTTCAAACCGTCCGGATACGGCTCGTCAAGAAGTTTCAGGACGGTTGCGCAATCCCGCCGTATGAGTTCGTTTCCCGGCTGCATTCCATAAAGATATTTCAGGTCAATCGCGGCTTCATCCCAGTCATTGTCCCAGTAGTAGGCTATTGCGGACAGATAAAACGCCAGCGGATGAAACATGGCGCTGTAAACGGGGCGGCGCAGACTGTTGTATTCCTGATAATCAGGCAAAACCTTGACCAGTCCGAACGCGGAATTGGCTGTCTTGTCGTCGAAAACTTCCATCTTCATCCGGTAAGGCGGCACATCCCTGCCGGAATTCCTGCGGTTGTATTCCAGCATCGCCTTGTCCGCATCGTCCAGCAGAAAACGATACTGGCTCTGCCTCATACGGCGAATCTCCACGAGGGCATCTTCAAACTGGTCGCAGGAAAGATAATCGAAAAACTTGAACATGCTCAGAAGAATGCGGTCGCTCCGGAATCCGCTGTAAGATGCCTTTCCGGGAGAGTGCAGATCCAGTCTCCCCTGTGAGTCATGAAGATACAGCAGCTTTTCCGCGCGCCGGAGATGCTTGAGGGATTCCCCGTATTTTCCCGCCTCCATATTTGCCGATCCGGCTTCAATGTGCCAGAGAAGCGCGTTCCCGCCGGTCTCCCCCTGGAAATCGTCACTCATTTCAGACGTTTCCGCGGCGGCCTCATCCAGCCGGTTGGCATAGTAAAGCTCCGCGACACGTTCCTGATCCGCCTGCGTGTAAACCGTGCCGCATGCGGACAGCAGCAGAAGCGCAATGCCTCCCGTCAGGCATAACGCAAGACGTCCCGCTGTTCTTTTTCCTGCCATCCCCTGCCCTTTCCTACTGCGCCATCGGATATGCCGGAGGCGGTTGCGCGGCAGGAGCCTGCGCCTGTTTCCGGCAAACGGCGCCGACGGCAAAATCGGCAGCTTTTCCCGTCATGATCGACGCTGTGCTCAATTCCGGCTGAACTGAATTCACTCGAACCGTTCCCGCCATCTTTTCCGCCTGACCGATCACCTTTTTCGTCACCGGATGCACAATCCCCGCGCTTTTGACATAAACCTGAAACACGTCTCCCGCTTTCACGCCGCCGAGAGAGCCGCGCGTCAGATAGACCTGTCCTCCGTCCACCGCGGCGACGAGCACCGGATCGACCTGTTCCAGAATGTTTTCCGCCAAAGCGGCGACGGCACGGTCAAGAAGCGCGTTCGTATAATCGGCGGCAGTCCAGTCGCGTTTCTCCGAAGCGGGAATTTCGGTGGAGCGCATCGTAAACTTGAAATCTCCGGAAGCGATGACTTTACCGGTCTTCACTTCCAGCAGCTTGAAATCCGCCTGCACTGTCGATACGATTCTGGAATTGGTTCCGGCGATCTGCGTCGAACTTGAGATCAGATTGTTCTCCAAGCGCGTCAAGTTCAGAACAAGAATATCGTCCGCCACGGACATCTGCGCAATCCGGGAATACTGCCCGCTGTCAGCGAGTGCAAAGTCAACCATTTTGGACTCCGCGACAATCTTGTCGAGATCGGCGCGCTCCAGCAGTTCAAAAACGCCGCTTCCCCGAAGTGAACTGCCCAGTTTGCTGCCGAAAGCGGCGGCATCCGCCGGGGAAATGTTCCTGCCTGCAACTTTCACCGGCAGGATTGCGAGTTTGCGGACCGTATCCGCGCCTTTGGCAAGAAGCCCCATCTTATCCAGCGCAATATCCATGCGCGCAATCAGCTGCGCGAAGGAAGCGGCGTCGGCCACCGCCTTTTTCTCCGCATCGACCTCACCGGTCGTGCAGTTGACAAGCATGAAACTCATCGTATATCCGTTTCCGAGTTTCGCCACCGTATAATGCAGAAGCAGATTCACGCCGGAGACCTTGCCGAAACGCGCCAGAGTCCCGCGGTCATCAACCAGCCCCGATTCCGTCTGAAACTGATTCTCGCGGAGAATCGCCTCCAGGGCGGAGCGGGTGACGACATTGTATTTTCCGTTAAGTTTCGCCTCAATTCTGCCGGTCAGTGCCTGAATCTCATTTTCGGAAAGTCCTGCGCGGTTGTCCGAAGCCACCGCAATTTTTTCCTTCGGTGCCGCGCTCAATGCGCAGCAGACAGCGAACAGACAGCAAAACAGTAATGATTTCCGCATATCCACACTCTCCTTCTTATTTTCCAACCTTGCCAAAACGTGCGTTCATCGCCCCGGCGGCCTGCCTGAGCGCATCCTTCATGAGATCCTGAAAAAGCGAATCGTCAATCGTCTGGGCAAATTTCGTATTCATCAGGGATTTCTCCCCCGTGACGACTTTTGAAAATACAATCTGACTGGTCCTGAGGTCAATCACCTTCACAAGCACATCCAGGGAATATTGAATTCGATCCGTCTTGATGCCGTAGCCGGAGAATTTCTTATGTTCCGTATTCAAATCGGCAACCGTTCCGATCAGAACATGGGTCGCTCCGCTTTTTTCTGAAAATTCCCGAATCCGCTGATCGGCGTCCTCCGCGGTCGGGGCACGTCCGAAATCCAGAGATTTCAGCGCGGATTCGATCCCCTCGCGGTTCACAAGCGTGAAAGTCTCCGGATATTCCCCGAGATAACCTGTCATATATTCCGCGCCGATTATAATGGGACGCTGTTTTGAGTTCAGAATCTTCTCTGCCAGAGCCTCCCTTGCCGCACGGTCACGGGCATTTTCCTGAAAATCCTGCCCGATTGCCGTCATTGCGGCGGAGCCGGCGATACGGGCGTCGATCATTCTGACCAGCCCCTGCATCCGGTCGTCGATGCTCTGGCGGTCCGCATTGCTGAGAATCCCCTTGTAAGCGGTATCCAGCGGCTTGTCCTTCATCAGACGCAGTTTTTGCCCGACGAGATCAATGCAGGTGAAATCCAGCACGGCGATCTTCATTTCCGGCGTTTTCGCTTCCGCAGTTTTCTGCGCCTCCTCCGCCCCCAGCCCGAACACAAACGCCAAACAGCACAGGACGAATCCTTTTTTTATCATCGCAGACATTTTTCATTCCTCCATATTATGATTCAAACCCACTGATGACATCCACCGCGATCTTCAGACGGTTCCGCTCCTTGTAAAGACGTCCCTTCATCTCGCGTCCGTTCCTGAGAACCACCACAACACGGCGGGAACCGTCGGGAAATGTCCCGTCCAGCTTCACCATGGCGCATTTCGTTTCAATGCCGCGGTCCCGCAGTGCGCGTGTCGCAATCTTCCTGAGATCGGAACGTTCCAGTTCTTCTTCTGAAACCGCGGCATCTGTCCCGGCGTAAATCCGCTGCTCCGCACCCCGGAAAAGAAAAACAGCAAGCAGAAGAACAAGAACCGCCGCAACACAAAAAACAATCGCCGATGTTTTTTTCTTCATACACTCCGTGTCCTTCCGTCAAATAAGTTTCCCCCGTAAAATATCAGGTCGGCGCATACTTTCAAGGTCTCTTTGCCCCGCAGTCGGATATTTTTCACAACAAAATCATATCGCGAAGGACAAGCGGGAACGGTTCCGGCGCATTCCCGGGAGGAAATCCTCCGTCTGCCGGAAGCGGAAGAGACAGGCATGAAAGCACAATAACGGCAGACCAGACAGGTCGTCAGAAGAAACGTCGAGCCCCCTCGGCGGCGTCACGCGCCGGACACATTCGGATTCTGTTTCCCGGAAACATGCTCCACGTTCATTTTCAGGATTGCAAGCATTTCCATCATTTTATCCGGCGCATTCAGTTCGTGCCCCGCGTCGAAATGTTTCATAATGCAGGAGAGTGCCTCCCTTTTTTCCGGCAGGGATTCGATCATCTCCAGCGTTCCCTCCAGGAAGACGGAACGGTAATGCGCAGTCCACCTGCAGCTCTCCCGTCCGGCGGAAACCACTCGGACACCGTCTTCAGCCATGAAGCATCCGCGGGGATTTTTCCTGATGCAGTCAAGTTTGCGTCCCTCCGGCGCACAGTGGAAATAAAGCGTGATTCGTTCTCCGTTCACGGCAACCCCGTAATTCAGAGCAACAAGATAAGGACGTTCTCCGTCGACAAGCGCCAGATGGCCGTATTCCGCTTTCTGAAGAATTTCAACTATTTCGGAAAAGCTGCTGATCTGGCGGTCGGAACGTCTCATTTTCCGCGGTTCATTCATTTTCATATCCTCCTTGTTTTCTTTTTCCTGTTGACTCCGCAGGAGAGTTCCCCGGCAAAGCGGCTCTCCTGCCCCCGTGAAGCGGTTTGCACAGCTGCGGAACCTGCATAAAAAAAACTCATCTCATCATTTCAGCATCCCGCGGATCAGATTCGTTCCCGGAAGCGTTTCGGAGTATCGCCCACACTGCGCCGGATCACGCGGGAAAAATAACTCGCATCGGTAAAGCCGCATTCCTTCGCGACTTCGGAAAGCGGAAGGATGGTTTCCTGAAGCAGTGACAATGCGCGCTGAATCCGCATCCGGCTCAGATACTGGCTCGGGGCGATATTCATTTTCTCCTGAAAGATGCGCCGCAGAGTGGAACGGTTCACCTTGAGCTGTTCCGCAATGGAGTTGATATTCAAATCCGGATTGCCGTAATTCTCGCGGCAGAGCCGGATCACTTCGCAGACGAGCCGCCCTTCCCGAGTGGAACAGTCCTCGCGTCCCCCCGCTCTCGCGAGAATGGAGGAAGCCACGGAAATCATTTCGCGCCAGGCATACGGGCTCATCTCCTGAAGCAGCTCCTCCAGACGGAGAAACAGTTCATGCGGACAGATCCCCGCGTGAAAACAGCGGTGGGGATACCCGTAGGAGCGCATGAAATTTTCCGCGCCTTCTCCGTCGAAAGTGAACCAGCGGTATTCCCACCGTTCCGAAAGCGCCCCTTGAAAATGGGGCTCGCCCGGCATCCGGTAAAAGACATCTCCCGGATGCAGAATCTGCGGTTCGCCGTCAACGATGAACTCGCCGTCTCCGCTGATTCCCCAGAAAAACTGGACAAACGGCTTGGCTCCGGCGGGAATCCGTTCGTAATGTTCCTTCAGGCGGAGATAATGCCCTGCGGAACGCAGGCAGAACGGCAGGGGAAGATCCGGCATGACGTTCGGTTCCGGTCTGTGAATACATGAAAAATTGTTCGGTTCCGGCACTTTCAGCATAGCATCCCACCTGAAATCAAGTCACGGCGTTACAAGGTTGACCGGTTTCCCCGCAAGATACGCCCGGACATTTGCCGCGCAGACGTCAATCAGGCGGCGGCGCGCCTCGAAAGACGCCCAGGCTACGTGAGGCGTGATGATGCAGTGTTTCGCCGTCAGCATCGGATTGTCCGCGGACGGCGGTTCCGTTGACAGCACATCGAGTCCCGCCCCCGCAATGCGTCCGCAGTTCAGGGCGTCCGCCAGCGCCTTTTCGTCCACCAGACCGCCGCGCGCCGTGTTGATGAGGAGCGCAGTCTTCTTCATTAGGGATAATGTTTTTTCATTAACCAGCAATTTTGTCTCGTCCGTCAGCGGACAATGCAGAGAAACGATGTCGCTTTCTGAAAACAGCGTTTCCAGGGAAACGAACTCCGCAATTCCGGATTCCTTCGGAGTCCGCACCGCCGCCAGCACTTTCATTCCGAATGCGTCCGCAATCTTTGCGACCGCCCTGCCGATGGAGCCGAAGCCGACAATGCCGAACGTCAGTCCGGCAAGCTCGTGAGACTGCCCCAGCGAGAATGTGAAATCCCTGCACCGGCACCACTCACCTTCCGCCACGGCGTCCGCATATTTTCCCGTGCGGTTCATCAGTTCCAGGATCAGCGCAAACGTAAGCTGCGCCACGGAATCCGTACTGTATGCCGGCACGTTGCTGACCAGAATCCCGCGCTCCCGCGCCGCCTGAATGTCCACGACGTTGTAACCGGTTGCCTGAACCGCGATATATTTCAGTTTCGGAAGCTGTTCCATCACCAGGCGGGATATGACCGATTTATTGGTCAGAATGATTTCCGCATCGGCGGCACGCTCCACAATCTCCTGCTCGGAATCGCACCGGGCATAGATCCGGCAGTCTCCCATCGCCTCGATTTCGCTCCATGACAGGTCTCCAGGATTTGCGGCAAACCCGTCCAGAATCACGATTTTCCTGTGTTCCATACGCTGCACCTCATTGGTTGACCCAGCAATATAAATGCCCAACGCGCCCGATTCAAATTGTTTCCTTCCGCATTTTCTTGCAAAAGAGAGCAAAAAGAATATATTATGCCGTGCACAGTCTGTAAATCAGGAAAGAACGGAACATCATGCTGCTTACCATCCTTGCCGTATTCGCGAGAATCTTTTCCAACGCCTATTCCAATGTCGTCCAGAAACAACTGACTTCTCACGGCGAACCGTCACTGAAAGTCAACTGTTTTTCCTATATCGCGCTTTCCGTTGTCATGCTTCCCTGCCTGCCTTTTCTCGAACTCGGAAAGCCGGGCGCCGCATTCTGGCTGCCGATGGCGGCGTCGGGAATTCTCGCGGCAGTCGGAAACGCATGTCTGATCAAGGCGCTGAATTACGGTGAACTCTCCGTGCTCGGGCCGCTCAACTCCTATAAAGTCATTGTAAGCATGATCGCCGCCTTCTTCCTGATCGGAGAGGTTCCGGGACCTTGGGGCATCATCGGAATTTTTCTGATTCTTGCCGGAAGTTTCGTGCTCATGCGGGAAAAACAAGGCGAATCGTTTTCTGTGAAAATGCTTCTGCGCCCGGATATTCAGTTCCGTTTCTACGCGATTTTCTGCACGGCGACGGAAGCCGTTTTCCTGAAACAGACGATCACCGCGTCAAATCCGTTCACCTCGTTTGCGATGTGGTGCATCCTGAGCGCCGTATTTTCGACCCTGCTCTACTTCTGCAATACGGTTCTTGCCCACATTGTCAGCCACAGGCGGGAGGAAGCGGCGGAATGGGAGGAATACGACGGTTTTCTTGCGCATCATTCCGGTTGTCACGGCAGGATGTGGAAAACGGTGCGGCAGGCGTTTGCCCTGAACAGGAAATCTCTGCTTCTCCTGCTGGTTCTCGCCTCGACCACCGGCATCATGCAGTTTACGACGAATGTCGTCTTCGGGAGAATGCAGGTCAGCTATGCACTGGCTCTGTTCCAGCTTTCGGCATTGCTGAGTGTTTTCTTCGGCGGCGTCCTGTTCCATGAAAAGGGACTCCGGCGGAAACTGGCGGGCTCTCTCGTGATGGTTGCCGGAGCTGTCCTGATCATTCTTCTGTAAAAAAGCTGAAATTATTTGCAATTCAAGTGAATCCGGATTAGATTACTGTTTTACTGAAATAAATCACAGGTGAAATATTATGGCAGAACAACGTATTATCCTCAGCGGCGACGAAGCGGTCGCCGAGGCGGCTCTTGCCTGCGGAGTGAAACTCGGAACCGGTTATCCGGGGACTCCCTCGACAGAGATTCTCGAACATTTCTCCGCCATCGGCGGCAGCGCCGAATGGGCTCCGAATGAAAAAGTGGCGCTGGAAGTCGCCTCCGGAGTCGCGTTCTCCGGCGCAAGAACGATTGTCACAATGAAGCATGTCGGCGTCAATGTCGCCGCCGATCCCCTGTTCACGTTGACCTATATCGGCGTCGAAGGCGGGCTCCTTCTCATATCCGCCGACGATCCGGGCATGGCGTCCAGCCAGAACGAGCAGGACAACCGTCTTTACGCGATTGCCGCCCAGATGCCCATGTTCGAGCCGTCCGACAGTCAGGAAGCCTATGATTTCACGATCAGGGCGCTTGAACTTTCCGAACAGTTCCACGTGCCGGCGATGCTCCGCATGACCACGCGCGTCTGCCATTCCCGCGGCATCGTGAACCGCTGGAAAGCCAAAGAAGCTCCCGCCGCCAGAAACTACCGCCGTGCCGTCAAAGAGCGTGTCATGATCCCCGCGTTTGCCAAAGGTGCGCATGTCAAACTGGTCAACAGCATGAAGGCGCTTGCGGAATGGAACGAAAAATCCGATCTGCATCAGGTCTCCGGTCCGGAAAAGTCCGATCTCGGCATCATCTGCGCCGGAGCCGCTTTCCAGCATGCGCGGGAGGCGTTTCCCGAGGCGCGCATTCTCAAACTCGGCATGACATGGCCCCTGCCCTATGAGGCGATCCGCAAATTCACGGAAGGCTGTCGGCGCACCGTCGTCGTGGAGGAAGGCGAAAAGGTCATGGCGGAAAAGATTCTGGCGCATGGAATTCAGGTGGAGCCCAAAGGCGACGCCTTCCTTTTCGGTGAACTCAATGTTGCAAAGGTCACGAAACTAGTCAACAGGGATGAAACGCCGGAAGCTCCGTCGAAGCCGGGGCGTCCGCCGCAGCTCTGTCCGGGATGCCCTCACCGCAAAGTCTTTGAGACATTGCGCGACCTGGGCTGTATCGTCTCCGGCGACATCGGCTGTTATACGCTCGGCGTGCTTCCGCCGTTCAATGCAATCGACTGCTGCGTCTGCATGGGCGCAAGCATCGGCGCGGGACTGGGGCTCCGGCACGGACTCGCGGAAGAAGACGCGCGGAAAGTCGTCAGCGTCATCGGCGACAGCACGTTCGTTCACAGCGGCATCACGGGAATCGTGGAAATGGTTTACAACAAGCCGGCGACAGGCCATCTGGTTCTGATTCTCGACAACTCCACAACGGCAATGACCGGGCTTCAGGAGAACCCCGCGACGGGACGCCATCTGAACATGACCGACGCCTCGCAGCTGAACCTGGAGGCAATCTGCAGAGCGGCAGGCGCGGACAATGTGGACGTGATCGACCCGACGCTCAAACATGACGAGTTTGTCGAACTCGTCAAAAAACGCCTTGCGTCCAACGACGCCAGCGTCATCATCGCGCGCCGCCCCTGCATTCTTCAGATGAAGAAACTTTCCAAGCTCAAAAAGTAAGAGAGGTCATGACAATGGAAAACAAACTGACAAATGTTCTGTTCGCCGGAATCGGGGGGCAAGGTATCATCAAGGCGTCCGACATGCTGACGGAAGCCGCATTCCGCATGAACTACGACGTCAAGAAAAGCGAACTGCACGGCATGAGCCAGCGCGGCGGCTCCGTCTCCAGCGACGTCCGTTTCGGCGACAAGGTCTACAGTCCGATGATTCCCGAAGGACAGGCGGACTATCTGGTGGCGGTTTCCGAAGATCAGATCGAAGTCAACGAGAAATATCTGAAAAAAGATGCCGTCATCATCCGCCCCTCGGAAATCAACGAAGAGGATGCGAAGTCCAGAATGCTGAACATCGCAATGCTCGGCCGTCTCAACAAATATCTCAAATTCCCCGAGGAACTCTGGATCGCTCTGATCCGCGAGTCTTTCAAAGGCGAAGTTGCAGAACAGAACATCGCCGCATTCAAGCGGGCGCAGGAATAAGTCTTACTCATCACAATCACATAATACAGGTTCAGGAAGAATGTCAGAGTATAAACGAATGGGGAATCCGGGATTCAATCCGGTCAGTGCGCCGGACTATCTGCCGATGGAAAAACTCAGGGAACTTCAAACGGAGCGTTTTGCCCGGATCATCCGGCGGGCATACGAAAATGTGCCGTTTTACCGCAAACGCATGGAAGAAAAAAATCTGACGCCCGACGACTTCAGAAGCCTGGACGATGTGAAACACCTGCCGTTCACGATCAAGGCGGATCTCCGCGACACTTATCCCTTCGGATTGTTCGCAAGCCCGCTCAAGGACATTGTGCGTCTGCACGCATCCAGCGGAACCACGGGCAAGCCGATCGTCGTCGCCTACACGAAAAGCGACCTCGACGTATGGCAGGAGACCATGATGCGCGCAATGGCGGCGGCGGGAGTTTCCAGCGATGACATTGTGCAGGTCTCCTTCGGTTACGGGCTCTTCACCGGCGGACTCGGCGCGCACTACGGCGCAGAGGGACTCGGCGCCACCGTGATTCCCGCTTCCGGCGGAAATACGGAACGCCAGATCATGCTGATGAAGGACTTCGGCGTAACCGCAATTGCATGCACGCCAAGCTACTTTGTCCACATGATCGAAGAAGCCCGGAAAATGGGGGTTGATCTCCGCAAACTTCCGCTCCGCCGCGGCATGTTCGGCGCGGAACCGTGGACGGAGGAGATGCGCCGCCATATTGAAGAGGGCGCGGGCATCAAGGCGTTCGACATTTACGGGCTCTCCGAAATCACGGGACCCGGCGTCGGCGCGGCGTGCGAATGCCAGTGCGGTCTCCATATCTTTGAAGACCACTATTACCCGGAGATCATCGACCCCGACACGCTGGAAGTCCTGCCGGACGGACAGGAAGGAGAACTCGTTCTGAGCACGCTTTCCAAGATGGCGATGCCCATGCTCCGCTACCGGACGCGAGATCTGACAAGCATCATGACGGAAAAATGCGCCTGCGGACGCACCATCCGCCGGATTTCAAAGATATCGCACCGCAGCGACGACATGTTCATCATCCGCGGCGTCAACGTCTTCCCGTCTCAGATCGAGACCGCGATTCTCAACGAGGAAAAGAATCTGCCGCACTATCAGATCATTCTGACGCGGAGCCACGGGCTCGACAACGTCGAGGTCGACATTGAAATGACGCAGGAGATGTTCAGCGACAAAATCAGCGCGATCGAGACGCTGACCGCACGCTTCTCCCACGCCATAGAAAAAGTCCTCGGCATCCGCGTCGCGGTCAAAATGCTTCCGCCGAACTCGATCCCGAGGAGCGAAGGCAAGGCAAAGCGCGTCATTGACCGCCGCAGCAACAATTAACCGGAAAGGGGTTTACGATGAAACTGAATCAGCTCTCGATCTTTGCGGAGAACAAACCCGGTTCTCTGAACAAAATCTGCAAACTGCTTGCGGAAAACAATATTGATATTCTGACGCTTTCCCTCGCCGATACGACGGATTTCGGAATTCTGCGCGTCATCACCAAAGACTGGGAAAAGGCGCGCGACGTCCTCACACGGAATCAGATCATTGTCCGGGTGACGGATGTCGTGGCTGTCGAGGTTCCGAACCGTCCCGGCGGCATGTGCTCGATTCTGGATACGCTCAGCAGGTATTCGATCAATGTGGAATACATGTATGCGTTTGCGGCGACGAAAGCGGCGATTATCATTTTCCGTTTTGATGCGCCGGATGTCGCGATTGAGAAGCTCAAGGCGGACGACGCTGTGAAATTCGTCGAACCGGAGGATATCTTCCAGTAATCCGACCGGAATATCCGAAGTCCAAAGCAACTGACGGCACAAGCAGATCCCTCAGTTGCTTTTTTTATGAAAATATGAAACGGAAAAAATCCCGTCCCTGAACATCAGCAGATGTAAGTTACGGAGGAAAGGCGGAATTTTTTATCTATGGTCATCAGCGCAAGCAGACGCACGGACATTCCGGCGTATTACGGAAGATGGATGCTGGAACGGCTGAAAACCGGATCGGTTTCCGTTCGCAATCCCTTCAACCCGAAACAGATCAGAGAGATCAGTCTCTCTCCGGACAAAATCGACTGCATCGTATTCTGGACAAAAAATCCGGCTCCGATGCTGCCGCTGCTCCATGAAATCGACGACATGGGATATTGTTATTATTTCCAGTTCACGCTGACGCCTTATAACACCACAATCGAAAAGCATCTGCCGCCGAAAACGGAACTCATCCGCACGTTCCGGCTGCTTTCGGAGCAGATCGGCAGACAGAAGATCGTCTGGCGTTATGACCCGATTCTCTTCACCGGAAAATATGGAGTCGCGGAACATATCCGGTGTTTTCAGTCATTGGCGGAACGGCTGGCGCCTTATACGGAGCGCTGCGTCATCAGCTTTCTCGACTTCTACCGGAAAACGGAACGGAACATGGCGGAATGTCCGGTCATCCGCCCCGATGAATCAATGATTGCGGAAACAGCCGGAGCGTTCAAGAACATCGCGGAAAAACATGCGCTTGAACTCCGCTCCTGCTGCGAAGGACTGGAGCTGTATGGAATCCGTTCCGGCGCGTGCATCGACCCCGAGCTGATGGAGAAACTGACGCATAAACGTTTTCCTGCCGGAAAAGACAGAAGCCAGCGTCCGTTCTGCAACTGCGCCCCGAGTGTGGACATCGGCAGCTACAACACCTGCGGCAACGGCTGTATCTACTGCTACGCTAATACGAAACCGGTACAGCAAAAAGGGACCTGACCGGTTCAGGTCCCTCCGTAGGAATTACTGTTGGATTTCCTTCGGCATGAAGAATGAGAAAATCACGAAAAGCAGCCCCTCCGCCAGCAGGACAATTCCCGTCACCAGAACCAGCTGCGCGAACGCGAAAACCGGCGCGAACAGCAGAAAGAGCCCGACCAGAATACTCAGCAGACAGCTGATGATGTTGAACGTCTTATTGACGGAGTCCGTGCTGATCGCAGAAGAAATTGAAATCCCGATCACGCCGGAGGACAGGAAGAATGTCGCGATGCACCATGCGAGAAAGATGATTTCCGCAACCGGATTATACAGCAGCAATGCTCCGGCAACTGTCAGCAGAAACCCGTAGAAGAACCACGCCGTGCGCTTCTCCTCCCTTGTGAACGCGCTGATCATGATCCAGATGCCGCTGAGAGCCATCAGGAATCCCGTAAGAAATCCGAGATTGATCGCAGTGAAAAACGGCTTGAACGCGAAAATCGCCCCGAACGCCATAACAACGACACCGCGCCAGAAAAGCCCCCATTTTGTAATGCCGCCGACGATGTCCTGTCCGAAAAAGATTTTATTCCACATAAATTCCCTCTTTGTCATGTTGATTTGTCTGAACCGAAGTCAAACATACCATTCTTTTCCGGAAATGCAAATCCCCCTCTCAAAATTGCGGAGGAAAAAGAATCACCGCCGCGCAATGCGGTGCATCGTCGGGATTTTTTCTCAAAGAGAAAAGAAATATTTCAAATCCCCTGTTGACAATCGAAAGAACGCGGTGTATCTTAACAGCCATATTTGTAGAATGAATTATAAAAATAGTATTTTTCAATACCCTAAACCATATAACCGAATGTTAAGGAGATAACACTGATGTCCGGGAAAAAAATTACAGTAGACGGCAATTACGCCGCCGCGCATGTGGCTTACGCATTGAGCGAAGTTGCAGCCATTTATCCCATTACTCCGTCTTCGACAATGGGCGAATACGTTGACGAGTGGGCAAGCCAGGGAAAGAAAAACATCTGGGGAAAAGAAGTTTCCGTCATGGAAATGCAGTCCGAAGCCGGTGCCGCGGGCGCCGTGCACGGAGCTCTTGCCGCAGGTTCTCTGACAAGCACCTATACCGCTTCTCAGGGACTGCTCCTCATGATTCCGAATATGTATAAGATCGCGGGCGAAATGCTCCCCTGCGTCTTCCATGTGACGGCGCGTTCTCTCGCCTGTCAGTCTCTCGCAATCTTCGGCGATCATTCCGACGTCATGGCATGCAGAAACACCGGTTTCGCGCTGACCTCCGCTGCTTCCGTCCAGGAAGAAATGGACATGGCGCTCGTCGCCCACCTCGCAACTCTCAAGAGCAAGGTTCCGTTCCTCGCTTTCTTCGACGGTTTCCGCACATCCCATGAGCTTCACAAGATCGAAGAAATCTCTTACGAAGATATTGCAAAGCTCGTTGAACCCAAATATATTCAGGAGTTCCGCGACAGAGGCATCCGCCCTGAAAAACCGATCTGCAAAGTCGGCGCCCAGAATCCCGACGTCTACTTCCAGGGACGCGAAACGGTCAACAAGTTCTACAACGAACTTCCCGCAATCGTTCAGGAATACATGGACAAAGTCGCCGCCGTCACCGGCAGGCCGATGCACCTCTTCGACTATGTCGGCGCACCGGATGCCACCGACATCATCGTTTCGATGGGTTCCAGCTGCGAAACCATCGAAGAAACAATTGAATACCTCAACGCGAAACGCGGCACGAAATACGGACTGATCAAAGTCCGTCTGTTCCGTCCGTTCTCCGTGGAAGCCATCAAGGCGCTTGTTCCGAAAACAGCCAAGAGAGTCGCGGTTCTCGACAGAACCAAAGAGCCGGGCGCAATCGGCGAACCTCTGTTCCTCGATGTCAAGGTCGCTCTCGAAGGAATGGGACTTTACATCATCGGCGGACGTTACGGACTCTCCTCCAAGGAGTTCACGCCATCCATGGTTCTCGCAGTTTACAAACACCTTGAAAGAGGCGGTTTCCACGGTTTCACGGTCGGTATTGACGACGACGTCACCAACCTCTCTCTCAAAATTGAGGAAGAGATCACGACCGAACCGGAAGGCACCACGAACTGCATGTTCTGGGGTCTCGGCGGCGATGGAACCGTCGGAGCAAACAAGAGCTCCATCAAGATCATCGGCGACAACACCGACAAGTATGCCCAGGCTTACTTCTCCTACGATTCCAAGAAATCCTACGGTGTGACGGTATCCCATCTCCGTTTCGGCGACAGGCCGATCAAGAGCACCTATCTCATCACCTCTCCCGATTTCGTCTCCTGTTCCAGCGCCTCCTATATCGGGCGCTATGATCTCCTCAAAGGCATCAAGGAAGGCGGAACATTCCTGCTGAACAGCCATTATAGCAACGATGAAGTGTTCTCGAAGCTGACCCGCGACATGCAGGAAACGATCATCAACAAAAAGATCAAGTTCTATAACATCAACGCGGAAGCGATCATCAAGAGCCAGCCCGGTCTCCGCGGCAAAGGCGCGAACACCGTCATGATGGTGGCATACTTCAAGGTTTCCGGCATCGTTCCGTTCGACAAGGCTTACGTCGGCATGCAGGAAATGACGAAGAAGACCTTCAAGAAAAAAGGCGACGAAGTTGTCAACATGAACCTGAAACTGATCGATCTGGCTGTCGATGCCTGTCAGGAAGTCAAGGTTCCGGCGTCTCTCGACGGCGTGTCCTGCTACGTTCCGCCGCAGCTCATCAGCGACGATGCGATTCCGTTTGCGAAATCCATCATCAAGCCGCTGATGCACCTCAAGGGCGATGAAGTTCCGGTATCCGCGATGTCCGTTGACGGCACACTTCCGACCGGCACAAGCTGTCTCGAAAAACGCGGTATCGCTCCGCGCGTTCCGGTCTGGAACTCCGACAACTGCATTCAGTGCAACATGTGCACCATGTCCTGCCCGCATGCAGCGATCAGAGCCAAGCTCATCGATCCCAAAGATCTGGCAAATGCTCCGGCATCCTTCAAGACCATTGAGTCCAAACCGAAGAAAGATCCGGCTTACAACTTCAAGATTCAGGTCTATATCGAAGACTGCACGGGATGCGGCGTCTGCCTTGAAACCTGCCCGACCAAGCCGGAAAAGAGAGCTCTCACCTGGTCCACGCTCGAAAAAGAGCGTGCCGCCGGCGAAAATGCCAACGAGAAGTTCTTCGATTCTCTCCCCGACGATGTTCTCGGTTCTTTCGCTCCGACGACCGTCAAGGGCGCCATGTTCAAGAAACCGCTGTTCGAGTTCTCCGGCGCCTGCGCGGGATGCGGCGAAACACCGTATGTCAAACTCATGAGCCAGCTCTTCGGCAGCAATATGATCATCGCGAATGCGACTGGATGCTCCTCCATCTACGGCGGAACATTCCCGACCATTCCCTATACCACAACCAAAGAAGGCAGAGGACCGAGCTGGGCGAACTCCCTGTTCGAGGACAATGCCGAATTCGGTCTGGGCATGAGGCTTTCCGTGGATCAGAACCGTGCGATTCTCAAACTCAATGTGGAAAAGGTTCTCGCATGTGAAAATGCCTGCGACTCCCTCAAAAACGTTCTCGGCAAGGCAATGGAGCTCTGGGATTCCAAAGGGCCGGAAGCCGTTGCCGCGCAGAATGCCGTGAAAGCGGCGTTGCCGGAAGCCATCAGGAACGCCTGCCCCGAAGGCAAGGTCATTCTTGAAAAGATTCAGGAACTCCAGGACTACTTCGTCGACAAGTCCGTCTGGATTCTCGGCGGCGACGGATGGGCGTATGACATCGGTTACGGAGGACTCGACCACGTCGTGGCTTCCGGACGCGATGTCAATATTCTCGTCCTCGACACGGAAGTTTACTCCAACACCGGCGGACAGGCATCCAAGTCCACCCCGATCGCGGCTGTTGCGAAATTCGCGACAGGCGGTAAACACCTTGCCAAGAAGAACCTCGGCTTCATGTGCATGAGCTACGGATATGTCTACGTCGCCTCCATCTCCATGGGTGCGGACAGACTCCAGACACTCAAAGCCTTCCAGGAAGCGGAAGCCCACAAGGGACCGTCCATCATCATGGCATACGCTCCGTGTATCGCACACGGCATCGATATGAGCAAGACTCAGGTCGAACAGAAGCGCGCCGTGGATTGCGGTTACTGGCCGCTCTACCGCTTCAACCCGAACAACGGCGACAAGCCGTTCACCTGGGATGCCAAGGCCCCGACAGGCAACTTCCAGGAATTCATCCGCAGCGAAGGCCGTTACAAATCCCTTCTCAAGACAGCACCCGCCGATGCGGAAGAGCTGTACAAGAAAGCGGAAGCGGACGCCGCACGCCGTATGGAATTCTACAAGCAGGTCGGCGAACTCATGAAGTAATCTGAATCAGAGCTGCTTCTCAAGCGCACCACCCGCAAGGTGGTGCGCTTTTTTCATTTCTCATTCCCACGAATATGTCTGTTCTTTCCCCCTTTTTTCGTGCCTGTCAAAAAACTATCTTTTTATTAAAAAATATTCTTTTGCAGTCTTGACAATCTTTCATTTTTGATTATAATTAATACAAGAACGAAAGGTGGATCATGACTGCGGAAACCGGGTTTGTACCAAAATATCAGAAGATCATCAACGAGCTCCATGCGATGCTCCGGCAGGGCGTCCTGAAGCCCGGCGACAAACTCCCGTCGCGAGAAGAACTCGTCGAACGTTACGGCGTCACGCGCGCGACGGTCAACAGGGCGGTGGGCGAACTCCTGCGCGAAGGACTGCTCAAGGCGGCGCAGCGCGGCGGAACGTTTGTCCCCGATGCTCCGGAGATTGAGGACAAGGCGGCATTCATCGTTCACATCGAACTGCTTATGACACATCTCGCGGAATGGAACTCCGAGCTCAATTTCTATTCCATGTTCGGACGGCTTTTCCAGCTTGTGCCCGAAGAAAAGCGCCGGATTCTCAACGTGACGGATGTCCTGCAGACACCGGAAATCCTCCGCCGCTATCGACGGATTCTCTGGAACAACCTCTCGCCTGAAGACTTTGAACGTGCCGTCCGGGTTGTCGGCGACCGAAGCCGCTTTCTGCTGCTGAACCGCTGCTATCCCGACTGCGATTTCGTCTCGATCAACCATCGCCGGGCGGCATTCGATCTTGCGGACGCATTCCTCTCGAACCTGCCGGAAAACACTCCCGTCGGACTTCTCGACATGCCATTCGTCGAGGAACGTTCCAACCGCTTCGTCTGGACGGAACGGCGCACGGGCTTCATGGACGCATGTGAAAAACACCGCCGGTTCTTCCGTCTGATCGAGTTCAAACAGCATAACGAACCTTATAACCGCGAACAGCTTGCGGAATTTGACTCGCGCAGGTCAGGCGCCTCCCCTGCCCTGCTGCTCTCCTCCTCCGCGGAGATGACCGGCGCCGTCCTGAATTTCCTGCGGGAACGCTCTTACAGACTCAACCGCGATTATTTCTACGGCGATTTCGACAATGAGGAATCCCCGCAGCACTCCGGAATCGCGATCCCGACCGTTGTGGAGAACTTCCGCCATGTCGCGGAAGTCGCTTACGAGCACCTTTGGGAGACGGGATGCAGAATCTTCGTCCCCCACCAGCTCAGGAATCTGCCTTTCCATGAAAAGACAAACAACACATAAGGAGATGTTTGCATGAAAAAGCCGTACAGGGAAACCTTCACATTGATAGAACTTCTAGTTGTAATAGCGATCATCGCCATACTTGCCGCAATGCTCCTGCCTGCACTCAATGTGGCGAAGGAAAAGGCGAAAGTTGCCGCATGTACAGGAAACATGAGGCAAATTCTTACTGGAATATCCTCCTATTCGGTCGACAACAAAGAATACGGACCCACGGAAACTCACAGCAACAGCATTGCAGCAGCGTGGCAGCGGGCATATCTGGTTTATCAGAATGGCATATGGTGCAGAACTACAGTAGCAGGCTTATTCACGGAAAGCAAATATGTTTCTCCCGGGGCACTGCAATGCCCCGGCTGGAAAAAACCGGATTACATCACCGGGGGACAGAAAGTCTCTTATAATTTAAAACATTGCCCTCAGCAGAAAGATGTTTTTTTCAACGCCTCCTACAATCTGAGAGCCACTGATATCAAAGGCACCTATGCCAATATCAATTCAGATAAAAACCGCTGGGGATACAGACTGGGCAACTATCCAAACGGAGCACTGCTCTATTGTTCCCCGTATGCGGGAGTCTATCCGACATTTCCACATAACTGGACATTTCTCGCAGGTTTTGAAAACGGAGCAGTCCGTTCCCTGAAAAACATTGCAAAAAAAGCGTATGCGAAATGGAGCGGCAGTTACGGTCTGAACAACGGCGACCAGCTCTTTTTCCTGATGCAGTACATATCCGAACCGGTGAAAAACATCGCAAATACCGGCATGTGGTATGACAAGTAAGAAAGAACGGAACAATAACATGGAAAGGTGCATATACATGTGTATCAGCAAAGGGATCATAATTTTTTCAGGCTTGCTTCTGTGCATTGCGCACCTGACAGCCGGAAACCTGACACCGCAATCAAAGATTCTGAAATCGGAGCTTGCCGACGTCAACAGCGACAAACAGCCGGATGTCATTCTGCTCACGGTTCAAAATGGAAAAGAGCAGCTGGAAATTTATCTCGGAGGCAAAGGAAGCGCCACGGGAAAAGCGGATATTGTCACGGCAATTCAGGACGGTGCCGGAAGCAGTAATCTGAATACGGGAACCGCCGGCGGAAAAACTTATATTCTTGTAACGGGCAGCAGACAGAGAATCTTCATTTTCAATCCGGACGATCAGTTCAAGACCGCCTTCGTCAACCAGAGCGCAAACCAATGGACGGCAAATTGTTTTACCGGCAGTCTAAAGCCTGACGGGGCATCATTCGACATTCTTCACGGAGCCTGTCTCCGCCGTTTCACTCCCCCGGATAAAATCCAGCACGGCTATTTTTACGGTCCGCAGCAGAACAACAATAATTCAGGATATTTCTGCGATCTGAACATGGACGATGAAATGGATGCCGTCTTCACTGTGAAGAGCCAGCCGCTGATCCGTCTGTACTATGCACCGTTTTACGGAAAAATGAAATTCATCCCCAAAGAACTGAGTGAATTTGTCGAATTGAAAACACCTCTGATCGTCAGTGACATTGCCATCGGCGACCTCAATGATGATGCGCGCCCGGACATCGCGGCGGCAACACTCCCGGAATATGGCAGGGCAAGCAGAAAAACTTACATCTTTTTTCAGAACTCACCGACCGGTTTTACAAACGAAGCATCGCCAAACCTCGTGATTCCCGGAAACGGCATTCCGGTAATCGAAAAAGGCGCACTTTATCTGATCGACCGCAAAACCGGTGTCCTGCGGATTTTCCGGAAAGGCAAATTCGACAAACCTGCCGCAACGCTCAAGACCGGATTGACGGATGTCCATACATTCAAGTTCAAAGAGGGGCTGTTTCTGATCTCCGGCATCAACCGTGACAGAAAAAGTGAAGTCCGCTGGGGAAACAGCGCTGAAACACTGACAGAACCCACGGGGGCTGCGGCAAAGGAAAAATATGCGATCTCTTTCCCGCATTACATGGGCGCCGTCTACCCCGCGCCGCAGAAAGCAGTTTACGGCGAACGATGGATTCCGCTGAACAATGTCCGCATCATCCCCGACGGAATCGCGGCTGACGACCTGCGGATTCAATTCATACAGGAGCGCATCGCGGAACTCGGCGGCACAAGCAGTGTAGGGAAAACACCATTGAAGAATGCCGTCAATCTTACCTTGCAGCTTTCCAAAGACCGGCATCCCAGAGCACAGGCCTATTATTTGAGCGCCAATGCAGAACAAAAGCAGATCACTTTGAAAGCATTCGACAAGACGGGTCTGAGCTGGGCGACAGGTTCCTTTCTCCAACTGACCGATGCAACAAAGAACGGTCCAGCCGTGCGCTCCGCTGAAATTTATGATTACCCGGCGACAAAACACCGCGGATACTGGAGCGGTGTCAGCGATTTCAAAAAGATAACCAAAAGGGAATGGGCAAAACTGCATCTTCTGTACAAACTTGACATCATGCTGCTGGTTCGCCCATGGGACATGACGGACATCCGGGGAAACTGGAAAAAGTGGAAAGAAGTATCCTCTGAAAAGTATATCGCCGATTACAGGGAAATGGGAGAACTCTTCACTTCTCTCGGCATTGAGTGGTGTGTCACGACACATGCCATTGAAGGGACTCCGCAGACAAAGCTAGACAGTTCCTCCCCCGCCGATTTTGAAATCATTTACCGTCAGGCGGAAAATGTTGTTTCCAACGGCGGCAGTTTCATGTTCCAATACGATGATGCCCGCTATCCCCGCAATATCAAGGAGACGGAAAAATATCCGAACGGCGGCGATGCCGATTATGCGTTCATAAGCGGAATCACGGAAAAGCTGTGGAAAAAATACCCGGAGGCAAAAATCTATTTCTGTCCGCCGATGTACTGGGGTCCGGAAGCCGCACCCGCCTACCCCGATGACCGCGATGAATATCTGAAACGGGTCAGGAAACTGTCCCCGGAAATCAGATTCACCTGGAACGGACCGAGCGTATGTTCCACAAAAATCAAGCCATCCGACCTGAAATGGGCAAAAGAAAGTTACGGGCGTGCTCCGTTCATCCTTATTTTCGGCGGCGGCCCCAATATTGAACGCTGGCACTTTTTCACGGAAGAAATCAACGCATGGCCGCAGTGGTATTATCAGGGAATGGAAAATGAAATCGCCGGTGCTCTGCTGGGAACCAATCAGCCGCATTTCCTCATGCTGACTCTGACTTTTGCAGACTACTGGCATAATCCGAAGGCATACGACGCCGGACGTTCCATCCGGCAGGCTTTCTGCTCTCTGATCGGCGAAAAGAGTCTGACGGAGGCACGGAAGGTTACGGCGGAACTCCAGAAGATGAATGAATTCGGCTATCAGGTCACTCCTTACTTCATCAGAAACCAACAGAAAATCCGTGCAATTATAGAACGTGCAGAACAAATTTACAATCCCGCCGCCGCACAGAATCCGGAATTGGACAAATGGACCACCTATCGCAATTTCTTCAATCTGTTCCGCCGGAGTCTTGAAAAAGCCGGGAATATTGATTCCGGAATATTCACGAAAAACACGGAACAGGTCCGGCAGTATGCTGCAAAAGAAGCTGGTTTTCAGCATGACAAGGATATTTTGCTGACAGCCTACGATTTCGGCGGCGGCGCCAATCCGCTTTTTTACACCTACCGCTGCGAAAAGCGGCTCGCCACATTCGTGAAAGGGAAGAAAACGAAAATCCCGAAAATGACCGCAGGCTTCCCTTTGCAGGCGGAAAAGTTGAATCAGCAGTATGAGCTGGTCATCTGCGGACAGGACGACGACAGCGCAGAACAGTGTCCGATCAGAATCGAAATGAACGGCAATCTCATATTCGAGGGGAAAAATCCGTTCAAACGCTTCGGCTGGAACATTCAAAAGTTTAAAATTCCGGCAGGAGTCCTGAAGGAAGGCGCCAACTCTCTCACGATTGCCAACACTGCGGATTCCGGCAATGTTTCCGGACCTCCTTTCTTCATGCTGAATTATGCGGTGCTGAAAGCACAGGCAAAGTAACTTCAGAACACATCACATCTTCCGGCACGGAGACAAAACCGGCAGCCGGAAGATTGTTTATATGCCCGCCGAGCTATTTTTTCCGTATTGCAAACTCATGGCGTATTTTTTTCTCGTCTTCAGCATTTCCGCAGTTCGTCCCGATTTGAGACACGGAAAAACACCGGGCAGGAAAAAAGGGGAGTTTCCTCCGGGAAACCGCCCGCTTTTCCGTTTGCCCCGGAAATCAGAACCGCCCGACAATAGCATCCAGCCGGGCATGAGCCTCCGCTTTCAGTTTCTCGTGATCCGCTTCGGCATTGTTACCCTCCAATGTGACCTCAAAATAGTTCAAGTCAACCAGAGCCGACCAATCTTTCAGGCAGGGACGCAGATGATCGCGCCAAAGTTCCTTTTCCGGGTAGAACGAACCCGTCGCACAGCAGAACAATGCGGATTTCCCCCCGCACAAACCGAAGTATCCCTTTTCGTCCATGCCGAAGAGCCAGCCGGGCTGCGTAATGAGATCAATATACTGCTTCAGATGATACGGCATCCCGAAATTCCACATCGGGACACTGAACACATATTTATCCGCTGCGGAAAAACGCCTGAACTCCTCCTGAGCAGCCGTCCATTGCGCCGTCTCGTCCAGAGTCATGGGAACATTCCGCAGACTCTTGAACTTTGCGGTTGCTCCCGGTTCCGTGAACTGCGCCAGCTCCCCCTTCGCAATGTCATACTGATCCAGCGTGTAATCGGGATTTTCCTTCAGAAATTTTTCGATAAAATATTCCGCCAGTCCGCGGGAATGGGAACGCCGGATTCTCGGCGACGCGGCAATGTGCATCAAAGTCTTCATTCTGCCCCCTTGGCTGAAAATTAAAACCTGCATTTCCTGAGGATAATATAACCACTTCGCAGGAAAAAGAAAAGGAAGGCAAGGGAAAAATCTTCCACATTATCCATGAAAAAAGGAGAAAAGCCTTCTCATTCGGAACGCCGTTCTTTTGAAATTTCCGCCGGGGGATTGCAAAAAAGGAGAGATTGCAGTATAATATTCATGAAATCAATTTGCAGGAAAGAGGAAGCCGGACTATGAACCCGAAAATATTGCTGATCGAGGATGACGCCTCCATTTGCGACATGACGAAAATGAATCTCAATATGAATGGATTCCAGCAGGTTTACTGCGCCTCGGACGGAGAAGAGGGGCTGGAACTCGCCGCCCAGCTTGTCCCGGATCTGATTCTGCTTGACGTCATGCTGCCCGGAATTGACGGTCTGACGGTCTGCCGGAATCTGAAAAACAATCCGGCACTGGCGGATATTCCGATCATCATGCTCACAGCCAAAGGCGAGGAAAACGATATTGTCCTCGGTCTGGAAATGGGCGCCGACGACTACGTGACAAAGCCTTACAGCAGCAAGGTGCTTGCCGCAAGAATCGCCGTCCGGCTCAGGGAGAAGTCCGCCGGAAGGAAAGACGCGCATCTGATTCTGCTTGACGGACTGGCAATCGACATGACCGCATACAGCGCGACTCTCAACAGCCATCCTCTGATGCTGACCGCCGATGAATTCAAGACGCTGGCGCTTCTGGCGGCAAATCCGGGAAAGGTCTTTACGCGAAACCAGATCATACGGGAAGTCAAAGGGGACAACTATTCCGTGACGGCGCGCGCCATCGACATGCACATGGTCAACCTGCGCCGGAAGCTCGGGAACTGGGCGGATCACATCGAAACCATCCGGGGCGTCGGCTACCGGATTGCCGGAGACTGACCCCATGGCGCGGAAAGACACAGTCCTGCTGTTCATCCCGGCAATCATCGGCGGCATCATCATTCTTTCGATTTTTCTGCTTGACATTCAGCTTGCGAACTTTCAGGAAGCCTACTTTCAGGAAGTCGGCGAGGAGACAAAGCGGAACAATTTCTACCTGGTCCGCATTTTCCGCGATCTGCTGGAATCAAACCAGCTGGACAAAATGCACCGGATGCTCAACAGCAATTACGGCGGCAATCCCATAATCGTGAAAATCATTGCCCAGGGGAAAGGCGTGATTATGGAGACGGAAGGAGTTCCCGCCTATCTGGTCAGGCACATCCGGGAACCGGAGATCAAGGACATTTTCAAAACGAACCGGGACGAAGACGTGCTCGTCAAATTCGACAACACCCTGAACTCGTTCATGGTATATCACTCCGTCCGTTTCAAAGCGGGAACACAGGACTACGTGCTGCTCATGGCGTCGAAATGCACCAGCATGACGCTTCTGATGCGGCAGACTCGACAGGGAATCCTGATTCTGACGATTCTGGGAATTCTTTCGACGCTCGCACTGATTACCTATTTCTGCTACTGGATCCGTTCGCCGCTGAACCGTCTGTTCGCAAGCATGTCCAAAATTGCCGCGGGAGAGCTGGAATACCCGGTCTACATTCCGAAAAGCGGGCTGATCCGCGAGATCGCCCTTTGTCTGCAATCGCTTACGGAACAGTTGAAAAAACAGATTCTTTCCCTGCGCGACGACGCCAATGAACGCGACGCCATACTCAACGCCCTGACGGAAGCGGTTCTCCTGATTGACGCGGACGGCAAGGTCAGCCAATGGAACAAAACCGCCGGAAATCTGTTTTATCCGGGCAGAAAGCGCGAAGAGATCGACGGCATGGAATGCCCGGAGGAACTTCAGGAATATATCAGGAAAGCGGCGGCAGGCGGAGGCTGTTCGGCGGAACTTGCAATCACACGGAAAAAACAGGTCTTCCAGCTCCTTGTCAACGTGGTCTCCTTCACCCGTTCCGGACGCTGTTTCTTTCTGGTTTCCGCAACCGATCTTTCCGACATCCGGAAGCTGGAAACCTACCGCAGCGAATTCATTGCGGCCATCTCCCATGAAATGAAGACACCGCTTACGGGAATCGTCGGCGCCGTCGATGCAATCAACAGCGGAGCGCTCGACAATGAGGATTACAAAAAGCGCTGCATAGAGACACTGACACTTCAGTCGGAGCGTCTGCACGTTCTGCTGCTGAACTTTCTCACGCTGACTTCACTGGAAAACATGCGCAAGGATTCCGAAGACAGTTTTCTTCCGCTTCAGGCAGCCGCCGTAATACGAAGTTCCGCCGAGGTGTGCCGCCCGGCGGCGGAAGCGGCGGGAATCGTCCTGGAAACGGGGGAATGCGATTCCGTCGAATTCCAGGGCGACTCCCTGCTTCTCCAGCAGGCGCTCAACAACCTGATTACCAACGCGATCCTGCACAGCGGCACAAAGCGGATCGAAATATCCGCCGTCAAAACGGATGAGGAGCATATCGTTTTCCGTGTCCGGGATTACGGCAGAGGAATCGCCGCGGAACATCAGGAACGGATCTTCAAACGTTTCTACCGCGTTCCCATCAGCGGGACAAAGCAGAAAGGCAGCGGGATCGGGCTGGCGATCGTCAAGCACATCGCGCGCTATCACCACGGGACAACGTCCCTTTGCTCCACCCCCGGAAACGGAGCGGAATTCCGCATGACCCTTCCCATCAGTCAGCCTCATTTGTCGAATTGAAATCAATATTTTGTCAAAATTGCGTCAGGAAGATTGCACTTCGCTTTCCATGTGGTAAATTACGAACCGGAACTATTTCACAAACGGAGTTGAAGGAAGAACGGAGGATACATGAAAAAACTTTCTTATTCTTTGAGCTGCGCCTTACTGCTTGGAATCGTCATCGGCGGCAACGGTTGCGCAGAAAAACAGCAGAAAGCCGTCGAAGAGCGGGAAATACGTGTCACACTGGAACCGCTGCAGAAGCGGATCTTCCGCAGGCAGATTCCTGTCCAGGGAACGGTCTGGCCGGTTGAATATGCCACCATTTCCGCAAAAATCAGCGGAACGCTGGAACTCCTGAAAGTGGATGAGGGAGACGTCCGCAAGAAAGGCGATGTGCTGTTCGGCATCGACCGCCAGATTCTGAAAAACCAGGTCACGGTCTGCGAGAACGAGATCAAGGTGAAACAGGCCGAGCTGGAAAGCGCGAAGATCACTCTGGAAAATGCGGAAATTTCCGGCAGAAAGGCAACTCTGGACTATGAGCGTTATCTGAGCCTCTGGCGTTCCAAAGTCGCCAGCCAGGCGGATTTTGAAGCCTACGAAACCGCATACAAGAAGGCGGAAACCGACGTGAAGACAGCCAAGGCGGCTATCGCCAATGCTGAAGCGCAGCTGAAACAGGCACAGGGAAATCTGATTATCGCGCAGAAAAATCTGGCGGACTCCGTGCTCAAGGCGCCCTTTGACTGCATCGTTGTGGACAAGTATGTGGAAGAAAACGAATATGTCACGGTAGGGCAGAACATTCTCAAGCTGGAAAATCAGAAGAAACTGGAAGTCATCTGCTACATCAGCGCCATTTACTATGATCTGGTCAGCGCGGGAAAGACGCCGGTCGAGTTCGCACTTGACGGTGTGAAGAAGGGCAAAGGGATCGTCACCTACAAGGCGCCGAGCATCGACCCGGAAAGCCGGACGTTCAAACTGAAGGCGCTGGTTCCGCCGGAAACTTCCCTGGTCAGCGGAACCTTGTGCGACCTCAATCTCATTCTTGAGGAAAAAGAGGCTTACGGACTGCCGGCGGACGCGCTGCTGCTGCGGGCAAATGACCGTTATATCGTGTATGCGGCGGATGAGGACAACCGGGCAAAGAGCTTCAACGTGGTCCGCGGCATCGTGGACGGAAAATACTGCGAAGTCGTGAACGCCGCAGAACTCCTGAAAGAACGCTTCGTCGTGACAGGGCAGACATTCGTCAACAACGGCTCGCTGCTTCGCGCCATCAATGCGGAATAACGGAGGGCTCACTAAATGTTTTTAAGCAGATGGTCCGTTCAAAGACCGATCGCGATGACGGCGCTCATTATCATTCTGGTCATGATCGGTCTGAATTTTTATCCGCGCATCAGCATCGACCTGCTCCCGAACATGGAAATCCCGACGGTGCTCGTCCGGTGCGAATATGAAGGCGCCAGCCCGACTGAAATCGAAGTGGAAATCGCCAAGCGGATTGAAGACGCGGTCTCCTCGCTTGACGGCATCAAGCACATCACCAGCGTTTCGATTGAGGACGAAGCACGCATTCAGCTGGAATTCAACATGGGAACTGACGTCGATGTTGCCGCCACCGACATCCGCGAGGCGCTGAACCGCATCCGCGAAGACCTGCCGGACGGCGCGGACGAGCCCACAATCCGGAAAATCGACACCAACGCGACAACCGTGGTGCAGGCGTTCCTGGTCGGAGACCGGACGCAGGACGATCTGTACGACTATGCGGACGATGTGATCGCAGACCGTTTTTCTTCGGTTCCCGGGGTCGGTGAAGTCCGGGTATATGGCGCAAACGAGATGCAGATTCATGTGCTCCTGAACCGTGAAAAGCTGACCGCCATGAACATCACAATCAACGATGTCGTGGAAAAACTGAGGGAAAACAATGTCCGCGAACCTCTCGGGAGAATCCAGTTTGACAAGGGGGAAAAGAACGTCACCTTCGATGGGGATTTCAAGGATTTTGAACAGATCAAGGCACTGGAGATCGGAAAGTTCAAGGACAAGCGCATTTATCTGCGGGATGTCGCCGATGTGAAATTCATGAGCCGCGAGGTGCGCAGCAAGGCATACGTGAACGGCGAACCCGCCGCCCGCTTCCGAATCATCAAGAAAGGAGAGGCGAACGCCATCGAAGTCATCAACGGAATCCGCGACCGCTTCAACGCCATGATTAAGAACGGCGAACTGCCGACAGGAATGAAGCTGGTCTGGTTCACCGATTCCGGCGCATTCATTCAGGCATCCGTCGACGACGCCTGGAGCAGCATCATGACCGGCATCATCCTGACCGCGGTCCTGCTGTTTCTCTTCCTGCATGAACCAAGATCCACATTCATCGTGATGATCTCGATGCCTATCTCGGTCATTGTGACGTTTGCCGTCATGGCATATTTTGACTATTCGTTCAACATCATGACACTCCTTTCACTGGGATGCTCGGTCGGCGTGCTGGTGACAAACTCAATTGTCGTGATTGAGAACATCTTCAAGCACCTTGACCGCGGCGAAGCGCTGAAAACCGCGGCGGAGCGCGGCACTGGCGAAGTGATTGCGGCTGTCTCCGCCAGCGCACTGACCAACGTGGTTGTTTTCGTTCCCGTCATGATGATGAGCACACGAATCGGCCGTATGATGGTGCCGTTCGCCGGAGTCATGGTCGGCGCGACGCTCGTATCGCTGTTCATCAGTTTCACTCTGACGCCGATTCTCGCCTGTGTTCTGCTGAAAAAGAAGAACCAGGAGGAGCACCAGCGGAAAACGCTGCTTCAGCGCATGTTCCTTCCGTGGGATATCGGTTATGACTGGCTCTGCCGCAAATTCGACAGGAGCATTGAATGGACGGCACGTCATCCCAAGACGCTGATACTTGCGGTACTGGCGCTTTCCCTGGGAACTCTGTTCTGGATCGTGCCGCAGGTCGGGCTTTCCTTCCTGCCATTCTGCGACCAGGGAGAGATCCGCATCAAGTTCGAATTCCCCACCAACTACAATCTGGATACGACGAACAAGCTGATCCAGGAGGCGGCGGATCACCTGAAGAAGTTCGACTTCATCCGGGGAATGTCCATCTCGGTCGGAGACTCCGACGGAGGAAGCGGACAGGTCAGTTCGGCGGTCTATCTCGGACAGATCAATCTGCGCACGACGGACAAATTCGAGCGTGAGGAGTCCATCTATGAGCTTCAGGCGCTGATCCGCAAAGAGCTCTCCTACCTGGACAACTGCCGCATCACGCTTTCCATTCCTCCGACGTTCGGCGGAAGCGGCGCCGAAATCCGGTGCGTGATGAACGGGCCGGATCTCGAAGTTCTTGAACAGGCGGAAATGGAAGTAATGGAAAAACTGCCCTCTCTGGGAATGACCCGCGACCTTGACTCCAGCCGCCGGGAACGCAAGCCGAACATCAACATCACCCCCCGGCGCACGGTTCTGCAGAACCTGAACATGTCCGCAAACGAACTTTATGAATACCTGCGCGGATCTCTGGACGGAATTGAAGTCGGAGACTACCGCGACGGAGCGCGCACCTTCGATATTCGTGTGAAGAATCAGAAGGAATACGGCGAGGAACAGCTCCGGCAGGCGGCTCCGGCGATCAAGGACAACAATCCGCTCGGAGCGGAAGCGCTGGCGGAGATCACCGAGGATACCCGTCCCGTGGTGGTCAACCGTTATGACAAGGTGAGAACCATGTGGCTGTATGCGAATACAGCTCCGGGCATGGCGCTCGGGACGGTCTCCGGAGCAATCGGAAAGATGGCACAGGACGCCCTGCCCCCGGGCTACGGAGTAAGAATGAGCGGAAACGTGGAGCTGATGAATGAAACGGCGGCGGAATTCCTGCAGGTGATCCTTCTGGCGGCAATCCTGACCTACCTCCTGATCGCCGCGATCATGGAGTCGTGGACCCGTCCCTTCCTGATTATGTTCACGGTGCCGCTCGGCTTCCTCGGCATGTATGCGACACTCTGGGCGACAGGCATGTCAATGTCCATGATGGGACTCCTCGGCGGCGTGATGATGATCGGAATCGTGGTGAACAACGCCATTCTGATTATGGACGAATGCACCACACTGGTCAATTCGGGTGTCACGACGCATAAGGCGATGCTCCTTGCGACACAGTCCAAGTTCCGCCCGATTGTCATGACAAGCATCGCATCGGTTGCCGGAATGTTGCCGATGGCGCTGGGAACAGGGCTCGGCTCGGAACTCCGTTCCAGCTGCGGCATGGGCGTGGTCGGCGGGCTTACGATTGCCTCGCTCCTGACGCTGTATGTCATTCCCGCGCTGTATTTCATCTTCGTGCACGACACGGCGAAACCCAGGCGCCATACCCTGCGCCGTCTTCTGCTGAAACTGCGCGCCAGAATCATGCCGGGCAAAAAAGAGCCCGCCGTATAACCCCGACCCCATTGGAATGCCGTTTTCAGGGAAACAGCACTGTTACCTGAAAACGGCATTTTTCATTTTCCATTTCTCTCCGTTCTCCTGAAAAAAACAAATTTTTTCAGGAAAATCATTTGACAACGTTCCTTTCCGGCATTATATGTAACGGCGAAAAATTAAAACGTTTTAATAAAGAGGAGAAACTGATGCCGACGACAATCAAGGAAATGGCAATGAGGCTGGGGGTGTCACCGGCGACCGTAAGTCTTGCACTCAACGGCTCTCCGGTCGTCTCCCCGAAAACCCGTGCCAAAGTTCTGGAACTGGCGGACCAGTCCGATTACATGCCGAACAATTTCGGACGCGGACTGCAGTCAAACCGCAGCAAACTGATCGGCTATGTGCTGGAAGGCGTCAACCTCTCCTTCTTCAACAACATCATGCAGGCTGTCGGTCTGGAGGCCGCGCAGCACAACTATGGGCTCCTGACAACCATCGCATCGACAGGGGACAAGGATTTCATGCTTCAGAATCAGATGAAGATTCTCCTGGAAAAAAAGATCGACGGATTGATACTCTCCCTCCCCTACGCGAAATTCGTTCCTTTCCGGGAAAAATTTGAGAAACGTCATATTCCGTATCTCTTCTGTTCCACTTACTGCGACGAAAAATTTTCTTCGGTCATCACGGACAACTTTGCGGGCGGTTACATGGCGGCGAAATTTCTGCTCGAACGTCGGCACAGACATCTGCTCAGCTGCAATATTGATCCGCTGCGCCATGCGGGCAATCGGAAGGCAGTGCAGGAATATCCGGACGCCGATCTTCTGCCATTCAGCACTCCGGAAGAGGCGGTCGCAATGACGGAACGATTCCCCGTCGATGCGATTCTCGCCTATTCGGATCTGCAGGCGATTGATCTCATCTACATGCTGAGAATGAAAGCAATAAGAGTACCGGAAGACATTTCCGTCATAGGCTTCGACAACATCGACCTTGCCGGACGGCCGGAATTCATGCTGACAACCATCAGCCAGCAGCAGAAGGAACTCGGGCAGTGTTCCGTGCAGGGAATCCTGGCGATGCTCAACGGCGAGGAGCATTATCATCGTCTTCTGGCTCCCCGGCTGGTTGTCAGGAATACAGTGAAATAATAATTATTATATTAAAACGTTTCAAGAAGGGAGGTTGTGAAAATCTGTATGACATCCGGATCCATTCCAGTGAAATGAGATTTCAGGATTTCTGAAATCTCGAAAATTCTGCAAGACAAGGTGCAGGAAAACTAAATTTTCAAGTAAATAAAAATACAAACAAGAACGTATGCAGTTTTTCAAAAAGCAGAAATGCCTCTGAACAAAAAAGGTGTATTATGGACAGCGAAAGTCTTATGAAAGGCAGGAAGTGTCACATTTCTCCATTCCCCGCAGACGGGAAAACACGTGGGACAACAGGAATTTTCACCCTGATAAAGCTCATCATGAGGGAAAGTTGCAAAAATGGTATTTCATTCCGGCAGCAAGGCAGGACAGGACGTTGCCAGTCCCCTGCTCATCCATCTTCTTTCTTCCTTCCATTATTGAATTGCTCTAATGTTCCACTGTTCAAATGTTTTTCTACTTCTTACTTCCCTGTTCTCTGTTCGAGATTCTTCCTTCGCAGGGGGAAAATACGGATTTTCACCCTCATAGAGCTCCTCATCGTGATTGCGATCATCGCCATTTTAGCGGCAATGCTGCTGCCGGCGCTGAATGTCGCCAGAGAGTCGGCAAGAGTCACCACCTGTGCCTCAAAGCTCAAACAGGTCATGCTTGCCACAACTCTGTATGCCGATGACAACAAAGGTCATTTTCCCGACAACACCGGCTGGGGATATGATGCGCAGATTGCAGAACATTTTTCCGTCACCAACGACACAATGTATGAAGGCAGACGCGGCAAACACGTAAAATGCCCGTCCAGCAACGCGCCTACCGCCGGCACCCGTTCCTATTCGATCATCGTCAGCCAGTGGGACGGCGTCAACAGAGGTGTCTGCGGACGTCCTTTCTCCCAGGTCACTCATCCGTCCACCACAATCTCCTATTGCGAACACTGGACACAGACCAATATCGCCGGTTCCCCCTCCTCCGGCACCGCCGCCTATGTCTACGCGGACTATTCGCCTGAAGCCTACGGCGTTTACGCAAAAATGCACAAGCGCGTCAATTCCTCCAACTATGCCTTCGCAGACGGGCATGTGCAGTTCCTTGCCTATCGCGACACCACGCCGAATCCCTTCCCCATACGGGGCGGAAACGACATTTACGGGATGTGGACGATTGACAAATGAAGACTTCTCCGCTGCACTTCAAAGACAAGGCGGGCTACGGATTCGGCGCCATTGCCGAAAACAACATGCAGAACGCCCTGCCGATGATGGCAATGCCGATCATGAACATCTACATGGGGCTTGACCCGGTCATGCTCGGCATCATCATGGCAGTCACACGGGTGACGGACGCCCTGACCGATCCGCTGATGGGATATATTTCCGACAACACCCGCAGCAGATGGGGCGCACGGAAACCTTATATGCTCGGCGGCGCCGTTGCGGCGGCGGTCTGCTTCGTGCTGGTCTGGATGTTTCCGGCTTCCGGATGGAGTCCGGCGCAATACCTCTGGTATTTCGGAATCATGTCCGTGATCTATTTCCTGGCAACGACTGTCTACTGCGTACCTTACATTGGCTACGGCTATGAATTGAGTTCGGATTACGAAGAGAGAACGCGCCTGATGGCTTACCGCATGTTCTTCGTCAACATCGGCGGACTGCTCCTGCCATGGCTTTACTATCTGACTCAGAATCCCGTGTTTCCGGATCAGCTGATGGGGATGCGGTGCTGTGCCGCGGGCATGGGAATCCTCTTCATGATCTCCTCGCTCGGCCCGGTCTTTCTGGCGCGCAGCGTTGAAACTTCCGTCCATCAGGAGCGCCCGAAGATACGTCTGCGCGACGTTCTGTCCACGTTCAAGCTCTTCCCCTTCATGATTATTGCGGGAGCACTGGTCATCGGCGTTCTCGGTTTCCTGGCGGTATCTTCGCTGGGAACCTATATCATCATTTATTATGTCTGCGCAGGCGATACGGCAGAGGGAGCCTATTACATAGGACTCGGACCGACCTTTTCCGTCATATTCTCATTCGTCCTGCTTCCGGCAATGACCGCGCTGTCCGCAAAATTCGGCAAACGCAATGCACTGATTGCACTTTTGTTGTTCAGTGCGGCGGGTGCAGCCTCAAGCTGGTTTCTCTATACACCGGAATGCCCGTATCTGTCAGTCGCAGTCAGTCTGGTGCTGCTGCCGGGTTTGAACGGACTCTGGATGCTGCTGATGGCGATGACCGCGGACGTTTGCGAATATGACTTCAAGACGAACGGTCTTCACAGGGACGGCGTGATAGCCGCCCTGTTCTCCTGGGCGGGAAAGGCAGGCATCACGCTCGGCATTGCCCTGTCCGGAATTGTCCTCAACCTTACGGGATTCAGACAGGAAGCGGGTGCGGCGCAGGGGGAAGGCGTTCTCCTTGCCATGCGGCTGTTTTTCGTCATTGGCATCGGCGGCGGACTGACGCTTGCGGCATTGCTGCTGCTCAAATATCCGCTTACCGCCGCATTCATGAAACAACTCTCTGAAAATACGCAGGAAAAACAACTTTAAAATAAGGAAAATCACTCCATGAACATGAAAAAAATCACACTCCCGGCACTTCTGCTCTCGGCTGTGCTGGCAGCTCCGGCGCAGAATCTGCTGCAGAACGGAGACTTTGAAAGCGATTCCGCCCACTGGCGTTCTTCCGGTGATCCCTCATCGGTCCGAACGGAAATCCATGATGGTTCCAAGGCACTTGTGCTGACTGGCAGGGGAACAAAACTCGGTGCAGTTTCACAGCAGATCAGTTCCTTTCCCGCCGGAGCCAAACTGATTCTGAGCGGACGCACCGGCACGCAGGGAGTAAAGGAGAACACCTACACAGGACTCGGCTATTCCCTGGTCGAAGTGGTGGAAAAGGACAAGACGGGAAAGACGATCGCCCATCATGAACTGTTTCACGAGCGCGGCACCAATGCAATGCATGAATTCAAAAAAGAGTTCACTACCCGCGGCGACGCCGCCTCTCTGGAACTGATCCTGCGCATCTTCGATGCAGACGGGACAGCATATTTCGACAATCTGTCCCTGACATCAGCCGACGGGATAAAGAATCTGCTCCGGGACGGTTCCTTTGAGGAGACACACCGTTCCAGAGCTTCTTCGCCGTGGGCAAACGCCGGCAATCCCGCCCTGTTCAGCCTGGATACGGAAAATCCGGCTTCAGGAGCGGTTTCCGCCCGGATCGACGGCAGCACAAAGGACGGCGAAGGCAACATATCCTGCACGCTCAACAACGCAGAACCGGGCAAAGTCTACAGATTTGAACTCCGGATGCGCACAGCCAATCTTTCCCGCAGGACACCGGACGGACGCGGAATGGCGTTTGCGGCGGTCTGGCAGCTGGATGCACAGGGTAAACTGCTTACCGCAATTGACGCAGTCGCAGTCACGGAATCCACGGACTGGAAAAAATACGTGAAAACATTCAAGACGCTTCCGGAAACGCGCCAGCTCAAGATTATTCTCGGGCTCTTCCAGGCAAACGGAACGGTCTGGTTTGACGACCTCTCCCTGGGAATCGCCCCGGAATCAGCCAACAAGATTGAAAACGGCGATTTTGAACTGGCGGAAGGCAATGCTCTCTCTCCGGCATGGGCATGCACCGGCAACAGCAGGATGTTCGCCGTCGAACCGGACGGCGGACGCAGCGGCGGCGGTGCGCTCCGAATTTCCGGCAGCACGAAAGACGGCGAAGGCAATGTGCAGTATGTGGTCAGTGACTTCAAGCCGGATGCCCTGTACGACTTTTCAGTCTGGGCATCCACGGAAAACCTGACAAAACGCACGGAACACGGCAAAGGCGCCGGAATCGTGGCGATATGGCAGCTGAACGGGCGCGGTGAGCTGATCTCATCCGTCGATGCCGTCACCATACTGGAAAATACACCGTTCCGGAAATTCGGAAAAACAATCCGCACTCTGCCCGACGCACGCAAACTGGTCATCATCTTCGGACTTTTCCAGGCAAACGGCACCATCCGCTTCGACGATGCAAGCCTGGTGGAAAGCGCCAGAGCGGCTTTAACCCCGGGCAGTCTCGTTGAAAAAGGAAACTCTCTTCCCGCGCCGTATCTCAGGAGAAACGGAAATCTCTACATCCTCGGCAACAATCGCTTTGAAGCAGCGGTCGCGGCGGATACCGGCAGACTGGTTTCGCTGGTTCCCAAACATGTCAAACCGTATGTGAATCTTCTCAACGCCCCCGCATCCCTTGATCTCAAATGTGTGGAAAACGGAAAAGCCACGGACTTTCCCGCCGCGTTCCATTCCATACAGCAGGGAAAGAGCGACGGCGCGGTTGTGCTGGAAATCACACGCACCCTGCCCGACGGCGGAAAATGCCTGGAATATTTCCGCGTGGACAATGCACATCTGCGCTGGGATGCGGAACTTGCGGCAGCGACCGCGACAAGCGACCGCGAGATGAGAATATCCTATACCATGCCGATCATGAAGGCGTTTGAGACAGTCTTCAACACATCCCTGGCGAAAAGCGTCCCTCTTGAGTCCCTCTCCGCCGGCGAGATCCGCTACCGGTATGACGGAGGCATGCTGATGCCGCTGATTATTCTCGGCAACGACCGTTTTGACTTCGGGCTCAGCGTTATTTCCCCCTTTGAACTGAAACGCCCCGACCTCTCTTTCCTGCTTGAAAACGGGAATATGGAGATGCGTTACAAACACTTCCGCTACGGGCAGGGATCAAAAATCAATACCGGAGTCGCACTGGTTGCGCATGAAAGCGATTTCCGCCCCGGCTTCGCCTGGATGCTGGAACGCTATCCCGACTATTTCACTGCGGCGCCGCAGACCCGCGAGCACGAAGGACTGCTGTGTCTCTCCGGGCCGGACCAGCATTTCAGGGAAGTCGCCGCCCACTGGGAAAAGCGCGGCGTGGCAATCAACATTTACGGAGGACATTTCCCGTTCTACGGCATTTATGCGCCGGACAACCGCGAAGAATGGTCGGTATTCATCAACGGCACAATGTCCCAGAAAGGACAATGGACTCTGGAAAGGTATGAAAAAGAGAAATCCGCACTCAAGGTCATGAACTGGCCTCACAACTGGTGGAGTTCCTACGCCCGCAACCGCGAAACGATTGATGAATTCAAAAAGCACGGAATCGCCAACTACATTTACTGGAATCCCAGCGAGGTGTGGATCCCCTATGCGGAAAAGGAATTCCGGAGCGACATCGCCAAAAACGCCGACGGCCGCTATACGATCGCCATCCCGGAACACTACGTTCTCAACCAGAATCCGGACGGGGCATGGGGCAGACACATCTACGGAGAACTGGAAAAAACGCTGAAGCGTTATCCGGCAGTGGACGGTGTCTTCATCGACCGCGTGGACTACATCTCATGGGATTTCGGACATGACGACGGCATTACAATGATCAACGGCAAACGCGCCTTTACAATGGCTTTCGCCCTGGACGAAATGCTTCAGAAGGCTTACCGCCTGATACGTTCGCAGGGGAAAGGCTCCTACGCCAACGGACCAGTCGGAATTGAGCTCTACCGCAACCTCGACGCGGTTCTGATTGAAAATCCCGGCGTGCATCCCATTCCGCAGTGCTTCCAGTTCTTCGGACTGAAACGCCCCATCGTCTTTTCGCATACGACCGGCAATCAGCAGACGATTGAAGACCGCTTCAAGCACTCGCTTGCCTGGGGCGTTTATCCGGTAATCGCGTGGACTTCGCCCGTCTCGAAAAACGACGATCCGGCAAATGTGACGGAAAGTTATCTCCCCCTCTTTGAAATCATGAAGGGCAGAGACTGGGTGCTGAATGCACATGCGATCAGACTTCCGTCGAACACCGCCGGAAACATCTTCCGCCTCAAAGACGGTTCCTATATGGCAACCGTGATCTCGCCGGTGCGTTCACGGCTCGGCACACTGGATTTCGACAAGAATGCAAGAATCACAGTCAACCCGGAACATCAGACCGTCCGGGAAGTGAACGCCGTATCCGTCGATTATCCGGGAGTTTTCCGGATTCCCTTCACTGCGGAAGGAAAAGAGACGGCAATCAAGCTGCCCCCCTTCGGCACGGCTCTGGCGCTCCTGCTCAACGGGCATGGACACTATCAGGCGGCGGCAATTGGAATGCCTGTTCTGAAAAAAGGAGAAAACCGGCTTGAATTCGCCTTGTTTGACGGAATCAAAGCGGACTCCGCCATTCTGGAGCTGCCGTCCGGAAAACAGATCAGGGGACGTGCGGCAGCAGACAATACTGTCGGATTCGATGTAAATGTTCCCTCCGGCAGCAAGAACTTTGAAGTATCGCTGATCTTCAAACAAGGCGGGAAACAGACGTTCCGCTATTTCGTCGAAGACTGAACCGGAACAAATTCACCCACACCACCTGCCCGGCATCCGCGCGCCATGCGTGGCTGCCGGGCAGCTATGTGTACAAAACATCTCCGTGAAAAAAGAAAAGGCTGCGGCAGCCTTCATTCGGAAAACAGGTGTGATGTCCGTCAGCCCCGCATCAGGGCTCATTTCTCTTCCCGACGGGGCGGAACTGCAATCACCAGCTTTTCCGCAACTTCAGGGAAGTCCCCCTCTTCGCAGACGGTCATCCACGGGAATCTGCGGACAAGAGCGGCGGCAAAGAGCCCGCGCCCGCACTTGCCGAGGCAGCGCCCGTCTTTGTTGAAGAGATCGACGCCATGCAGACCGCAGCTCGGAGAACGTGCCTTGAAGATGAATGCCGCAATGTCAATCCGTTCCAGCAGCTTGAGTTCGACATTAATCCAGTCGCGCATGACCTCCGTCTTGTCTTCGCCGGTCTCAATGACTTTCATGCGCGTGCCTTTCGGAGATGCCTCCAGGCGCATCGGGGGACGCGGAATTCCGAGTCCGCAGTTGAACTCGGGGCAGATCGGGATCAGATCCACCTTGTCTTTCAGAAGTTCATAAATCCGGGGATCGCCTTTCGCCTTGCCGTCATAACGGCATTTTATGCCGAGAAGACATGCACTGATTCCGATTTTCAATTTTTTTCCGGACATAATGGTCATCCTATGAGTTCGCAAGAAGACACGATTCGCAGTCAGCGGCGGTCTCCTCGCAGTAGTTTTTATAGATATGAATACACCCCTGCCGCATCACGGCGGAGGAGAATAGTTTTTCCATGCGCGCCTCCCCTCCCCTGAACCATGTCTTCAGGGCATTGCGGAAAACCGTATTGCTTTCCGTCGCCGGCAGGATTTTCAGGAAGCGCAGAGCGGCTTCCGTCAAAGCCTCGTCCGAGTGCAGTTTCGCATAGGCGAGAAGCGAGGGCATCAGCACATCCACCAGGAAAGTCCGCGAACGCGAAGCGCTCAGGACGGCAAGAGGACGGTTCAACGGCTCCGAACGGAACGTGAAACGGCGGTCCCAGAATCCGTCGGAACATTGGAACAGGTGCATGTATTTCTTCAGAAACGCCCCGGAATCCATGGATGCCAGGTCTTCCGAAAATGCTGGAAGCGGATCCTCGGTGAACCGTTCGATGAGAGCGCAGATCATCGCCAGACGCCGCTCCGGAGTGTTCGCGGGGCGCACCGAGTCGCGCCGCCACTCTATCTGCGGCAGGGCGCGCAGACGCAGCGTCCAGAATTCATTCCAGAGAGTTTTGGCATACTCCACGTTTTCCGGCGGGAGAATTTCGCGGGAAGGATCGGGCAGCATCCCGGACTCCCCCCATAGAATCGCCCGGAAATGCTCTCGCCTTATCTCTTCCGGATATTTCATGTAACGGGTCAGCAGATCACGGAACGGGATGGAGTTGTTCTTGTATCCCGCCGCGGAAAACAGCCGTTCCAGAAAACCGTAACTGCTGCCGGAGGCAATCATATTGGCAAGAACCGCCTCCGATTTTCTGTACATCCGTTCCACCCCCGCGTCCGTGAAAAAGGAACAGAGCTCCGCATCCTCCATGAACGGAAAAATCCGGCAGCAGGAACCTTTCGGAGGATTGGCAAGAATCGCCTCGAACTCCCCGTCGTGCATGATGTAAACCGGCAGTTCGCGCAGAGGAGCCGAAGGATCATTCGCCAGGTCATCCTCCGAGACGACATGCAGAATCACGTCGCTGTAGGCGGGATCCTCCAGATGTCCGTGACGGATGAAATCGGAACTTTTCCGGTGAAGTTCAATATCGCCGCGCATAATCCTGCCGTTCCGCATGATCTTCGCGTTCAGGAAATCCGGTCCCGCTTCCAGATTCCAGATTCCATGAGAAAGAATCACGGCGGTGGAACCGTCGTTCAGACGCAACGAAACGCCGTTCGGAAGGCGGTCCCAGGCGGACTGCATCTCCGACTCATAGGCGTATTCCATTTCCGCGATCTGAAAACTCTCCGGAATATTTTGTTTTTCCGTTTGCATTTTTTCCCGTTGTCGGTTATTCTTAAACTGAATCATCATAAGGAAATATTTATCATGAATGCGAAAAAATCAAGTCTATTTGTCATTGCACTGCTGATAATTGTGCTTGCTTTTCTCGTTTTCCCGCCGGAACACGCGGAATCGCCGGCAGATCCGGAGGTGCGGGGAGAATCGAGACGCCGCAACGAAGTGGTGAAAGCGATTGAAAAAGTCATGCCCGCCGTGGTCAATATCGGCACGGAGCGAATTGTGACGCGAGATGCACAGAACGGTCCCTACCAGAACCTGTTCGACGAATTCATCAATGCGCAGAAACAGCAGAAAACCTACTCTCTCGGCAGCGGCTTCATCATCGACAAATCGGGACTCGTAGTCACCAATGCGCACGTCGTGAACCGGGCAACGCGCATCATGGTCACGCTGACCGACGGCAAAGCCTGCGACGCCAACATCGTGGCGGATGACCAGGTCAACGACATTGCACTGCTCCGCATCAAAAATCCCCCGCCGAATCTTCAGGCGATCACCTGCGACAATACCGGAAAGCTCTATCTCGGAGAAACCGTGATCGCCGTGGGAAACCCGTTCGGGCTGGACAGTTCCATTTCCGTCGGAACGCTCAGCGGGAAAATGCGCAAGTTCACCTACAAGGGCCGCGTCATCTTCTCCGACATCCTCCAGACGGACGCCATCGTATACCCCGGCAACAGCGGCGGACCGCTCATCAATATTGACGGAGAAGTGATCGGCATGAACATGTCCGTCTATGAAAACGCCCCCGGAATCGGATTCGCCATTCCCCTGCTGCGCATTGAAAACGTCATCGCCAAGTGGATGCTCCCGGAACGCTTCAGGCATCTCTATCTCGGAATCGTCCCCGGACAGAGAAAGCTGGAAAACGACACCTGCGAAATCATTGTGTCGGACATCATTCACGGCTCTCCGGCTGCCGAAGCCGGACTCCGGAAAAACGATGTCATCGTCTCATTCAACGGAAAAAAACTTTGCGGTCTGCTGGATCTCAGCCGGAAACTCATCGCATTGGAACCGGGACAGCCGGTCACGCTCGAAACAGCATCCGGAAGACAGTATAAGATCATGCCGCGCCAGCTCACCTACCACAACGCTGTCGAAACTGCAAGGGAAAAGCTCGGGCTTGATCTCGCCATCATCACGCCGGAACTGGCGCGGGAAATCCCCTATGCCGTGGACTCCGGACTGGTGGTATGCGGCATTCTGCCGAACACTCCATCGGAAATCAAACGGGGCGATCTGCTGGTGAAGATCAACTCCACCAACATCAACTCGGCAACAGATCTGGCAGTGGCAATGACCCATCTTCATTACAACGACACCGCAGAAGCGGTTTTCATCACGCCTGTCACAATCGCCGGAAAACACTATCTTGCCAAGCAGATGGTGAAGCTGCCGGTCAGATAACAAAGGGAGAACCGATCATGAAACATTTGACCATTGTGCGCCATGCGGAAGCGGAACCGCTCAGAAGCCTTCACTCCGATTTTGAACGATCCCTTACGAAACACGGCATCCGGCAGGCGGATCAGATATCGCAGAAAACGGCGCGGAACATCCCCGCCCCGGAAATGCTGGTCTCCAGCCCCGCGCAGAGAGCGATGCAGACCGCGCACATTTTCGCCGCCGCGTTCCACATCCCGCAGGACGCCGTAATCACGGACATGCTGATCTACACGGGTTCCGCATCCGACATCATGCAGGTCATTTCACATTGGGACGACGCAGTCAGCCGTGTCATTCTGTTCGGGCACAATCCGACTGTCGCGGAACTGATCCTGCGTCTGTATCCGCAGTTTTCAGGTTCCTTCCCCACCTGCTCCGTCTGCTCTCTTGAATTCCCCGCGGAATGCTGGAAAAAGATAGAGTCAACACCTCCGGCACTGCGTTTTCAGAACTGCTGACGCGGCGAAGCGAATCCCCCCGGCGGCAAAGTTCCGCTTCGTTCAGAACTCCGCAAGGAGATTCAACAGCATTTCCCACACTGTCACTGTTCCAGACGGCGTAAAAACGCCCCGGTTTCCCCGGGATCGCGAAAGACATGCAGAGCGCATCCTTCCGGCATCTCTTTCAGATATGCCTCCATCCTCGGCAGCATCCTGCGGTTGTAAGTCCAGATATAGCGCAGGAACTCAAGGTTCAGACGTTCGGAACAGCCTTCCGTCAGGTCGGGGCGTGTCCTGCCGCGATAAGTCAGGTAACGCTTCAGAATGCGGCAGAGACAGACCCGGCGCGAATATCTCAGGAAAATCACCGTATCCGCATATTTGAGGCGTTCGGGAAACGTGCGCCCGTAATTGCCGTCCATAATCCACGCATCCCGCCGGAGCAGTTCTCCGAGAACGGCGTCAAATTTCTCCTTCGGCTCCTCCACCCATCCCGGCTTCCAGAAATAGCGGTCCAGATGATAAACCGGAATCCGGAGTTTTTCTCCAAGCGCGCGGGACAATGTGGTTTTTCCCGCGCCGCCGCAGCCGACAATCAGAATCCTTTTCATGCAAATCCAGCCTTTCCCGTTTCACGGCAATATATCCGCATTTTTCCCGCTTGCAAGCCTTCTCCGTCCTGTTTTCCTTCGCAGGACATCCCCCGTTGGAAAATCCGCTGCGTGACACCTCCCCCGCAGATTACAAAAAAGGATTTTTTTCAAGTTTTCTTATTGAAAAGTTTCATCGTCATGTTACTTTATGGCAACTCAGCTGGAACAGGGAACTTCAATGCTTCGTTTTATCATTCTGATTCAACTTGCTTCGTTTTGCCTTTTGCCCGGCGGAAACTCCGGAATCCGTTCTTCAAGAACGGACTTCATGTTTTCTCCGGCAGGATCCGCCGTCACCTGTTCCCGCGGTGCGGCACAATCGAAAAACATCATCCTGATACCGAAAAAGAAAAGCTGCTTTCAGTTTCCGGCGCGTTCCGGTTCCAGCCTGATTTCAGAAGGCTTTCCGGGAAATTTTTCTTTTGCCGCCAGAAAGGAAAGCTACTGCGCCTTCCCCGGAAACGACATTTCCAGCGATGTTCCGACCGGTTCCTGCGGCGCCCGCGCCAGTCCCCGGCTTCCCCTGAAGAGCAGCCTTACCTGATTTTTCTTTTTCAACCTTATATTTCTGGATTTCATTCATGGAAAAACTTGCATTCAATCTATCTGTTTCCCTCACGATCGTGGCGGTTCTGATTCTTGTAGGTGCGACCTCAAGCAAACTCGCCAGCATTGTCAACGCCTGTTCCCGGCGGATTTCCTCCGCCACCCAGCATCCGGTAAAACCTGTCAGTTACTTTCTGAGCCGCGTCGCGAACTGGATCAATGTCCCCGTTCTCGTCATGTTCCTTGCGGTCGGCATGCTTGCCGGCAGCGAGGGATTCGGCGGAATTTACTATGAGGACGCCTTCTCCGCCAACATCATCGGGACAATCGCCATGGCGTTCATTCTCTATTCCGGCGGTTATGACACCAGCTGGAAGTCCGTAAAGAGCGTAATCGGCTACGGCAGTATTCTTTCCAGTGTCGGAGTGCTTCTGACCGCGGTTGCCGTGGGGGTCGGCGCTTACGGATTTTTCCGTCTGCTCGGGCTGAACTACCCGCTGCCGTGGTGCCTGCTGCTCGGCTCCATCGTCTCCTCCACCGATGCCGCGGCGGTGTTTGCGATCCTGCGCAGCAAAAGCGTCAGTCTGAAGGGAAAGCTCCAGCCTCTGCTTGAGTATGAATCGGGAAGCAACGATCCGATGGCGACATTCCTGACACTGTTCATGATCGACGTAATCACGCGCCCGGAGACTACAAGCTACTGGTCGATACTCTGGACGTTCCCCATGCGCATGGGAATCGGAATTCTGCTGGGACTGCTGATCGGATGGCTCGCCGCCAGGTATTTCGACAAAATCGACTTCGACTATGACGGACTTTACTACGTCATCGGCATCGGCGTTGTCCTGCTGACTTACGGAATCGCCGACTGGGGCTTCGGAGTGGAATACCTGCGCGGCAACGGGTTCATGGCGGTGTATGTCTGCGGCATGATGATGGGCAACAGCAAATTCACCTATCAATACGGGCTCGGGCGTTTCCATGACGGCATTGCCTGGCTGATGCAGGTGACGCTCTTCGGTATGCTCGGACTGCTGGTGTTTCCGTCCGGGCTTCTGAAGGCGATCTGGCTGGGACTGGGTGTCAGCCTGATTATGATGTTTGTCGCACGCCCGCTCGTCGTGTTCCTGTGCATGATCGGAAGCAAGTTCACCATGAAGGAGCGCACTTTCGTTTCCTGGGTCGGACTGCGGGGCGGAGCGCCGATCATGCTTGCCACATTTCCGCTGATGTACAAAGACAGCATCCCCGATTCCAACGTCATGTTCAATATCGTGTTCCTGATCGTTTTGACTTCCGTGGTGTTTCAGGGCAAGACCCTGATGCCGTTTGCAAAGCTCCTGGGGCTGGACAAACCGCTCAAGGTTTCTCCCCGTGTCCCGCTTGAATTTGAAAACACGGGGACTCTCGACGGAGAAATGAAGGAATTCGAGGTCATGGAGTCGGCGCCTTTCATCGGAAAACGGCTGTCCGAACTGGGATTGCCTCCGGGCGCTCTCGTTCTGCTGATCCGCCGGGGACATCAGTTCGTTGTGCCGCGCGGCAGCACAAAAATTCTGCTGCACGACTCCCTGATGATTCTCGGAGAAGGCAACCTGCTCCATGAAGTCGAAAAAATCCTCGGCAGGAGCAGCGACGACGAGGAGTAATGCCGTTCGGGGGCTGCGCCGCGCCATGTTCCGCAGTCCCCGCGGGGAAGAGGCTTTTTCGCCAACATTCTTGTTTTCCGAATTGAAAAACAATGAGCCTGATGTTATTGTAATGCCTCATTGCTTTCAGAAAGGAAAAGGAACGGAAGGAGAACGCCCCGGAAAATGGAAATCCTGCGCTTTGAGAATATTACAAAACGATACGGGCAAAATACTGTCCTCGACAATGTGTCGCTCTCAATCAACGCCGGCGAAGTGTTCTCCCTGCTGGGACCGAGCGGATGCGGAAAGACGACTCTGCTTCGCATCTGCGGCGGTTTCGAGCCGCCCGATTCGGGGCGTGTGATTCTGGACGGAATCGACATCACCAGTCTGCCGGCAAACCGCAGGGCGGTCAGAACCGTCTTCCAGAATTATGCGCTCTTCCCGCACATGACGGTCTGGGAAAATATCGCGTTCGGGCTGAAGGCAACGGGAACCGATCCGAAAAAAATCTCGGAAGAAGTTCCGAAATACGTCGAACTGGTTCAACTGAGCGGATATGAAAACCGGAAACCCGGACAGCTCAGCGGTGGGCAGCGCCAGAGAGTCGCAATCGCGCGCGCACTGATTACAAAACCCAAAGTCCTGCTTCTGGATGAACCGCTTGCCGCGCTCGACCTGAAACTCCGCCAGAGAATGCTGATCGAGCTCGACACAATCCATGACGACGTCGGCATTACCTTTATCTTCGTCACCCATGACCAGCAGGAGGCAATGAGCATCAGCGACCATATTGCCGTACTCCGCGGCGGCCGTGTGGAACAGATCGGCACACAGCCGGAACTCTATGAAGCGCCCCGCACCAGTTTTGTGGCGGCGTTCATCGGCGACACCAATTTCTTCTCCGGCACAGTGGAAAGCATCGACGGCGATTACTGCAATCTGAAAATCGACGGGTTCCAGCCTATCCGCCTCTATAACGACAAAAAGGTGCAGGTCGGTGAAAGCATCCACATCAGCATCCGCCCGGAAAAATTCATGATCTCCCTGAACAAGCCGGAAAAAAGCGACGCCAATACGAACATCCTTCACGGCAAAGTCGAGGAAGTGATTTACCTCGGAGCGCACACCCGTTACTGGGTGCGTGTGCAGGACTGGCGGATTTCCGTCATCAAGCAGCATTACGGTTATGCGCTGGACGAACGGCGCATCAAATGGGATGACGACGTCTGGCTCAGGTTCGAGGCGGACAACGCCTACATGCTTGACCGTTATGCAGAGGACGATGAAAAGCTCCTCGCCCTGCCCGATCTCTAATCCGGGGGCTGAAATGAAAAGCCGCAAATTCATGAATTTCATCCTCGGCGCGCCTTCTTTTCTGTGGCTCGTCATCTTTTACGCCCTGCCGGTGCTGATTGTGTTCCTGCTGGCGTTCAAGCCTGTTGACTCCTACGGCGGCATAGGTGCCGGCTGGACGCTGAAGACCATTCAGGATCTGCGCAATCCCAGCTATCCCGCAATCATCTGGAGGACACTGTGGCTCGGCATCGTTTCCACTGCGGTCTGCATTGCGGTGGCAATCCCGATCAGCTACCAGCTTTCCCGGATGAGCACACGCCTGAAAAATATTTTCCTTCTCCTGATTATCGTTCCTTTCTGGACTAATTTCCTGATCCGCATCTACGCATGGAAAGTCTTTCTGCATCCGGACGGATTTTTCAAGAAGCTGCTGGTGCTGACCGGCGTGATCCCCGACTCCGCCATGCTTCTTTACAATCAGTGGGCAGTCCTTGCGGTCATGATCTACACATACATTCCGTTTGCGGTTCTGCCGATCTACGCTTCCGCCGAAAAATTCGATTTCTCACTGCTTGACGCTGCCAAAGACCTCGGGGCAAGCTCCTTTTACGCATTCCGCCGGGTATTCCTGCCCGGCGTGGCAAAAGGAATCTGGACGGCTGTCATGGTGGTTCTGATTCCGGCGTTCGGAGCCTACCTGATTCCCGATCTGGTGGGCGGTCCCGCCAATGAACTCATCGGAGACAAGATTGCGCAGCGTGTCTTCATCGACCGCAACCTGCCGCATGCCAGCGCGCTTTCCGCGCTCCTGATGCTGGCGGTCTTTCTGCCGCTGGTCTGCATATTGTGGCTCAGGAAAATACAGGCAAAGTCCAAATACAGGGAAAAAGCAAAATGAAACAATGCAGCAGACACAGCCGTTTTCCTCTGATCGTCACGCTCCTGACGCTGGTATTTCTCTATACGCCGCTGATTCTTGTCGCTGTCGCATCCTTCAACGCCAGCAAATACGGCGGAGCATGGACCAGGTTCTCTCTGATCTGGTATCAGAAGCTGTTTCAGGAGCGTTCCATCTGGGAAGCCCTGACGAACACACTGATTATTGCGCTGATCTCGACTTTTTTCTCGACTCTGCTCGGAACGCTCAGCGCGCTGGCGCTTCATCGTTCCAGAAGCAGACTCAGGGGAATCTATTACGCACTTGTCCATACGCCACTGGTCGTGCCGGACATCCTGCTGGGAATCAGCCTTCTGCTGCTGTTCGTGACCGTGCTTTCCGTCTGCGGAGAATGGGTCAGGCGCGTATTCGGAATTGAAATGGAGCTGGGAATGACGACGATCATCATCGCCCACATCACCTTCTGCATGAGCTACGTCACAATGGTTGTCCTCGGAAGGCTCCAGGAGTTCGACTCCTCGCTCGTCGAGGCTGCGCAGGATCTCGGAGCAAGCGGTCTCTATACCTTTTTCCGTGTGACCCTGCCGGTTATCTCCCCGGGAATCATCGCGGGAGCCCTTTTCGCCTTTACGCTGTCGATCGATGATTTCGTCATCACGTTCTTCGTGAAAGGCGCAGGGGACACGACGCTTCCCATTTATATTCAAAGCGCCATGAGGCGCGGCACCCCCGCAGTAATCAATGCTTTGTCGGTGGTCTTTCTGGCCATGACATTTGCCTTAGTCTTCATCACGCAAAAACTTCTTTCCAATAAAACGGAGAATCAAAAATGAAACGAATCATCCTGCCCTGCGCCTTGTTTTTACTGGCGGCCGTCTTTGTCCTGTCCTCCTGCGGCAACCCCGGGAAGACTCTCCATATCTACAATTGGGGCGACTACATTTCCGACAACGTGATCCGCAAGTTTGAAAAGGAATTCAACTGCAGAGTCAAGGTGGATGTTTTCGACTCCAACGAGGCAATGTATACCAAACTCAAGGCGGGCGCGGGCGGATACGACATCATCGTGCCCTCCTCCTATATGGCGAAGCTCATGTATGAGCAGGGAATGCTCCTCGACCTTGATTCCTCTCTGCTTCCAAATGTCACAAAATATTTTGACCGCTCCTACAGCCCTCTTTCCCTTGACGGCGAGCTGAAATACTCGGTTCCTTATTTCGTCAGCTTCACCGGCATCGGCTACGACACGAACCGGGTCAGGAATTTCAAGCCGACCTGGCGCATGTTTGAACGTCCGGAGATCAAAAAGCGTTCGTCTCTCCTGAACGACCAGCGCGAGGTCATGGGCTGCGCGCTCCGCACACTCGGCTATGACGTCAATTCCACAGATCAGAAACAGATCGACGAGGCTGTGGAACTGGTTCAGAAATGGAAGCAGAATATCGCAAAGTTTGAGGTGGACGATGCAAAGCGCGCGCTTGCCTCCGGCGAATTTTTCCTGATTCAGACCTACAGCGGTGACATGCTTCAGGTCTCCATGGAGAAACCCAATGTCGCATTCGTCATCCCCGAGGAAGGTTCCACAGTCACATTCGACAACTTCACTGTGGTGAAAAACTGTTCCAATCCAAAACTCGCGCATGAGTTCATCAATTTCATGTACCGCCCGGAAATCGCGGCGGAAAACATGAATGAAATCATGTACGTCACCCCGAATACGGAAGCGGTAAAACTGGTGGACGAGAAACTCAGGCGGAATCCGGCATTCTCCATCCCGGAATCCGTCCGCGCCAGATGTGTTCCGCTGCGCGACCTCGGTGCAGACAACGCGAAATATATCCAGGCATGGGACAAAATCCGTGAAGAATAAGCCGCTTGTCTCCCCGGCGCACAGCGCGGCATTGAGGAACTGCCGAACTCAGTTTTTATAGGTTCTTGCCGCCAGATACTGCTGGATCGAACCACGTTCCACACGCCAGAGCTTGCCGATCTTGGAAGCACGCAGTTCTCCGGAACGAAGCAGGGCATACATTTTGGTGCGTTTGACTTTCAGCAGCGCCTGCGCCTCATCAAAAGTCAGAAGTTCCGCCGGGTCGAGATTGACGGGAAGCGGAGAAACAGACTCCTGACGTTCTTGCGGGAAAACGGCAGCCGGGACTTCCGTTTCAGGCATCGCAGCTCTGGAAGCAGCAGGAAAATCATGCTCCATCCGGACTATGACCATGACTCCAGCGGCATTCAGAGCCTGTGCCGTCGCAACATAGCTGTCTGCGTCTTTATTGAATGATTTCAAGAGAATGGAGCCATCTTCACGGACGAAATATCCCCGGATGAAAGGTGGTGCATTTCCGCGTTTGACCAGCACATAATCGCCATTCCGCGGTTCAATTTTCCCTGTGCACAGAAGCTGCGCTCCTTTCGGAATGCGCGGATCGCATCCAATATCCTCAGCCGTAACAGTCAGAAAACCGTCATACTGTTTCATGATACCTCCTGAAATTAGAAACTGTCATTTCAGGTAATATGGCAGATATTTATTGTTTTTCAATATCACAAAGTATCATATTCTGTCATCTTTCATTGTTTGAGATCATATGATACATCTGTCGGATATAAAAAAACGGGAGAACAGCCGTAACCGTTCTCCCGCTGGATGTTTCAGAACCCCGGCTCAGACACCAAGGTCGATCATTGCATCGGCAACCTTGCGGAAACCGGCAATGTTGGCGCCCAGAACGTAATTGTTCGGCTCGCCGAACTCCGCGGCGACAGAGTGCGCGGAATTGTGAATGCTCTTCATGATATTGTGAAGTCTCTGGTCAACTTCTTCCGCGGACCAGCCAAGACGAATCGCATTCTGGCTCATCTCAAGTCCGCTGGTGGCCACGCCGCCGGCATTGGCGGCTTTTCCGGGACCGAACAGCACATTGTTTTCAAGGAACACATTGGTCGCACCGATCGTGGAAGGCATGTTCGCGCCCTCGGAAACACAGATGCAGCCGTTCTTGACAAGTTCTCTGGCATCGCTCTCGTCGAGCTCGTTCTGCGTTGCGCAGGGAAGCGCAATGTCGGCCTTGACGAGCTTCCACGGACGCTGCCCCTCATGATAAGTCGCGCTCTTGAAGACCTTCGCATACTCGGCGATTCGTCCGCGGCGGACATTCTTGAGTTCCATAATGTAAGCAAGTTTTTCGGCATCAATGCCGTCTTTGTCGATAATCGTTCCGTTGGAGTCGGACATGGAAAGAACTTTTCCTCCGAGCTGAAGCGCCTTCTTGACCGCATACTGCGCCACGTTTCCGGAACCGGAAACCAGAACTTTGCGCCCTTCAAAAGAAGAACCGCGCGTCTTGAGCATTTCCGTGGCGAAATAGACGTTTCCGTAACCCGTGGCTTCCGGACGGACAAGGCTTCCGCCCCAGTTCAGTCCTTTTCCGGTCAGAACGCTGTCATAGCTGTTGACAATCTTCTTGTACTGCCCGAACATATAGCCGATCTCACGGCCGCCGACGCCGATATCGCCGGCGGGAACGTCGGTGTTCGGGCCGATATGTCTGTAAAGTTCACGCATGAAAGCCTGGCAGAAAACCATGATTTCATGTTCGGATTTGCCTTTGGGGTCAAAATTGGAACCGCCCTTGCCTCCGCCCATCGGCAGAGTCGTCAGACTGTTCTTGAAAATCTGCTCGAACCCGAGGAACTTGAGGATGCTCAGGTTCACAGTGGAACGGAAACGGAGTCCGCCTTTATACGGGCCGATGGCACTGTTAAACTGAACACGATAGCCGTAATTGACCTGAATTTCTCCCTTGTCGTCAACCCAGGGAACCTGGAAGGTGATTACCCGTTCAGGGACGGAGATACGCTCAAGGATCTTGTTCTTTTCATACTTGGGGTTCACGTCGAGAATCTTGCCGAGGGATTCAAAAACTTCTGTCACACTCTGAAGAAACTCTGTCTCCCACGGAGCCGCATTCTTCAGGTTTTCCAACACACGCTGTGCATAGGCATTCATCGTGTCTTTTCTCCTTACTCTCTCAATTAATATTATAAGTGATCAAAAAAGTGATTTTTAATATAACACGGGAATGCTCTCTTTCAAGAGTTGGAAAAAAAAACAATAAAAAAAATATTTATCACAACGACAGAAAACAGCCACGCGGAATACCGGAGAAGGCGGACTTTTGAAAAGCGGCATAGCCGGAAACGGCTTACAGGCTGTCGCCGGTCTTGGCATGGAAGCCGAGTCCCGGCATGGCGCTCAGCCCCACGGCAAAACTCAGATAACGGGACCAGTCACGGTCGCCGTTGCCGTCACGGTCGCAGGATGCGCCGCCCATAAACTGGAAATACCAGCAATGGAAATCACGGGTCAAGGTGAATCTGGCATCCTCGACCAACGCCTCTTCGACATCGTAGCTGACGGTAATCATTCCCTTCAGGCGTTCATCAATCAGCGTGGGGAAATTCAACGCCAGCCTTAAATACTGATGGCGCTCGAAGTAGGAACGGAACCGGGAAGTGGAGTTGATCGCCGCCAGGGTCGACCCCATGGAATAGGCGGTGCGCTGCTCATAGCCGTCGGAATACATATAACTTGCGGAAACAATCCAGTCTTCGGTGATTTTATAGGAAAGCGTCGTATTCCAGCGATTGATCAGCTTGTTGGAGATACCGGGCTGCCCGACCTTTTCCCTGCCGCGGATCACCTGTTCGTTATGCTCGTTGTTGCCGCCGAGGTCCAGCAAAAGATCAGTCGTAAAGGTCAGGTTCGCAAACGGAGTGAAACGGAAAATCGTTCCCAGATCCCCGACATGATTGAATCCTTCCGTCCGGTCAAAATGGAAATCCCAGTAGTTTTCAAGAGCCATCCACTCGTAAATCTGGGAGTCGCGCCTGGTCTGCAAACGGTTCTGCAATCCGAAGCGGATGAAATTCTGGCGCTCGATCTGGTCGACTTCATCGAAATAATAAAGTTTCTTGTAGCTGACGGTCGGATCAGGAATCAAAGTGTAATTGATGTATGGCACCGCCACGTGCCGCAGTCCGTCAATCTCCCAGAAAGCATTCTTGGGAGTCTGCCACGCACGGTAAAACTTCGTATTCGCCTCCAAACCGAATTCCGCGACGAAACGGTAGCGGGCTCCGCCTTTGTCGTCATAGTTCTGGACTTTCAAATACTGATCCGGCCAGTCGTCAAGTTCATCCGCATTGATGATGGTATAAAGGTCTTCAATATCGACAGACCTTTTCGACGATTTGGAATAAGCGGTAAAACGGCCGCCGACGCGCGGAATCAGGTTGATCGCATCAAAGAGCTTGATCGGATAGTAGAACATGTGCAAAGTATCAAACCGGAAAGAGCTGTAGTCTTTCGGATCCTCGAAATATCCGGCAAAGGCTTCGGGATTCAGACTAGCCAGCTGAGCCGCCTTTTGGGAATTTGACAAATGCTGATTGCGGATAATCTGAGTCGCCTGGGCAATTTCGTTTGCGGAAAGATTCGCCCGCTCCCGGTTCAGGATGCCGGACAGGTTCAAATTCAGATTCTCATCACGGTCGTAATTATAGCGCCGCCAGTCCATCCGGTAGTAGCCGACACTGGACTGCCCCTGATAATAGATGTTCTTGAACAGCTCCTGACGCTGGAAATCCAGACGGAATTCCGGAAGGCGTTCCACCATGCTGTCAAAGGAATTCGCCTTGACAACGGTCTGGAGAGTCGCGGAAAAACGTTCCCCCTGATACTCAAGCGCCGCAAATGTGGGCGGCTGGATGTTGGAGTCATAGCGCGCCTCGAAATAGTCTTCCAGGAAATTGTAATCACTGATCCTGTCGAACTGTCCGCGGAAATCCAGGCGGGGGGTCAGATGAGTCAAATTTGAAATTTTAAATTCAAAACGATTCTTGGGGATGCGGAAACGGCTGTTTCTCCTGATCCATTCGGGCATGCTCATGCCATCGGGAGCATCGCCGTGTTCGCTTTCCCAGTAGTCGTAAGGATTGCGGTCATGAATTGAATAAGCGAAAATCTCGGTCAGCGACTCCGGTGTCTGAATATCCGCCGTTGTTCCGTAGCCGAATCCCCGCTGTTCATAGAAATCCAGGATGACCGCCGCCTTTACCAGAGCCGGTTCGTCCAGCAGTGCCAGTTCCTTGCTGGTGCGCAGGTAATATCCCCACGCGGAAGTGTTTCCGAACTCGAAACGGCCGCCAAAAGTGTTGGAGTCCGCAGGCTTGTAAAGTGCGGGGAACCAGAAAACGGGGAAGTCCCAGACTCTCAGGATATTGTTGAAAGCCCATGCGGAATGTTCGCCGTAATCCGGGTTGTAATTCGTCACGCCGCGATTTGCTTCGCGAGGCGCCAGAGTCAGGGTCGAGGCGCCGATCGAATAGTGCGCATTGTTGTCCAGTTCATATTCGCAGGTCGTCATCTTTGCGTCATGGAGCTTGATCTTGCCATTCGGGAAACGCTCCGCAAATCTGCCGGAACAGTAAAGCAGACCGGTCTTGATCATGAAGTCCCGGAACTCCAGCGTGCCCGTGTCAAGATTTCCCGAAGCCCGCGCCGCTTTCATATAAGCGGCTGTCGTGTAAACCGTTGCCTTGATCTTCTGCCGTCCGGTCGGCAGGGTCGTGACACCGTTCACCACCACCCGGCAGGTCGGATCTTTGAGAAGCTCCTCGTATTCCTCCTGAGTCAGAGTAACGGGAGAGGACGCAGTTCCGGAAAAGATGACATTTCCCGCAACCTCAAGATCCTTGGTCTGCAGGTTGATTACCGCCTTGTCGCAGGTAATCTGAAAATTGCCGGACCGGATGACGACATGCCCTTCCGCAATCAGGTTTGCGCCGACGTATTTATAGGAGTCGGCGCTGGTATCCAGTTTTTCCTTGGAAAGATCGCTGAACTTGGGAATCGGAGTCGCCTTGATCTGAAAGGCACTTTTATCCAACAGATTGGTCTTGAAGTTGGAATTGTCCGTATTCGCTCTGTAACCGTCAGCATAAAGGCTTCCGCCTGCCAGGAGGACAAATGCGCCTGCTATTACGACATGCACTCTTTTACTTTTTTTCTGCTTTCTCTTTCGCACAATACACTCAGGATAATAATTACAGTTAAATTCCCCGCAATTTAATACTGAAACAGAATGATTTCAAGGAGGAAAACGAATAATACTGATAATTATGCGCCAAAAAGCCTCCGGCCTGGCACAGACCGGAGGCTTTCAATCTTCGGAAATACGGCTTTATTTCTCAAATGCCCTGAGCAGCTCTGCTTCGGTCGCCGTCGTGTAGGTGCCGTCCGCGGCAAAAGTCTTCTCCAGCCCGGGAACCAGTGTCGGCATCTTGTCGACTGCGGTCAAAGGCATATCGGGACAATTCGGGAAAATCACGGTCTTGCCGGGGAACTTCGCATTCGCCACAGCTTCCAGTCCCTCCTTCAGCACCTTCATGCCGCCGATCGCCGCCAGCGCGGAGACAGGGTTCAGAGTTCCCGCCTCCACAAGACGGATCGTATGCCGCAGATCCTCCGTGCGGCTTCCGCTTGACCCGATGAAACGGAAACCGTCTGCTGCGATTCCGGCTGTCGGAAGTTCCGCCTCCTTCCCCGCGGGAATCCCCGCAAAGATATTCATCAAGCCATCCTTTCCGAGATGTTTTGCGGAACCGGAAACCAGTGCGGGAACAGGAACCAGCATGACAATGTCGTCAAAACCTTCCGGAGCAAACGCCGTCACGGCATCGTCGAACTCCTGCGGAGAGGCGAAATCTGCGGGATTCATCAATTTGAGCTCGATTCCACGCTTTTCCGCAATCGGACCGAGCTGTTCCCGCACATGTTCAATGCGGGTCTTGTCCATATCAGTCACAAGAATCCGGGCAGGACCGTCTTCGCTGTCCACAGCCAGCTGAGTGTGCATCTGTCCCATGGCTCCCGCTCCGCCGGGAAGCCAGCAGGTTCCGCCTTTTTTCACGGAGCTTCTGACGTTGCGGCCGTATGCGGCGGAAAGGTCGGTTCCCGTCGTTCCCTGATAGAACCAGCCCTGATAGTGAATGCTGCCGACATCGAACATCCAGTTTTCTTTTGAATAATCACCGATGAAGCTGATACATGCGCCGGTTCTGCCGGCTTTCGCCGCCGCCTCGCCTTCGGCGCGCCCGCATCCGCACAGGAAAATATCATCATATTTCCCGTCCGCAGGAAGGGCGGATGCAACCTTGACCGCGGCATTCGGATAGGTTTCAGCAATTTTCGCGGCAAAGGCGGCAGGGGCTTTCACCAAAGTGACGGAAGCGGGGGCGGCTTCCGCGAGCACGCTTCCGAGCTCATATTCCAAGGCATCGGAACCGAACACGAAAAGCATATCGCCGTTCTCCGCAGGTTTGACGCGATGCCTGATCGCATAACTGGCAAGAACGCAAGTCCAGGGTTCAAGCAGAGCTGCCACGGCAGACGGCATTGAGTCTGCAATCGGAAGCAGATAGCATCCTTCGTCCCCGTTCAGAACCTTCTGATTGATTACGCTGTATTGCGCCATCCCTCCGTTCAGGGCGTAGCCATAGGCAAAACCGACGCCGTTCACATAAACATCCGCCTGAATGATATAACGCTGCCCGACCTTGAATCTGTCCTGAATCTTCGAGCCGACTTTGGCAATGCTCATGACAGCCTCATGACCTGGGATCACCGGATCCTCTTTCAAATTTTTGGAAATCACGCGCGGATGCGATTCCCCGGCACGGATCAGCTTCACATCCGAGAAGCACAATCCGATCGCTTCAATTTTTACAAGCAGCTCATCCTCCGCAATCTCCGGCATGGGAAGCAGGGAAGGTTCATTGTTTTTGCCGAAGTTTTCAAATCCGGCACCGAACAGCTGCCATGCCAGAATCTTTTCCGGCATCCCGTTTTTTTCTTCTTTCATTCCTGATTTCTCCCTTTTTTCAGACTTTCCGTCTGAATGTTTTACAATATCATTTAACACTTTTTGATGTCATTCAATATCATATAATATTGAATGGCATTTCTAGCCGAGTTAAAAGAAACTTCCTGCAGATTGATTTCCCGCGGCTGCAAAACCGCAATTCCGGAACTTTCGTCCAATGCGCGTGCGGCGGAAAAGTCGGGAACCCGCGCCATAAAATAAAGATCCGTCGAAACATAGGTGACGCCGTGATAGGAATAAGGATTGACATCACTGTAAAAGTAAGTCAGCTTCTCAGGAGACAGCGCAATTCCGCATTCTTCCGCAAGCTCCCTGCATGCCGCCGCTTCCGGTTTTTCAAAAATATCGGCAAAACCGCCGGGAAGGTCCAGCGTCCCCTTCGCCGGTTCCTTCGCGCGGCGCGTCATCAGGATTCTTCCGGCAGCGTCGCACAGGACGACCGCCACGGCAAGAGCCGCATTGAAAAAAAGAAGGAATCCGCAATGAGGGCATTCCATATAATTTTCCCGCTGCGGCGTATGCAGCGGCATCCCGCATTTCGGACAGAACCGGATGGAATCCAAAGTCGGATGATACTGCTTCATGACAACAGCCCGAGCTCCGCTTTCTCCTTCAGAACAGTCTGAATGCGCTCCGGAGTCATCAGATGCTCAAAATCGCTGCCGCAGCTCTTCACGAACCAGGAGTAAACCTGCTCCGCCCTGCTCAGATCTCCGCCGAACAGGGACGGACGGGCGACCACTTCATCCATCGCCTCAATCGTCCGCTCCGCGATTTTGTGCAGATAAGCCGAAAGATCACCGGGAGAAGCCACGGTCTCGTTATAAAGCGCCAGTGCATTGACGAGCAGCGTCCGACTGCGCGGATAGCCGGAACACATCAGGTTCCACGGATCTGCGCTGACAGCCTGATCCCCCGCATTGCGGAAATCCGTGCGCAGAAGCACACAGGGAATATCCAGCATCTTCGCCGCCATAAACTCCACGACAGTTCCGGAATCCAGATCCGTCCCGTCAAAATTCAAAAGCGCCAGATGGCAGCTCATCACCATGTCAAGGTCGCCGTTGCGGATATTGGCATTCCGCTTTTTGTTGCCTTCGTTCGCCTGCGGCAGGAGAGTCCGGTATCTTCCGCGGGAGACATCCGCAATCGCCTGACTCAGAAGCAGATTTCCGGAAAGATGTTTGAAATCAAAAAGATCTCCGGCATGATAAACGTTCATAAAACATCCTTAATTTGTGAAACAGTCTTGATTTTTCATCCCGGTGTTATATGGTAACAGCCGGTTGATGCTAATATGAAGTCACTTTTTCAATTTTTCAAGCAGAAAAGCAGAGGAAAGTATGACGATTGACGATTTTTGTTCCGTTATGGGCTTCGGTCAAGCGGCAAAACACATCCTGGAGGGGCTCTGGGATGAAGCCGCCAGGACGGCGCCGCCGGGAATTCCCGCGTTCATGACTATAGATTTCTGCCGCAGATATTATCCGCTCACCGGCGGTGATCCCGGTCATCTGAAACGCATGGAGGAAGTATGCCGGATCATCGAAAAGGCACCTGAAGCCGCATTTTACGCATGGCTGCTGCACTATTCCGTATTCCTCCGCTCACCGGCGGCTGATCCCGGTGATCTGCCGTTGCCGGAAAAGGTTTTCGGGGAAAATGCCGGCATTTTCCAGCTGATGACTGCGGTCAGCGCCATTCCCATGATCGAAGCGACGATGAAGCGCCTCAATATTCCGGAGCGATACGCGCACGACATTGCGAAATGGATCGGCGGAACGATTTCCATTTTTGCAGAAGGACACAACGGAATTCCCGGACACACTCTCCAGCAGATCACCTGGATCCGCCACTACATCGACGGACGCTTATTCCGGATCGGACGCTTTGAATATCTCATGCACAACTGTCCGGACTGGATGCCGGCAATTTACCGCAATCGGAAAAACGGCAGTCTGATGGTGCTCTGCCGTGACAACTGGCGCTTCATGCAGGATGGAACCATACCGCCGACCACGGTGCCTGATTCCGCACTGATCCCGGTAAAGCTCAAGATTCTGGACAATCATGTGACGGGAACTCCCATCACGCCGGACGGCAAGGTTCTGATCGGGCGGAAAGTGACCATTGACCTTGCGGAATGGGAAGGAATCTGTCAGCCGTGGGAACTGATTCCGAGCATTCACATTCCGGGCGGCGGAGGAATGACGCCTGAACTGGCAAAGCAGTCCATGCTTGATGCAAAGGAATTTTTCCGCAAATACTTCAAGCAGGACGTCAAGCTGTTTGCCTGTGCCTCGTGGATCCTCAATCCGGACTGGGAGACGGAACTTCCGGACTCCAATCTGGCAAAATTCATGCGCGAAGGCTATATGGTGCCCTTCGGAAAAGCCGGAGGGCGGGACGGTGTCTTCTTCATCTTCGGGCGGACAGATCACGAAAATCCCCTCGCCTATCCGGCACACAACACAATGCAGCAGGCGTTCCACCGTCTGCTGAAAGCCGGCAGACCGCTGCGCAGCGGCGCAATCTTCTTCCTCACCGACAAACTGGAGCAATTCGGCACACAATATTACCGTAATCACTGAATGGAGCAGACATGAAGAACAGACATCCCGAAATTCTTTCTTTCGGAGAAATCCTTTTCGACGTAATCGGCGGCACCCCGTATCTGGGCGGCGCCCCGTTGAATCTGGCAGTCCATCTGCAGCAGCTGGGAGCAAAGTCCCATATCGTTTCCGCAGTCGGAAACGATGAACTCGGCAGAACCGCACTGGCCGAACTGGCAGGACGGAATCTGGACACATCCATGATTGCCGTGCTTGACAAATATCCCACGGGGACTGTCTCCGTGACGCTCGACGAACACAAGATTCCCGCCTATACATTCGGAAACGACACCGCATACGACCATATTCCGGCGCCGCATTTTTCCGGCAATGCCGATCTCTTCTGTTTCGGAACTCTGGCACAGCGCGCGGAGGAATCGCGCGCAACACTCGGAAAACTGCGGAACCGGCTGCAATGTCCCTTTTTTTACGACGTGAATCTCAGGCAGAACTTTTACAGCAGGGAAGTCCTGGAAGACTCCCTGAACAGCGCCGATCTGATCAAGCTCAATGAGGAGGAGATTGTCGTTCTGGCAGAAATGTTCAGCTTGAAGCCGGAACCGGCGGAGTTCAGCAGGAAGTTCAATATCGGCACGGTAATCCTCACGCTCGGTCCGAAAGGATGCAAAGTCTATTCGGACGGGGAGACGATCACAAGCCCGGCGACGGAAGTGAAAGTCGTGAGCACGGTCGGCGCGGGAGACGCCTTCAGCGCGGCATTCCTCTATCACTGGCTGACAGGAGATTCCCTGCAGAACTCCGCGGATGCCGGAAACGCTCTTGCCGCCGTGATTGCCGGACAGGAAGGCGCAATCTGAGTTCCGGCGTTTCCCGCAGATTGCGCAAAGCAGGAGAATGTTTGTTTTATTCATATAAAATCATACATTATTCATATTTCCGGTGTTGACTAAATTCATATTGCCGCTTATGTTTTTTCAGTAAATGAGGATTTGCAGCAGCAAAATGACATATAAATCAAACGTTCCAGTTTCATAAACTAAACCAAGGAGGTATGTCCTATGTATCCGAAAGTTGGAATCCGCCCCGCGATCGACGGCCGCCGCAAAGGCATCCGCGAATCTCTGGAAGACCAGACCATGAACATGGCGAAAGCCGCCGCTGAACTGATCTCCAAAAATCTGCGTTATACAGACGGAACTCCGGTTCAATGCGTCATTGCCGACACCACCATCGGCGGTGTCGCGGAAGCCGCCGCCTGCGCCGACAAATTCCGGCTCGAAAACGTCGGAGTCTCCCTGACCGTAACACCATGCTGGTGCTACGGTTCGGAAACGATGGACATGGATCCGCACACCCCGAAAGCTGTCTGGGGATTCAACGGAACGGAACGTCCCGGCGCAGTCTACCTGGCAGCCGTTCTGGCGGCACACGCGCAGAAGGGACTTCCGGCGTTCGGCATCTACGGCCGCGACGTCCAGAACGCCGATGAAACAAAAATCCCGGACGACGTGTCGGAAAAGATTCTCCGCTTCGTCCGCGCCGGCATCGCCGTGGCGGAAATGCGCGGCAAATCCTACCTTTCGATCGGCTCCGTCGCAATGGGCATCGCCGGTTCGATCCTTGACCCCGAGTTCTATGAGTCCTACCTCAACATGCGCTGCGAATCCGTTGACATGACGGAAATCATCCGCCGCGTCAATGAAAACATTTACGATCCCGCCGAAGCGAAAAAAGCGATTGCCTGGGCGAAAAAGAACTGCAAGCTCGGCAAGGACGTCTATAACGGGAAAAAGGGACTTTCCGCCAGGGAACAGCAGGCGAAACTTGAATACTGCATCAAGATGACAATGATCGCCCGCGACCTCATGGTCGGCAACGAAAAACTCAAGGAACTCGGCTTCATCGAGGAAGGCATGGGACACAATGCCATCATGGCGGGATTCCAGGGGCAGCGCCAGTGGACCGACCATATGCCGAACGGCGACGTCATGGAGACCATCCTGAACTCCTCCTTCGACTGGAACGGCATCCGCAAACCCTACATCATGGCAACGGAAAACGACGGTCTCAACGGTGTGGCAATGCTCTTCGGGCATCTGCTCACAAACTCCGCATCCGGTTTCTCCGACGTCCGCACCTTCTGGAGCCCCGAGGCGCTCAAGAAGGCAACCGGTCACAAACTCGCAGTCCCCGGTCTGATCCATCTGATCAACTCCGGCGCGACCACCATGGACGCAACCGGACGCCAAACCATCAAAGGCAAGCCCGCCATGAAACCGTTCTGGGAAATCACGGAAAAAGAGGCGCAGGCATGTCTTGACGCAACGGAATGGGTTCCCGCAAACCTCGGCTACTTCCGCGGCGGCGGATTCTCCTCCCACTTCCTGACAAAAGGCGGAATGCCTGTCACAATGGCGCGCGTAAACCGGATTCACGGTCTCGGTCCCGTTCTCCAGATCGCCGAAGGCTACACCTATGAACTTCCGGCAAAGGTTCATGCCATACTCGACAACCGCACCGATCCGGGATGGCCGACCACCTGGTTCGTGCCGAATCTGACCGGAACAGGCGCATTCAAGGATGTCTACAGCGTCATGACGAACTGGGGCGCCAACCACGGAGCGTTCAACTACGGGCATATCGGCGCCGACCTGATTACCATGGCGTCAATGCTCCGCATTCCGGTCTGCATGCACAACGTCGCACCGGAGAAGATCTTCCGTCCGGCGGCATGGGCGGCATTCGGAATGGACCTCGAAGGCGCCGACTACCGCGCCTGCGCCAACTTCGGACCGCTTTACAAAAAATAATACAGCCGTCTGAAATTTCAGCCGTGGGGCATCTGTCAGCCTCACGGCTTTTTTTTATTTCAACTCACACCCCTCGGCGGACGGCTTTGAAACGGGAGAATATGCGGGCGTTCTTCTATTGCCGGAAGGAAACGCCGTGCGGAAGAAAAATTTCCGCCGGGGCATTGTTTTTTCCGGAAGACGCGCTATCTTGTATCAACTGAAACAGGATAGGATATGAACGGGAAACTCTTTAAAAAACAGGTCTGGCGGGGAAGCACGCAGCTGGCGCCGCTCCCGGCAGTCATGGCGGCATGCGGCGGAAGCAGGGGTTGGAAACAGAATATCATCACGTTGGCATGGACGGGAATCGTATGCAGCGACCCGCCGATGCTCGGCATTTCAGTCCGCCCGGAACGTTATTCCTTTGAAATCATCCGCGACACGGGGGAATTCACGCTCAACATCCCCACAGCACGTCTGGCGAACCTGACCGACTGGTGCGGCGTTGTTTCGGGGCGCGATCACGACAAATTCCAGGAGCGGAATCTGACTCCCCTGCCCTCCTCTGAAATCTCCGCGCCGCTGATCGGCGAATGTCCGCTCGGTCTGGAATGCAGGGTGAAGCAGGAAATTCCGCTCGGCTCCCATACCCTCTTTCTGGCAAATATCCTGGCGGTTCAGGTATCGGAGTCATATCTGGATGAAAAGGGGCGTTTCCGCCTTGAGAAAGACGGTCTCCTGGCTTATGTCCACGGGCATTATTTTGATCTGGGGCGCTGCCTCGGGCATTTCGGCTTCTCGGTCCGCAGGAAAAGCGGTCCAAAGATCAGGAGATAGCCGGAGAGCACAAAACTACCATGCGAAAGCACATTTTTTATATCTTTTTCATTCAATTTCTCTTTCCTTATCTGCGAAATGTTATATATTGATGCGAATGTTCAACATGCAAAAAGGAGATTTTATGCAGACAACTGTTTGGCAGCCGGAAGCGGAATGTTACCGTGCCTTTCTTCCGCTGGATCTTCCCCCGGAAGCGTCCTTCATCTACAGAAACAATAATAATATGTCACCTTCCGTTCTCAATCCGAATGTGTATGAAATTGGAGGAATAGACTGGACGCTGGACAGTCAAGACGTGGTCATCGCGGGCGATGTCAATACCAACAGATATGTGCTTGCCGGAGCCTTGACCGCAAACCGTTCCCTGACCTATTTTACGGTCATCCGCAAAGGGCGCTTCGTCGGAATCAGCGTCCGGCAGCCGTTCATCAAGCCCGGGGAGCAGCCGGAAGAACTGCTGGTTCTGGAAGGTTCCGACTGGCGGGAACTCATGATTCAGTATGCGGACGCAGCGGCAAAGAAAATGGGCGTAAGACCGATCGACGCATCCAAAAACATAACCGGTTACTGCACGTGGTATTACTATTACGCGGACGTTTCGGAAAAGAATCTGCTGGACAATCTGGAAGCCTTGAAAAGAAACCGCGTTCCCTATGCGGCGCAGATCGTTCAGATCGACGACGGCTACCAGACACATCAGGGGGACTGGCTCGACCAGCGCGACGCATGGCCCACGCCGCTGAAAACAATAGCGGAAGAGATTACATCCGCCGGAATGGAAGCCGGCATCTGGACCATGCCGATGCTGGCGTCTACGGCAAGCAGCGTGTTCAAGGAACATCCGGACTGGTTCGTAAAAGACGACGGGGGAGAACCGCTCGCAATCCGCGGCTGGTCACCGCCGCCGGATCACCACTGGCTCTGCCTTGATGCGACGCTCCCCGCGGTTCAGGAACATCTGGCGCATGTGTTCAGGACTTTCCGTTCCTGGGGATACACTTACTTCAAGATGGACGGGCTCGGATACGGGCTCGCCGTCGGCAGACGCCATGATCCGGATGCCACTCCGGTCAGTGCGTTCCGCCTTGCGCTCAAGGCGATCCGCGAAGCGGTGCCGGATGCGACACTCCTCGGATGCTGCCCGCCGTTCATGCCATGCCTCGGACTCGTCGACAACTGCCGAGTCAGCAGCGATACCAGCCGTTATTACTATGCCCCTGCCCCGGCTTATGCAAACTACGACTCCAATACGGGATGTTCGATCCGTCATGCAATGCACCTCACAATGGCGAACTGGTGGAAGTATGACCGCTGGTTCCGCTGTGACCCCGATACGCTCATGGCGCGTCAGGACAACGCATTCTATACCTACGGAGAGGCAAAGATGTCCGTCCTGACCGGCATCATTACCGGAATCTGCATCACGAGCGACAATCTCGCCACAATCGCGCCGGACCGGCTTGCACTTCTCGGACGCGCGCAGGAGCTGCGTCTCAAGGACGCGAAACCCTTTGAATGGCCCATGGACTACTGGCCGCAGGTCTTTGAGGGAACGGTCAACGGCAAAAAGGCAATCGCAATCTTCAATGACTGCGACCATGAAATGACTTATGAGTTTGACAAATACGGTCTGCCGGAAGAATGCGACGAACTTCTTGACGTCCCGTCTGTCCGGAAGAAGAAAATCATTCTTCCCGCCCATGACGCGGCACTGATCGTCGCAAAGTAAATCTTCCTGTCATGCAGAAATGCAGAGCGTGAATAACCCCCATGCTCTGCATTTTTCATTTTTCGACTCCGCCACCTCAGACATTCCCCCTACGCTGCCCACTAATCACTGACCACTGATCCTGAGCCGCGGACAATCCCGAAGATTTCCCGGAGAGGCATTCCGCCACGCAGCAGAGCCGTGTTTCCGCCGTATGATTCCGCATAGGGCGTCATGTCCGGAAGTTCTGATTTCTCCCAGTAGAAATCCTGAATGTCATTCTGCCGTCTCTGCTTGTCCAATGCCATGAACCGCTGCCAGCAGAGAGAAGCGTCATCCTTGTTCTGGCGGATACCGTAAATTCCTCTGTAAAAGACATTTCCGATCTGGAGCCATCCATCCGGCCATCCCAGTTTCGCCGCACGCTGATAATACCGGAAAGCGTTTCTGCCGTTTCCCTGCCGACGCATGATTTCCGCCGCCAGATAAAGAGGTTCAGGATAAGCGGAAAGTTTTTTCAGCAATGCAAGCGCCGCATTCCGGTCGGTCTTCATCAGCATCTTTGCTTTCTTCAATAACGCCGCGGGATTTCCTCCGCTCCGGACAGCCTTCTCCAGAAAACTCATTCCCGCGCGGGGATTGCAGGGGACATGCCTGCCGTTCAAATAAAGATTCGCAAGAAGATATGCGGCATCCTCATCCGTCTGCGCTGCTTTTTTCAGATGCGCCACGGCGTCATCAACGGTCTTCCGGGAGGAATCCGGACGGAAATCGTCCATCACACGGGCAAGAGAGGCGGCGCCGTACAGCAGATGATACTCCGGACGGCCGCGAAGATTGTCCAGGATTTTGAAATCGCCGGTCTCAAGACAGGACTTCACGAAACCGTCCTCCGGATGCGCCGACGCATAACGCAGAAGATAAAACAACGGTCTGTCCCATACCTCCAGCGGCAGGTCTTTCAAATCGGCGGCACTCAGTTTTCCGGCAAGCGCCCTGAACCGCAGAAGCTCCAGGCGGCATCCGGGATCACTCTGCGCCGCATCAGAATTCAGCAGACGCTCCGCCCCGGCAGGATTCCCGCGGTAAATTTCCCTGGCTTTCAGCAGAAGAGCGGGAGAATATTTTTCTTTCACGGCATATTCCAGACATTCCCTTCCCCGCGGCATCTGCCGGGATGCGGCAAGAAACGCCATCTTCGGATGAAGACGAAAATCCAGAGCGTCGAAAGAAGGCGACCGGGAATTCCGAATCAGCGCCGTTGTGATCCCTTCCGGAGCCTGCCGGGAAAAACGGATTCTTTCCTTTTCCGTCAACGGGGATTTCCGCTTTTCGTCCCCTTCCGGAAGTTCCGAGTCCAGAAGGAGTTGAAGCGCAACGGCTTTTCCATAATCATACTTGATGCACCGCCGAAGATATTTTTCCGCTTTCTCCCTGTCCTTCTCAACGCCGATTCCGCGCCAGTGACAGACCGCCAGCAGATAACGCGCGGGAACGTGATCCTTCCTTTCCGCTTTTTCCAGCAGCTCCACCGCCTCCGGCAGATTTGTCTTCATTCCGTTGCCGTTCAGAAGACGCAACGCCTGTGAATACAATTCATCGGGATTCCTGCTGTCGCCGACCTTGTCCGCGGCAGGAACAGGGTAACGTTCATAGGGATACGGCATCCGCGACAGGACGGGCAGATTCTTCAGATCGTCCAGCGTCTCCGCCAGCGTAACGCGGGGAGACGATACTTCCCAAATACGGCTTGTCCCGCTGCCGCCGACCACCAGACCGACGGTGCGGATCGTATCTCCGGGAATGGCATTGTGATAGCTGCTTCTGGAAACATAGATCGCCTCTCCGTTCAGATTCAGCGCGCAGAAGCGGTTTTCCTCGTTGGATGTGTCAAGAATGATGCGGCAGCTGAACAAGTCAAAGGGACTGTAGCGCAGCGGAGAAAACGAAAGAAGCGCCCTGCCTGCGGATTTCCGGAAAAAAGACGGAGATCCCATGCAGTCGTATCTGCTGTAAATCAAACGGTCAAACTCTCCGCTTTCCTTTTTGAGATCAAAAAACGGAGCAATGAAATAATTTGCCCGCGCCAGATCGGAAACACCGAACAATTCCGGAGAAGTGAACAGCAGCAGGTCCATGCCAGTATCCTGTTCCACCGGAAACTGCCGGAGAAAAAAATCAATCACGAGAAAACGGCGCGTTTTCTTCGCAGCCTCCGTATCGCTTCTGAACAGTCTGATCTGCAAAGGACAGCTTATTACATCAGCCCCATTTTCATCCTTCCGGACTCCATTCTGCTTCCAGCTTTGAACCGTATTCGGCTGATTAAGCCAGAAACTGAATTTGTTTTCCAGAAGTGGAGCGGAACGATGAAAAGAATAGACCGCTCCCAGAGGAGTGTCATAAAGTTTCCTGACTCCGTTTCCGCATTCCCATCCGGCAGCGATCCGCACGGGGAAAGTGTCTCCGGTCTTCCGGTTTTTCACCTTTGCGGCAAATAAATCCGCTGAAGCAAGCAGACACAGAAGCATCATCAGAATACCGCGCATATCTTCCTCCTCTTCTTTTTCCATAGTGTAGCATGAAAAACGGCAGCTTTCAACAGATTTTCATTCTCAGACGGAAAAATATTTCATTTCTCCGCCGCGGCGTCTCATTTTCCGGAAAAGACACATTTTTTTCCGGGGGTGTCAGGCTCTTTTCCTCTTCACAGCTTGATTTTATGTCAAAACACATTATTATAGTCACAGAGAATGCACAACCCGCAATCACAAACGGAGAAAAGGTCATGAATGAAACACTGTTCCGCAAAGACGTCAACCACAAAACCCCCGGCTGGTATCTGAAGTCCAAGGACATTGAACTGTTCCTCACGGAAGACGGCGGCCAGCACGCGCCCGTAACTTTCCGCAGAAACACGGCGAAACCGATTCAGCCCTATTTCATCAGTCCGTGGCAGGATCAGCGTCCCGATCTTTCCGCCGCTCCCCTGCTCCAGAACCTGCGCGGCGACTTCTTCTGTCTGCCCTTCGGCGGCAACGGCGACCCGGTTGACGGCAGACAGTATCCGCCCCACGGCGAAACCGCGGCTTTCCGCTGGGAACTCGTCAAAGCCGAGGCACAAGGTTCAAAAACGGTTTTTGAGTTTGCAATGACCTGTTCCGTATCCGGGGCGGAAGTCCTCAAGCACATTGAAATGCAGGAAGGAACCGACGCCCTTTACCTGGCTCACACGATCAGCGGTCTGGACGGCAGGATGCCTTACGGACACCATACGATCATTCAGATGCCGGAAGAAAATGAAACAATGTTCTTCTCCGTCGGCAAATTTGATTTCGGCATGACCTGCCCCGGCGTGTTCGCCAGCCCCGTCAATCTCGAATACCAGTATCTTGCTTCCGGCGAGGAGTTTTCCTCGCTCGAAGCGCTTCCCACACAATTCAAGGCGAATCCGGTCCGGGATTATTCCGTCATGCCTTCCCCCGTCGGTTATGTCGATCTGTTTGCAATGCTCAAGAAGCCGACAGGAGAACCGGCATGGGCAACTGCCGTCTATCCGTCCCGCGGATACCTTTTCTTCTCCCTGAAAAATGCGGCGGAACTGCCATCCACAACGGTATGGGTGTCCAACAGCGGACGGTATGCAATGCCGTGGAGCGGCAATACGCGCTGTCTCGGCATTGAGGAGACCTGTTCCTTTTTTGCCGACGGATGCAAACCGTCCATCGAGGAAAACTGTCTGACAAGGAAAGGATGGAAAACCTGCGGCACATTCAGGAAAGACACACCGGTGACGATTCACCATATTCAAGGCGTTGCGGAAATCCCGGCTGGCTTCGGAAAAACCGCCACAGCCTCGTTTGAACCGGGCAGAGTCACGTTCACCGATGAGTCGGGGAAATCAGCCGCGGCACCGGTCAACTGGGAGTTTCTCAATCTCCGGTAAACAGCAGTGACCCGTCCCGCGCTGTATGGGGAAACACTGCAAAGCCGGAAATTCATTCTGCGGCATCTCCATATTCCGCGGGAGGACGCGGAAACATGATCCGCGGTCTCCGCGAACAGACCTCCCAGCCGGAAGGAGTTGATTTTTCGCTGATTATCTCTGTCCGCGACTCGTAAAAACCGCACGACATGCTATATTGTATTTCAACTTACGATGGGGAGAAGACGGATGAACCTGACAGACATCACAATTTTTTTCCGGAACCGCAGAAGTTCCGTTTTTATTGATTTCACCTCCAAATACATGGGAGCGGTTCCGCAGGAAAAGGCGCAGGCTGTCCTGACTCTGTTCCTGTATGCCTACAAAACCATCAATCAGTCCCTGCCGCCGGAAAGCGACCTTGAGGAGCTCAAACTGCGTCTGACCAACTCTCATCCGGAACTGGATGCGGACGAACTTGCCGACAATGCGGAAAAAGCGGCGGACTACTCCGGCGCGCTGAATGCCGCGCGCCGGCTGGCTTCCATCCCGATCAGCGACCGGCTTCTGCTGGCATCCTCGCTGCTGGAACTGGACAAGGCAGTTACGCCGCTCAGGGAGGAGAACCGGAAAATCTTCACGGAACTCGCCGG
>CASDPB010000010.1 GCA_949282305.1 uncultured Lentisphaeria bacterium | reverse complement strand
GCCCAGACCTTCCGATTCTTGTATTCACCCTCGATGATCTCGAATTCCAGCTGGAGATACTGCCCGTTTCCCGTCTTGGTGGGCTTCATTTCCGATTCTGTGATGACAGCCTGGTATTTCCCGGCCGGAATCGGATCATAACCGGTCGATGGTTCGACTTCGTTCGCGTTGAAATTGATTGTGGACATTTGTGTTTCCTTTCATGTTATGCCATGCAATGGCAGTGGTGATTGAATGCTGTGATTTTCGGCGGTTCCGGGGGCGGTTTGCTTACCGCGACAGCCGGACTGCCGGGACACTGGATGTGCTCATGATACTCAACAGGCGAATACTCATCCCGCACAGCACGGAACGGTTCCCCAACCTGGATCATTCCGCCGCAGACGTCACACACCAGCGGACGATTTGCCGTCCGGATTTTTTCGTGCATATTTCTTCACCTCGAAAACCTTTCTTTCCTTGAATTCCTCCTGCTTGCCCTTATTCCAGTTCGTCACGGGTCGAAAATACCCGCAGACGCGACTGAAAACCTCACAGATGGCTCCGCATTTACTCATGATGGTTCTCCTCGATTTTTGTGTATGCCTCAATGAATGCCTGCCACGAGAGCGGAATTTCCGACGGCAGGCCGTAACGGTTCTTCGCAATGCAAGCGGGGCTTCCCACCGTACGGATGATGCGTTCCCCGCCATCCGCGCCGATGGGAGCGGCGATCGCGCGTTCCCCGTTGAATCCGGCGTTCTCCTTTGTCACCCGGAACTTCTTGTTCGCGAACAGAACGGCGTCGACCCATTCCGCGATCAGGCTTGCAGCGTGCTTGTGGAGACGTGGTGTGTAGCGATCGTAAGCGGCGTTTTCCGGATCTTCGAACCGTTCGACCTTCGCATGGGCGACCAGAATGACCATCATTCCGCGCTTGTCACGCAGTTCCTGAAGCAGACTGATGACCTTGCGCCAGTGAGTCAGCGCATGGGTGTATCCCCTGCCGTAGCCGCCGTCGGCTTTTTCGATGGAACGGACACCGAATTCGCGGCAGACCTCGTCGAAGATGAGGCGCTCGAGCCAGTCAACGGAATCCACAACGACGGTCTGGAACTCGTGAGCTTCGTCCCGGAGCGCGGTCAGTTCTGCGATCACCTCGGAAAGCGAATGTGCAAGCGGGAATTTCCGGCAGTCGATTTCGCCGAGTCCGTCTTCAGTCTGGATGAAGATCGCATTTGGTGCTCCGGCTGCATAGCTGCTCTTCCCTATACCTTCGCTGCCGTAAATCATGATTCGCGGCGGCTTGTTTTCCCGCCCGGTTTGAATGTTGTCAAGCATTCCCATAATCTGTTTCCTTCCTGATTTCAATTGTTGTTGCAGATGATCTTAAGGACATCGCCTTCAAGGGCATAAATAGGCTGTTTCAGATCGACCAGGGTTCTGGGGTCGCGATCATCAGCAACTGTTTTGATGATGCTCTGCACCTTGGGCCAGTATTCGATGGAGCCTTTTTCATTGAGAAAGGGCAGCGGATCCTTTTTGATCAGCAGATCACGCAGTTTGATAATAACGGCATCTCCTTTTCTTCCCTCGGGAAGCCCGGAACAGAGAACACGGGCGATATATTTCAGCTTTCCGATCGGTACCGTTTCATAGGCTTTGACGAATTCGGCCAGAACGCCTGCGATCTTCACTCCGGGCTGCGAGGAAAACATTCCCCTGACAGCATCAATGGCGTCTTTGTAGCAGGCATAGAAACGTCTCTCCTCATCCGTTCCGAATTTGATCCCGGTGAGTGCGCGGCAAATTGCCGTGACGTCTTTTTTCAGGTTGGGATCGTTATCCTGATTTTGATGGGGCGAAACGTCATCCTCGATATCCCGCAAATCCACATCAAGATCAAGCATGACGAAAAACGTAACGGTCATGTCCGCAACAATGACAGCTTCCAAACGATGCTGTCCTCCGAAAAGCCGTCCGTTTTTATCGAATTTCAGCGGCATGGTACCGCGTTTGCACTTCCAGTGACCACCTCGCATCAGACGAGCGAGACGTTCCACATTTTTGGGACGGATATTGCGATTTCCCTCATTGTACAGTTCCAGGATATGTCTGGCAATATCCGGAGTGCAGTCCAACTGAAACATTCTGCTGTAGTGAGTAAGAACAAGGTGGTCGAATTCCTTTGCTGTGGTAACCGTATACATGATTGGGCTCCTTTCCTTATGCGAGCTGATTCAAAATTGTGTCAAGACTGTTCAGAATCACGTCCTTCATGAGCGCGATCTGTTTTTCCGAGTAATGGAGATCGGGATACTGTTCCTTTTCGTTTTTAATCTCTTTTTTCAATGCGGCAATGATGTTTTCCGGAATGTTCTTCATACGGAATTTCATAGCGAGTCGAAGCTGCTCCTCCGGAGAAATCGCGCTCTCCTCCTGCACAGTGTTTTTTCTTGAAGCAGAGCGGATCACCGTGTCGTTGTAGGCCTTGTTGACAGATATATCGCCGTTGCAAAGAGCTTTTTTGGTTTCATCGGAACCTTCTCTTGCAACCTTGCGAAGCCTCTCGGCTTTCCGCAATGATACATTGAGAACTTCAGCCAGTTTTGCCGCGCTTTTTCCGTGCTGAACAGGATGATCTTCGGAATTAGCGCCGTTTGGCGCTAATTTTTTCCGTCCGCGTTCCAGAAGTTTGTCTGCGGCCTCAATATATCTGAGCATATCAGCCGGAGTCATATTCCTCCGTTCAACCTGCTGGCTGACCGCATAGTCAAGGGCGTCCCCCGGGTTGTCAAACTCCCGAAAAATGACCGGGATATCCCGAATCCCCAGAGACAATGCCGCCTGAAGTCTGGTATGGCCGTCAATGACCACTGCATCGGAGCCGCGCTTCCAGACAAGAATCGGATGGGCAGGATCGAATCCGATTTTTTTCATTCTGTCCACAATACGCTGGAGAACCGGCGTCTGGATTGGAAAAATGCTGTTGAACGGAGCCTGCGTCAGAAGCATTTCGGGCGGGAGTTGTTCCTGACTTGCATTCACAGCGACACCTCCATTGTGGTAATCCGGAGTTTTCTGCCGAGACGGCTTGTACTTTCGGCAAGCCGTTTATATTGAAGAACAGTGTATTGATCTTCAATTTCCTGTTCGGAAAGTGAGTCCCGTGCGGTATTGGTATGAATCGCATACTCAATTGCGTCGTTCTCGGAATCGAATTCCTTTTCATAGATCCAAACCTGCGGGATTCCCGCTGTCAGAGCCGCCGCAAGACGCAAATGCCCATCAATTACTGTGTTGTTATGTCCTTTCCAGACAACAATCGGGGTAGAGTAATCAAATCCATCTTTCTTCATGGACTTGGCAAGAAGTTCAACCACGCGCATGTCAAACGGCATCAGCGTTTTGAACGGTTCCGAGGTTCTGAGGGCGGATGGAGCGATGCTTTTGAACTCAATCATCTGGACTTTTCCTTTCTATTATTTTTTGAACTCAAAGTGTGTCAATGATACGGAGATCTTCATATCCGGTCGGCCAAACTCCGGAGATGCAGCAGGTCCGGAAGCGCTCCAGGGCGCTTTTGTTGGAAAGTTCCGCCAAATCCAGCAGTTCATCCGTCAGTTTCCAGACCCCGGCTGAAAACGGTTCATTCTTTTCCACCGCAATGATGTGGACGGGGAAGTTTTTGCCGGTCACAATCCGGAGAATCGCCCGGTAAAACGCGAGCTGCTGGATGTAGCCATAGCGACGGCAGTCCGACTCGAACCAGCGGAGAGTGTCGCAGGTTTTCAGATCAACAAGTCCGGACTTCATGCTGAACCAATCCATCCGGATCTGGCAGGGAACGGAACAATACTCTGCCCGAACCACACCTTCCGCAATCCCGTCCACCAGCAGTT
>CASDPB010000009.1 GCA_949282305.1 uncultured Lentisphaeria bacterium | reverse complement strand
TTACAAACTCTCCGCCCATGATTTCACGATGAAGCTGATCCGGGAGGTGCTCGCCAATACCGGAATCACCGCCACGGCGGGAATCGGCACGAATCTGTATCTCGCCAAAATCGCAATGGATATCGTGGCGAAACACATTCCGGCCGACAAGGACGGAGTCCGGATCGCCGAACTGGACGAGCAGTCCTACCGGGAGAAACTCTGGTCGCACCGGCCGCTGACGGATTTCTGGCGCGTGGGGCATGGTTACGCCGCACGGCTGGAAGCAATGGGTATGCACACGATGGGCGATGTCGCCCGGATGTCCGTGAAATGCGAGGATGTCCTTTACCGGACCTTCGGCGTCAACGCGGAACTCCTGATCGACCATGCCTGGGGCTGGGAGCCGGTCACCATCGCGGAGATCAAGGCATACAAGCCGGAGAGCAGCAGCATGAGTTCCGGACAGGTGCTGCAGGACCCGTATGAATTCGAAAAGGGAAAGGTCGTCGCCCGTGAAATGACCGATCAGCTGGCGCTCGATCTTGTGGAAAAACATCTGGTGACCGATCAGCTGGTGCTGACCGTGGGGTATGACACGAGCAATTTCACCGACCCGATGCGGCGGATGAGATACAACGGCCCGGTCCACATCAACCATTACGGCAAACCGGTTCCGAAGGAGGCACACGGCTCGGTCAACCTTGAGCGTTTCACCTCGTCCGGCCGGATCATCACGGAAGCGATGATGGGGCTGTTCGACCGCTGCGTCGATCCGAATCTTCTGGTACGGCGGATCACAGTGATTGCGAACCACATCATCAGCGAGAACGACATCTCGGCCGACAAGGACGCCGACCAGCCGGATCTTTTCACCGATTACGAGGTGCTGGAAAAACAGAAAGCAGCGGAACAGGCGGAACTGGACAAGGAGAAGCGTCTGCAGCAGGCGATCATCGGCATCAGGAACCGGATGGGGAAGAACGCTATCCTGAAGGGCACGAACTTCGTGGAGGGCGCGACCGGCAAAGAGCGGAACGAGCAGATCGGAGGACACCGTAAATGAAGACGCCCTACGATGACATCATTTACCTGCCGCACCACGTCTCGCGAAACCATCCGCAGATGCCGCTCCGCGACCGGGCCGCACAGTTTGCGCCGTTTGCCGCGCTGACTGGCTACGAGGCGGCGGTAGGGGAAACAGCCCGGCAGACCACCGAAAGGCGCGAACTGGACGCGCAGGAGGCCGCAGAATTGAACCGCCGTCTCACCGATCTTGCCGCCCGGCTTAAAGACCGCCCGGAAGTGACCATCGAATACTTCGTTCCCGATGACCGGAAGGCTGGCGGCGCGTATGTCACCATGACCGGCGTGGTGCGGCACATCTCCGTTCCGGAGAAGACTCTGGTCATGGAAGACGGGGCAGTCATCGCCCTTGAGGACATTGCCACGATTTCTGGATTTCCGTTTGAAATTTGAATAAAGGTGGGATATATTACTGTCAACGAGCGGAGAACCATTCTGACTCAGAATGTGAAAATTGAAGCGTTTTTTAAACTTTATTTCACTCGAAAATTCTGAGTTTTTTGAGGTTAAAACCGGGTTTCAGACCGAGGGTTGTACCTTTTAAAGTGGCCCGCCAATTATTTTTTCTTTCGATTTCTGACAAAAAGAGAACCTTTTATTCAAAAGCGCTAAAAGTCGTTGGCGTAAAGGAATTTGCGTAAATTGTAGTGGTGTGTTTGAAACACACTCAGAATCTGAAAAAAGGTCTTTTTCTGAGAAAAATCATGACTTCGGCGTCTGAATTCTGAGTTTTGCTGAAAAGGTCAAAAATTCGATATGAAAGAACTTTGTATGAAAAAACTGCTATTGGCATTCTTTTTCACATTTTTGGCAATTACAGTATTCCCAATAGAGCTTGTCAAAATCGATGCGGGGGGATTAAGAACTCTGGAAATTGACTATTGGCTTGATACATATTTTGACTTTGCCACAGGTGAATCTTTTACGGAAAAACGGGACGGTAAATCCAATGAATTGATTTGGCGGAAACAGAATGAAAAGGAATATCAGGTCAAGCGGCAATATGAAAAATATCAGCTTTCCTATCCGGAGCCGGTCATTGTTCTGTTAACTCGAAAAGGCTGTTCTTTTGAATGGGTGGATATTGAACGTTACTCTCATGGCTGGAAATTCTGGAAATGGGACTGGTATATTTTGCGTGACCGCTGTGTTTCGAGGACAGCTCCGGTATATTGGGTATCAGACCTTACAGAAGTAGTGCTGAACCAGTGTAATCCGTCAAAAGAAGAAGCGCAGAGAATTTATGCGGAAACCATTCGGCTGATCCGTGAAAAAAATGATGAATCTGTCGATCTTTTTCTACAGGATTCCTATGTGAAATTTCATGCTGAAAAATTTCGTAAAGAATTGACCGGGTATCTGAACGGTGGTGAAAAATTACCTGACCGCAGGCATTTGCGGTTGATGGAACGGGAACGTAACCGGTATCCGGATGTTCTGCCGCAACATTTTTATACAGATGTATTCCGCAGTATTTCAGGATGTGTAGCTTACTCTGAATTTTTTCTTGCTGAATTTGAACGTAAGCCTACTCCGCTGAATGCGGTTATGTTGGCTTTGACAATACAAGATCCGGAACCGGTTTTCAAGACTCTGCATGAAAAGAAAAAGCTGGATATATTTGTCAAATTCACCTATCCGGAAAAACTTCCGCCGCTTCCTCCGCCGCAAACCTTATATATTCCTTTTGCTTGTGCTTCCGGATTCGATTGTCCTTTTTACACGGAAGATGAATATCAATCTGCCTTACCGGGAACAGCTTCTGCAGTGGCGCTGTTTCAATGGGAGATTGCATAAACATTGCCGGACAATTCTGGAAAAAGAAATGAAAACGATTTCTGCAAAAAAGGCAACAACACCATGAAAAAACTCTGCTTCTCGATTTTTCTCGGTCTTTTCGTATGGAATATGGCTTTTGCCGAAGACTCCGGCATCGAACCGTCCGGATTCTTCCATGCTCTCGACTGGCAGGACGGACAACTGACGATCATACTGCCGGATTCCGGAGTCCGTTTTTTGGCGGACGGAGAAAAAAAACGTTGCTCCGTTATGGAGAAAAAACTGCTTTTAAGGACGAATGAGACGCGGAATCTTACCGACGGACGGCATTGGAAATTATCCTGCTGTCTGCTGGAGAAACAGGCACTGCAAAAGGAACACTGCGGAGATGAACTTCTGTATCTGTGCACTCATGTTTCCTATCCGGGGAAATACGTTCTGCTCGTAAGAGCGCAATTGGATGCCCGCAGTTTCGGCGGCACACAGAGGTGCCGGGAATACCTGTTTCTGCCGTATTGGAACGAACTGGAAACATCGGCATTCCGGACTGTCTTTATCAATTGTACCAGTGTGCGCGGAAAATATGTCATTCTCTCCCGGAAACAGCCGGAAGAATCCATCTTGAACATTGTCGCCGAGCGGACAAACTATTACGAGGAATCTCTGTTCCGTTTGCAGGAACGGCTGAAAGCGGCGGTCGGGGATCTGCCGTTGAAAGACCGACCGGGTGAGACTTGGATGTCGCGTATTTATGAAGTACCGGGAAAGTTTTCCATTGAGATTACACCGTCTACTGGCTCCCGTTCCCATTTTTCCGGCATGTTTCATTGTATTTCCGATCGCAATATGTTTTATTATGGAAAATTTGAAGATGCGGATCAAATGCTCCGATCGAAAATCTGGAATGCCTTGAACGGAACGTTTTATCTGGTGATCACGAATCAGAGCATGATCCGGGGCGATGCACCCGAACTGACTGTAGAAATTGACGGGATTCCTGTTGCAAAAAGCAAAATCAAGTCGGATCGAGAAACGCTTCAGCACACCTTGTACGGCTTCCCAACTCTGCTTCCTCCCGGAAAACACCGTTTGAAAATCACAGGCGGCGGAATAGATTTTGAGGAGCTGTTTACCATTGACGAACAGCACGACACCGGCGTTTTAATGTTTGTGCGGCCCCGCTGGTATGAATTTTGGAAAAAGCCAGAATATTCCTTCGATTTGATGAAAGGTCCGTTATTATGGCATTAAAAACAATACTGTTACTCTTATGTTCGATCATCCTTTGCTCATGCAAACCACCGCTTGCTTCGTTTTTTCCGCAACGTGACAATGGAATGGAAAAATCTTTGGCAAAGGAAAATCATCTTTCAGCGGAAGATGTTTATGCCGATGTCTGCTCTCAAAAAGCCAATTATGTCAATGTCGAATTTAAGAAACTGCCGCCGAACGGTATCTTTAAATTGAATAGTTCTATCCGCTACGGCTACGGCTCAAAACCGCGTTTTATTCATTTTAAGGTTATTGGCGGAGATATTACCAATCTGCTTGCAGATCCGGACTGTGCCTCAATTACAAAAACGGGAAATATTCCAATTCTCTGTCAAAAACTTCCGGCTGACACGGGGAATCAATATTTCTGGTATTTGAAAAATTTTACTTCCGAAGATTTGTCTGCTATTGTCCCGAACCTCCCTGCAGAACGAAAAAACTGGATCATTGACCTTGAACCTGCTGACGGTATTGTTGACTGGCAGGTAATTGCCCGTTTTCCAGCCAAAATAGGCTGGCGTTTTCGCAATGTGAAGAAATGGCTTCATGCAGATACCGCCAAGGTCACATCAGACTTTTGGGTATTTTGTGATGGCGATATCGAACTTCCGGCGCAATTTTCCATAAGAAGAATATACATTGACAAGGCGGCCACACTCCCGGAAAAGAGCAGAAAAATGCTTTCGGATCAAGCGAAAAGTCATACGCAGCCGAAGGAGTTTTTAGACTCCGAAATGTTTGAATTTTAAAACCCCCTAGCCATTCTGAGAATGGGCATGAGAAATTAAAGCGTTTTTAAATGCATTTCAAAATTGAAATTCTGAGTTTTTAAGCTCAAAACAGTCGCTCTGAATGAGGGTGGCGAATTTTTGCATGCACCGCCAATTATTTTTTCCTTCCGATTTCTGGCAAAAAGAGAATCCGCCTCTTCGACGATCCTTGACACCGCTTATAGCTTCTTTACGCTCGAAAATTCCGATAGCTGATAAATTTTCAGTTTGAAGTATTCGCGAACTCTGAACCCGCAATTTAAGAGAGCATCAAACAGAGAAAGGATAATCAGATGAATCTTGAAGCAAAAATCATTAAACCGAAACTGGGACTTCTGGAGTTGAGTCGCCAACTTGGCAGCGTAACACAAGCGTGTAAAGTCTTTGGCTATTCCAGAGACAGTTTTTACCGTTTCAAAAAGCTTTATGAAGAAGGTGGTGAGCTTGCACTTCGCGATATTGTCCGCTTGAACAGACCGAATCCAAAGAATCGAGTCGATCCGGAAATCGAATCTTGAGTCGTAAAAATTGCGCTGGACAATCCCGCCTTGGGACAACAGAGGGTTTCCAACGAATTGCGTAAGGAAGGGTTGTTTATTTCTCCGGGAGGCGTCCGGTCAGTTTGGCAACGCCATGATCTTGAAACCTTTCAAAAGCGCTTGAAAGCCTTGGAAGCCAAAGTAGCTCAGGAAGGGATCATTCTAGATCGTGTCGTCAATAGTTAAAAGACCCAAGCCGCAATACACCTGATTTGTACTGCAGCAAGAAACGAAGCGGTGTTTTTTTGCATATCTGGTTGTGTAGAAGTTACGACATCATCTGACGATCCGTCATACTTCTTTTTGGTTTGGAATGTTGTTACTATACTGCAACATTTTCTCTTTTGCAAGTGGCAGGGAATCCAGGAATGTCTGCATCGGCGTTT
>CASDPB010000008.1 GCA_949282305.1 uncultured Lentisphaeria bacterium | reverse complement strand
TACAATGAATCACGTCCACACAGCGGGATGTATTGCTTTGGGAAAACGCCGTTGCAGACCTTCCTGGATTCCCTGCCACTTGCAAAAGAGAAAATGTTGCAGGATAGTAACAACATTCCAAACCAAAAGGAAATATGACAAATCGTCAGATGATGTCGTAACTTCTACAGTTTGTACAAGTTACGGCATTTTGTCGAGAATACATTCATGATATTAAAACGTTGGCGCGGAGTCGCAACCCGATATGCAAAAAACACCGCTTCGTTTCTTGCTGCAGTACAAATCAGGTGTATTGCAGCTTGGGTCTTTTAACTATTGACGACACGATCTAGTGACTAGTGGTTCGTGTTCAGTGATTAGTGGTGGAAAGGGCTGTACCTTTGCCCCGCTTCTCCTTTCTCCTTTTACTTCGCCATCTCGCAACCTCGCAACCTTGCAACCTTGCAACCTTGCAACCTTGCAACCTTGCAACCTTGCAACCTCGCAACCTCGCAACCTTGCAACCTTGCAACCTTGCAACCTTGCAACCTTGCAACCTTGCAACCTCGCAACCTCGCAACCTCGCCATCTCGCTATCTCGCCATCTCGCAACCTCGCAACCTCGCTATCTCGCAATCTTTTTCATAATCACTTCCTCCACGGTGTTTTTTCCGGCACGGGAAGTCCGAGCGCTTTGCAGGAATTGCGGAAGTGCATCTTGGCAACCTGACGCAGCAAAGTCTCTCCGCCGGCAATCGCGAGCTGTCCGGCAATTTTGTCAACCTGCTCTCCGGCACCTTTCGGAAGAACAACCCCGTTCTTTTCTCCGAGCTCCGTCATGCGGCGGACAAATTCCGCACGCGCCAGAATGGAAGCCGCGGCGACCGCAATATCACTTTCCGCCTTGGTCCGCTGGTCAAGCCGAATCCTTCTGCCTTCTTTCAAAAGAGCATTCCGGATCAGGCTTTCATCTCCGAATTTATCCGCAAGCGCGGCATCACACTCCGGTGCCTTCTGCAGCAGATTTTCCAGAGCGCGGGCATGCCCCCATGCAAGCAGACGATTCAGGCTCCGTATTTTTTCGTAAAAATTGTTATACGCTTCCGGACCGATCGCGACCACGGCAAATTTGCCGTCCACCAGACGCCGTATTTCTCCGGCGATCCGTGTAATCATCGGGTCGCTCTTAATCATCTTGGAATCCTTGACGCCGACTTCGGCAAGTTTACGTGCGGTCTCCTCGTCCCCGACAAAAACGGCGGCGATCACAAGCGGTCCGAAAAAGTCTCCCTTTCCGCTTTCATCCATTCCCGCATGAGGGTAAAACGGCACGGCGGGGCAGGATTCCCGCCCGGAAACGGACTCGAACGCCTTTTCCTTCAGGATTTCAGGTTCGAGGATGAATTCGATGAATTCCTGCGCATTCGCCCCCTGCACTACGAGCTTTCCGCTCTGATACGCGGCAACGGAAACTTTTTCGGACGACGCCTTGAAAATCATGTAAGGGGCTTCGACGACGGTCCAGTTTCTCGCTTTCAATATCTCCAGCAGCGCAAGCATTTCCGGTTTCAGCAGTTCAAAAACAAAGTTTTTCCGGGATTGAGAAGCGTTTGTATCCATAGTTTTCCTGAAAGAATGTCTTTTTCTATATAAATTTTCTCTTTGACGGGTTTGACAAAATAAACTTCACAATATAGATTAGGTTGTATGTTTTTCCAAAACGCTTTCTGGAAAAATAGTAGAAAAATCATTAAGATAAGGAAAAACCAATATGCGGAAAGTGTTGACTATCTGCTCTATATTTTCGTTCGCGGCAGTTCTCTGCGCCCAGGCAACGCCCCCTCCCACCATGGATCCGATGCTGAATCCGAACTACAACCGGAACTACAATCGGAATTACAAGAAGAACTCCAGAAGGGATTACAACCGGAATTCCAACAGAAAAAAAGAGACCAGGCCGCGTGTTGTCGTTTTCAAGGACAAAGTGTCCTCCAGCGCCTATCCCCTGTCCAATAAGCGGCTCAAACAAATCAACGATGTCGTGAAAGGATTTCTTGACCGTAACGAAAAACTCGACGATGAAGCCGTTCTGGACACCATCTATGAGCAGATCGGTCAGCTCATGGTTCTGACGCCTGAAAAACCTGCGGATCTCAGAAAATTTGAAGATTTCCAGAAAGAGATTGCACCCGTGGTCAATAAAAAATTTCCTTTTGATTCCGAACAGATCCGTAAGGAAGCGGAAAAGGAAGCGGAAAAGAAATTCACGATGTACAAACCGCAGGATCAGGTCAAAGTCTTTTATCAGCGCGGCAGAAACGCCTATTCGATAAGCGGCACGTTCTACGGTTACGGCGGCGGCAGCATTCAGGTGAATGAACGGCATATTGCAATGTTCGACCTGCTCCCGGAGTCACGGATCAAATTCGATAAAGCCTACAATCAGAAGGCAAGAGAAGAATTTATCGACAAGAAGGTCACGGATTACATCAACAAGAAATATGCCTTCTCCAACGATCTGTTCCGCAAGGCACAGAAAGAACAGCGCACCGCCAATGAAAAACTGGGGTACATCTATGCCGACCGCAAATGGAACACCGCCCACAAAATGACGGAGGACGCGATTGCCAAGGCGAAAGCCGAGGCGGCACGCAAAGCGGAAGAAGCAAGACTGAAAGCGGAAGAGGAACAAAAGAACGGGAGAAGGAATCCCGACGAATACATGCAGCAGAATGACATGCAGAATATGAACATGAACATGGACGGAGGTTACGCACCGCCTCCGAATCCGGTTTATTGACCGGAAACGTCACAGAGCAGCCGACAGGACAACCCCGTCGGCTGTTTCTGTTTTATGGAAAATCAATCATGGCAAAGCACGAAACGGCGGATATGCTCTTTGCCGGAAATACCGCCGGTCATCAGTCCGTCAGGACTCCCACATAAGGCAGATTGCGGTAATATTCTCCAGAATCCAGCCCATAACCGACGACGTAACGATCCGGGATGCGGAATCCGACCCAGTCCGCATGTTCAAATTGTTTGCTTTCCAGCATCTTGTCCATCAGGACACAGGTTTTGACGCTTGCGGCGCCGAGTTCCAGAAAATAATGAACGGCATATTTCATGGAAAGTCCCGTATCAAGAATATCGTCAATCAGCAGAACGTGCCGTCCCTGAACCGGGAGTTTCAATGCGGAACGCACTGTAATTTTTCCAGTGCTCCGGTCATTTTCGTAGCTGGACGCGGAAAAACAGTCAATATACAGCGGCAAATTGATTTTCCGGAGCAGATCGGCGGCAAAGATCACTGCACCGTTCATCATGATGACGGCTGTAAGTTCCTTTCCCCGATAAGCCTCCGTAATTTCCTCCCCGAGCTGCGCAATTCGTTCCGCAATCTCATTTTCCGTAAGAAGGGTCTTCATTCATTCACACCTCAATAAAGTCAAATCCGGCGACGTCCACGACTCCGCGGTCCGTAATTCTGAGGAACGGAATCACCGGCAGCGGCAGGAATGCAAGCTGGAGAAACGGAGTCTCCAGCGGACAGCCGGTCACTTTCACCGCCTCATGAATCCGGAGCAGTTCTTTTTCCACAGTCTCAAAATCATGGTCGGAAAGCAGACCGCCCAAAGGCAGCGGCATCACATCGACCACCTTTCCCCGGTTCACAACGGCAAAACCGCCCTGCGAATCAATCAACGCATTCACAGCCAGCGCCATATCTTCGTCGGAGGTTCCGACGACACAGATATTATGGCTGTCGTGCCCGACGCTGGACGCGATCGCACCGGATTTCATACCGAATCCTTTGACAAAACCCAGCCCGATGCCGCCGTTTTTTCCGTAGCGTTCCAGAACCGCGATCTTCGCGACATCCAGTTCCGGCGCGCATTTCTTCTCGCGACCGTCGAACGGCAGTTCCAGTTCCAGATGCTCTGTTGTCAGGGACAGTTCCACAATACCGATCACCGGAGTCTCCGCTTTTTTCGAGAAGACCTTGAAACAATCCGCCGTGACCTTCTGCAGCTGAATGGAATTCAGAAACGCCGACGGATCCGGCGGAAGCCCGCGCGAAGCAAACAGGGCATCATCCACAATCCGTCCGTTTTTCAGGACATGCGCAATTCTGCACTTCCTCCAATCCGAAAGCAGGACAATATCCGCCTTGTATCCGGGGGCAATCAGACCGCGGTCGCGCAGACCGAAATGCTGTGCCGTGGAATAAGAGGCGATCCGGTACACCGCCAGCGGGTCCGCTCCGGATTCAATCGCATGTGCAATCATATAATCGAGATGCCCCGTCGCGGCAATGTCCAGCGGATTGCGGTCGTCGGTGCAGAACCCCAGGAACGGCGCATTCCCTACGGTAATCAGCGGCAGGAGCGTATCCAGATTGCGGGCGACAGATCCCTCGCGGATCAGAATCTGCATTCCCTTGCGCAGCTTTTCCTGCGCCTCTTCCAGCGTGCTGCACTCATGGCAGTTGCGGACTCCCGCGGCAAGGTATGCGTTCAGGGCTTTTCCCACCAGCATCGGGCAGTGCCCGTCAATCCGTCCCTTGAAAGCCGCCGCCTTCTCAAGAACCTCCGGCACTTTGGAGAGCACGCCGGGCACGTTCATCAGTTCCGCAAGACCGGAGGAAAGCGGCTCGGCGGCATACCTGCAGACATCCGCCGCGGAAAGCTCCGCACCTGCGGTCTCAAGCGGCGTGGCGGGCACACAGGAGCTGATCTGCACACGAAGATCCATGCACATGCGCCGGGCGGAATCCAGAAAGAAATCAATCGCCTTCGTTCCGGCGACATTCGACAATTCATGCGGATCGCAGACCGCAGTCGTCACGCCGCGCGGCAGAACACACCGTTCAAACTCGAAAGGCGTAATCATCGAGGACTCCACATGGACATGCGCGTCAATGAATCCCGGAACGGCGGTCAGCCCGCTTCCGTCAATCTCGCGCTCCCCCCCGTATGTTTCCCCGACGCCGGCGATCCGGTCGCCGCAGACGGCAATGTCTCCCCGGCTCATTTCGCCGGTTGTCAGATGGAAAATCGAAACATTTTTAATTACGAGGGACGCCCCGGTATTCCCCTGCGCCTCATCAATGATTTTCTCCAGTTCTTCAAGTTCCCGCCTCATGCCGGCACCTCCCAAAATACTTGAGCCGCAAGATACTCTCAAAAACCGAAAAATACAACTCTTTTCCCATGAGAAACCTTGTATTTTTCGGGAAAACATGGTATTTTTTATGTATTTACAAAACAAACAGGAGCTTAAATTGAATTCGGAACCATCACGGGAGCAATTTGCGTCCAGACTCGGTTTTATCCTGATGACCGCAGGCTGCGCCATCGGACTGGGCAATGTCTGGCGCTTTCCATACATCACGGGGCAATATGGCGGGGGACTGTTTGTTTTCCTGTATCTCTTTTTTCTGGCGGTGCTTGGTTTTCCGGTCATGATGATGGAACTTTCGCTCGGGCGTGCCGGGCGCAGCACCTTTCCCGGTGCATTCCGCAAACTTCAGAACAAAGACGTCAGATTCCGCTGGGACCTCCCCGTTTATCTGCTGTTCACGGGAAACATGCTCCTGCTGATGTTCTACACCGTCATTTCCGGCTGGCTTCTTGCTTACGCCTGTTACTTTGCCGCCGGCAGATTCCAGACGATGGACGCGGCGCAATGCAAGGCGTTTTTTGAAAATTTTCTCGCCTCGCCGGGCTCCCAGACGCTGTTCATGCTGATTGTGCTCTGCCTGACGGTATTCGTCTGCATGGGCGGCGTCCGGAAAATGATTGAAAAAGTCATCAAGATCATGATGATCGGACTGTTTCTTCTGCTTCTTCTGCTTGTGGTGCAGTCGCTCCGGCTCCCGAACGCCATGCGGGGCGTCAGTTTTTTTCTTTACCCGGATGTCAATAAATTTCTCAGCGACGGCATCTGGCCGACCGTGCACGCGGCAATGGCGCAGGCATTTTTCACATTGAGCCTCGGAGTGGGAAGCATTGCAATCTGCGGCAGTTACATCGGACGCGACCGCTCTCTTCCGGCGGAAGGCGTCTGGATTATCAGTCTGGACACTCTGGTGGCAATCTGTTCCGGGCTGATTATATTTCCCTGCTGTGCCGCCTATGCAATCGCTCCGGATGCAGGTTACTCCCTCATTTTCATCACCCTTCCGAATGTGTTTCACAATATGGGCGGCGGTCCGTTCTGGGGTTTTCTCTTTTTCCTCTTTCTCTCCATTGCCGCAGTATCGACACTGATCGCCGTCTTTGAAAATCTCGCGGCATTCGGAATGGAGGAATTCCGCTGGAGCCGCAGAAAATCCTGTTCCATCTTCGGCGCGCTCCTTGCCGTGCTTTCCATGCCGTGCATTCTCGGATTCAATCTCTGGCGGAAGTTCCGTCCGCTCGGCGGCGAATCCAATGTCCTGGATCTGGAGGATTTCATTGTCAGCGACAATCTTCTTCCGCTGGGCGCGCTTTACCTGACGATATTCTGCACCAACCGCTTCGGCTGGGGCAGCGAAGATTTTTACAAGGAGCTCAATACCGGGAAAGGCTGGAAGTTTCCGCATATTTTCATTCCCTACATGCGCTGGGGACTGCCGGTCATCATTCTGGCGATCTGGGTGATCGGAATCGTCAAACGGTTCCATCTGCTTGAATTCTAACAACATTATAAAAATAACAATAATAAAGAGGAAAAATCATGTTGTGGTTTCTTGGCGGCATCATAGTGCTGATTGTCGGGTACTTCACCTATGGACGTTTCATCGAAAAGATCATTGAGCCGGATGACCGGGAAACGCCTGCGAAAAAATTCTACGATGGAGTCGATTTCGTCGTCATTCCCAACTGGAAAAACATGCTGATCCAGCTTCTGAACATCGCGGGAGTCGGTCCGGTCATCGGCGTCATTCTCGGAATCAAGTTCGGGGCGGTCGTATTCCTGATCATTCCGATCGGAAACATCATCGGCGGCGCGGTGCATGACTTCGTATCGGGCATGATGTCCATCCGTCATGGAGGCGCGAACCTGCCGAAACTGATCCGGATCACGCTCGGCAAACCCTATTATGCCTTCTTTTCGGTTTTCATGTGCTTTCTCCTGCTCCTTGTCGTCGCGGTCTTCATCAACGTTCCCGCCGCGATTTTCAACATTCTCACTCCGGGCCGCGAGCTTTTCTGGCTGGCAGTCGCCGTGATCTTTCTTTACTATATCTGCGCCACCATGTTTCCCGTGGACAAGATCATCGGCATGGTCTACCCGTTCTTCGGCGCTCTGCTGATGATTGGAAGCCTGGCGCTTTTCATCATGCTTGTAAAAGCGGGATTCAGCAATCCTGAACTCTTTCAGGAGTCCGCGGAGTTCAAGGCGGGAATGTTCAAGGAACCGATCATTCCGCTTCTCTTCGTCACGATCGCCTGCGGCATCCTTTCCGGATTCCATGCGACGCAGTCCCCGATCATTGCCAGAACCATGGAGACCGAGCGCCACGGACGCCGCAACTTCTACGGCATGATGATTGTGGAAGGCATTATCGCAATGATCTGGGCGGCGGGCGGACTCGCCATTTACAACATGTTCCCCGAACTGATGGCGAAAAGCCCGAATCTTGCGCTGGAAGTCATCACGAAAACATTCCTCGGAAAAGGAATGGGAGGCATCACCCTGATCGCGGTCATCATCCTTGCCATCACCTCCGGAGACACCGCCATGCGCAGCCTGCGCCTGAGTCTTGCGGAAATCTTCAAGATCGACCAGAAACCTTTCAAAAAACGTCTCGGGGTCTGCATTCCCCTCATCGTGATCGTGGCGCTTCTGCTCTGGTGGTCAAACAGCAGCGCAAAATCCTTCAACAATCTCTGGAACTATTTCGCATGGGGCAACCAGGTTCTCGGAGCATCGACCCTTCTCGGCGCAACCGTATGGCTGGTCATGCAGAAAAAGCCGGCATGGGTCACGCTTCTGCCGGGAATGTTCATGACATTCATCGTCACGACGTTTATCCTCTGGACCTCCCCGCGGCATTCCGCGCTTCTCCCTTACGGGCTGGGGCTGGATCTGCCGGTCGCATACGCCATTGCGGGAATCATCACGCTGATTCTCGCCGTATGGGTCATGCGGCGCGGGACTGCAATGCAGTCAATCAGAGTTGAGGATCTGTGAGAAGCCGTTCTGACGGCACGCCGCCCCTAACTTTCATCGCGGCGTAAAAATACAGGGGGAGAGTCGCAAAAGCAGACCTCCCCCTTTTCCATGTCACCGGTTCAGAGAGAAAGACGCGCCATCTCCTCCCCGTTTTCCAGATTCAGAATCCGGAGTGTCTGATTCTCGTAGAAAGCGAAGGACGGCGGGTTGCCGCCTTTCGGAAGTGAAATGGAACCGGGATTCAGGACTGCAAGCCCGGACTCTTCTTTTCGGAGAACCGGCACATGGATATGCCCGAACACAAAAACGGAATCCATCGGAATCGGCGGAAGTTTTTCCGGATTCCAGAGATGCCCGTGCGTCAGGAAGAACCGGCGCCCGTCGGCAAAAAGAGTGGAATAATCCGCCATCACCGGAAACTCAAGAAGCATCTGATCCACTTCGGAATCGCAGTTCCCGCGGACAGCGGCGATCCGCTCCCTGTATGGGTTGAGCATTTCAACGACTCTCTGCGGCGCATAATCCTTTTTCAAAGGATTGCGCGGCCCGTGGTAAAGCACGTCTCCAAGCAGGACAAGCAGTTCCGGCTTCAGGCGTTCCGCCTGCCGCAGAAGCAGCGCCAGACTCTCCGGCGAACCGTGCACATCGGAAAAAAACAGTAATTTCATAAGAAGACCTTTTCCATTTTTTGACCGGGAATGCAGCCGGTCCGAATTTTTTTCAAATTGCAGTTTTGCAGAAACGTCATCATACGCGCCCCCGCGCATCATCTTCGCGGCACGAGGCTTCCTGCTGCCGAAGGGCACGTGCCAATGGACAGCGCAGGGCATCGACCTCTTCCCCGGAACGATATTGCGCCAGAAGCCGGCGCGAATGTTCCGCCAGTCTGCGGCGCGCCTCGCGGCGTTCCCCCTTGATCCGCGCAATCGACATCCGGTCATAGGCGGTCGTCTGGTGCCGCATCCACGCAATGACCGCCGCCTCTGCACGCTGTTCCAGGGGAATCCGCTGCGTCCGCGCGACAGTGCCGCTGCCGACCGGCACCGCATGAGCCGTCACCGCATCGGCAAATCTCTCCGCAAAGGCGGACCATTTTTCGTCAAACGCCAGAAACTTCAAAACAGCTTCCCGGAACTCTTTTTCATATTCCGCCTGCTTCCGTTCCCGCATCCGCCTTGACGCATTCAGCTTTTTCTGCCAGGCGGGATCGGAGCGCTCTTTCTCCAGCTCCGCCCGGACTCGATTCGCAATCTCTTCAGGCACCCATAACCCGACGGCTTCCATACGGTTCCGACGCATGTGAACCAGAACCCGGTATTCTCCCGCGGCTTTGAGACGACGCGTCAATCCGGCGTCCCCGCGGGGTATCTGAACCCATCCCTCCGGCAGAAAGACGCGCTGTCCGTCATGAATGAACACGTCTTTTTCCGGAGACTTCCAGACTAAAAATTCCTCTTTCTTCATTTCCGGGCTTCCATCATAAAACATTAAACCAAATCGGGCTCCGCATGGAAGTAATATACCCCGCCATCAGAAAAAATCCATATTCGGAAAACAGAAATGCCCGCCGGAATCTTTTTCTCCATTCCCGGCAGGCATCACAAATTCAGGATTCCAGGAAACTACTGCTTCAACAGAAATTCGGGAGCGAATGACACCAGCGGCAGAAGCGGAGCGCCGACCCGGAATTTGAAGTCTTCCTTGCCGTAGGGAATTTTCAGGCACCAGACTTCGGAAACATCCGCTTTTTCACGGCTGTGATGAAGCCGTTTCATTCCTTCAAGCATCTTCACCTCCGTCACGACCTTCCCTCCGGGGGAAATCAGCTGCGCACTGACCGGCTCCCTCAACGTTCCGGCAACATCAATGTTGATCTCCTTCACACCCGCGGGGACAGCAAAATAAAACCGATGGTTGCGTCCGCCGAACATCCCGACCCAGTCATCCGCCCGGACAGCCTGTCCCGGATGCGGGGAATTCACCGTCACGGCATGTCCCCTCGTATTGATCTCAAAGGAAAACAGATTGCGCCCGTTCGCCTTCAGCAGGTAGGTTTTCTCCGGTTCGGTAATGGAAAAACGTCCCAGATCGGTGCCGGCGGCATCCCGGAGACGCACTTCAAGATTCAATGGGAATTTCGTAACTTTCACCGCATTGAAACGAATTGGATACACACCTGCGGCGGGACAATACTGAAGAAACCGGAAACGTCCGCGGAAACGGCTTTTGCTGTTCTTGTCCCCACCAGCGGCGGAAGCGTCAACGGGACGCAGTTTTTTGAGATCGACCGGCATAACGGAGAAGTTGCGCAATTCCGGTCTGGGCGGATGGGCGGCGGAAAATTTCGCAAGATCGAAATCCGTAATCCTGCCGTTGCCGTTCTGCAACGACAGACTGCCGGTAAAGTCTCTGATCCCCACGCCGGTCATTCCATGAAAAACCACAGGAGCGGCTTTCCCCGGAATCAGGCGCACGTTTTCAAACCGGATTCCGCCGACATCCCCCTGCACGCCGGAGTTGTTCAGCAAAACAGCAGGCTGCCCGGCGCTCCGGTTGTCAAGGACAGTGTTGCGGATTACAAGCTGTATTCCGGCATCCTGCTGGTTTGAGATGACGAGAGCTCCGCCCGGATTACTTCCGGTCTCGCAGTTTTCGATGAGAACACGTCCCTTTACCGGCGTCGTGGAACTCATGTAAAGAGCAATTCCCTCCGAAGCGTTTCCGAAGCTGCGACAGTTCCGGAACGTAATCGAAACCGGCATGGAATCCGCATTCAACGCCGCAAGGTGAAGAAGAATCCCCGCGGAGGCGTTGCCGCTGAACTCGCAGTTTTCAAACACATGGTTGACTGCATAGTCGCGGGCTGTATTGGGTTCAATGTCCACCCCGCACTGCGGAGGAGTGCCGCGGGTGTTTCTGAATCTGGAATTCCTCACCAGCAGATTCTCCGCACTGATGACGCTGATCCCCTGCCGATGGTGATCCTCGCAGGTCACATTGTCAATGAGCACATTGCGGCACCGTCCCGTTTTGGAACCGGTGCTGACATAAATGCCGTCGCCGCCGCTCGCTTTCAGAGTGAGTCCGGAAATAACGACATCACTTGCCCCGCGGAGGCTGATCAGATGCCGCCACTCCGACCACTGATAGCGTGTCGTGTCCTGATAGTCTTTTTTGTTCATCATCAGGACGGCGTTCCTTTCTCCCCGCAGAGTCACCCGGCTTGCATCCTTTGCGGTAAACATGCTCTCCCCCCGTTTTTTGAACGCGCCGGGAAGCGCCCGGACAACCACCCCTTCGGCAAAGACAATCTCCTGATCGGAACGCAGCCGGATGGGTCCGACCAGCCATTCTCTGCCGGTATTGTCCACAATCAGTTTTCTGACGCCGGAATCTATCGCTTTCTGGAGGCATGCTGTGGCATCTTTTTCCGAAAAGCCGAAAGAACTGGCTTTGACCGATTCAGCCGGAAGCACGGCAAAGGAACATGCCGCCAAAAACAATGTCATGATTTTCTTCATCAGGAACTCTCCGTTCTGTTTCTTTATTTTGCGAGCCAGGCGACCTTCTGTCCGTCGTAATAATTGGCACTGAGATGGGAAAGGCGGTTGTTCCGGGAATAAGTCGCTCTGTAAGCGGAGACATTCCCCGCAATGTGAAGCATGTTGACCGTCCCTCTGTGCCAGTCCCACGGCACAGCACCATTTTGCGTTGCGTTGTAGCTGAGCGGAAACAACTGAAGAGCCGCAAGCTCATAACTGTTATTTGCGCTGTCGCAGACATACCATTTCACAGAAGGATTCCTGACATCCTTGAAACGGCTCCAGGTTTTGGGATCAGCACTTGCCGCACCGGGATTGCTGTACAAGACTCCGCGATTGAGCGCGTAACTGCTGTTTCCCCAGTGAAGATAATTTCTCAGAGGCTTTTTCAGAGGCATCGCCGCACAGAAAAAAGTCTTTGCCGTTCCAGTCACTTCCGTATCGCCTTTCTTATGATAGAATTTGATGTAGCCGAGGGCGTTGGCGACCCAGAAAAACGCTGTTTTGGCTGAGTTGTTCCCGCCGGAAACAATACTGTCTTCAGGAAGCGGAGAACCCGCATCGCTCAAGGAGTGCGGAAGGATATATTCGCTGTAGTCGTTTCCGTAAAACTGCGTGAATGTCCCGATGGTCTTCAAATTGTTCATGCAGGAGACCGCATTGGCTTTCATCCGCGCCTTGTTCAACGCCGGCAGAAGCATGGCGGCAAGAACCGCGATGACTGCAATCACGACAAGAAGCTCTATCAATGTAAAATAACGTCTTCTCATTCTTCTGTTTCTCCTGATTTATTCCGATGATTCATATTCTTACTCCGACGAAACAAAATCTATTTCATGAATCCGGTTCGTTCCGGGGATGTATTCCCGAATGTGCGCGGTCGTATCCAGGATCATCCGGCACGGCTCACTCTTCAGAGCCTTTTCCACAAAAAGCGGCGCGTGGCGTTCCCAGTCATGATCCGCAGACGATACCGGATAAGGTGCATTGCGAACCGCGGAGTCATTGTTGTAACCCGCCACCCAGACATCCCGTCCGATCTGTCTGCCGCTCTGCATCAGATACGCGATTCCCCCCAATGCGAATGCGTCGTTCTCATAAAAAAATCCACGCAGACGCGGATTCATGCCGCATGCCCTCTCCGTCGCGGCATACCCCTCCCGGAAAGCGAAGTCCGGGTAATTGCCCCCGCACTCCTTGTAACTGGTGCAGCGGCAGGTATGACGGCGCAGGAGCTCTTCCCGCAATAAATCTCCGAAGACCTCTTCCAACGCCGCAAAACGTCCCTGCGGAGGGTCGGAACAGGGGAAAAAGCAGAAGTCCTCCCCCGCCCTGCCATAAAGATAGCGCGCAATGCTCCGCGAGGCGGACAGATCGCTCATGAAAATATGGTTGCGGAATTCACGGCTCGTGCTGATAAGATAACCGCCCTGCCCCTCGATTTCCCGCTCCAGCTCCTTATGACCGACCGGAGCACCCACGGCGACAAAACACTCCACTCCGCGCGCCAGCAGGTCGCGCACCTTGTTCAGATTCTCCTGCGCGTCATATACAAAGGTATTGAAGTAGGAGGCATAGCCGTGATGGTCGAAGCAGGACATCAGCTCAATCACAAGTTTCGAGACATGTTCTTCCGAGCGCATGTGCTCCATTGACGCCATGATCGCCACCGTCATGGTCTTCTGCCCGCGCATCAGGCGGTAGCCGTAATTCCTCCGGTATCCCAGTTTCCGCGCAGTCTCCCGCACTTTCGCGCGGGTCTGCTCCGAACTGTAGTCCCTGGGACTGTTCTTCAAGATTTGCGACACCGTAGACACGGAGACTCCGCACTCCTGCGCAATATCTTTCAGAGAACATGGACGACTCATCCTCTTATTTCCTTTCATCCTTCAGCACTTAAATATACGCAATCATTCCGTATATTAAATTATAAATGATTTCCGGAAAAAAACAAGGGGGCAAAAGGAAAAAATCCGAAAAAAACAGCCGGAATCATATATTACAGCGGAAGAGGGATGGAGTCTCACGAGGAAAACAGCATCCGCCGCAATGCAAGGCAGGAAAGAGTCTGCACCGCCCCGTATAGAAACACGGCTTCGGAAAAACGACTCCCCGGCACCATGTCAGGCAGACTCCTTTTCAGAGGATTCTATCCAGCAAAAAACCCGCCGGAAAGTTCCATTCTCCCGACGGGTCTGAAATCACGGAATGACGGTTATTTGTGCGCCACCATGATCTTGCGGATGTCACCAGCATTGGCGGCATTCAGGATATTTGCAATGTTCTCCTTGCTGTTCAGCACCGCAGCGACCTGTGACATGAACTGAAGGAAGGGCTCATTGGAATCTTTCGGGCAGAGACTCAGAACAAAAATTCTGGTCTTTCCCTTGTCGGAAGCCCCGAAGTCATAACCTTCTTTTCTGATACCGATCGCGCAGACAAGATCATTGACACCGTCCGTTCTGCCATGCGGCAGAGCCAGACCGCCCGGAAGACAGGTTGAAACCGTGTTCTCACGCTCCATCACAGCCGTCAGGCATTTGGCACGGTCGGCAATGCGCTTGTTCCTGTCAAGGACATCAATGAGTTCCTCGATGACGCCTTCCTTGGTCGTCGCCTTCAGATCCGTCACAATGCAGTCAGACAGGATCACCCGCTCAATCGGAACGACATACTTGCCGATGTCCTTCTCGTCAATATGCGTTCCCTCGAACAGCTGTTTCCCGATCTCCTCGGGACGGGAGAGTTCCTTGAGCTTGTTCAGGCACTGATGAAGTTCGACAAAGGTCTCATACATGACAGTTTTGATCAGCAGTACCTCGTCGGGGTTGGACTCGAACACAATCTGCCGCTCATGGAAAGTCATGGCAAACACCATGTCGTCACGGCGCAGATGAATGATTCCCGCCTCCTTGTCCAGAGCGGAATGCCGGAAGCCTTCCCTGCGGAAGTTCTCCATCACCCCGTGAAGAACAAAGTCGGCAACCACATCGGACGGAAGAGTGAATGCGGTATGAACCGTGGAAGTATCCTTGACCTCTTTCTTGACGCCCTTTCCTTTCAGGCTCAGCATGACATTAAGCAGCGGAGGAGCGACCAGCGTTGTAATCAGCGTCATGATAATGCCGACGCCGAACAATTTGGAATCCAGGATCGGCACCTTTTCCCCGTTGAGCGTCATCATCGTTGTGACACCGATTCCGCCGATGATCAGCGCGACCTCGCCGCGGGGAATCATGCCGGTTCCGATGCGCAGCGCTCCCAGCATGTTGAAATTCAGGAAGTAAGCCGGCAGCGCACATCCGATGATCTTGGCAAGAACCGCCGCAAGGGAATAGATCAGTCCCAGGGTCAGCACTTCCGAATCCGCCATGACGCGGATATCAACCAGCATTCCCATTACGACGAAAAACACCGGAACGAGAAAGTTATAGACCGAATGCAGGTTGGACTGAATGGAAAAGGAAATATCGGTTTTGGAAAGACTCAGTCCCATGATATAGGCGCCGATAATCATGGCAAGTCCCGCCTGTTCAAACGCGCCGGCAAGCAGCAGGGCAAGCCCCAGCGCCAGAATGGAAAACGTGGCGGAGGACTTGAACCACTTCAGGAACGCCGCAATCTTGTGGGCAAGCACGAGTCCCAGCAGAGTCACGCCCAGCCAGATCCCGAAGCTCTTGACGGCGATCCAGCCGATGCCTGCCCAGTCCACATGACCGCCCGTGGAAGTGCTGACGGTCACGATGCCCATGACAATCGCAAGGCAGATAATGCCGAGCACGTCGTCGATCACCGCGGCAGCGAGAATTGTCACGCCTTCCGGAGAGTCAATGCTCTTCTTCTCCGAAAGAATACGTGCCGTGATTCCGACCGAAGTGGCGGTGCAGAGAATACCGAGGAACAGGCAGCGCGGATCCATGAAGCCGGCCTTCAAGGCAACCATACCGATCACGTCGCCGAAAACAAAGGAGAAAATCACTCCGCCGAGTCCGACCACGCTCCCGACAACCGAATACTTGAAGAACATGCGCAGATCGGTTTCAAGTCCGGACATGAACAGCAGGACAATGGAACCGAGAGTCGCAATTCCGTACAGGGGCGTGGAGACCGGGACGGAAGATCCCGCCACCATCGGAAACAATCCGTTATGGAATCCATGCAGATTGAATCCGATGCCGCCAAGAAGATAAGGCCCGATGATAATACCCGCAATCAATTCTCCGAGCACGGAAGGCACTTTCAGTTTCTTAGCCAGATCCCCAAAGAAACGTGCGGCAAAGAGAATAACGCCCAGCTGCAAGACCAATACCGCAATCTGGGCAGTCAAAGACAAACTTTCATTCATTTCATCAACATCTTTCTACCATTAAAGTTCAATTCACAAATCATTCCGGCTGCGCCGGAGTTCCAACCAAATCATTTTCCTTTCCAGACCCCCTCTGCCAATCCTCCTGTTTTTTAACGTTTTTATCTGTCCTGCATTTCTTTTAATTTCAGTAAACGCTTTGCCTTCAGCTTCTCCCGGAGCCCGCGATAACGGATCACCATGGCTTTCACGGCATAATAAGTGATCGGCGTCATGACGACTGTCAGCAGCAGACCGCCGATAAAAAACGCTTCCACCAGATCCCAGCCGAGCCCGAAAAGAGAGTCGTAATCCTGCCGCCTCAGAACATCGCTCAGAGCGTCCTTGATTGCGGAATAGGTCAAATCGCTTCCCATGATGCGGCTGCCTACATAGCATTGAACCGGATAAATAAAGAAAATCGTCACCTGGTTCGTAAGAAGAGTCCCGACCGTCGCCCCGATTTTGCTTCCCTTCAGAATAAAGGCGGCGGGAATGGAGCAGATCAGCTGAAAGCCGAAAGGAATCAGGCATCCGAAAAACATTCCAATCGCCCACCCCCTCGCAATATATTCCGGCGAGGCTTTTTCTCTGACAATCTTCATATACAGAGAAATACATTTTCTTTTGCACCAGTGCTTCAATTTCATCCGACCGTTCCTTGTTTTTATGATTCCGTTGAGTGAAACAAATTTCCGGAAATCCCGAGATCACGCAACCGGCTCTCCAGGCTCCGGAACTTTCTCAGAAAACGATCCGCGGACCGGCTCTGGTCAACGAGGAACGGGAAAGACAAAGTACCGCAATATGATAAAATAATTTCCCCGCAACGCACTGCAGGGGAAATGTCTTCAGAAAAACACCCGTTGCCGGAGAATCGGAAAAACAGGAAGAAAAATGGCTCTGGATAAAACGCCTCAACAACGACAAGGCTCCGGAATGACTGCCGGAATGAATCATATCCGGAAGATAGGCGCCGGGAAGGGAAGAAGCCGTTCGGGTAAAAAAACCGCCGGACCGGATGGAGACAGCGGAATCAGCGGAACTGTCAGGGGAGACGCCGGCATAAACGGCGGCAAAACCACAATTCGCGGAAAAAATCAAGAACCATGACAAAAACCATAATTTCATATCATCCCGTACTCCAACATTTCTGAGATATGTTACTATAGTTGAAAATTATATTTTTTACAACCCGGAAGATATTTTTTTCATCTCTTTTTGCCGTTCCTGCATTTACGTTTTCAACGGAACAACGCGGACAGGACGTCTTCAATTCCTCATTCAGGGACAATACAGGACAGTTCCGGGGGGGACCCGGGAATTAACGGACAGACACGGAACGCCGTGCCGGTGACGGTCACGTCATCCCCGCCGCATAAGCCTGGCCGGTACAGACGCCGGACTCGTCGGCAGGCGTCTTCTCATGCTGGTAAACGGTATAACCGTGCGCCGTCAAAAGCTGTTCCGCGGCGTCGGAAAGAATTTCGTCCATTAACAGACTGCCCGAAAGCACAACGGCACGCTCCCGGGAGAAACGCGACGCATAGGAGACCATGGCAAGACCGGCATTCGCCACCGCGCCGTAAAATGCCTTCGCATACAGGGGAAGCTCGTCTTCGCGCGGTGCTTCCATTTCCGCCAGATTCAGGAAAGTCCGGCTCCAGTCAATCACGGAATAACGCTCCTCCTCCCTGACGTCGAACACAAAAAGATTCCGAATCCGTTCCGGTATCTCCTCCGCAGAGACAGGACAGCGCGCCGCGTATTTGTTCAAAATCAGAAGACAGCGCTTGTCATAAGTGCAGAAATCAGGCGCGGCGCCGATCCCGGCACAAACCGCGTCGAACAGCCGGACCGCGGCATGGGAAAAGACGCAGCTGACACGTGCCTCGAGATAATGTTTTTTCCAGAGTTCATATTCGCTGTGATCCACACGAAGACGTTCCAGAAGCGCCGGAGACGGTTCATGCCCGGACTCAATCAGGCGTTCCAGAAACAGCTTCGCCGGACGCGGCTGCGCATCTCTGCCCTCAAGCCGGTAGCGCCCGCCGAAGGAAGCGAAACGGCAGAATCCGTCCAGACTGGCTTCAAGGCATTCCGCCCCCCACTCCGTTCCGTCGGGACCGTAGCCGCCTCCGTTAAATACAAGCGCAAGCGCGTGCCGGAGCCCATGCTCCGCCATGCAGGTCAGCGCATGTGCGTGATGTGTCTGCACCGTCACCAGCGGCAGCGAATGCTTTTCGGCAAAAGCCGACGCTTCCCGCGCGCTGAACGATTCCTTGTCCATATCACAGACAATCAGTTCCGGCACACGGTCGGTAAGATACATGAACCGTTCCAGCACCTCGGAAAGAATGGATGCCGCCTCTCTGGAATCCAGATTTCCGATTCCCTGCGACGGCAGAATTTCACTGCCCGTCCCGAAAGCGATCGCGGCAAACACATCGGTGCCGAATGCGCCGACGTTGCGCGGAAGCGTCCCGTTGAAGGGGATTCCCTGCGGAACATATCCGCGGGAACGCCGCCAGAGACGGGTGCGTCCCTTATGAACGGTGCAGATGGAAGCCGGGCAGGCATGTCCGGTTTTAAGATCATGGCAGAGGAACTTGTCCGTAAACGCCATCAGACGGTTGAAAATTTCATCAATATCCAGGCACTCCGCCTTTCCGGGGCGGTTCTCGCCGCATGTCACGAGAAAATCGAAACCGGGGGGGCTGCCGGTGTCGGCATGGTGATCGAACAACAGTTTTTCCAGCAGGGACGGCGGCAGACCGACGCCGAGAGTATCCGTATCCGGCGAAATGACATCCGGCAGCGGCGGAAGATTTCCCGTCTCCGCGCGCCGTTTCAAAATCACGACCGGCGCAACCGGAGAAGTCAGAAGCTGCTCTTCCTCCGGTGAACACTCAAAATAGCGCTTTATCACCTCCATATTCCTTGCCAGAAGGCTCAAAGGACGATCCGGCAGTTTCTTCTTCCTGCGGAGACGCCTGACCGTATCCGCATTGAATGCGTCCGCACACAGCAGAAAACCGCCGTAAATGGACTGAACCGCCAGAATCTCTCCCCTGTGGAGCCCTTCCTGCGCCCGGCACATCGGAATCGCATCGTCAATCAGTTCGCCATACATGTCAAGCAGGAAAACCTGCGGACCGCATTTCGGGCACGCCAGCGTTTCGGAAGCGTAATGGTGAATGTCATGCGTGTCGTTCTTTTCACTTTTGCAGGCGGCACACATCGGGAATGCCGTCATGCACGTATTTTTCCGGATGAAAGGAGTGCGCAATGCAAAAGAATAGGTGGGACCGCAGATGAAACAGCTTGAAAACGGATAGGCGAAACGGCGCGATGCGGGCTCCTCCGCCTCCGCGACACATTTCGGACAGGGCGCTTTGTCGGGATTGATCAGCGGCACCTTGTTGTCTTCGCCGGTCACGCGGAAACCGATATTGCGCAGGTCAAGCGGACCGCACGGTTCGCGCCGGACAAGACGAATCTCCTTCATATAGAACACATTCGGAACGCTGGAAGGAATTTTCCGGATGAATTCGCTGATCTGTTCATCCTCCCCTTCCAGGCGCAAAAGCACACCCTGTTCGGAATTTGCGATCCAGCCGGAAAGTCCGGCTTCGGCGGCAATTTTCCACATGAAGGGACGGAATCCGCCCACATGCAGATTGCCTTTGAGTTCAAATATGATGGAGCTTCTCATGTTACCGGATGAATCGTCCTTTCATAAGCGGCAAGCGCCTCCGGAAACGGTTTCAGTGCCCGTTCCAGAATATTGAAACAGAATGCAATCGCCACTCCGTAATTGGTGAACGGAACGCCCTGTTCGCTGCACTGGAGAATCCTCGAAAGGACTTCGCGCCTGTTGAACGTGCATGCGCCGCAGTGAATCACCAGGTCAACCCCGGAAAGATCCTTCGGAAAATCGTGTCCCTGCACATGCTCAATCACAAGATCCGGCGAACAGCGTCTGCGCAGCCAGTTCGGGATTTTCACCGTGCCGATGTCCTCCCCGATCGGATGATGGGAACAGGCCTCCGCAATCAAGACACGGGAAGACGGTTTTAAGTTCCCGATTGCGGCGGCGCCCGCGGCACATACGGCAAGATCGCCCTTCTGCCGCGCCAGAAGAATCGAAAAAGAGGTCAGCGGAACGGATTCCGGAATCATCCGCGACACCGTCCCGAATGCCTGCGAATCGGTCACGGCAAGCGCCGGAGGCGTCTTCAGGTTTGCAAGAGCATCCGCAAGGGAATTCTCCTTGACGACAAGACAGTAGCAATCATGGTCAAGAGTATCGCGGATTGCCTGAACCTGCGGCAGAATCATGCGTCCTTTCGGCGCCTCAATGTCTATCGGCGTAATCAGCATGACCGGAGCCCCCTTCGGGACAAGGTCTCCAAGCATCCTGTCCGAAGACAGAAAATCCTCCGGAGCTTTACGGAGGATTGTTTCACGCAGTTCATGGAGCCCTTCGCCCTTTCCGGCGGACACCGTCACGCAGGAGATGGAACGCGCCTTGAGGCTGTCAAGCACGTCCTGCGGCGGAAGAGCCACGTCAATCTTATTGAATACGGCGATGACGACGGTTTTCCGCTTTATGAAACAGGAAAGAAGCTCTTCTTCAAACTTCCCCCAGGAAGCGTCGGATACAATCAGGGCAATATCCGCGCGCTCAATGATCTTTCGGCTTTTTTCGACGCGCAGCCCGCCGATCAAAGCGGCGTCATCATCCAGCCCGGCAGTGTCAATCAGGAGGACAGGGCCCAGAGGAAGCATTTCCATCGCCTTTTCCACGGGATCTGTCGTCGTCCCCGGCGTTTCCGAAACAATGGCGACGTCCTGACGGGCAAGAGCATTGAGAAGTGAAGATTTCCCGGCATTCCGTCTTCCGAAAATACCAATCTGAAGTCTGAGTCCTTTTGGAGTATTCTGCATAACTTTCCTGCCTTTTGTTGCCCTCTCATCTCCTGAGACGATAACTTACAGCATAAAACCTGACTTTTCCAACAGGAATTCCTGTTTTTACTGTAATAAGCACGGATATTCCGGTAAAAATGCTTGATTTTCCTGAAATATGAATCATTTTTATATCCGGAGCCGTCGCCGGACCGCTGCAAAACACAATTGAGGAACAATGAACTGCCCCGCCGTCCGCGGCGGAGGACCGGGAAACCGTATCAGTGCGGCATTCCGCTTTTTACAAATGAAACAGGACAAGACAATGGAAATTCAGGATTCCAGAATATTCATTACCGGAGGAGCCGTCAGAGTCGGAGCCGCCATCGCACGCGCCTTCGCACGGAACGGAGCAAAACTGATAATACACTGCAACCGGTCCGCGGCAGAAGCGGAACAGCTGATCGCCGAATTCGGCGGCGCAGCAGCCGGACATTCCACCATCCGCTGCGATCTTGCCGATCCGGACGCCATCGAAAAACTGGCGCCGGCACTGCGTTCCGCAAATATCCTGATAAACAATGCCTCCACGTTCGTCCGCCGCAATCTCCTTGAAGAGTCCCGCGCAGAAGCGGACAGACAGTTTCTGATCAACTGCACGGTTCCCGTTGAGCTGATGAAACTTTTTGCGCGGAGCAGTGCCGCCCCCCGGCTCGTCATCAATATGCTGGACCAGGGCATTCAGCATCCGGACGCAGCCTCTTTCAGCTATGCGGTGTCGAAGAAAGCGCTTGCCGCCGCAACGGAGGCCGCCGCCCTTCAACTGGCGCCGGGAATCCGTGTCAACGGAATCGCCCCCGGTCCCGTCCTGCCTCCGGTGGAACTGCCGCTGTCGAAAATGGAAAAGACGCTGAAGACGGTTCCCCTCGGCAGACCCGTGGCACTGGACGACATCTGTTCGGCGTGTCTCTTTCTGGCGCGGAACGACTCCGTCACAGGAGAAATCCTTTACGTGGACGGCGGGCAGAGTCTGCACTGATTCCGGGAAAACACGGACTCCCGATTTGCCCTGTCTTCAAATCGGTGCTATATTAAGGACTTTGCAGACAATCAACAACAGGTGAATCAGAATGAAAAAGGCTGTATTTCTCATCAGGTCAAACGACCGGAAGGGGCTTCTTTCCGGCATTTCCACTTTTTTCTACCAGCAGGGGTTCAATATTCTGCACTGTCAGCAGTATACCGACAACTGTGAAAATCTCTATTTCATGAGAGTCTGCCTGGATATTACCGATATGCCGGTGACACGCAAGCAGCTTGCAGGCTCTTTTGAAGAATACGCGAAAACTCTGAATCTGGAATATTCGCTTCACTACTCCGATGAGCCACAGCGCGTCGCAATTATGGTCTCCAAGACCTCGCACTGTCTTTACGACCTTCTGATGCACGCACAGGACGAGGGCGATCTTGCCTGTGAAATTCCTCTGATTATCAGCAACCATCCCGATCTGGAAGACGTCGCGGACAAATTCCGCGTCCCGTTCTACTGTTTCCCGATCAAGAAGGACTGCAAGCGCGAACAGGAACAGCAGGTCATCGAACTGCTGCACAAGCATCATATTGATCTCGTCGTTCTCGCACGCTACATGCAGATTCTTTCCGATGAGTTCATCAACGAATTTCCGGGACGCATCATCAACATCCACCATGCGTTCCTCCCCGCGTTTCAGGGCGGCAATCCCTATCAGCGGGCATGGGAGCGCGGCGTGAAAATGATCGGTGCGACTGCACACTATGCAACCCCCGCCCTTGACGAAGGTCCCATCATCGAGCAGGATGTGGAGCGCATCACGCATGAAGCCGAACCGGACGACCTGAAACGCATCGGCAAAGACATTGAGCGCCGGGTGCTCACCCGCGCCGTCCGCGCACATCTGGAACACCGCATCATCACGTCCGGACGCCGGACCATCGTTTTTTCCAGATGAACAGGAAGGCAGCCCATGCCGGAACCGGAACTCAGCGAACAGGACAGAAAACGCATTCATGCCGCCTATGAGCACGGGATCGGGAATATGACCCCTGAAGACCTGGACAAGGTTCTTGCCGATGAAAAAAAGCAAAGGAAAAAGCAGGAAACCTGAAAGGAATCTTCGAGGAGTTCCTGCTGTTATGGGCTCTGCTTCGGGACTACAAGGCGGGGCGCTACAAGGGGGTGCCCTGGAAATTCATCGCCGCCGTGGTCTTCGCCCTGGTCTACCTGCTCGCACTGGTCGATGTCATTCCCGACTTCATTCCGCTTGTCGGCTACATTGACGATACCGCCGTATTCGGACTTCTTCTCGCCGGTTTCAAATCCGATATTGACGCATACCGCCGCTGGAAAAAAGAGAACAGACAGTAAATCCCCGGGACGACATTCAGCAGCTGCTCCGCGCAGCGACAGACGCAATGGAGAAACGGCAGTCGGACTGCCGGCTTCCGCCGCCGCATCACTCATCACAACCTTACAACGCAGTCACCATAAATGGATTCATAGGCGGCGTTCATCACCTTGACGGCATTCAAGCCATCCTCAAGAGAAGATTCCGGCGCTTTCCGCTCTCCTCTTACACAGGCGGCAAAACTGCCGGCAAGGGTGTCGTCCGGATTCAGTTTCGGACGGGGCGCCATGTCTACAATCAGGCGATCCGGCGAGGCGTAGTTCTTTCCCACGACATAAAGCGGCTTGTCGAAGTAATCCGCCGCGTAATACCCTTTGCTGCCCGTGATTTTCAGGTTGCATTCCAGAGACTTCGGCCACAGCAGACGCCGCGCGGGGACCCGCTCCTCCAGATTCGAGTAAGAGGGATTGATGAAGAAAGGGATTCCGCCGTCGAGTTTCCCGGTGATTGCCGCGTGATCCTCCACCTTCAGGTGTCTGCGCTGGTTCCGCGCCGACATTCCGTACACTTCCCGGAACTCCAGTCCGGTAATCCAGCGGATCAGGTCGAAGGGGTGCGGATGATCGGTCAGAGCGCCGCCCCGGAAATAATCCGCGTCGGGACGGATCGGCACGATTCTGCCGTAGGACAATTCCGGATCGCCCCAGTTCGGGAAATAGTTGCACGGGCTCTGCGAGATATTCGTCAGGTAGACCGACTGGATTCTCCCGAGGCGTCCCGACTGGACCAGTTCCCGCGCATACCGGAACTGCGGGCTGAAATGAAGCTCCAGCTCGACCTGAATCGTCTTCGGATAATCCGCGCTCAATTTCAGGAGCTCCGCCCCCTCCTCGGGGTCCATCGTCGGGACTTTCGTGCTGTAGATGTGAAGTCCGCGCGCCATAGCTTCTTTGAACATCACGAAATGATGCTTGTTGTCGCTTCCGATCTGAACGGCGTCGGCTTCGGGATGAGCGTCCAGCATTCTCCGCCAGTCGGTGTAATACTTCACCTCCTTGTTTTTCAGGATTTCCCTGATATTGCCCATGCGCGCCGGATCGTCCTCCGCCACGGCAATGATCCGCCACGGATGCCCGGGGTCGTTTGCAAAACCGCGGCAGTATCCGGGAATATGCGGGTTTGCGGTTCCCGCGACCAGAATTCCGATTTGCCTCTTCATTGTCCCACAGCCTTTCTGACGGCTTCCGCCAATCGCTCATATCCGTTCATTTCCGGCGCCCCTTTCAGACGGCAGACAGTCCTGATGTTTTCCAATGTTCCCCCGGCAATTTCCGGTTCGCAGGAGTCCACCGTAAATCTGTGAAGCCCCGATTCGTCGGCAAAAACGGAACCCTCCCCGTTGAAATGCCCCGCAATCGGCTGGTTGGTCAGATGCCCGTCCGTGAAATTGGCTTTGATGAAAAAGGCATCCGGCATGGAATCCGGCAGTGTTTCGTTCATTTCAAACTCCGCGACAATCCCGTTTTCAAATTCCGCCAGGGCAAAAAGACTGTTCCGTCCGGCGGCTTTTACGATATGAAGTTTTTTCAACTTGCACTCTGCCAGCTCCTCCGCAAGACAAAGATACTGAACCAGACTGCCATACAGAAATTCCTCCTCCGCCGACGCCGATTTCCCCGGTCTCTGCCATGTAAACCGCAGAGAACAGAGCTCGCCGCAGACTCCGCTTCTCCCCAGTTCCCGGATCCGGCGGAACACATTCCAATACAACCATACGTTTTTCATTTCAAAACCTTATTTGTTTCCGCAATCAGTTCAGCCAGTTCCCTCCTGGCGTTCATCAGGACTGCGGGATCTTTTGTGTAATCCGTCGCGGAGGCGACAACAGAGCGCCTGATTTCAAGCGCTTCCTCCGCCCGTTTCACCAGTTCCGGTGCCTTCCCCGCCTTTTTCAGACGTTTCACATTCCCGTCCAGCAATGTAAAATATTCATAATCCTGCAAACCGTCGCGCAGATTCTTGAGCCGCAGAGAGGGCCAGGGCTCGAAATCCGGTCCCGGATACATCAGGTTTCCCGCGCCGGCTTCCTGCGAAGTGCGCCCGGTAAGAGGATTTCTGAAATAGCTCAGCCAGGGTATCCGCGGAAAACGCAGTCTGCCGGAATTCATTCCCTCTTTCACCTTCTCCGTAAACCATTCCAGACCGCGCCGGCGCGCTTCCTCGTCATTCAGATACCTTCCATCCATGCCGTTGGTCCGCCATTCCCGGTTCAGCGCCCAGTAAAGCAGACCGTCAATTTTCAGCTTCCAGTTCATCCACGGAATGATGCGCGGATCAATTCCCGGAGAATCCAGATTGAAATTGGCATAGGGTTTCCGCGGTCCCTCCGTGGGATACCACCAGACTCTTTCTCCCAGAGCCTTCCGCCGGGCGGCATCCTCCGCCCTGAAGTTGGAAAACAGCGGGCACCAGAGCGACACTGCCCCGAAAAGCCGCCGGTCAATCATGGAAGTGTTCAGCCGGGCGACCTGCGGGAATGCCTCCGCCGCTTTTTCGTATGCCTCTTTCATGGCGGGAATCTCATCGGGACGGGCAAGCACTTCATCATATCCGAAAAAAACCGGCTGCAGTTTCCCGTGATATTTTTCGATCAGGCGGCGGCTGTCCTCCAGACGCGTGATTTTCAGGAACAGCAGCTTTTTTCCCAGCTTCTCGCGGCAGTAATCAATCATGTCCAGCCCGACGTCCGGCTCCCTGCCCCATAAATTCATCGGCTCCAGATGATGCGTCGCAATGAAATCCAGAAATCTCCTTTTCTGGCCGGGAATCATCTTTTTCCCGTAGAACTCATTCACCCAGGTATCGTCAAAACAGAATGCGGTGTCCAGACTCCGGGATGCAGGCAGGTCAAAACCTGCCGCACGGATGACAGCGGGAATCCGGATTCTTCTTCCGTCGCCGAACTGCAAAATCACGCCGCCGTCGTATGTTCGTGCGGAAGTCCCGCGGAGAACCTGATAGTCCACGCAGAAGACAAGCAGTTTCTCATTGCCTGTGCTGAACTTGGAGCCGGGCTGCAGAATATCCAGATAAGGCACAGGCTCCCTGCCCGGGGAAGTCGCTTCCACCGGCATCAGGCGGAATGTCCCGGCGGAAAGCCAGTCCGGCAGTCCTTCGCATGTAATGGAAACCTCCTGATTCCGTCCCTCCTTCATCAGAACGGCGATCAGTCCCCCGCCCTTTTCTCCGCCGGCAAGACTCAAATCCAGCCGGTCGCTTCCGTTTCCGTCATAAAGCAGAGGGTTGATTTTTTCCATCAGGGAATGTGTCCTCACAACATAACCGTGTTTCGCGGCTTCGCTTCCCTCCTGAAACAGATGTTTCATCCGCTCAGAATAAACTCCCAGCCTGTTCGCCTCCCGTAAAAGTGCATCCAGCCGGACGGCGTACAGGCTGTCGGAATAGAAATCATTCCGTGAAGCGTATTGCGCATCGACGGATTTCAGCTCCGCCTCAAGACGTCTGATCCCCGCGAGGACTTCCTCCGAGCTCTGATCCGCCTTCAATGCAAGCAGTCGTTTGTGCAGACCGTCTCTCTTCTCCGAAACCCGGAAAAGCTCTTTCCCGAGGAACTGATATACGTCGGACGACTGCGGTGCAAAAAAATAAAGCCGTCCCCAAAGTGCGGAATTATGGAAATCGCTGCTGAGATTCCACGAGACGACCTCATTCTTTCCCGGATTTTCACGTCCGGCATGAAACAGCCAGTATTTTCCGTTCTCCGGCGTTCCTCCCAGGACGGAAAACGGGATCTCGACCTCGGCGGTCCAATGTTCCGCCTTTTTTTCTATTTTTGTCTTCCAGTCGCAATTCCATGAAGCATCCCGTTTTCCGTCTTTGCATCTGGCTTCGTAAAGAACTCCGGAGGAATTTCCCGCGAAGTGAAAATATTCCTCCTTTTCAGGAAACGGAGCAATGAAAATCTGAAAACAGTCTTCCTGCCAGACTCTCCCGTCGCGTGTCAAGTTTTTTTTTGAGGGAACGGCGGCGCCGGAAAAATCAAAACGGATGAACAGCTTTTCCCGGTTCCTCAGCAAACGGCATTCGCCGGGTCCCGTGATTCTGGCATTCGCGCCCAGCATATAGGCAGGAGCGTTTTTCCAGTTTTCTGAAACAGGTTCGCCGTCCACGACTCCCGTTCCGGCGATGAAATACGGGAAACGCCCCAGGGTGGCGGAGGGAAGCGATTCCGCAGAACCAAAGGTGATTTTCATATTGGCGAAACAGGTTTCCGAATTCACTTTCGGATGTCCCAGGCTGTAAAACCGGAGAGATTTTACGGAACGTCTGTCACGGAATTCCAGATTCGCCGCAGCGGGCGTCTTCATGTCGTCGACGAAGATGTCGAACCTGCCTGTCAGGGGATAAATGACATAACGGATGTGCTGCCATTTTCCAAATGTCACCTTTCCGGTGTCGCGCCAATGTCCGTCCGCCCCCGCGACTTTGTAGGAATCCCCTTCTACGATCAGGGTAATGCAGCGCTCCTCCTTAGCCCCCACGACCAGCAGCGCATACCGGGATTCCGGCGTCACAGCCTTGAAATCATAATCCACTGTAATCCGGTCGAAATTCCCGATTTCGACCGCCGGAGTTCCCGCATATCCGGAAACATGTTTCCCGTTCTGATCCTTCACGCTCCTCATCCGGTAGGCGTTTTGACCGGAAGCCAAATCCGGATCCCTGTATTCCTTCAGAATTTCCTTATTCTGCCAGGGACGCAGCGGATTGAACTTGAGCTCCTTCACCGTATTCTGAGCATTCACGCCCAGCAGACAGGAAAAAGCAAGAGCCGTCAACAATTTTTTCCACATTTCAAAATCCTTTCCTTAATAAGATTTGATTCTCTAATACACGTTCCCCATGAAATCATTCACCTGCCCGTCCTCATACTTCGGCCACCAGTAGGAACGGGGGCCATGATCCTGCGGAAGTGTAGGCACCCCCACAATGTCAATCTGTCTGCGCAGAAAATCCTCAACGCTTCCGTTCAGCATTCCGCAGACGACCTTTTTCTTGTCTTCATGCGCAAGACGCAATGCTCCGTGGTCCGCCTCTGCCTGCCAGACATCGACAAATCTTCCCCTGGAAAAATACGGTGCACCTCCTTTCACGACATCTCCGGAGACAATCATCCTGCCGTTTTTCGCCCTTAAAAATCTTGTCAGTTTCACCTTCACCAGATTCGTCCTCGCACTGCTGCCCAGATAAGAACTCAATCCAATGCTTGCCTGGTTGTAGCTTTCCGGCAGATCGTCATTCGGACAGCGCATTTCCTTATTGTTCTTCAGATAGCCAAGATCGCAGAAGGTTCTGTTGTATCTCGTCTGACCGCTGTCATCCCATGCGATATAGGCTGTAGGACAGTAATCCTGAAAATCAATGGTATACATGGTGAATGCCGTCAGAACGCCTTTGTGCCTGGACTTGCATGAGGCTGTTACAGCCTTCTCCTTCGCTCTGCTCAATGCAGGAAGCAGCATCGCCGCCAGTATTGATATGACCGCAACCACAATGAGGAGCTCTATCAAGGTAAAAATATCACAACGCGCGCAGATGAAAAAGGAAACAGGCTTCTTCCCGACCTTATATGAAAGATTACACTTCTGCATGACACTCCCCTTCATTTTGCTTTTCTTATTCTATTATATTGAAAAAAGCGTTTTTGTCAATTGAACAAAGGTTGCAAAACTTGTCTTTATGATGTATTCTATCAAATAAACGGAAAAACAAACGCTGCACGGAGGAAATTATGAACTTCGCACGCCACCGCTTAATTCCGGCGGACAGAATTCCGCCGATGCCCCTTTCCCTGAAAGGAGTCGGAAGATACCGGGCATCCGCCGGATGGGAGGAAAAGAATGACGGGATTTACCGTCCGCACTGCGGAATCTTCTGGTGCAGAAGCGGAAATGCGGCATTCCTCATTGGAAACCGGAAATACACGCTTGAAGCGGAACAGGCGGTTTATTATTATCCTTTTGAAGCACATAGAATTTACGGGATCAGCAGCTCTTTCGACTACTTCTGGATGACGTTCGACGGCATTGACGCGCCCGGCATCCTCGGCATGTTTCAATATCCGCGGGAACCGTTTCACGCAGGGGCGCCGCCGGAGGAAATGTTCCGCCGGGCGTATGAAAGCCTGGACGGACTGACCGACGCCGCACGCTATCTCGGAGGCGCTCTCGTCTACCGGATTCTTTCGCTTGCCGGTTCTCCGCAGAATACACGGAAGGAAAAATCGGGGGAATCGCATCTCGTCACCCGGTTCAGGCAGATCGTCGCAGAAGAGGCCGGCAACAGAGAGTTGAATCTCATGAACATTGCGGCGCGGCTTCAATGCCACCGGACGACTCTGACGCGGCTCGTCAAAAAAGAGCTGGGGATCGTTCCCGCGCAGTATCTGAACCACATGCGTCTGCAAAACGCCCTGGAGCTGCTGGAGAACAGCAATCTGACTGCCGCGGAAATCGGCGAAATCTGCGGATTCGCCACACCGGAATATTTTTCCAGAAAGTTCAAGCAGCTTACCGGAGAACCGCCGCGGCGGTTCAGAAACCACTGATTTCAGAAAGAAAATACGGTTTTTCCGATTTCGCGAGATTGAAAAATCTCCAATTTGGACAACAGTATCATGCAGGGGGAATTCCGGGACAAAGCAATCCGTCCCCGCTCCTGATGAAGCAGAGGAAAACAGGCATTGACAATTTTCAATGAAGAAACGCACGACGGAATCCGCCGTTTCAGAGAAACCGGCGTTCCTGTTCAATGGGAAAGGACAGACTCATGACGAAAAACAACGGACAGTCACTTTTGCACAAAGACGGAATCAGCTATGTCGTTCCATTCATTCTGATCACCTCGTGCTTCGCATTCTGGGGATTCGCCAACGATATCACCAATCCGATGGTCAAGGCGTTTTCCAAAATCTTCCGGATGAGCGTGACGGACGGCGCTCTGGTTCAGGTCGCATTCTACGGCGGCTACTTTGCGATGGCGTTTCCGGCGGCGATGTTCATCCGGAAATATTCCTACAAAGCCGGAATCCTGCTCGGACTGGCGCTCTATGCAGTCGGAGCGCTGCTCTTCTTCCCGGCAAAAATGACGGGCAGCTACTATCCGTTCCTCATCGCGTATTTCATCCTGACCTGCGGACTCTCTTTCCTTGAGACAAGTTCCAATCCCTACATTCTCTCCATGGGAACCGAGGAGACCGCGACCCGGCGGCTGAATCTCGCGCAATCCTTCAATCCGATGGGCTCCCTGATCGGCATGTATGTGGCGATGCACTTCATTCAGGCGAAAATGAGCCCTCTCGACACCGCCCAGCGCGCCAAGCTCACAGATGCCGAATTCGCGGCGGTCAGGGATTCAGACCTCTCGGTTCTGATCCAGCCGTATCTGATTATCGGGCTCGTCATCATCGCCCTGTTCCTCCTGATAAAGTTCGCAAAGATGCCGGCAAACCACGATCAGACGCACGACATCAATTTCCTTCCGACGCTCAAGCGCATTTTCTCCATCCCCCGTTACCGCGAGGGAGTGATCGCGCAGTTCTTCTATATCGGCGTCCAGATCATGTGCTGGACCTTCATCATCCAGTATGGCACCCATCTGTTCATGTCGCAGGGCATGGACGAGCAGAAGGCTGAAGTGCTTTCCCAGGAATACAATATCCTCGCCATGGTCATCTTCTGCTTCAGCCGCTTCATCTGCACCTTCCTGCTGCGCTATCTGAATCCGGGTCGTCTCCTGATGCTGCTTGCGATTGCGGGAAGCGTTCTCACGCTGGGAACGATCTTCCTGGAAAACAATTTCGGGATGTACTGTCTCGTCGGAATTTCCGCCTGCATGTCGCTGATGTTCCCGACCATTTACGGCATCGCGCTGGAAGGACTCGGGGACGATGCGAAGTTCGGCGCGGCGGGGCTGATTATGGCAATCCTCGGCGGTTCGGTGCTGCCTCCGCTTCAGGCGGCGATCATCGACAGGGGAACTCTCTTCGGAATGCCGGCAGTCAACCTCTCCTTCGTCCTTCCGCTGATCTGCCTCATCGTCGTGGCGGTCTACGGATACCGCTCCTACAAAAGAGGATAAGATAAAAAATCCCGGGACACACCATCCCGGGATCGGTTTCCGCCATTGAGAAAATCCGTCACAACTTCATCAGTCCGTCGAATGTGCGGCAGAGTTTTGCAACGGACACATGATATGTATGAGCGTCTGTCTCATTCTGAATGCTCATGATGCGCGGACAGTTCTTCAACGCCGGGATCAGTGTTTTCCAGTCGATCGTCCCGGTGCCGGGCAGATTATGCGCATCGCCGTAGCCGTCATTGTCATGCAGATGGCAGGTCACGATATGCGGCGCAAGTTTGCTGAATGCGTCTTCCTCCTCCACCACGCCGTTTTTCCAGCACATGTTCATGTAGGAAGCGTATTTTGCGGGATCCTTGCCCGGAGCCTTCGCCATGATGTTCGCATGTCCCGCATCAAAACAGCAGCCGAGAACCGGCGTCTGGAAATAATTCAGGAAATACAACACCTCATCCGGCGTATTGGACGGTTCGTAACTGTTCTCAACCGCAATGACGATGCCAAGTTTCTCCGCCAAGGGAATCAGCTGTTCAAGCCCGTCGGCAGTCAGTCTGCGCATCTCCTCCAGGGACGTATCCTTGTGATAGCAGTCAAAAGCGCCAAGATGCACCACATACGTGCGGCAGCCGAGATCGGCGGCATATTCCATGCAAAGTTTATGATCCTCGATCATCGCCCGGCGGCGCGGACGGTCCGTAATGTTCAGATCGTAGGCAATGCTCCAGAGTCCGTGGCACTCGAAAATCTTCATGCCGCTTTCATGAAGCCAGCCATACATTCTGGTGTAGAACCCCGGCTCATGGACAAGGCGCTTTCCCCATTCATCCGTCAGGACAATGCTCTCCGCGCCGTTGTCGGCAAACTCGCACAGGATATTGGTGACAAAGTCATCATTGACTTTTTTCCAGGGGTAGAAGTGTGTCAGGGGAATCTTTTTCATGATTTCTTTTCTCCGTTGTTTTCCAAAGATTGTTCTATGGGTAAAATAATGTCAAATGCGGCGCCCCGTCCCGGCAGATTGCAGCACTGCAACCAGCCGTTGTGGGCAAGAATCGTCCCATACGCCATCGCGAGCCCCATGCCGGTTCCCTGACCGACGGGCTTCGTGGTGAAAAAGGGTTCAAACACCCGTGCCTTGACCGCCGGATCTATTCCGCCGCCGGTATCTTCCACACGGATGACGCACAGTTTTCCGCCGGGTTTCATCTTCACTTCGGACGGCGGGTCCAGCCTGATCCCCATCACCTGCGGATCACCGATGCGGACAGTAAGAATCTGCTCCACCGAATCCGGATTGGACTGCATCGCATCCGTGGCATTGATCATCAGGTTGAGAAGCGTCTGCTGAAGCTGAATCGCATCGCCGCGGACAATGTACTTCCTCTCATCGTCAATGATGCGGAACGTGATGCCGGACTGAGTTCCCGGCAGAAAAAGGTCTGCGCATTTATCCACCAGCATACGGACGTCCACATCCGCATTCTGGTAATTGCCCTTCCTTGCAAAACTGAGCATCTGGGAAGTCAGCGTCCCGGCGAGCTCGGTGATATGGTCGATCTTGTCCAGATTGCGCTGTATTCCTTCGTCCTGCACGTCATGCATGTATTTGATGATGTCGAGATGCCCCTGAATCGCATGGATGTAGTTGTTGAAGTCATGCGCGATTCCCCCGGCAAGGCGTCCGATCGCCTCCAGACGCTGGCGGTGCGACAGCTGGGAATGCCATTCCTCCCGCTCGCGTTCCAGCTTCCGCCGCTCGGTCACATCGCGCCCGAATGTAATCAGCAGAGGGGCGTTCTCAAATGGTATCATTGTAATGGAAAGGTCGATCTCCGTCCCCTTCTCCGGCACGATGATCGAACAGGATACGGAGGAATTCTCCGAATTTTTCGGGTATCCCGAGTCGGTGCGTTTTTCCACGAGATGCCGCCAGACTTCCGGGTCCAGCCCGGCAATCTCCTCGAACGAATGGTTGATCACCTCGGAAAAGGTATCCGCTCCAAGCATCCGCAATGCGGCGCGGTTCGCGTCCAGAACCCACCCGGTCTCGTTCATGACAATAATCATGTCGCTGGCATTCTGAACCAGCATCCGATAACGCTCCTGCGACTCGCGGAGATTCTGTTCCAGCTTGAGAGCACGCCCGTAGCCCCCGAAAAAGGCAAGAATGATGTCAAGCGTGCGCCGTGACTCCCCGGGATTTTCATGGCTGATCCGGGAAAGATAAATCGTCGTCGGAATACTCAGGATCAGCACGAAAATCGTCCGTGCAAGGTAGGAAGCCGTGATATGGCTCCACCATTCAGGCGTCCCCCAGTAGGCAATCGTGACAAACACGATATGGTCGATCAGCTGAATCAGCATCAGGGAACCGGTGACGGTCACATACAGGCGGCACCGCAGATTCGTCAGCCGCTGGAAAAAGATCGGCAGCAGAAACAGGTCGAACGTCAGCGAAATCACGGTGGCAGCCATCAGCCGCTGGCTTGCGGTCAAAAGGAAACTGAGCGACTCCGCAGCCACGCCCTGCGCAATCGAATATCCCGGCCAGGTCGTCTGGAGCTGCGTGATCGAAGCAAGATAAACGTAAAAACCGAGCGCCGCCATCACGCCGATAATCAGCCGCTGGGCGGAAAGCGTGCCGTCCGTCACATAAACCACCACAAGAACGGCGAGAAACGGCAGGGAAAGCACCGATGAGGAAAGCGGGAAATCCAGTCCCTGATAACCGATCAGCATCCGCAGTCCGGTCGCGCCGGCAAACTGTGTGAAAATCAGAAGAACGCCCGTCGTAATGTAAAAAGGAGTCGCGCCGAACACTTTGCGCAGACCGTGAAGAATAAGCAGTCCCACGAGAATAAACGTCATTTCAAGAATCGTGAGACAGCATCCGTAAAAGATTTCCACCGTATCCGGCCTTTCCTCTTTTATTCCTGCAGAAATTTTCTCAGCAATGCGGCACGGACAATGTCCCGGTTCTCCTGCGTCAATTCATGTCCCTCGTATTTCTGAAGATGCGCCGCCTGAACCAGAAGGAAAAGTTCGTTGACCGTATGGATATTCACGGACTGGAACATATTCAGATCCACACCGAGCCGCAGGGCGGAAAGAGAGTTCAGAGACTCGTCTCCCGTAATGATGTAGGAGTGCTTCAACAGCCCGTAGGCGCGTCCGATGTGGTTCATCAGGTAGCACTGCCGGTTCGCCAGCAGCAGGGCGCGCGCCTTCTTTTCATGCGCGATGATCTGCGAGATTACGGCAGTAAGACGCCGAATGATCTGCTCCTCGCTCTCCCCGAGCGTACTCTGATTGGAAATCTGATAGAGATTGCCGAGAGTCTGGCTGCCTTCCCCGTAAAAACCGCGCACAGCGAGCCCCAGCTTGTTGATTCCCTGCACCACCGCCTGAATCTGATTTGTCAGGACAAGCCCCGGCAGATGCAGCATGACCGAAGCGCGCATTCCGGTTCCGAGATTGGTCGGACAGGATGTCAGGTATCCGAACGTCTTGTCGAAGGCAAACGGCAGCTGTTCGGAAAGTTCGTCGTCAAGACGGTTGATCTGCCGCCAGATTTCATTCAGCTGAAATCCCGGCGCAAGCACCTGCAGCCGCAGATGGTCTTCCTCATTAATCATGACGAACACCCCCTGATCCCGGTTCGTCACCAGCCCGGAACCATGCCGGGGATTCAGGAATTCACGGCTGATCAAATGCCGTTCCAGCAGAAAACGGCGATCCAGTTCCGAAAGTTCATCCACTTTGAATTCACTGGTATTGGAGTCTTTCATGGAAGCCATCTTGCCGAAAGCGCCGAAGACGGAATCCCGGATGCCGCAGAGAGCCGCATCGCCGGAACGGATCGGGAAAGGTTCACCGGACAAATTGCGCGCAAGGCGAATCCGGCTGCTGATCGCAATGTCGTCCTCGGGACCGCTGTCCATCAGCCAGCAGACAGGCTGCCGGAACAGGGTTTCAATCTGTTCATTCGGCATGAGCTGCGCCCTCCCCTTCCAAATCCTGCTTCAGCTTTATGATCCTGTCGCGGAGAACCGCGGCTTCTTCATACTCCTCGTTTTTGATCCGCATTTCCAGCTCCCGCTGGCAGTCGGCAATTTTCTTGCGGAGAGCGACCTTCTCGATCAAGTCCTCGGTCTGATGATTCGTCTCATGATTCTGCGGCACCTTTCCGAGATGGGTGCACCCCCGGTGCATATTCTCCAGAACCCCTGCAAGCACTTCTGAAAAAACCAGGTAGCAGTCGGGACATCCCAGGCGTCCGGTCTTGCGGAAACGCTCCGCATCCCAGCCGCAGGTTCCGCATTTCACGGCGACGGCGGGCGCAGACTCCTCGGGGGCATCCGCCGCCTCTGAAGCATTTTCATTCGTAAAATTATAAAGCATCTCAGCCAGATTGAAACTCTGGAGAATCGGCTCCGTTTCCGCTTTTTTCGATGCGCACTCGCCGCAGAGATGAAACACCTTCTTCTCGCCGTTGATGATTTCCTGCACATGGATCGTGGCAGGATTCTTGTTGCAGATCTGGCAAAGCATAAAAACAGCTCCTTATCAGGTTCAGAAAGAAACGTTCACATCTCCGCTGAGCGTATGCGGAGGCGGAACAATGAAACAGCCGGAAGTGTTGTTCCAGTCCCGGTCCCAGCTTCCCAGCATCAACGGATCGGTCGGAGGCCCCCAGGGATTGATGTCCACAATCAGCAGCTTCCCGCTGGAGGTAAAATAAATGTCCATGGTGCAGTCACGCATTTCCAGAATCGGAGCGATTTCATTCACAAACTTCTCCGCCCTGGACCAGTAGAAATCTTTCAGCTTCACCAGACGCCGGAAATGGCGGATCAGCCAATACTGGCTCATCGCCTGCAGTCTGCCCCCGCGGATGAAAAGCCGGTATTCCCGGGTCACATCCATCCGGCGGAACGGGCGGATGCAGATGCAGGACACCGCACCGGCGGCAGCGGCATTGCGCACTTTCGAGCTCTCGGCAAGAACCGCCCACGCGCTCTCCGGAGAACTCACGGCGCCGCGTTTCTTAAGAAAACGCTCCGTATCGGTCGGAGCGGCGGAATCGACAGAGACGAAACGCGATCCGCTGAACGTCCTCAATGCAAGTTTCAAACGCGGGATCAGGGCGGAAACCACGGCTCCGGAGGTCTCGCCTGCGGCAAGCGCGGCAATCTCCGCGTCTTTCAGAGTCAGGAACACTGCGGGAAAACTGTTCGAGGACAGCTTCGGATACCAATCCTGCATCCTGAAAAAGTCATAGTTCTTTACGATGAATCCCATGCGTCACCTTCTTTCGTTAAAATATATCTTCATCATCTTTCCCCGGCGGCCTCAATTGTCTCTGGATGCGATTGAACACGACCAGATGATAGATGAAAAACGCGATGAAAAATACGGTCTGAAAACTCAGAAACGGAACCCCCATTCCGGAAAGCAGAGAGGCTATGATCAGGGGCGGAAACGCTGCGTATAACGTGACGGTCAGAACCGTCCGGAAGCTCATTTTGCGCTCCGGAACATTCGTCGACCAGAAATACTGCGCCAGCGCAAAGCAGAAGACGGCAAAAATTCCCAGCACGCACATTCCAAGAAAAGCCATGCAGAATATGACAAAAGCGACGCAGGAAATCATCTGCCCTGCAATAAACGACGGGTTCTCCACGGAAAAGCCGTCCGACCAGAGCGCCAGACTGCCGATCCGCTCCCCCGGTTTCAGACTGAAACCATCCGCCAGATACGCGCCCAGCTGTTCCCGGGAATCCACGAGTTTCACCATCGGAACCGTCTTCGCCAGCTCGCCGTCCAGCGCGGAACACATCACCATGTATTGCTCATGCGCGCCATCCGACATGTTTCGGAACCAGGTAATGATGGCACGGTCCAGCAGGACAATCCCATAACCGGTATCCCATTTCTGCACAGCTTCCGGCTGAAATGAACCGCCCGGGAAATAATCAAGCCGCATCGTCGGATTCAGGATATAGCTCTGGGAACGGTCGGGATTTTTCAGGAAGCGGATTCCCGTGTCTTTTGAAATTTTCACCCCGCCGATCTGCTCGAAAAGAACATTGCAGACCCGCCTGATCTCTTTGCCGATGAAATAAGTATTCACAGTGGAAAGGCACAGGGCAAGCAGGAAAACCAGCAGGAAAAAATGGAAAAACGAACGCCAGAGGGAACGGTTCATCAGCTGAAGAAACGCCGTGGTTCCGGTGCAGACCTGAAATACTGTTCTGAAAAAATTCATGAGTTCAGGAAACCAATCGTTTTATGCTGTAATTTTTATTGCCGGACTTCCTGATGATCTTCTCCAGCGCCGGCAGTATCTCTTCAAAATCCGGCGATTTCACCCGCTGAACATACACCACTCCGTCCAGATGGTCAAGCTCATGCTGGATCGCGCGCGCCAAAAGTCCGCCGCAGTCCAGCTGAACCATCGGACCGTCCAGAATCTGCGCTTTCAGCACAACGGAGACAGGACGTTCCACCGGAGCGTAAATCCCGGGTATGCTCAGGCATCCTTCCTCTCTGGTTTCCAATGCCCTGGAAAAAGAGACAATCTCCGGATTAATCAGCACCACCGGCATCTTGGGGCAGAGCTCCATTTCCCCCGGGGAAAGAGGCATGACGACATTGCCTGCCTTGTCCGTCGGCGGATCGACATGCAGCGCCACCATGCGGAGAGTCACTCCGACCTGCGTCGCGGCAAGTCCGACTCCGTCCCTGGCATACATCGTCTCAATCAGTTTCTCCCCGAATTCACGGATCTCATCGTCAATCTTCAGAACCGGTTTCGCCTTCGCGTGCAAAATCCTGTCTCCGAGCTTCCGGACTGCCATTACTTTCTTCTTTCCAATATTGAGCATGATTCCTCTCCGTTTTCACTGTATGGGCGGAAGTGCAAGTGTCTTTCTGATTCTGGCTGCACATGCCGCCGTCCCGATCACAGCCGCCGTCTCATACATGCTTCCCCCGACAGTGACACCGGTCACGGCGACGCGCAATGGCTGATTGAGCTTGCACGCCCCCATGCCGTTCGCCTCCTCGACTTTGCGCAAAGTCTCTTCGACCTCGGCATCCGTCATGGACGGATTCTCTTCAAAAAGACCGGCAAGCATGGCAAGCGCTTTTCGCGTTGTCTCGTCCGTGAGCAGTTTGCGGAATCCTTTCGGGTCATATTCCAGTTCGTCCGTGAAGAAGTATCTCCACGCATTCACATCCAGATACGTCTTCGTGCGCGACTGCATCAGAGCCGCCACCTTGCGGAAAAGCGCCCGGTCCGCATGGGAACGCCACTCCCAGCGGGCGGCAAACTCCCAGACCTCGGATTCAAATCTGTCAAACGGCAGTTCAGCGATGTACATACCGTTCATATTCGCCAGCTTCACAAGGTCGAACTGCGCAGGCGAACGCTGGGCGCGGTCGATTGAAAACGCCTCAATCAGCTCCCGCTTCGTCATTTTCTCGCGATTGTCGCCGGGAGACCATCCCAGAAGCGACAGGTAGTTGAACAACGCCTCCGGAAGAAATCCCTTTTCCCGGAAATCTCCGACGAATGCGTCCCCGTCGCGTTTGCTGTAAGGCTTTCCGGCGGCATTCACCAGCATCGGCAGATGCGCGTAAGACGGCGGAGTGAAGCCGAGCGCCTGAAAAAGAAAGAGGTGGCGGTAGGTGTTTTCCACATGGTCGTCTCCGCGCACAATGTGCGTCACCCGCTGCGTCACGTCGTCACAGACATTGGCGAGGTGGAATACCGGACTTCCATCGCTGCGGATGATGACCAGATCCTTGATCCCGTCCAGCGGTTTCGCCAGCTCGCCTTTCACAAGATCATGGAAAAAAGCCTCGCGGCGCGTAAACTCAAAAGCGGCGGCACCTCCGATCACCTTCGGTTCGACAAGTCCTTCGATCTCCCCGATATTGGAAGAATCCAAAGTGAAAATCACCTTTCCGGCGGCATCAAACACTTTCAGGTCTTTGAATCCGGCAAGCCCTCCGGCATTTTCAACGGTCTTGCCTTTGTGGTTGACCGTCGACCAGACCAGACCGGCACGCGAAACGGAGAAAACGGAATCCGGCGCCAGCTCTGTCCTGACCCGTCCGCACTGACGGACAAACGGATAAGAGTCACACTCATACGGCAGACGGAACAGCACCGGCGCAGGCTGTCCGGGGTTCAGCTCGTAAGCGCAGCCCCTGGCAATCAGCTCGCGCGCGGCCTCCTTGTGATGTTCGCTCTGCGAAGTCTGGTACATCACTTCCCCGTCGTAATCCAGTCCGAGCCATTTCATACATTCAAACAGTGCGTCAATCGCCTGTTTTGTGGAACGTTCGAGGTCCGTATCCTCAATGCGGAGCAGAAATTCCCCTCCGCAATGCCGTGTGTAAAGCCAGTTGAAAATGGCGGTTCTGATGTTGCCGATGTGTACCTGCCCCGTGGGGGAAGGTGCGAATCTGGCTCTGAAATCCATGATGCTGCTCCTTGAAATAAAGTATGCGCAAAAGTTGTTTGGACCTTTGCGCCGCTGAAAAATAATACAACTGTAATCTGACAATCAGAACTCCGCGGAAGTTCCTCCCGCGGAGCCGTCTGCACGGTGAAACAATCAATATTCACCCGTTGCCGCCATAAGCTGGGCTTTGGCGTTGTGCATATTGATGACGTATGTAGCCAGCGAAGTCTCAGCATTGACGAAGTCGCGCTGCGCTTCATTCAAACGGGTCAGCTCCGTATTGCCGGCACGGTATTCCTCTTCCACCAGGTCTCGGATCTTCCGATAGAGTTCCAGGCTCTTCTGGGAAATCTTGACCTGTTTCAGGCAGGTCAGATAATTGTCATACGCGGTTCTGACTTCGCTGATGACAGTGAGCCAGGTATTCGCCAGCGTATAATCGCTCTGAAGCATTGCCGCCTGATAACGTCTCATCGTGAAAAAGGTCTCGCCGCCGCTGAACAGTTCCCAGGAAACAGTTCCGCCATAATTGAAAGTGAAAGTCTCATATTTCCGGGTATTGCTGCCGCCTTCGTTGTTGCGCAATGAGGTTCCGTCATAGGCCTTGTTGCGTGTCTGCCCCGCCGTATAGCCGAGGCTGGCATTGAAGGAAACAGTCGGTCCGAACGAACAGATGGAACCCCAGTAATTGTATTTGGCAACTTCCAGAGCCTCGCGGTATGCCTTGAGGTCGGGACGGTTCGCCAAAGCGGTATCCAGATAGACGGCAAGACTGGAAAGCACCTCGCCATCGGGAGACGGAACTCCGGGGAACTGAATTTCATCCGGAATTGTGCCTTCGGTGAGTCCCAGCAACTGTGCCAGCGCATATTTGGAGGCGGCAAGGGAATACTGCGCGGTATACAGATCGGATTCCGCGGAGTTATAATACGCCTTGAAGTTGAGCACATCGCTCAGGGGAACCGCACCGACTTCAAATTTCAGCTCATTTTCCTTCAACTGCGAATTCTGGAATTTCATATTCTCCATGGCGATCTTGATCTGAGCCTCGGCAAGAAGAATGTCATTGTAGGTATAGGCAACCGTGCGGATGAGGATACGTCTTGCATCCAGTTCCAGCGCTTCGCTCTGCTTCCAGTTGTGCCGCGCGGCAAGAAGATTCATTTCCCTGACGAACGAATCGAACAGCAGCCAGTTCGCGCTGACGCTCGGAGTATTTTCAAATGTCCTGGCTCCCGTCCGCCTGTTGTTGGAATAGACGTTATTCGGTTCGTTAAAACTCTGCTGAATGGAATACCCCGCGGTTATTGTGGGCATGTAAGGCGCAAATGCAGCATAATATGCCGCACGTGCCCCGACCACCGCAAAGTACGACGTCTTGAAGTCCGGATTGTTCTGGACGGCAAGATTCTGCGCATCTTCCAGCGTCAGTAGCTTCTGCGTGATGTCCAGTTTCTGATGTTCCGCGCCCGGAATGCTTGTAAAGGCGCTTCTGGAAACCGCCACCGGCGGTTTCGGATAAGAGGTGCACCCTGCAAGAACAACGAGTCCCGACAGAGTCAATGCTGCTGCAATACGTTTCTTGTTCATTTCGTAAAATCCTTTAGCCTGGTTATAAAAAGCCATACGACCTGCTGTTTTGTTACCCATCTATTTATAAAGAGGGTATTATACACTTATTTTTGCACTAATTCAAACCGGATAACCCCCTGAAATGCTTTTTTTTTTAAATTATTTTACTCCTGAATTATTTCCCCGCCTGTTTTCCCTCCGATTCATGAAAATCCGGCGGCAGACGCAGTTCTTCTCCACTGGCGGCAGACGCAAATCTCTTCCCCCGCTTGCAACTTGGAACTTCTCATCTATATTAATAAGTCTTCTATCTCCGCTTGAAACTTGAAATTTGAAACGTATTTTGTTCCATGGATGAATATTTTGATGTTGTTGTGATCGGCGGCGGACATGCCGCCTGTGAAGCGGCCCTGGCGGCGGCACGGACCGGGGCGCAGACCCTCATGCTGACCTTGAATCTGGATCACATCGCCCAGATGAGCTGCAATCCGTGCATCGGCGGCATTGCCAAGGGGCATCTCACGCGGGAAATCGATGCGCTCGGCGGAGCCATGGGACTCATCGCCGATGCGTCCGCGATCCAGTTCCGGATGCTCAATCTTGCCAAGGGACCGGCGGTCTGGTCTCCCCGCGCGCAATGCGACAAAGTCGAATATCAACGCGCCATGAAACGTTATCTCGAACAGGCGGAGAATCTGGAAATCAAACAGGCGCTCGTCACCGGATTCCTGACTCAAAACGATGCGGTATGCGGCGTCGAAACGGAGTTCGGAGACCGCTTTCACGCAAAAGCGGTCGTGGTCGCGACGGGCACCTTTCTCTCCGGCAAACTGCACTACGGGCTCCGCAGTTTTCCCGGCGGGCGTGCCGGAGACCCGCCGTCAACGGAACTTGCCGCGGCGATCAGGGAACAGCTGCAACTTCATGTCGGAAGACTCAAAACCGGAACCCCGCCGCGCGTTCTTGCCAATTCCATTGATTTCTCCAATATGGAATCTCAGGCTTCGGACACCGTCGAGGAACGGTTCTCCTATTTTCCCGATGAAACCGTCCGTCCGTGCGCCGAACATAAAAATCTGCCCTGCTATCTGACGCACACCAATCAGGAGACCGCCCGAATCGTGCGCGACAATCTCGACAAGGCGCCGATGTACAACGGACTCATCAAAGGAATCGGCACGCGCTACTGTCCCTCCTTCGAGGATAAAGTCGTCCGCTTCCCCCAGCACGAACAGCATCATGTCTATCTCGAACCCGAGGGGGAATTCACGGAGGAGTATTACGTCAACGGGCTCTCCACCAGTCTGCCGCCGGAGATTCAGATCCGACTCCTGAAGACGATCCCCGGCATGGAACATGTGAAAGTCACGCGCTATGCCTATGCGATCGAATATGATTTCGTCTACCCGGAGGAACTCGACCGCACCATGTCTGTCCGGAAATGGAAAGGACTCTATCACGCGGGACAGATCAACGGCACCAGCGGCTATGAGGAAGCGGCGGGACAGGGGCTGCTGGCGGGGCTGAACGCAGCACGCTTTGCCGCCGGCCTGGACGGCGTCGAGTTCGGGCGCGACACCTCCTATCTCGGAGTGCTTGCGGACGACATCACGACCAAGGAAATCGTCGAACCTTACCGTCTGTTCACCAGCCGCGCGGAGCACCGTCTGTTCCTGCGCCAGGACAACGCGGACTTCCGTCTCGCCCCCCTCGCCCATTCGCTCGGTCTGCTTCCGCGGAAAAAATACGACCAGTTTCTCCGGTATTCCGAAAAATGCGCCTCCGCGGAAGGCGTCTGCAAGGCGACGCGCCTCAACGGACGGCTTTTATGGGATCACCTGAAAGACACGCACGGAATCCTCGACAACGCAAACCCGCCGTTTGCGCCGGAAACCATCGGGCTCTCCGCCGGCGATGCGCTCGACCGCCGCGTTTTCCGGCAGATCGCGATTCTTGCGCATTACGAAGGATATATGAAGCGGGAAGAACAGGCGATCGCCAAGCTCCGCGCCCTGGAGTCATGGCGCATTCCCGAAAACATGGATTACTCCGCAATCACGGGGCTGCGCAATGAATCGCGCATGAAACTCTCGAAAATCAGACCTTCGACTCTTGCGCAGGCGGGCCGCATCGACGGCGTCACACCGCCGGAAATCGCTCTCCTTCAGGTGCATATCGTGCGCATGAAGCATGACGCAAAAAAGTCACAGACGCCGGAGTAACGCATCATGAACGAGGAAACCATCCGACAGCCCCGGCCGTTTCTGGACATCGTCCGACGGCTTTGCGCGAAGAAATTCGCCCTGGCGTCTCTGGTCATCTGTCTGCTCTACCTCGGCGTTGCAGTCTTTGCGGAAATTTACGCCGGATACTGTGAAGCGAAAGGGATTGAGCCGGTCTATCAGGTGCAGAACCATGCGGAACGTTTTCAGGCGCCATCCCGGAAACATCCGCTCGGGACGGACTATCTCGGGCGGGATGTGCTGCTCCGGGCGGTCTTCGCGGCAAAAACGGCGGTCAAAGTGGGAGTCGTCGCCTCGGTCATTTCAGCGGCGGTCGGGGTGTTTCTCGGGATCTGCGCCGGATATTTCGGCGGCTGGATCGACGATGTTGTCGAATGGCTCTACAGCACATTCGCCTCCATGCCCTCCCTGCTGTTCATCCTCGCTTTCGCGCTGCTCGTATCGAAGGGATTCCTTTTCGGTCCGCTGGAAAAAGCGTTTGCGGCGGCGGCACATCTTCTGCGGACGGAACCCGGAATGCTGGCGGTCTATCTCGGAATCGGGCTGACCGGCTGGGTGTCGCTCTGCCGCGTGGTGCGCGCAGAGACCATGCGTCTGCGGGAACGTCAGTATGTGCTTGCGGCAAAGGCGCTCGGACAGACCAGCTTCAGGATTCTGTCCCGCCATATTCTACCGAATCTCATGCACCTGGTGATCGTCTACTTCACGATGCGTTTCGCATTTGCGATCATGACGGAAGTGATCGTCAGCTACCTCGGGCTCGGCGTCCAGTTCGAGCCGAGCTGGGGCGTGATGATCGCGGACGGACAGGAGCGTCTCTGGCGCGGCATCTGGTGGGAGGTCGGCGCTGCGACAATCTTCATGTTCCTTCTGGTTCTTGCCCTGAACATTCTGGGCGACTCTCTCCGCGACGCCCTTGATCCGCGGCTTTCGGAGTAACAGCCTTTCCTCTCCTGTCAGCAGCTTGACAATCCGCGAACACAGATAGCCGATCATTGTCTGCGAGGCGAAAAAGAGAAGACAATAGAATTTCTCCGAAAGCCACAAATCCAGAACAGCAATATCAAGCAGTTTATACATGCAGAGTGAAAGAATGTATCCCGGCAGCATCAGCCACCCCATGATGATGGAAATCGGAACCTCTGCACCATGTGCGGTATGTAAGATGCTTCTCATCGGCACATGCCGGCTGAGATACCACTAGAGACATCCGAGCAGCGGGAAAAAGAGAAAAACAAGACGGTGTATCTTTATTTCCTTTTTCATCAGATTCCGAAATATCATGATGCTCCCCCTTTCATTAATTTAGTGTTATCATACTGTCGTTGCATGATAAAATCCAATAACATTGTCTCTCCAAAACGGCAAAAGTGTCAAAAAAAACAATAATTTCTTGAAATATTGTTGAATTTCCGCTTTCATTTTTCATACAATGTATTATAATTTCAGATTAGAAGGGTCGCACGTGCGAAACAGAACGGTTTCATGCGTGAGACGTTAATATATACATAGAATAATTAGGCGAACACGGATCACACGTTTGACCTGAAAGTCTCGTGATTTATGGTAATATTTGCAGTAACAGAAAAATATGCGAAAGATTCCAGTGCATCGGCGGGGATGTTCTATCCTCCCGGGTGTGCCGGGGTCGCACATACGCTTCAAAGCAAAATTGAGGACGCGGCGGTCTCATCCGCCAGTTTTTTCTTTATGAAAATGTAATAGATCAGGCAAAAGGCTTTCAGAACATACGTTGTTTCCGTTCCGCTTCATGGCACGGTACAACCAGATGAAGCAGTTTTATTTTGAAACAGCCGGCGGAACGGCGGGAAGGTTTTCACTTTCAGGGAAATCTTCCGCATTTCCGTCTGCCCGTTTTCATGTCAATACTCCTCCTTCCGGCCTACGCCGACACCATGACCATGTATCAACCCCAGGCGACACCTGCGGGGAGCGTGTATTTTCACAGCCCTCCGCTCCTGCTGCCGCTGCTCTCTCAGGGAACAGATTGAAATGACAGTGTCGAAACAGTCTGACAAGAAAACTCTGCGGAAGGAAAAACTGCTCTTGAGGAAGAGCATGTCTCCCGACGCCAGACGCATTGCCGACGCCGCCATTCTGAAAAACCTGGAGTCTCTGCCGGAATTCGCGGAGGCTTCTGTGATCGCCGCTTATGCAAGCGACGGAACCGAGCCGGATCTGATGCCGCTGCTCAAACGTGCCGCCGGAACGGGCAAGATCATCTGTCTGCCCCGGTGGCTCAACGATTCCAATTATGAAATGGCTGTGCTCGACGGAGATTTCAAAACGGTCTGCGGCAAATGGAACATGCCGGAACCGTCTCCCGATGCACCGCCGGCTGAAACACAACTGCTGGAACGGGCGCTCTGGCTCGTGCCGGGGGTGGCGTTCGATGAAAACTGCGCCAGACTCGGACGCGGCAAGGGGATCTATGACAGGCTCCTCGCCGGAACAGAAGGAGTGTCCGCGGGGGTCTTTTACGACTGCCAGCAAACTGCCGGGCTGCCGACCGAACCGCATGACCGTCCGCTGGACATCGTCGTGACGGAATCGCAGGTCCGCCGCCGGAAACAAGGAACAAAAAAGATTGAGGGAAAGGAATAACGATGATTTATGGAATTGCCGCCGCGGCCGGCCTGATTGTCGGTTTCATCCTCCACGTTGTATTCATCAAAGTGGCAGGGTCGAAATCCATGAATGCCGCCAATAAATTAAGAAGTGATGCGGAACGCGAAGCGGAAAGGCTCCTCCGGGAAGCTCGCGTGACAGCCAAGAGCGATGTGCTCAAGATCAAGGAAGAGTTTGAGAACGAGATGAAGGAACGCAGACGCGAGATTCAGTCTTCCGAACGCAGACTCGCGCAGAAAGAGGAAAACCTCGACAGAAAAGCCGATTCCTTTGAGTCCAAAGTCAAGAACATTGAGCGCAAGGAACGTGACATCGACGCATTGAAGGAACGTCTCAACGCCCGTGAAGACGATATGAAAAAGGCGATTGCGCGCCAGATCGACGAACTGGAACGCATTACCGAGCTTGACCGTGAAAGCGCCAAAACGCTTCTGCTGGAAAAACTCAAGGGCGAAGTCGAAAACGAGTGCGGCATCCTCATCCGCAACATCGTCGACGAAGCCAAGCAGAAGGCGGAACGCGAGTCGCAGCGTCTGCTGGTTCATGCAATCCAGCGCTATGCCGGCGAATGCACCTATGAACGCACCACCGCCACAATTCCGCTGCCCAGCGATGAAATGAAAGGACGCATCATCGGGCGCGAAGGACGCAACATCCGCGCGCTGGAGGCAGCCACGGGGGTCAACATCCTGATCGACGATACGCCGGAAGCAGTCGTCATCTCCTGTTTCGACCCGATTCGCAAGGAGATTGCACGCCGTCTGCTGGAAAAACTCATCTCCGACGGACGCATCCATCCGACCCGTATTGAGGAACTCATCAAGAAAATCCGCAAGGAAATCGACGAAGAGGTTTTCGACGCGGGGGAAAAGGCCGTCCTCGACTGCGGCGTCCAGGGAGTCCCGAAACAGATCATCACCCTGCTCGGCAGACTTCAATTCCGTTTCAGTTTCTCGCAGAATGTGCTCAAGCACTCCATCGAAACCGCCGCATTCATGGGCACCATTGCCGCGGAGCTCGGGCTTGACGAACAGAAAGCGCGCAGGATCGGACTCTTTCACGACATCGGAAAGGCGGTCGATCATGAGATCGAAGGCACCCATGCCGCAATCGGCGCGGACATTCTCCGCAAACACAATGAAGCCAAGGACGTCATCAATGCGGTCGCCGCGCATCATGAAGAGGTGGAAGGCACCTCGATTTATGCGATTCTTGCCAATGCCTGCGACGCTCTCAGCGCCTCGCGCCCCGGTGCGAGAAGCGAAACAACGGAACTGTATCTCAAACGCCTTGAACAGCTTGAAAATATCGCCAATGAATTCCAGGGAGTGGAATCCTGTTTTGCCCTTCAGGCCGGCAGGGAAATCCGCGTAGTGGTTCAGCCGGAGAAAATTTCCGAGGCGCAGGCGCAGGTGCTCAGCAGGGACATCTGCTGCAGAATCGAAAAGGAAATGAATTATCCGGGACAGATCAAGGTCACGGTAATCCGCGAAACCCGTTCCGTGGATTACGCAAAATAACAATGCCGGAGCACCTCGGATGAGCAATGCGGATTTCGATGTCCTGAAAAACCGGTTCCGGGAGTATGCAGTCTCGTTCGCAGACTCTCCGGACAAGGTGCCGCAGGCAATGCAGCTCAAGATCGGGCATACGTTTGACGTATGCTCGATCGCCGATTATATCACGGAAAGGGAATGTTCCGTGTTCGATGCGCGCGGCAGGCATCTTGCCCGCCTCGCGGCACTGTTTCACGACGTTTCCCGTTTCAAACAATACAGAGAGTTCCAGACGTTCCGCGACGCAGATTCTTTCGATCACGGAGAAATGAGCGCCGAAATTTTCCTGCGCGATTTTTCGGCGAAAAATCTTGCGCGGCATGAAATCGTTCTGATTGCGGCGGCGGTCAGATTCCATAACAAACGACTGCTGCCGCAGAATCTTCCGCCGGAGATTCTGCCGTTTGCGAAACTGGTGCGGGATGCGGACAAACTTTCCATCATCAAGATCATCAACAACTACCTTGCGACACCGGCGGAGTATCAGGAGGCGGCGGTCAGGATCGGCATGGAGGAAACACCGGGCTTTACGGAGGAGCTTGCGCGCGCGGCAATTGCGGGAGAACAGATCGCACACTCCGACATGCGGAATCTGAACGATTTCAAAATCTCCATTTTCGCCTGGGCGCAGGACATCAATTTTTCCGCCGCGGCGGAATATGTTCTGGAGAAACGTCTTTATGAAACGCTCCGGACCTTTCTGCCGGACGGCAGTCTGACGGATGAACTTCTGGCTGTCAGCCTTGCGCGTCTGAATCAGAAAGCGCAAAGGAAGGACTGACCATGCCCCTGCTTCATGTGGAACATCTGAAAAAATACTATCCGGTTCCCTCGCCTCTGTTCGCCCCCAGACGCTGCGTCAAGGCGGTTGACGATGTTTCATTCGACCTGAATGTCGGGGAAACGCTCGGGCTGGTCGGGGAAAGCGGATGCGGCAAGAGCACGATGGCGCGTCTGCTGATGCGCCTCGAAAACCCGACGGGAGGCTCCATCCTGCTGAACGGAGCGGATCTGTGCGCGGCAAAAGGCGAAAAACTGCGCCGGATGCGCGGAAACTTCCAGATGATTTTCCAGGATCCCTACGGCTCGCTGAATCCGCGCATGAGTGTCTATTCCACAATCGAGGAGGCATTGAAGCTCCATACGAAACTGAATCCGGAAGAACGCGCGGAACGCATTTCCGAACTGCTTTCACTGGTCGGTTTGAAACCGGAATATGCAAGAAGATATCCGCACCAGTTCAGCGGCGGGCAGCGCCAGAGAATCGGGATTGCGCGCGCCCTGGCGGTTGATCCGCAGTTCATCGTGGCGGACGAACCTGTTTCCGCGCTGGACGTCAGTGTCCAGTCTCAGATCGTGAATCTGCTTCAGGATATTCAGAAGCAGACGCAGGTCGCGTTTCTGTTCATCGCCCATGACCTTGCGGTCGTGGAACATATCAGCCACAGGATTATGGTGATGTATCTCGGCAGACTGGCGGAAACGGGACCTGCCCGGGAACTGTGCTCGAAACCGGCGCATCCTTATACAAAAGCCCTGCTCTCCTCGGTTCCGTCGCTTGATCCGAAACATAAAATCGGCAGAATCGTGTTAAAAGGCGATGTTCCCTCGCCGCTCGACCCGCCGAAAGGGTGCCGTTTTCATCCGCGCTGTCCCATGAGACAGCCGATATGCGAGACGGAGGAACCGGTTCTGCGGCAAGTTCCCGGCGCATCCTGCGGGCATTGCAGCGCCTGCCACTTTGCGGAACAGGTTGCACAGCTCTGACTTCAATCACCCACGGAAATTCCGTCTGCGGCAGACTGCATCCCGGCGCTGCCGGATTCAGAGTTCCGAATCGGCAGCGTTTCCGATCCGCGAGTCTGCCGTCCAGAGACTCAGCCCTCGATGATCTCCGTTCCGATACCGCTGTTCGTAAAGATTTCCAGCAGCAGGGAATGCGGAATCCGTCCGTCCACCATGTGAACTTCCTTTGTTCCGGCTTTGATCGCGTCAACGGAACTCTGAATTTTCGGAAGCATGCCGCCGGTCAGTATCCTGTCCGCAATCAGAGAATCGACTTCGGAAGTCCTGATGACCGAAATAAGGGATTTCTCGTCCTTCGGATCGCGGAGCACGCCGGGGACATCGCTCAGAAACACCAGTTTGCGCGCCTTCAATGCCTTGGCAATCTCGCAGGCGGCGGTATCCGCATTGACATTGTATGGCTGATGGAAGAAATCCATCGCAAGCGGCGTGATTACCGGGATGAACTTATAACGCAGGGCATCCAATATCGGATTCACGTCCACGGAAATCACTTTTCCGACAAAGCCGATGTCAAGTTTTTCACCGGTTTCGGGATCGGCGGACCAGAGTTTTTCGGCGCGCATGATTCCTTTGCCGGAGATCGTGACGCCCTTGCCGCCGCTCGCCGCAATGCCGTCGACAAGACTCTTGTTCGTGTTGTTGTGGAGAACGTCGTCGACCACCTTGATCGTATCGGCGTCCGTCACGCGCAATCCATTGATGAACTGCGTCTGAACGCCCAGTTCCCTGAGGCGGGCGCTGATCGCCTTTCCGCCGCCGTGAACCACCACCAGTTTCATTCCGATGGCTTCCAGGAGCACGATATCGCGCATGGTTTTACGGGTCAATTCCGGATTTTCCATCGCGCTGCCGCCGAATTTCACCACGGCAATGGAGTTTTTGAATTCCTGAATGAACGGCAGCGCCTCGTTGAGCACATCCGCCTTTCTGATAAGTTCCTGCATTTTCTTCTTCTCCCAAAGAGTTATCAAGTATGGTAATCCGCGTTGATCTTCACATATTCATAGGTGAAATCACCGGTCCAGACTGTCGCGGACGCGGAGCCTTCCCCGAGATCAATTTTCACGGTGAATTCACGGCGTTTCATCAATTCCGCAAGTTCCTGTTCCGGGGTGCCGGCATCAAGTCCGCCGCGCACGACAGGAAGGTCATCAAAATCCAGAGAGACGTTCTCCTGTGAAAAAACGGCGCCGGAATATCCGGCAGCCGCCAGAATGCGCCCCCAGTTCGGATCGCAGCCGAACCATGCGGTCTTGCAGAGCGGGGAGTTTGCAATGGCGCGCGCCGCCAGTTCCGCGTCCTTTTCCGTGGCGGCGCCGTTCACTTCCACGGTCACGAACTTCGTCACGCCTTCTCCGTCGAACACGATGGAGCGCGCCAGATGCTCCGTAACCATTCCCAGAGCCTCGGCAAAATGCGCCGCCGCTTCCGTTCCCTTTTCGATTTTCGCGCCGGATGCGCCGTTCGCCATGAGAACAACCGTATCATTCGTGCTCATGTCATTGTCAACCGTGATATGGTTGAAAGACGCCTCGACGGCATTTGCAAGAAGCTCCGAAAGCAGTGCGTTGTCGATCTCCGCATCCGTCGTAATGAAGCACAGCATTGTGGCATGCGGCGCAATCACCATCTTCGGGGCGATCATGCCCGCGCCCTTGCACATGCCGCCGATTGTCACAACGCGGTCGCCGACGGAAAACGACACTGCCAGCTCTTTCGGCCGCGTATCCGTCGTCATGATCGCTCTTGCGGCGGTGGAACCACCAGTATGAGACAGCGACTTCGCCGCCTCGCGGATTCCCTTCTCAACAATATCCATCGGGAGCTGCACACCGATACGTCCGGTGGAACCGATCAGAACCTGTTCCGTCGGAATCGAAAGCGCCTCCGCGGCGATCTCCGCCATCCTTCTGACGTTGTTGTAGCCGTCAAGTCCGGTGCAGGCATTGGCAACGCCGCTGTTCGCAACGATGGCACGGATTTTCTTTGACGCGGCGCAGATCTCGCGGTCATATTGAACCGGAGCCGCGGGAAAAAGATTTGAAGTAAAGGTTGCGGCATAACTGCATTCCGTTTCGGAGGCAATCATGGCGAGATCGGCGGTTTTGCTTTTTTTGAGTCCGGCGGCAACACCGCAGGCAAGAAAACCGAGCGGCGACGTAGTGGAACCGTTCTCCACGAAGTCAAACTGAGTGTCTGTTCTCATTTTTCATTCCGTTTTGAATAAAATTTTTATCTGAATTCCTGCAAACAGATTATTTGAGCCAATTTCAAAACGTTTTGGCTCATCTTGTTAAAAAGTTGTTTTTTCAGCGCCAAACCATTTTTGACGCCTCAACTGTGATTTTTTCTTGAAAAAACCGCGAAAAATCATGTTTCAGGGCATAGACCTCCTTACC
>CASDPB010000007.1 GCA_949282305.1 uncultured Lentisphaeria bacterium | reverse complement strand
TTGTCGAAAATGCATTCATGATATTAAAACGTTGGCGCGGAGTCGCAACCAGATATGCTAAAAACACCGCTTCGTTTCTTGCTGCAGTACAAATCAGGTGTATTGCAGCTTGGGTCTTTTAACTATTGACGACACGATCTAGGATCAAAGAAACAAACCGTTTCGCAGAGAAAAGTTTGGAAAACGCTGAAGTGGAGATTCCGACCTTTTGCCCTTCCTGCCTCAACAGTGAGTGTGTTGAGCTGATTGACGAAGGAGATGAACAGGACTCGGATGGTGTTTTCGGCAATTATTATTTCCGCTGTTCTGTCTGCGGACGCCGGACTGACAGCATGGATACCCCGGCGGATGCGCTGGAATCATGGCAGTTTCATGAGGTCAACTACCTCGGGTCCTGCGCAATACTCATGCCCATCAAAAATTTACGCAAACTCTGCAAAGACAGCAAGGACTGCTGCCGGATTTGCCATGATTGCGGGAAAGCCGAGGAGTTGAGAAATATGTATTGATAATTTTCCGTGTTCACGACTTTACAGAAAAACATAACATCCATAACAAGAAAGGATTACAATGGGAAGAGAAACATTTGACGAGGTCCTGCAACGTCGCGACGGCTATACGCAGGAGGAAGTTGACGAGATCAGGCAGGAGATTCTGGACCGGATCGCGGATGGAGAGGATGGCTTCGACATCATCGACGAATACGGTCTGGAACCGGATTATCTGGAAAACCTGATCTGCTGGTAAGAAAAACGGATTGTTCGTCGGCTTGCGCTTTCGGAAGTTCATTCGGACTTCCGGCGCAAGCTCTTTTGTGTCCGAACAACCCCGGAAAGGAGATAAAAAGGATGTTGCTTGAGGAATTAAGTAAAATCGCCGCGCAAAACGGGAACTGCCGTCTTGTGATCTCTTACAATGGAGATGACAAGTATGCGCTCGGCGTCAGCGACGGCGTGACGACTCCGCTGGTCGTCAATGGCACGCTCGTGGAATTGCAGACCGCAGTTGCGGAGAAGTTGCCCGGCTATCTGGAACTTGCCGCCAAAGAGGCTGCCGAGAAGAAAGCCAAAGAGGAAGCAGCCAGGCATGAAGCGGAACTCAAAGCCGCTGAAGCCAAACTCAAACAGGAAGCCGCCGCCCGCAAAGCCGCCGAAAAGAAGGCGGTCGAAGCAAACAAAGCCGCTCAAGGGGAATTGTCCCTTTTCTAAAAACAAACATGGAGGATTCAATCATGCCCGAAACCGATGGAAAAATCACCGAAGCACGCCCGCGCAAATTCGTTTTCAACGGAATGCAGCTTGCCGATCCCGATCCGAAGATGACGCCGCAGAAGGTCGCGGAGTTCCACTCTCTGCTTCACGCGGAACTGACCAATGTCACGATCAAAGGACCGACGAAGACTGCGGACGGATTCGATGAATACAAATTCATTCCGCAGATCGGAACTTTCCGATGAAGAAAAAGAATTTCCAACCCGTAAGCAAGGAACGTCTGTTCCGGCATTTCCAGCTGGAACA
>CASDPB010000006.1 GCA_949282305.1 uncultured Lentisphaeria bacterium | reverse complement strand
CTTTGCTCCCTCAAAACTGGGATCTTCAACCCACGTTGAAATATCCCGGGAAAGCCACGCAAACGCGCCTCTAAGCGATTTCAACGGGAATCCCTCATCTCTTGCCGGTCAAAGACGAAAAATCCGTCCTGACGCATTCAATGGCAAAAAAACACGACCAAAAATTTTGCTCTCCTGACTTCTGGCATGGGGGTGACTGGGGACATACATATCAAGCTGGAAGCACTATGTCTCGACAGCACAAGTATCAAAGTGCATCCACATGCAACTGGCGCATAAAAAAATGGAAAACAAAAAATCGGTCGCTCCCGCGGATGACTCACAACAAAAATTCATATGGTCACCGCATCTGACCGTGTGACTGTTTCATTCTCACTTTCGAGCGGGAATGCAAGCGATGGACCAGAAGGACGAAAATTGTTGAGCGTTACACCCTATGATAAAATCCATCGCTATCCGATTATGGATCGAGCCTATGAAGGCGATAAAACTCGTCTTCCGGCGATCAATCGTGGATATATTCCTGTTGTTCCTCCAAAGCAGAATGGAAAACTCCCGTGGAAATATGATAAGGAGCTTTATAAACGGAGAAATACTGTCGAACACTTTTTTTTGTGAATAAAGCGTTTCCGAAAAATTTTCACTCGTTATGATAAGCTGGATATTGCATTCTAGGGATTTATTTTATTCGCTATGATTATCGATTCAATAGTGTGAACAGACTCTAATAAGATGGATGAAAAGGGTGACAACTCAATGGTATTACCGCTCAGTTCTTTCTCCTGCCAGAAATCGCGAAGTAATACCTCGGAAGGGAAATAGTTATCCAGTTTGAAGATTCTGGATTGAGTTTCGCTCCAGTTGAAAAAGGCAGTAAAATGACCACTGCGCAGAACCGCGGGGAGGTCGGCACCAGTGAATGCCGCCTCATCCAAACAACGTACCCGCTGACCTCGATCAATGTTTTTCAACAGCTTGCGCCACATGGCAATCTGGCTGTCCGGCATAGACTCGATTTTGCCGCCCAGCTCAAAAATGCCTTGCGTTATGAAAACCCAGTTCAGACGGACAAGCTGCTCATGAAGCGGAGTGTCGCCGAATCCCATGGAGTCCATGTTGAGAAGAAACAGTTCTTTGCCGGGCAAGAGTATCTGGGGCAAAGTAGCCCGGCAGGCTTTCAACTGTTCTTCCCGGGTACCGTCATGTATATCGCAACCACAGCGGTAACAGTCGGCAAAGCGTCCCGGAAAGGGATTGCCCATGCTCATGGCAATGCAGGTCATGAAAATGCCGTTCCTGCCGATGCGTTGTCTGATTTCCCCGAAAATGCGGTCGCGCCACTCATCGCCCGAACCATGGCGGAAACGGGCATTTTCCAATTGAAACCACTGTGTCATAAAGTCGAACTTGAGTCCACGGAAGCCCCATTCCACAAAAAGCACATCCAGTACCTTTATGAAAAATTCATATGCTTCCGGAACCGATACATCCAAATAGGTGAAATTTCCAAGCAGCGCAGTATTGCCGTGTTCGTCACGCAACAGCCACTCTGGATGTTCGGTGGCAAGTCGGGAATCAAGGTAAAGTGCCGGAGCCAGCCAGATGGCCGGGGTCAGTCCGAGTTTTTTCAATTCCGAGGCCATAAAGTGCATTCCGGAAGGAAACAGATTCCGGTTATAGCCGTCGGAGGGTTCGGGATAAAAGGCGTCGAGTCCGGCGAAGCGGCAGCTCCTGTTGGCCTGATAACCATCGTCAATCAGAAAATGAGTACATTCCGGGATGCGTTGGGCCAAGGCCTTTGCGCGAGTCAGTAGCAGCGACTCGCTGATATGGTGGCGGGTTCCGTAATTCCACGTGCAGAATACCGCACCATGACGCATGGGCGAATGCACTCCCGCAAACGAATGAAACTTTTGCAGGGCCTCAATATAACCGTTGTAGGCATCCTGCGGATGGGTATTGTGAAGAATTTCGTAATAAACCCGCGACACTTCCAATTCTTCACCGCTTGCCAGAACCGGCTTTGACGCGGCTGATTCATAGCGCTGAATGCCGCGATAGATTTGGAGCATCTGCCCGACTTCCCACACGCGGCGGAACTGAGTCTGATTCAGGTCTCCCTCCACAAGCATGGTTTGATAAGCGGCATCAAAAACCGTGAATGCCGGGAAATGATTGGCCTCGCCGTCATTAAAGCATACCGGTTCGTTGGGCAGGGGACGTATCAGGGGATATTCGGGACGTGAAACAGGATATTTTTCGGTCCGGACATTAGAACTGTGCATCCAGCGCAAAGTGTACGGATGCTGGTCTTTCAACGCCGCACGGCATCGGTCAGACACAGAGTCTATGGTCAGCGGACCACGAATAAAACGGTGAACGATAACGCCATTGCCGAAGTGTTCGTATTCAATTCTTTGTTGTTTATTCTGTCCATTCCAGATTTGACCGTTCAGCTCGAATTCAATATCAAACCAGCCGCTTTGATTGTTGTTGATAGTAAGTTTACCATCCCTGAGAAAAACATCCGTCATATATTGGTTCCGATTTTAAAAGGTTTGTTTTTTGTCGAAAAATACGCTGTTATCGCCAAGATTGTATTCGTAAATGATGCGGGTCTGCTTGAAAGACCCAACATGTCCATCGATAAACTGAGCTTTTACGGAACCAAGATGACGCTGTGCTGCGCTTGCAATCAAGCTTAAAGAAATCATTGTCCGGCTGATTCTGTAAGTGCTGCCGAGTGAGAAATCGCCATTGCTGCCGCTGTCCATGGTTTGAAAAATCATGCTGGGCTGGCGGATTCTTCCGGCTTTGCGTCTTCCCGCACCTTCGTCCGACCGGGAGTCATCGTCGGAATAGATGCCGTTATAGCCGTAGTTCGGTCCCCATGTTCCATCGCTTTTCTTAGTAGTGTCCGCAGGACACCGCAGTAATGGTTGGAGAGCGTTTGTTGCCTCGAAACTTGTTTTAGCCGGTACATATTTTAGATAGACCGCTGGAACCCACCACCAGTAATAAGTATTGTTGGAGATGGCAGACGGCGTGTAGGAATAATCATCCATATACATCTGTAAAGTTTTACCGATCTGATTCAGCTGAGAAACGCATTGTATTGATCTTGCCCGGTTGCGCACCTGGTTTAATGACGTAAGCAGCATTCCGACCAGGATAGTAATTATCGCAATTATGAGCAAGAGTTCTATAAGTGTGAAATTACTGATCTCTCTCCGAAATTTTTTCTTTGAATTATACATGAACAAATCTTTCTTCTTGTTTTTATTTGAACTCTTTTGCTTTTTCAAGAATTACGGGTGCATGATATTCCGTTCAGTAATAATGCGACTCAGAAAATTTCGGATACGAAAAATTGGAGATATGCACCTTCATTTCTGAATAAGCATATCCTGCAAATAGGACAGTGCCATGGATGATGCTTTTCGTCAAATCCTCATTTTTTGACTGCTTCCACGTAATGCCGCCCTTGAAAAACGGGGGCATTACATTTGGTCCTTTAGTCAATTTTTTCAAGAACTGGTTCCGTTATATCGAAATGGGCAATTTGAGCAGGGGGATTGATCAGCGTCAGTATAAATTTTTGCAGACGGAAGCCGGGCTCTTTAACCTGAAAAATCAACAAGCCGTCAAACAAGATGCTCAGACAACCAGCCTTATCCTGCTGAATTACAGTTTCGTGCCATTCCTGATCTCCCCTTTCACCCTGACCGAAAACCGCTGCTCCACGCGCCATTTCCACCTTGGTGAACTTTGCCGGTTTGCCATCAATCCGGAGAGAGTCAGGAAGACTGTTGAAAAACCACGAACCGCCCTGGGCGTAACAAAGCTGGAGAGTGAAATTCATTCGCCGTCCATTGGAACCTTCCAAAGACAAACCGGCAAGTCCGCCTTGACCGCTGTGGATTTTATCGGTCAGAGCGGCTGTTCTGATCTGGAACGATAATTGTACAGCGTTGTTTTCGGGAATTGCAAGCCAGCACAAGGCCTGCGCCTTTTCACCAGTTTTGCTACGCAGAAATTTTGCTGTTCCTTCTTCCTGAATGCGGCGTGTTCCAAGTTGCTTCCAAATATCGAAAGATGCTTTTGCCAGTAATGTTCCCTCTTCTTTTTTGATTTTCTTTTCCGTCGCCGCTTTCTGGCGGTAGTCTTTCCATGAATCGGCCATCGCAATATTGGCAGCAGCCAGAACGCATAATGCTGTCAGTAAATTCCATTTCATTGTTTTACCTCCTGATTATTTGACTAGTTTGAGTTTGAAAGAACGGTAATCATGGAACTGAATCGGGACTCTCAATTGCAGTTTTCCATTTTCGCATTTAGCTTCATAGGGATTCTGTTTGCGGAAATATTCCGCGTTTTTCATTGCAGTTTCCATTTTTTGCGCCTTTATTTTCTGTTTTGTCTGATACTTTCGTGATATTTCCACGCCTTCAATTTCGTTTGTGTTTTCGATGATCTCCATATTCCCGGCACCCAATTTTTTCAGGTCCACCGTAACCTCTACTTTCTGTGTGCGGCGGGCTAGATTGGCAACGACCAGTTCGAGTATATTGCCTTTCCGGTAGATGACAGACTGTGCCAGCGGAGTATTTGTGCGGATACGTCCGGCTTCATCCCAATAACCAATGAAATCAACGCTGCCGATATCTCCCAGCGAGCAGATACGGTTGTCTGAGTGATTGTGCAAAGACGCTGTAATACGAGCGGAACGCAGGATTCTGCGGAAAGTTTCCATATCTTCAGGGTTGGCAAGACGGTCTTCGCTGGTGGGGGTGATGGCGTTGATTCGAATGCCGAACTGTTCCGGAGTACCTTCAGCGGCCAATACATCCAGTGGACGCAGATCAATATAATCATGCTGATAGCCGTCAGGATCAGTCATGGATTTGCTGAGCCAGCGCCATTCGAAATTCAGCAAATCCGATGCGAAACTGTAAAACGGAATGCCGATGTGGTTGGTAGAATGTATCTCCATATAGTCGGGTTCTTGGCGAATTTCCTGAAAAAGCGTCGCAACGCGTTTGAACAATTCCCTGCTGGCGAGAATGTTCCATTTCTGGATAACATTCCCGTTGGGTGCGATGTAGGATGAGCCGTTTTCCTGCATGGGATGAGCCGCATAAATGCCGGTGATGTCCCAATAAGTTCCTTTCATCGGGGTTTTCCTGACCATTTCGGCAATGTAATAGACAAACATATCAATCCGGCTGGCAGTCAGGTAACGGTTGATCGCCTCGCTTTTTTCCTTGCTGAACCTGTTGATGGCGCAAGTATAGCGGGATTCCGGGTCCATGCCTCCCCATTCATAGTCAAAAACCGCTACTTCCGGCAGACAATAAGGCAGTTCATGCTTATTGAAATAGAGACGTACACCGTCTTTATTCGGCCATTTATTTAATTCCTCCGTAGCTTGTTTGTAATCGAAATCCTTGGGGATCGGGGCATACATGGCCTCCTGGAAAATACGTTTGTTATCATAGCTTAACCAGTTTACGGCACGAGTAACGATATCCTTATGCGGCAACAGCGGCTTGACCGGAGTCGGGATCAGGCCAAACTCAATACTGAACGGTTTATCAAGCTTGACCGGAGTGCTGACAATATTGACCCTGCAGATTACTTTACCGTCTCTGCGGATAATTTCGTTGACAGCCTTATTGGGCAGACTGCGGAAGTTTTCATTACTGTCGGCAAAGTATGAGAGTCCGCGTTCCGGATTTCCCAGCCAAATATGCGGAATAAAGGCTCCGGTCATGTGACTGGTTCCTTTCTGGTGCAGTCCATCGTAAACGACTCCTCTGCCGGATGGAATCGCTCCTGAAAAATTGGCACGGGCGCCTTGTCCCTGCATATGCATCAACGATGCGATATCGTCTGGCAGTTCGATATCCAGTTGTAGTGAATCCAATGATATTGTTCCGGTTGGAATAAATGTCGCACGATAATATGTAAATCCGTCGAATTCGGCGCGACCGTTTATTTTTACATTCAAACTGCTGCCGATATTTCCCTGACCGTTCCAGCGGACCAGATCGGGATTGTTTTCCGTGAATTCAGGAAACGATATCGGCCGTGTTCTCAGAGTTTCGTTCTGTCCGTTGACCTTTGCGGAAAAAGCGACTGGGGATGAAAGAATTTCTTTTCCACGGACAATAATGGATTCCGGCAATCCGGTTCCGCTGATACGGAAAGTTCTTTCCCAGACGGATACGCTCGTATTTTTTACTTTGACAGGCGTCCACGGTTTCAGAACAATGCGGGATTTACCGATATTATTGTGTTCCCAGACGAACTTTTTCCGAGTGTAAGTATCATTTTTCTTATCCAGGACTTTTTTGTTTCTATCTACGATTGAGCACTCGACCGTATAAACACCTTCCGGCAACCCCGGTATGGAAAATTCGATTTCCACGGGGCTCATCCCGTTCAACGGGCTGCTTTTTGACTGGTCATATCCATTGGGCGAATGAATCCGGATGAGAACAGAATCTCCTTCTTTCGCAATTTTTTCAGAGAAATTAGTAAAGCGGATACGGGCTTTTTCCCAATACGGAAAAAATGCCGAGGTAAGACGCCAGGATCCCGATACCGTCCCTTTTCTGAGCCGTTCCTGCAACGATTTTTGAAAATCGGAAGGCAGAGAGAAAACTGGAAGCACGGCCGAGTACAGGATCATCTTATCGTTTTGAGTCGCCGTAATCCGGATATGCTGCGGCTTAATAGTAGAAAACGTCTCCCGGATGGAAAGTGGTAAAACTTTACCGGGAATCATATTGCATTCTGCATTTTTCTGATTCTGTATCTGCCCGTTCTTTTCAAGCGTTTCCAGTTTCAGATGCAGACGGTTCCCCGAAGTCCTGCTACCTGCTTTGCCGGATGCATTTTCATCATATGCCATTTCACGGGGAACAAAGGTATCCCCCTCATATTCCCGGACGGAACAATCCAGCTTCAATTTGCCGTCGCGGATATTTCCGAATCCGTCTATCTGAAAGGCCGGAGCACCTTTTAAAAAAGTGACTTTCACCAGTTCATGCGGACGTCGGACCAGTCCTGTATAAGAGTATGGAAAAGCCCAGACCCGGCTGACATTGAGTCCTGCTTTCATTCCGTCCGTGAATTTTGCGATGCCGAGGTCAGCGGCTTTTATCCGCAGTTCGGCATACCAGTATTTTGTGTCATAAGAACTCTTGTACTCCCATGGAATATCTTTCCGGGTTGAAATTGTGCCGATTTCCTCGCAGTATTTGTTACCTTTGGCATCAACGATAAAATAATGGCGAAGTCCCTGGTCTGAAATCGCAAGATTAATTTCAAAACGGTCAATGTTGCTGCTGATCAGCTTGCTCATCTCTTTTTCTCCATCTGCCAGACTTTCCGGTACGGTGTTGAGCGGCACCTGCGGACATTTAATCCCAATATAAAGATAATTTGGGTCGGCGATAAAATTGATTTCGCTTTGACGGTAAGCTACGGAGCCGCCGAACAGTTCAACCAGTCCGGTGACCTTAAGGGCACGGCACCATTCTCCCCGTATCATCCGTCCGTCCACAACAGGCATCTGCTCCGAAGCGGCAATCGGTATAACCAATTGTTCGACATCCGCCTGTACTAGCCCCGCACAAACCGTCAGAAAAGTGATAAGCAGTTTTTTCTTCATAAATCCTCCAGTGTAACTTTTACTTTTGATATTAGCTTCCATGAACTGATTTTAATGATATCGGCAGCGGCGGCACCGTAACTACCGACTGATCGTTGCCGGGATCAAGGCTGATTTTCCAGACTTTGGCAAAATCAAGCGGAACCGACGCGAATTCATTCCCCGGATAATTGGAATAGTTGAGATTGAAAATACCAACGCTTTCCAGGGCCTGCAATGGAGGACAATGAATTGCAGCATATCTCCGGAGTTCCATCAGAAGAAAATCGGACAGGGCAAAGACTGCGGTCGGATGATGTTTCTTGTAGAGTTCTGCAAGTTCTTCCGGAGCGGCATTCATGCCGTTTCGCGAGCTGTAAATCAACTCTTTACCGAATTCCAGACCGACCGTTTCCGCCGTTTTTTTCAGATTGATCTTCATGAATGGTTGTGGCTCCGTATGGAATCCGAACACCAGAATTTTTGAATGATTGTGATTTTTCAGATATTTCAATGCCTCTGCATATGCTGTGACATAGTCATTAATAACCGCACGTTCCGGCTTTTGCTCGATCCATTCCCAGCGGTTGACGAAGCGGTAATTACATCCTTTAAGTAATTTTCTGAGCTGTTTCAAAGGGAAAAAACGTCCTTCCACGTCGATCAGAATCAGATCCGGATTTCTTTCCAATACACGTGTGATTGATTCTTTCCAAGCGTTCGGTCTGTCATGTGGCAATGTCTGAATAATAGGCAGAACATCTGCCACGGATACCGCTTCCAGAAAGGTTTCAAAATAACTTTCAATATTCTGGCGTCCATAATCCGTCAACAGTGCCACCAACCGGGTATGACGGAATTTTAACGCGGGGTTGATATAAGTGCCGCTGCGTGGATAACGGATAATAACCTTCTGTTTTTCCAAAACGTTATAAACGGCGTTGATTACCGCATAACTGACACCGAATCGGGTTGCCAGCTCGCGAATACCAAGCATCCTGTCTCCCGGTTTCAAAACCCCGTGTTGAATTTCTGCACCGATTGCGTCCAGAACGGTCTGTTTTTTTGTTTTGTCGCTTACCATTTCTCTGCTTGTATCTCCTATTGCTATATATTATATATCAGATTAGATCAGTTGTCAAGGGGTCAAGCTGATCTTTTCTATATTTTTAATACTACGGAATTCAGCAGTATTAGAAACGAGAGTGGCAGCAATGGATTTGTTCTAACGACAAAACAATGGGTGGAAAAGATCAATGCCATAGGGATTTATTCGAAGTCAGGCAGATATAATGGCGGTACATATGCACACAAGGATATCGCGTTCGAGTTCGCTACATGGATTTCAGTTGGGTTCAAACTGTATTTAATTACCGAGTTTGAACGATTAAAAGAGGAAGAGCAGAAACAGCTCGGCTGGAACGCGAAGCGTGAGCTTTCCAAGCCGTATTCATCAATGATGGGATTTCACAAGGGAAACATCGGCTCAAACTGAACCGTGTCGCCATTTCCCAAATGAGAGTTCTGGCGGAAGTGACGGAGCGGCAGATATTTCTTCCGGAAGTATCGGAGAAATAAAGGAAGAAGCTAGAAAATTTATGGTGACGTAGTGCGTAAAAAAACTCGTTACCTTGGTTGAGCTGAATAATTCTCCGATTTTGGAAAAAACGTCAATGGGGCGATGAACAGGATTCCAGATAAGAACGCTTTTCTGTACGGGATTTTCATCGTAGTATGGATTTCCCATACCAGTTATTCAATTCATTTTTCAATGACCAGCAGATAGATGAGGGAGAATAGAGCAAAGCCGATCAAACCTGTGAATATCAAAAAGAACATAATTTCAACAGGTCCCGGTCTCTGACCTTTTTTGAGTCGGCGGTACAGCCAGATGATGCCGCATTGCGGGATCGCAAGAATACTCGCGCCCAACAGGAGTTCAAGAAATTTCGGATTTCTGAAATCCTGTAAAGTTGGTGTCTGTCCGTAAGCCAGCGTGACAGAAAGCAGGATTACACAGAAAATCACGATGATCAGCAGAACGATTTTGGCAATCGCGTATATTCTGGTGAAAATATCGTTATAAAAGATTTTTCGATTGTTCCAGAATTCTTCTTCCCTGGCAGATTGCCGCATGGCAAAACAATAAATCCGGTAAAGAGTATAGACGATAATGATGATGGTAACGGCAAGTTCAATCATAGGTTTTCAACATCCGCCGCGGCATGTTGCCGTAGCGGAATCCTTCTGTCAGTCTTTGAAAAGTTCTCCGGCGCCATCGGTCACGAGCGGGATGCTGTGTCCGTCCACATTGGCAAGTTCCTCAATCAGTTTGCAGGCTTCTTCGGAAAGAAGCTGTTCGCCGTCTCCTGTCTGTATGTAGTGAACGCCTTCTTCGACCTGTTTCTCCGTCGTGAGGAAGTACTGCTTCCGGGTGTTTGCCCAGGCGCAGACCAGTTCCGGAACACCGTAACGGAATCTTTCATCCGTAATTCTGGCATTCAGGCAAGCGGCAATCTCGCCCGGGGATACAAATTTTCTGCCGTTGACGATTTTCATTCTCTTTTCCTCCATGTGCGCTTTTGGTTGATGATATCCCTCACGAGTTCTCTTTCCTCCCGACTCAGCCTTTCGACGGCATAAAGCACGTTTTTGACTGAATCCGGAGGTTCCGCCTCCGGCTTCGGGACTGACGAAATGAGTTCCGCGGCTTGAGCCTCTGTCAGATGTTCCCATGTACGACGGGTGATCGCAGGCAGCCGTTTATCCTGAACCATATCCGAAAGTTCCGCTCTCTGCTCAAGGGTGGCCCCACCGGCGGATTCCGGCGGGGTATAGGGGAAATCAAAACCTCGGAGAATTTCTTCTTCCGAAAAAATCTTACAGTGTCCGGCAAGCCGTTGATTCAGGTCGGCGGCGGCAACAATCTCTTTTCCAAAGGAAAAATACTGATACAGGCCCTTCAGTGGAGAAGGATAGGCATCCCGCCGGAATTCCGTCAGCGCAAGGACTTCATCTTTCCTGACTTGCGGCAGACGATGAAGCAAATCATTCAGGTAATCTTCGGAGAACGCTGAAAGTTCCATGACTCGGAATTTCATATTCCGGTTCCGGTAGCCGATTTTTACGCTGAACAGCAGTCCGATGTGTAAAATCAGACCGTTGATTTCCTCTTCATTGCGGGGCAGCGGAATATGTTCCGGGATCAATCCCGCCGCCTGTCCGCGCAGAAAGGCTTCGTGTTCATTTGCAGTGAGAAACATGTTTGTTCTCCTTCCGGTTTATTTCTCCACGCCAGATCAGGCGGTTGGCGCTGAGACGGGTGATTTTCAACAGGGTATTGATCGATATCCGGTTCAGGCATCCCGCTTTGCCGAGGTTAATGATTTGCCGGAGCTGTTTCGGAGTGGCAGACTCATTGTCGGAAATCGTTTTGCGCAGGCAGTCCTGATATCCTTTTTCGCAGGTCCAGCGGTTATCTTCGGCGCATCCAATCAAAAAAGCCGCTTCACGTTCCGTCAGATCGTCGAGATCATTCAGATAAAATCCCCGCAAAAGTCCTTGTGCGTGATAGGAACGCAAAAGATTTTTCTGTTTTATCGTGACGGATGTAAATGCGCACGGCGGATTTTTCCACCCCTTGGAGATCCAGTAAAGCATCTGTGCTTCGGTGAATCCGTTCCAGGCATCTGCGGAAAAACGCCGTAAATGCCCGTTTTTCACGAGCCAACGCAAGGTGTCTTTTGTGGACATTCCGAACTCACTTTTTTCTCAATGGCATGACGACATAGAGAAATCCCGTTCCGTCTTCCAACGCGACCGGAGAGGTCGGATCAATGATCTTCATACGGAAATTTTCTTTGTCAGTATATCGGAACGGGTCCAGCAGGAATGCGGTATTGAACACCAGCGAGATTTCATCCTCATATCTGTAATAGACGTCAACAATATCCCGGCCTTCGCCGATGCTGCTGTTTTGAGTGTAAAGCTCAAGCATGTTCCGGTACAGCGTCAGTTTCACTCCGTCCGCGACCTCGGTTTGCGGAACGGCGACCAGTTCCAGTGCCTGCTGCACGGCATTGCGGGGAAGTTCCACTTCTTTCTGGAAGTTGGACGGAATGATCTGCTGGAAGTTCGGATAAATTCCCTTGATCAGTTTGGACAGCATGACCGTGTTTTCAATCTGAACCCGAATGGTTTTGTTGTCAATGCCGAGTTCAACCATTCCCTCTTTGCCGAGCTGACGCCTGATTTCAAGGGCGGTTCGCAGCGGAACGATGATATCCCCGTTTGCGGTGTTGTCTTCAATTTGTGTTTCCACCAGTGCAAGACGTTTTCCGTCCGTGGATACCGCAGTCAGAACTCCATCCTTGACGGACAAGAGAATTCCCTGAAGCGTCTTGCGGGAGTCGTCGATGGAAACGGCAAACGCAACGGAGTCGATCATACGGGAGAGCGCTTTCTGTTCCAAGGTGATTTTCCGTTTACTTTCAAACGTGAAAACCTCAGGGAAATCTTTCGGGTCCAAGCCGAGCAGTTTGAATTCCGCATTTCCGCATTGAATCGTGCTCTGGAATTTCTTGTTACTGTGAAACGAGACTTCCGTTCCATTCAGTTTGGAGACCAGCGCCAGAAGGCTTTTGGCCGGGATTGTGGTGGTTCCGGATTCCTCGACATTTGCTTTCAAGGTAGATTCAAGTTCGATTTCAAGATTTGTTGTCCTGAGAATCAGAGAATCCTTTTCGGCTTTGACATGGATCATGCTGAGAATCGGCAGAGCGGCTTTCCGGCTCACCACGTTGCAGACTCTTTGCAGATGGGTCAGCAGCAGTTCTTTTTCTACGGTGCATTTCATTTTCTTTTATTCCTTTATGGTTGATTCGAAACGGTTTGTTCGGACACCCGATCAAGCGGCCGGAGCCGGAATCGGCTCAGGGAAAAGCGAAAACCGAACAAAACGGCTACGATATTTCATGTTTCGGCATTTCCAAGAACATTTGAATGGTTGACTTATCCCTCAAGGAAAGGTATATTATTCTTCAAGTTTTCGAATCAAAAGACATATACCCTAGAGAAAATAATATGAATTATGCACAACTGAAACAATATCATGATTTGCTTGCCTCGATAAAAGAGCAGATTGTACAGTCACAGCATAAAGCATTCTATTCTGCAAATGCGACAATGCTTCAGATGTATTGGTGCATTGGGCGATTGATTTCTGAACGGCAAAAGCAGGAAGGTTGGGGAAAAAGTGTAATTCCCAGATTGTCTACCGACTTGAAGAATGATTTTCCGGAACAAAAAGGGTTTTCCGAGCGTAATATCGGTTACATGATTGCATTCTACCGGGAGTACCCAATTTTGCAACAGACTGTTGCAAAATTGACCATCGAGTCTGACCACATTCTAAATGATACTGATTCTTTTGGGATTTTGCAACAGGGTGTTGCAAAATCTCAAAACGTGGATATTTCTCTTATTTTTGCCATTCCTTGGGGGCACAATGTTATTCTGATGGAAAAAGTCAAGGATATGAATGCTCGTTTTTGGTATATGCGACAAATTGTCGAATTTGGCTGGAGTCGTGATCTTTTGGGTTTACAGATAAAAAGCGATGCTTACGCTCGGAATGGCAATCGTCTCAATAATTTTGATGATAAACTGAACGGCAATTACGCTGCACAGGTGAAACGAAATCTGAAGGATCCATATCTATTTGACTTTTTAACCATTGGTCCCCGCTTCAATGAATATGAATTGGAAACGAAACTCACGGAACATATTCAGAAATTTCTACTGGAATTAGGGCGTGGCTTTGCATTTGTGGGAAGACAATATCCCTTGTCTGTTGACAATCAGGATTTTGCTATCGACATGCTTTTTTATCATCTCAAACTGCGGAGTTTCGTTGTCATAGATTTGAAGATCGGAAAATTTCTTCCGGAATATGCAGGAAAAATGAATTTTTATTGTAACCTGGTAGATGCACAGCTAAAGCATGAAACGGACAATCCGACAATAGGCTTGATTCTTTGCCAGAATGAAAATCGTATTATTGCCGAATATACTTTGAAAGATATGCAGAAACCCATTGGCATAGCTGAATATGAAATCCCCAATTTGATACCGACCGAGTTGAAATCTTCCTTGCCGTCCATTGAGGAAATTGAGACTGAACTTTCAAAATGAACTACCCCGCCGCAAGCAGCGGGGTATCGGAGATAGCAGCGTATGTCAGAAGTCAAAGGTCAGTTGTTGAACCAAAAGTTGGTTCTTCTGCACTTTGTGTAAAAAATGGGATGGGAATATCCGGAACCCCTGTGCAGTCAAGTTCCAATCCGGCATAATCGGTCGCGATGCTCCCTTTTATTCCGTTTGAAACTTGACAGCTTTGGGAACCCGTCTGAATAGAGGAAGTGATGTTTTCCGAAAAAAGTTTTCGGAAAACGTTGGAAAAGAGAAGCGACTGGCCCCATCAGACTCTATGTTTTAGTTTGGAGACCAAACATGGAGGAACATAATGTCGACCAGTCTTGCATACCATACACAGGGTATTGTTGGATTTCAACACCATTCTTTTCAATATTCTAAAGGAAAAGTGATTCAGCGTTTGAAACGGAAGGACTTTCGTTGCCCCAAATGTTTTCATTGTTCTGTCAGTGTGCATCGCTACCGGACAAGACGTATTCAGGGGCTTCCCTATGGAAGCATGGCACTTTATTTTGAGGTGGAACTTCACCGTATCTATTGTCCACGTTGTCGAGCTCTCTCTGTGGAAGAACTGCCGTTTTTGTCCCATCCCAAAGCCAGAATTACCAAGGCGTTGGAGCGAACGATTCTGGAACTTCGTCCGGAAATGACAATTCACGCGATCAGCAGGTATTTCCATCTTGACTGGCGCATCGTCAAAGCCTGCGAAAAACGTTATCTGAAGCACAAGTTCAGACAGATCAAGCTCAAACATGTCAAAATCATTGGGATTGATGAAATTGCCATCGGTCATACCGTGGCAGGAAAAACGGCATACTGGACGATCATTCGTGATCTGGATTCCGGTGCCGTCCTTCATGTGGATCAGGGCAAGGATGGCAATGCACTCAAAGATTTTCTACTTCGTCTGCAAAGGTCAAAAGCTGAAATTGAAGTGGTTGCCATGGATATGGGAAAAGCCTTTGTTCACTGGGTAAAAGAACATCTTCCGTCTGCACAGATTGTTTTCGACCATTTTCACGTGATCAAACTGATGAATGAAAAACTGGATCTCGTCAGGAGAAGAATTGCTGCAAAACTGGATGCGGAAGAACGTGCCATTTTGAAAAATCAACGCTTCACACTTTTGCGCAATGAGGAGAATTTGAGTTCAGAAGCAACTGCATACCTCTCTAAGATCAAGCAGACCTTTCAGGAGTTGGCTGATGTTCACATGATGAAAGAAGCTTTGCGAAGTATTTATTCTGTCGCTCAAAACGTTTCTCAGGCAGAAGACGCATTGCTTCGATGGGTAAGGACCGCTCAGAAAATCCAATCCGATCAACTGCACAAAATGGCAAAGACCATATTGCAGCATTGGGACGGAATCCTGGGATTCTGGCGTTTCGGGAACATGACCAATGCCTCCATGGAAGGTTTCAACAACAAGGTAAGAACAATGCTTCGACAGGCATATGGATACAGAGATCTTGAATACATGCGTCTCAAGATTTTCAATCTCCCGAACAACAATATCAAAATTATCATTTGAGGCGAGTTTTACACAAACTGCAGAAGATGCGTTGTTCGTCGGCGACGCCAGACAACATAACTCCGTGGAGAGCGGCGACTTTTCCCGGCTGCTGGAGGAACATACACAGATTCCGAAAGCGATGCTTACACAGATTCACCGCCAGCAGACAGCGGAATACCGCAAGGGGATTGAGCTGACCTCGGCCGGACTGGCTCTGGAAGGTTTCGAGACATTGGATCACGGCGGTTTTGTGCGGGAGGGCAAGGGCAGATACCTGGAGGAAGCGGCAGAGAGTTTTATGGAATTGACGGATCAGGGGAAAAATCCGTTGAACTGTATTGCGGTCAGCCCGACGCATCGGGAATGTGATGCGCTGACTGCGATTTTGCGCGAAAAGCTCAAGGCTGCCGGACGCCTCAAAGCGAAAACGGAGCGAAACATCGTTACATTTCAATCCTTCGGCTGGACAAAAGCGCAACTTGGCAACATTGCAAATTACCAGCCGGGAATGAAGCTCTTCTTCACGACCCGTTTGAAAGGTGTGGGAAAACCCGGCGAAATGGTCGGGATAGAGCAGGTCAAGTCGTCAGGCGAACTCGTTTTGTCCAATGGTTTGACCGTAAACCCGTGCAAAATCCGCAGCGCGGTCGATGTCGGAAAGTCAGCGGAACTTCCGGTTGCCGAAGGCGATTTGGTCCGCTTCACGGTGAATCTGAAAACTCCGGAATTCAGGATCAGCAACGGTTCGTTGGCGATTGCCACAGCAACGCCGAATGAATATCGTCTGCTGGATGCGGAGCGGCGGATAACGGGAACGGTCTGTTTGCCGGAGTCATTTCACGGAATCCGGCACGGCTGGGTGATGATCAGTCATGCTTCGCAGGGAATGACCGCCGATCATGTGGTCGTTGCGGCGGAAAAGATGTCGAAACAGGCGTTTTACGTCGGTTGCTCCCGCGGACGTTTCAAACTCGCGCTGCATCTGCCCGACCGGGAGCGTTTCAAAGAGGGGCTGTTGCGAATTCCGTCGGAGCGTCTTTCCGTTGCCGATCTGGTCAAATCCGGTGAAATCGAAAAGCCGGATCTTGAGCATCTCAGGCGGATTCAGGAACAGTATGAGCCCGATCCGCATCGTCTGATGCGTTCCTGTCACCTCAAAAGAGTAATGGCGAAGCTGCGCCGTGTCGGACGGCAGGCGACGGAGGCGACCCTGTCCGTCATCAACTTCAAGCTCTCCGGTAAATGCCGCAGGAATTATGTCGCATCGCGCATGGAGGAATATCAGAGGCAATTGCGGAAAATCAACGTACAGGCGCAGGAACGGAAAATGGCGGAAGCTCAGGCAATGTCGCTGAGACATCAAATCATCGAACAGGAAAGTTCGGCGACAACAAACGAGATGAAACGGAACAGACCGCGTCCCATTCGCAAGGGACCGGAACGATAATCAACAAGCAAATATGGAGGTCAACGAAATGAACAATGAACAGCAAAAACATGTTGGATGGGAAGCCGTTCAAACTCCGGTTCCCCGTTTGAGAATCCGGACCGATGAAGGGGAACATTTTCTCATCCCCTGGCACATGATCTCGTTAATCAAAGCAGACCTGTCGCTCAAAATGGTCGAACTGCACACTGTCTCTGGATTGCTTTTTTTCATTGTCTCCCGGGAGTCATTACAGAGTTTGCTATCCCATCTGCAAGTCGAATGTGTCCGGGCTGTCTTTCCCGCCGATGGCATGAAAATTGAACTCAGAACGCCGGAAGTATTGGGCATATCGGAGTAGTTTACAGTTCTCTGCCATGCGGTGATTTTTTCCTCGCAGGCATATGAGAGCCTTTCTCATGTTTGCGTAACACTTCCTGACGTTTTTCCTCCGGGATTTTGAGAAGCATATCAACCAGTTCGGGAACTGTCATTTGTATCCAATGCTCATAAGAGGAGGGTTGCTCAACCAAACATCGGTTATGTCCCAAGATACGCAATTGCCGCCGCAATTCTTTTTCCTGTTCTTCCAGTTCAGTAAAACCGGTAAGGGAAAAAACAAGATTTGCAAATTGTTTTGCCGCCATTTTTTTGCGGACTTCAATCAGTTCAGGAATTTGTTCCAATTCTGACAATACTTTCGGCAACTCCGTTTTTGCCGTGTTCCACACAGTCTCAAATTCTATTCCGAAATAATGATGAACGATCTTATCCCGAAAACGGGCCATTAAAGACCACTCCACCCGTGAATATTTCTGAGTCATCTTTTCAGATAACTGTTTGGTTGCTTCCCCGATTACCTGAAAATTCCATAAAACAGCCCCCTGCTTTTCCTGATTTTTCAGAAAATCCGCAAAAGTAATCTCTTTCAGCATTGTCATTATATTCTGACAGGCTTCAAAGATATGATAAAGAAAGACTGCATCATCCCGTTTACTCATACTTCGATTGCCTCCCGGAGAACATCATCCTCAATTAAAGGATGAAGACCACGCTTTGAAACAACATCAACTTTACGTTGAAAAAGTTTTTCCAAATCATCCTCAAATTCAATATTATCACGGAATGATGCATTGTGCTCAAATTCCATCAGGAAATCAATATCGCTGGTAGCGGTTTCTTCTTTACGGGCACAAGAACCAAACACAAAGACTTTTTTGACTTTATGTCTTTTCGCCAATTTATGTATAATGTCACGTTTGGCCATGATATTATCAAGCTGACACATGATGCATCTCCAAGGACTCCATTTTCAAAGTTTAATATAACGCGAGATTTGATAAAATCAATCGCCGACGATTTTCAGTTGCCCGAAATCGGCAAGAATGCCGGCTTTCCCCGTGTGATAAGTCACCGTAATCCGGGAACTCTCATTGATCGTGGAAAATTCGTTGTTTTCCTTGTTTTGTAGAGAAATATCCCATTTTGGCATCCAGATGCGTTTACGGATACGGAGTCGGGGCAGTGTCACATCCCCATAGAGAGTATGAAATTCCACCCGGTCTGCATAACTGGTCGCCGCGATTTGAGCGTCATTCAGTAGACTTTCATACAACCCATGGTCCAAAGTCCTTTCGGCAAGAGCGTCAAATTGGGCTGCCAGAATATGCGTTTGCAGTTCTTTCAGATTGCTGTCGCTCATGGAACTGTTCTTCAGCTCCATGACTTTCTGCAAAAGCTGGTTGCGCCGTTCCCTGTTGCGTGCCAGCAGACTCCGCAACTGCTCCGCTGTCGCAAGACCATCCAGAAACATTTCATGAAGCTGTTCTTCTTTCATCGTCAGATTTTTCAACTCCACATCATATTCCGCCAGTTTCTTTTTCTCCTTCAGCACTTCCGAAGCCTTGCGAAAGCGTTCGATCAAAGCAATGGAAAGCAAAGGAAAAATCGCATCATACAATGCGGGTTCTCCGCGGGAACCGGATTCAAAGCGAATCCGGCTGTTACGGCAATCCGCATGATTCCGATCAAGTATCTGTTTATTGCACGTATAATAAATTTTCCCATGTTCCAGCAGACAGATCAATTTGCCCCCGCATTCCCCGCAGTAGAGTTTACCTGATAATGGGAGCCAGTGTTTCTTTGCTTTTACATGATATTTCGCACGCTTCTGCGAAATGATCTTCTGGACCTCCTGCCACTGCTCGAATGAAATAAACTCCTGACCACTTATCTGGACATTCCTGATCAATTCGTCTCGGCTGTTATACTGATAACCACAATAAATCGGCTGCTTTGCAATGGCATAAATCGAACTTTCATAGAAAAAAATCTCCTTCCCCCAGCGTTCATTGCAATCCCGGATGATTGCCCGGTAAGGACGATAGGCGCAAATGTTGTCATAGACGAAGCGGATGATTTCAACCCATTCGGGAATCACCTCAATTTTTCCGTTGCCGAGATAGCGAATGCCATACATTTTCGCATCGCTGCAAAGTCTGCCGCTATCCTTCTTGATCCGAAAAGCGTTGATGCTGTTCTGCCGCTTTTTCTGCAAATCCTCGTAAAGAATCTGATTTTTGATCAGCGTAATCAACTGCTGATCGAACTTGCTCAAATCAATCGTTCCACCCTGAACCTGCAAAACTTTGACATTATTTTCCTTGAGAAGCTGATTGATGTGTCCTTCCAGAAAGCTTCCGTTGATCGGACGATACAACCGAGTCAGTTCATTAACCAGTATGACATCAACTTCGAGAAGTTTGAGCAATACCTGGCTCAGCCCCGGACGGAAATCCTTTTTCGTGCTTTGCGTGAGACTCCAATTCATATAGGCTTTGTCAAGCCGGGCAATTTCCTCCGCACCGACCGGATAAGTTTCGCCGCTGGAGTTCAGGTCCTTGTAAATGCCAATGACTTCAAGTTTTTCTTTTTCTGCCAGTTTCTTGCAGTTGGCAATCTGTGCTTCCACAGACTCCGAAAAATCATCTTTCCCGCTGCTCTGACGTGCATAGATCAACGCTTTCATCGCTCAAATCTCCTTCCGCTTTTCTTCTTGTCATCGCTAATATACTGCATATAAGTATATTTGACAAGTTGTCTTTATCGTGATTGCGATCATCGCGATTCTTGCGGGTATGCTTCTGCCTGCGTTGAGCAAGGCAAGAGAGAAAGCGTATGCCGTGCAATGCCTTTCCAACCAGAAACAGATAGGGCTTGCACTGCATCAGTATGGAAATGATTACAAGGATTTCTTCCCGTTGTCGAACATCTATAAAGGAACCAGATGGTATGATAGCATGGCACCGTATCTGAAAGTTCCGATTCTGATGGAAAACGGAATGGTTACGTTTGCCTGGCCCTATGATAAACCGGGTGCAATGCACTGTCCGAGTGACAAGGAAACGGAGGAAATGTACAAAACATCTGCAACGAAATCAGCTTGTCTGACGGATAGCTATATCATTAATTTTTATACGCGCAGCTGTGATGTCGGATATAATGAGTATAAACAGTTGTTTGCAATGAGGCAGGTTCGTTTTCCTGGGAAAACCTGCTATCTGACTGACGGCTCTCAGGGGGGAGGAACCAACAAATTTATTTCAGGGAATGCCTATCCCTGCAAAGATGGTTCGCTTCCTACCGATGCGGGGATGCGTTTCCGCCACGGGAAACAGTGCAACCTGCTTTTTATTGACGGGCACGCTGAAGCTCTTGATCTCAGACGGATACTTGGAAGCAATAGGAATTATTTATTCCATAATGAAATTTAATGATGGAGGTTTATAAGATGAAACATACATTGATTGTTTTGTCTGCGGCGCTTCTGTCGTTCTGCGGGTTTGCCGGACGTTTTGCGCCGAATCCGGTTTCGGAACGCAGATGCATCACCGCATCTGAAACGCGAATTCTGTTTTCGGACGGCATGCCGCAATTTGAAATCGTCACTCCGCGCAATGCGCCGCCCGCCGCAAAATTCGCAGCGGAGGAACTGGCGGAGCATCTGGGAAAGGTTCTCGGCTGTAAACTGGAGATATTGAACGAGAAAAGCGGGAAGAAGCCTGCACTGATTGTCGGGGATGCTGCTCTCGCGCTCAAGAATGGAATGGATGTATCGAAACTTGACCGTGACGGATTTTTCATCCGGAGCATCGGGGATGATGTCCTGATTGTCGGCAGCGATTCCCCGCAACGCATTTCCACCTGGACGGAGCGCGCGACTCTGTTTGCCGTTTATGATTTTCTGGAGCGTTTTGCCGGAGTGCGGTTCTATTTCCCCGGCGAGACCGGCACCGTCACGCCGCGCGTGAAGGAGTGGAAACTGCCTGTAAAGATTGATCTTATGGAACGTCCCGATTTTCAATACCGGCGCATGTATACAATCAATCTGCCCCGTGTCAGCGGCAGGAAAGAGCGCGTGGTCTGGTATGAGGAGGCGCCTGATCCGATGAAGCAGTACCGTCTGGCGGAAATGCGCAGCCGCATGCAGACGCGCGACATCCCGAATTGCCACGGGCTGGTGGCGCTCGGCTTGAAAGAACGTTTTGCGAAGACTCATCCCGAATACTTCGCGCTTGACACGCAGGGAATGCGCAAGAATGGGATGAACTATTCGCATCCGAACGATGCCGCGGGGCAGATCTGTTTCAGTTCCAAAGGCTTGTTCGATTCAGTTTTCCTGGACGCCAAAGCCGTTCTGGAAAACCGTCCGCAGGATCGGGCGGGGATGCTCGGGAGCGATGGGAAAATCGCCTGGCACAGGAATTTCCATAACTTTCACACCATGGGCGAATTTTTCTGCGTCATGCCCAATGACAGCTGTTACCTCTGCCGCTGCCCGGAATGCCTGCCGCACTTCAAAGATTCCACGGCGGGGAATTATACGCAGGAAACCACCGACTATATCTGGAAATTCATGTCCGGCATTGCACAGCGCGTCAAGGATGCGGGGATTCCGGGATACGTCACAACGATGGCATACAGCCAGTATCGCGGGATTCCCTCGTTCAGTCTGCCGGACAATATGATCGTCATGCTGGCGGTTACGGGGCCGTGGAATGAAGGCAAATCCCAACAGAAAAAAGATGAACGGCTGCTGCGCGACTGGCAGAAAAAACTCAACGCCAGGACGTATCTCTGGACTTATCCCTCCAAATACTGGGTGTCTGTCCGCGGCATTCCGAATATGGCGCCGCAGGCGTTCGGCGATTTCTACCGGCGTCAGTCGCCCTACATTTTCGGCGCCTTTGCGGAGGCGGAAACCGACAGCTGGATTTTCGGTTATCTCAACTACTATGTTTTCGGCAAGGTGATGTGGGATAAAAACACTGACGTCAGGAAACTGCTGGACGAGCATCATCGCCTGATGTTCGGCGCGGCGGCTCCGCAGATGAAGGAGTTTTATGATACGCTGGAACGCCACTGGATCAATGAAATCTGCGGCAGTGAGGTCAATACGCCGACCGGTCCGACTCAGGTGGTGCCTTCGGACGAAAAAATCTGGACGGAAATCTATTCCGAGGCGGAATGCGGCAGAATCGAAGCTTTGTTCCGAGCTGCGGAAGCGGCGGCAGCCAAAGACCCGGATTCTCTCCGCCGTGTGAAATTCATGTATGAAAAACTCTGGAAACCTGTCATGACTGCCGCCGCGGACTACCGGAAGATGGTTTCCGACAACAGTGACTGGAATGCGGTCATGCCGGAAGTTCCCGCCGGGGAGAAAGTCGTTGTGGACGGCAAAATGGAGGAATCGTTCTGGAAACAGGTGAAACCGTTTTATCTGGTGCCGAAAAACGGAGCGAACGATGAGGCGGTCCGGCAGCAAACTCTCTGCAGGGCTGCCCGCGACAAGGATAATTTTTACTTCTTTTTCCGTTCCATGGAACCGGAAACGGCGAAACTCCGCGCTCCGTCGAGAGAAAAAGATGCTCAGGACATCTGGCAGGACAACTGTCTTGAACTTTTCCTTGCGCCTGCGAGGAATGCGGAAAGCGGCTGTCAGTTCATCATCAATTCCGCCGGAAGCAGTTCCGACAACCGTTTCGGTCCCGGTTATACCGACTGGAAATGGGATGGCGGCGCGGAGTTCAAAACACACGTCGAACCCGGTAAATACTGGGATCTGGAGATCCGCATCCCGCGCAGGAATCCAGGGATGCTTTCCGGTGATTCGATCATGGCGAATGTCTGCCGTCACCGCGTGGTTGACGGGGAAAAGAATTCTTATGACACATGGAGCCCGTTTGTCACGGGAAGCAATCACAAGATTTCCGCTTACGGCGAACTGCTTTTTCAGGCGCCGGAGGATAACAATCTGATTGACACGCCCGATTTCGACAAGCCTGTCCGGGGAAAACGCTTTATCGGCAAATGGTTTGCCGGAAAGGTGCTGCCGACGGATGTGCAAATCTTCCGTACGGGAGGAGTTTCAGTTGTCCTGAATGCGGAAAATGAATCCGTTGGGCAGTATCTTCCGCAGTTGAAATCCAATACGAAATACCGCTTGAGCTATTACATCAGGACAAAGGACGTCAAGCCGCTGACGAAACAGGATTCCGGTGTTTACGTCCGCGTGGAGCTGGCAAACGGAAAGCCGGTCATTCTGCCCGGCGCACGCCAGAACTATAAAGGGACAATGCCGTGGACACGGCAGAGTTTTAAGTTCAAAACACCGGAGATACGGACAAAAGGAACACATGTCTACATCCGTTTCACGAAGCATAAGAACCTGGCTTCCGGAACCGCATGGATTGATAAAGTGAAGCTGGAGGAACTTCCGTAATTCAGGAATGCAGGGAATGAAAAATCCGTCCGGGACTGAATATCCGGACGGATTTTTTTATATTGGAAGACGTGTTATTTTTTTATGAGAACCGCACGGTCGAGCGCAAGCTCATTGGGTTTTGCGGAGCCTTTTACATAAGCGGGCCCCTGGATTTTGAGGGATGCCCAGACCTCATATTCGTTATCGCCGTTTTCCTGGAAAATATCGTTGATGTTGATGCTGATGTGCCAGTCCGCCGCGTAGATTACATTGCGCTTCGCAATGACTGCCGTGCCGATTTTGTACCAATGATATTTTTCATCCGCAGGAGCTTCTTTGATATAGATGCGGCAGATCGTCCTGTTGATTTCCCTGTTGCAGATTCCGAGCGGAATCGGGAATTTGTGCAGCTTCTGGTCTTTGGGAACCCAGATGGAGCTTTTCTCCATGGAAGACACGGGGTCCTTTGCTATTTTCCCGTTGGTATATTTTCCGAGCATTTTCCCGTCGAACTGTTTCATTATTTTTGCGTTTTTGACTTCGGCGGGGAGATCCTGATAGGGCTCGGCGGCAAATGCCCCCGCAGCGATGCAGAATGTAAGCATGAATGCAGATTTTTTCATATTGTTTCCTTTCCGGGTTCACGTGAGATTGATTTTCTGGCGGCGGGTGTTTGTTTCTGTCTTACTGCACCTCCTTGCGCAAATGAATGCCTGCGTTTTTCATGACGTTTTTTCTTTTTTCTCCTCCTGCAAAAGCGGCAGTTTCCATTCGGGGCGTTTGCGGAACGGCGTGTTGAACTTGTGAGTCAGCACTCCTTTTTCCTCAAGATGAATGCTGCACGCGGTATCGCAGGCGCGTCCGCAGATGCTTGCCCAGTAACCGTGCTTGACCGGCGGATAATAGATGATCTGTTCCATGACCTCCCGTGCGCGTTCCGGCGAAAGTTTTGTCTCTCCGGTAATGACCGCGAGACGCCGGGGATCGTCCGCGAACGCCTCCGGCGGCATGAAAGGATTTTTCGTCATGTTGGCGCCGATATAGTAGGCGGAACACTGCCAGCGGTCCCGCTTTCCGTCCCGACTCAATGCGCGCCCGGGACATGCCGCGATGCATTTCCCGCAACGGTCGCAGAGATGCGGCGCGACAAGCGGATCAGGTTCGATTTTCGCATCGGTCAGAAGAAAGACATAACGCTGGCAGGGACCGAATTCATCGGTCAGGATTGAACCTGAAAGACCGCGTTCCCCGAGTCCGCAGTCTACGGCACACTGCTCGAAATCAAGCTGGTTTTCCGCTTTTCTTCCCCGGTAGATTTCCCGGTAGTCCACCTCGAAGTTGGTGTCGTCGTCCGCCTGCATGACGGTCTGGTTGCGCCGTTGCGGAAGCGCTTCGAAGCCGCAGTCCTCCAGTAATGCGGAAACTCGGAGAAGCGCAATCGGCATCACGTTTTCCTCCAGAACTTCGACGGCGTTTGTGGTGTACTGATAATAGGTGGAACCCTCCTCGATTCCACGCCGGGCGCCGCGAAGCTGACGGAACGCCGCGCAGATCACGGTTTCGGCTTCGGGCATCAGCAGACGGACCTTCGGATCACGGCAGCGGCCCGCATTTCCGAAGCGGACAAGATCGGCTCCGAACCGGCGGAATCTGTCGATGATCTTTTGTTTGAGCGTATTCATAGCAGATTTTTTTCCTTCAGATGGTTGTAACAGGCGATATCACATTTCTTGCCGCAGAGACACGGCGCATAGCCGGTGGCGCGGGACGGCAGAAAATCCAGTTTCGGGTAAATCGCGCGTGCGCTTTCCCGTGTGAACCGGAATTCTCCGTTCAGTATCTTTTCCCGGTCAGGATGATCTTTCAGGAAATCTTCTCCCAGAAATGGATTGGAGCGGTGCGCCCCGCGGTAATAAACGGCGCACTGCCAGGTATCCAGGCCGTTTTTCATGTCGATGGCGTGTCCGGGGCAGCTTTCCGCGCATTTCCCGCACCGGTCGCAGAAAGAGCCGGCAAACGGCGGGTCTGTTTCAAGCGAAGCATTGGTTACGATGAAGACAAAACGGATGAACGGCCCGAATTTCGGCGCGATGGCATTGCCCTTGCAGCTGACGGAGGCGAGACCGCAGATTCGTGCCGCCTCCGCAAAGTCCAAGATGATGTCCGGGAGCGGTTTTCCCGGCGCCACGGCTTCCACATGTTTCAGTTCATAGGTGTCCACAAGCTCCGGATTGGTGGTATGGTCTCCCTTGATTTTCAGGTTGGATACATTGCGCTGAAGACAGGCGTCGTATCCCTCGTTCTCGATCAGCGCGCCCATTTTCAGCAGAAAAACCTCCGAAAGTTCTTCGTCGATCAGCTTGACGCCGAGCTGTGTATAATTGAAGAACTGCACCTTTGATTCCATGACGCGATAGAGGGCGCGCGGTACTCTGAACCCGAACCCGATGATACAGGTGGCGTCGGGCAGGATACTGCGGGGATCGCGCTGCGGATGCGTGCCTTCGAAATGACGGATGTCACCGATTCCGGCGAGATCGGCTCCGTATTCCAGCGCTTTTTCTTTGATGATCTGTGCTGTCAGCATTGTTTCCTCCTACCTGTCCATGACCCATGCCTTGCCGGTGCGCAGCGGCCGCCGGAAGCGGTGTTCCATGCATCCGCCTTTCTTTTCCAGCATACTGACACAGGCGCGGATGCATCCGCCGCATTTCGCCATATTGTAGCCGACCCATGACGGAAAATATTTTTCCAGCGCGCCGTAGACTTTCATGATTTCCGCTTCGTTGGCGGTGCATTTCCCTTCCAGCAGATTCAAGTCCCCGTTTTCATTGGCGTCCCAGACTTCCCGCGGGACAAACGGATTGAATTTGCGCCCACCGTGCGTGTAGAATGCATAACACTTCCATTCGTCGAGTCTGCCCCATTCGCATTTCTTGCCTCCGACATAAACCGTGATGCTCTCCGTCCTGCTCAGGCATTGCCCCGGGCATTCCCGGACACATGCCATGCACCGGCGGCAGATCGGCGGCCCCGAATACATCGGGTCCGGTTCCAGCGGGGCGTCCGTGAAGATGAACGCAACGCGCTGAAGCGGTCCGAACTCCGGCGTGAGGAACATCTTGCTCCAACCCATCTCCCCCAGTCCGCACACGACCGCAGCCAGACGGAAATGAAACTGGAGATCCGGAGCCACACCGCCCTCTCTCGCCGGGCGCGTGAACTGGACGGAGCGGTGATGCGCCGCCTTGTTCTTCGCCTGTTCATTGACTTTGATCTGTTCCTCAGGCGAAAGCGTGTTCCCCGGACTGCCGTCCATGTCGGAAACCACGCCGCGTGCGCCTGTATTGCGGTAGACCGCCGCCTCGTATCCGTGGTCCTCGATCATTTTTCCGACGTGATACAGGACCGCCGGGGCAAAGATTTCATTGATTCCCCCGTAAGCCATGGAGGGATACTGATAGAACTGGGTGCCCTGTTCGATTCCCTGCTGGACACCCCGCGGAATCCGGAACGCCATTCCGATTACCGTCCTGGCTTCGGGGAAAATGGCACGGGGGTCCATTTCCGCAGGTACACCTTCAAAGCGCGCCATGTCACCGATTCCGACGAGATCGGCTCCGGCGGAAAGCGCCGCTTCTTTGACCATTTCAGATGTAAGCATATCATCTCCTCTTTTCATGCTGATGATTCCAGTCGTTCAAATTTACCAGTGCGCCTTCCAGTGCAGTGCGGCAGTAGGAACAATTGCGACAGTCGCGGCTGCAATGAAGCGTATGTTTACCGAAATCCGCTGGAAGCAGGGAGTTTTCCAAGATTTCAGGATAGAATACCTCCGTATGAGCCGGTTCCAGAAGATCCGGCAGATTGCCGTGACAGCAGCCCGTGAAATACGCTTCCGCGACTGCCGTCGGATTGCGGTTGACACGGGTTGCGAGCTTCAGTCCGTCAAAATATCCTTCATAAAGGTTGACATCTTCCGGACGAATGAAATTGCTTACTGCCAGAAAATCCCGGCGTTTTTCCGGCTGTTCCAGCCAGCTCCGGCAGATTCCGGAGAATTCATACGCATTGTCCATTTCCCGTATTTCATTTTCGTGCGCGACCAGATTGTCGTGGAAATTGTGGGCGGAGCAATGGTTCAGGCAGCCGCTGTTTGCCAGCGCATAGAGTTTTTTTCCGTTTTGCAGGCACCATGCGCGTATTTCCTGTATCTTTTCGATGTTCCGGTTCAGTTCGCGGCGCAGATAACAGCCATCGAAGAAAGCGGCGAGATAGTCCATTCCTTCGATGGTGCCGATTTCCATATTGACGGATGCGCGTCTTTCCAGTTTCGGGAAATTCTGTTTCAGAAATTTCGCAATCAAAGGCGAGGAAGTGGTAATCGAAGTCAGAAGAAAATCCGATGCAAGAAAATCGACAATATCCCCGATTTTCTCAAAAAAGCAGCGCGCCTGGCTGTAACGTCCGTAGCAGTTCCCGTTCAGCAGCAGATTCAGGGAAATTCCCGCATCACTGAGAAGCTTCAGGTCTGACAGAAGTTTTTCCTGTATCGCATAAAGGCTGTCCGGTTTGCCGCTTTTCATAGTGCCGCGCCCGGAGGGAATGTCCGGCCACGCGAAATAGACCTCGCCGATCTTTTCCTTGTTCCGCAGCATGACGTTGAGAAAACGGTTGTCTGCGGCCATCTGGTAACCGATCATGAAGCGCATGTTTTTTTTATCCTTTTTTATATAATAACTGTCTTCGATATAAGTTATATGAAAAAATAAAAAAGTCAACTGTCTGCAAAAGCAGGAAATGCTGTTTTTCTCAAAATTTTCTAAATTAGAACGGGAACAGATGCCGGGAGGAGAGGTCTTTCGCCGGAATATCGTTGAAATTTTCCCTGCAATAGAAGCGGGACTGAATGGAAAGGGCATCCGGTTCGGTATGATGTTCGATCTGCCCGATCAGCTCATGAACCGCAAGCCGTATCTGTTTTTCGGATTGGAGCAGGATTGCGCCGCAGAGGGAATCCGGGCGTTCCAGCCAGTTCCACTCGTCATAAATGCCGATGATATGCGGATGATAGTTCTGTCTGCCGCGGATGGCGGAACAGAAATGTTTCAGACAGTAGGGCGCGTCACAGATCAATGCCGGGGGAGCGGTGTCCGCCAGTGCATCCATGTCGTCCAGCGAATGCGGATGGTGCAGAGCGGGGGCAATGCCGTATTTGCGGCAGGCGTTCAGAAACAGCTCCATGAGGACTTCATCCTGCGGCGTCCGACTGTCCCATACGGAAAGCGTTGCATTTCCGGCGCCTTTTCCGGCGAGACTTTGAACCGCGAGAGGGAGCGAGACGGAATGATCCCTGCCGACGGAAGCGATTCCGTAAGCGTTGCGGTAGAGCATGATTATCGGAAGTCCCGCATTGCGGAGCTTTTCCAGGCAGGGGCGTTCTTCCGGGAAGTGCCCTGAAGCGTAAAAGATTCCGTCGACTCTGGAGCGTTGAAGATGCTCCAGGCAGAAAATGCTTTTTTCCACGTTCCAGCGGGTCAGTTCGAGAATCATGCGGTATCCATGCTGCTCCGCTTCGTCCATGACCGTTTCGGCAAGCGAAGCGAAGTAACGGTTCGTGATGCTGCCGACGAGAAGCCCGATGGTTCTGGTTCTGCCTTTCCGCAGGGCTTTTGCGATCTCCGAGGGTTGATAGCCGAGTTCCGCCGCGGCTTTCATGACCCGTTCCAGACGCTCCCTTGCGTCACGCCGCTTTCCCATTGTCATTCCGGAAAGCGCTCGCATTGCCGTCTTTTCCGGCACTCCGGCACGTGCAGCAACATCTTTGATTGTTACCATGTTTTCATTTCCGCAGTAGGTTTTTCCTGATGGTTGAGGTATTATAAATACAAGTCTTTCTTTTTTCAAGGGCTTTCCGGTAAAACTGCGGTAAAGTTGGCAAGGATGGGGGTCATTCCATTGCGGAAAAACTTTTTATGGAGAAGTCGCTGGTTCTGAAATTGTAAATTCGCCAATCCGGTGTATTGTATCAGTTCCTAATGCTCTGGACAAATTAAGAACATATCCCTAAAATAACGAATAATTTTCTAAAAATGATAATACTATGATGTGAGCGAAAAACTTCAAGCCCAGTATGTTGCTTACACAGCGTAAGCAACCCCGCACCTTCATCTACATTTTCGCTACGGGGACCAAACGGATTTTCTGGTACATTCATCAGCAACCACGCCAACAAAAATTATTCGGAAACCCATTTCGGCCTACTAACCAACACCCTAGAGCAAAAGCCCGCATTCAAGGCGTTCAGACAGCAACCCCGCCTGTTCCCCGGCGGAAAGAGGTCCGGTACTCCCCGGGAGTGGTGTTGAGATAACGCCGGAACAGAACCGTCATACGACTTTGATCGCGAATCCCAGCGGTCTCGGCGATTTCCGCCAGCTTGTAGGGAGACTCTTCCAGTAGACGGCAGGCCCGGGCCACTCGCAGCCGCTGCAGCCAATCGCTGAACGAATATCCCGTCTCCATCCGGAACAGATGCAGAAAACGGGAGACACTCAATCCGCTGACCTCCGCAGCCTGCTTTGCCGTAATCCAATCATAGCAGTGGTCCCGCATGTAATTGGCTGCAGCGAGAATCCGTCGATCCGAAGAGGGGAGCTGGGGCAAAAGCGGTTTTTCCTGCCCGGGCAGCCACTCCGAATCGAAGAGATGATCCATCCGTTGCTTGAGGTAGTCCCCCAGCAGACTCAGTTGCCGGTCCGAAACGGACGGGAGGTCCAGCGGTATCAGCCGTTTCGTCTCCCCGGCGAACGGGCCGACGAACAGCACCCCCTTCAGAACCCCGGAAACCGTCATGCCCACAGCAAGAGTCTTCACGCCCGCATGACACTCCGCAATCCGGAATCCCGGCGACAGCCGGAGTTTCCGAAACGATTCATCGTGATGAAAGTGAATGCAGCGGTTCAGCTTCCGATAGGGATTGCCCTTGATTATCCGACAGTAGGGATTCGCGTGCTCGCTCTGTTCCCGCAACACGTTCATCAGTAGGTCGTTGTCGGAAAAATGCCAGACGAAACCGCTTTCGATAAATTTCCCCAGAGTCTTCAGTTCCTCGGAAAACAGCCGCAACTTTTCCATAAAGTCGGTTTTCAGCATAATATTCCTCTCTTTTAGCATGAAATATATATACATTTTCTCCGGATTCAAGTATAATTAAAGGTAAAAACGGAGAGAATCATGAAGATCACTGCAGTCAAAACCTTTGTCATGGACGCCTTCCGAACCAACTGGACCTTTGTGAAAGTGGAAACCGACGAAGGGCTGTATGGCTGGGGGGAAGCCTCGCTGGGAACGCAGGAGGGAGCCCTCACCGGCTGTGTCGAAGACCTGAAACGGCTGATCATCGGCCGCGATCCGCGGGAGATCGAACGGATGTGCTTCGAGGTCTACCGCGACATCTACTGGAAGGGGGGCCCGGTGCTCATGTCCGCAATCAGCGGCATCGAGATGGCGATGTGGGACATCATCGGAAAATACTTCAACGTCCCTGTCTACGCCCTGATGGGCGGCAAAATGCGCGATTCCGTGCGGATGTACGCAAACGCCTGGTTCATCGGAGCCCGGAGTCCGGAAGAGTTTGCGGCGGCGGCGCGGAAAACCATCGTGCTCGGCGTCACAGCATTGAAGTGGGATCCTTTCGGCAAAGCCCATATGACGATCGGCAACCGGGAACTCGGTCACGCCTCCGCAATCGTCGGCGCGGTCCGGGAGGCGGTCGGTCCGGAGGTCGATCTTATGATCGAATGCCACGGTCGCTTCAACGCTTACACTGCCCTGCGAATCGCCCGCGAACTCCAACGGTACAACATCATGCTGATGGAGGAGCCGTGTCCGCCGGACAACCTTGCCGTGCTGGCGGAGATTCGTTCCCGGTCGCCGATTCCGATTTCCGCCGGAGAACGGGTCTACACCAAGTTCGGCTTTGAGGAGCTTTTCTCACGAAATGCGGTCGACATCGCCCAGCCGGACATCTTCCACACCGGCGGGCTCTTTGAATCGAAGAAAATTGCGGCAATGGCCGAGGCGAAACACATTCCGGTCTCGTTCCACAATCCGAGCGGACCGGTCTCCAATGCGGCGATTCTGCAGCTCGCCGCCTGCACGCCGAATTTTCTCATCCACGAAATCATGCTCACCGACGGAAGTTTCCGGAAACGCATCACCGACGAATGCGTCGAATTCGACCGTGGTTGTATTCGCATTCCCGACCGGCCGGGCCTGGGAATCGAAGTGGAGGAATCCGTCCTCGCGGAGTATCCTTACAAACCGCGCAACCTGCGCCACTACACCGGGAACGTCACCGACATCCGTCCGCAAGACGACACGGTCTATTACTTCAAGGGGTTGGAACATGAAACTTTCTGAAGAGCTCAGGCAGGCGCGTTTTCTCGCGATTTTGCGCCACATTCCGGCGAACCGGCTTCTCTTCTGCGCGGAAGTGTTCGCCTCGCAGGGCGGAAAATTTCTCGAAGTCACCTTCGATCCCTCCGATTCCGAAACGCTCCGCCATACGGGAGACGCGATCCGGGAGCTCCGGCGGGCATTTCCGCACCTCCGCATTGGCGCCGGAACGGTGCTCAATGTCCCGATGGCGGAGGCGGCGACGGACGCGGGCGCGGAATTCCTCGTTTCTCCGGCCTGTTCTCCGGCCGTGATCGAGACGGCGCACCGCCGGGGGGCGGCCGTGATTCCGGGCGCGCTCACCCCGAACGAAATTCTGCATGCGTGGGAAGCGGGTGCGGATCTGGTCAAACTGTTCCCGATTCTTCCGGGGCAGGAGCCTTATGTAAAAACGATGATTGCGCCGCTGTCGCATATCCCGTTTATCGTGACCGGCGGAGTGACGCCGGAGACACTCCGTTCCATGCTGGCGACCGGGGCGGTCGCGGTCGGGGCGGGGGCATCGGTTTTTCCGCCGGATCCGGTGGAACGGCGGGACCGGACCGCCCTTGCCCGGCAGATTGAACTTCATCTCAGGGAGATTGTACATGGCTGACAAACTTGCAGAAAGAATGGCTCTCGTCACCGGCTCGGCGCAGGGGCTCGGACGCGCCATCGCCGAAGCGCTGGCCGGACAGGGCTGCCGGGTTCTGATCAACTGCGCCCACTCGCCGGAAAAGGCGGCGAAGGTATGCAGCGATCTACGGCAGAAGGGATTCTTCGCCGACACGCTGATCTTCGACATCACCGATGAGTCGGAAGTGCATCGGGCGATCGGCGGAATGGAGATCGACATTCTGGTCAACAACGCCCGGCAGGACCCCTACAAACGTCCGGCGGGCATGAGCGACGGCGCCTGGTTCAACCACCTGCTGAACGTCAATCTGACCGGCGCCTATCTCTGTGCGCAGGCGGTCAAAGAGGGGATGAAGCGCCGCCGCTGGGGGCGGATTCTGAATATTTCGAGCGTACAGGCGCACATCGGGATGGAGGAGCGGCTGCTGCCGTATGCGGTTTCGAAGGCGGGAATACATGCGTTGACCCGGTGTCTTGCGCTGGAGCTGGGAGAGTTCGGCATCACCGTCAACACGCTGGCCCCGGGAATGGTGGAGACGGAAAACATTCACAATCGTCTCTCCGACGAGGAGATCGAGCGGAAACTGCAACGCTTCCCGCTCCATCGCGCGGCCACCGCGGAAGAGGTTGCGGAAGCGGCGGTCAACTCCCTCCGCTATGGAGCGATGACCGGAGAGACGATAAACATCAACAGCGGCGTATATTTTGCGCCGTAATGCAAGGAGAAACAGGAAATGCTGGAAAACATGAGAAAACGGCTGAATGCGGCAGACATCATTGTTCCACCGGTTCCACGGGAGGATTTTTGGACTGATCCGAACCATTTCAATCTGGAGGAGGATCCGATGGAGCATTTCCCCGGCGTGGAACTGCTGGGCCGCCTCCCGTCAAAAAAAAGCGTTGACGTAAAACATTCCATCCTCGGCATCGGCTTCGAGACGCTCGACCGTGACACCTTCGATCCTCGGAAGACCGTTCCTTTCCTCGCGGAGAGCGGCGTGAAGTTCGCCCGCTGTCAGACCGGCTGGATGAAGTGCGAGAAAGTTCCGGGGCAGTACGACTTCTCCTGGCTGGACGAGGTGGTGAACTCCCTGGCGGAAATCGGTATTGAAACTTGGTTCAGCCTGAGCTTCGGCCATCCGGTCCACACTCCAGCTGCGGCATATGAGAAAGCGTGGCGCGAAGCGGCGGGGAAGATCGTGCCCGGCTGGGCGCGCGGCTGGGTGGGGGAAGTTCCGCTCTACCATGGAGAAAAGGGCATGAACGCCTGGAAGCAGTATGTCCGGGCACTCTGCCGCCACTTCCGCGGACGGGTCCGGTACTACGAGGTCTGGAATGAGCCGGAGACCTTCTGGTGCCACAACGGGAAATCTCTGTGGGACGAACTCTCTCTGGCGGAGAAGGCGCGCGATTACACTCGGCTGGTAGCGGAAACCGCCGAAGCGGTCCATACGGAAATCCCGGATGCGCAAATAATTGCAGTTGCAGCCCAGACGGGAACCAGTTTCATCAAAGCACTGGGGGAAAACAAACTTGCCGATCACATCGACATCTTCAGTTATCACTTCTACGGCCCAGTGCCGGAGGAGTTCATCGGGGAACGGGTGAACCATCTTCGCGCCTGTCTGCGCCCTTCCGATCCGGCGAAAAAAATCCGCTTCTGGCAGGGGGAAAGCGGGCGGGCCAGCGGCAAGTCGATGCTGTTCTCCTTCCCGACGGAGATGGCGCAGGCGAAATACCTGACCCGCCGATTTCTGGCGGATCTGGTCTGCGGCGCGGAGCTGAGTTCGATCTTCACCGTGACCGATTTTCTCTGCTACTATCCGGACGGACGCGACCAGTATTACGGTGTGATCGATGCGAAAAACAACTGCGGGAAACTGGCCTACTATGCGATGCAGGGGATGGGATTCCTCTTCGACGGGCTGAAGAACGCGCCGGACAACTTCTGCGCGTTCCGGCCTGACAACTGGCAGGCGTTCGAACCACGGGCGCCCTACCGGATGGAGGCGCACGCCTTCCGCCGCAACGGGAAGCCGCTGTTCGCCGTTTGGAATCCGGAACACGTCGAACTCTCCGCCCCGGCGGTGTACGGTTCCATCTACATGCTGATGGATGATGCGGAAAAGTTTGAAAATCCGGTGGTGATCGACCCGATTCGGCGAAATGTCTGGCGGCTGAACGAACAGCTGATACACCCTACGCTGGAGGGCGGCAACTTCTACGGCGCACTCCGCATTCACCGCTTTCCGGTCATGGACTGTCCGCTTTTCATTGCGGATGCATCGATGTTCGATGAAATTCAAAACTGAAGGGAAGGTTGCACAATGAATCTGCTACAATGGGGAATCGTCTGCGGAATGACCGGCTGCCTGCTGGCGGCCTCTGCGGCGGAGCTGGTATGGAAGAACGATGAATACCGCATCTACCCGAAAAAGAACCGCTGCGTCGTCCGCAAAATGTCCGGAGTGCCATCCGGACTGGAGGTATTTTTCCGGCCGACCCAGTCCCGTCCGGGCGTCGAAGCGCCTTTCATGGTGGTTGCGATCGTTCAGAAGGGCTCCCGCTTCTCCGACCGCATGGCCTCCTACGGCGCCTTCGCGGTCGACGTGGAGAACTGCAACGATCGCCCGTTGGTCTTTCAGGTGCGGATCGTCACCCACCACAGCAAAGTGGAACGGGCAACGGAAAACTTCCGGCAGATAATTCCCGCACAGTCGAAGGTCACGGTCACCGCCCCCTACGCGACCGTGGCCCCCTTCAGCCAGATTGCGCTGGATCCCCGGCTTCGCCTGAGTCCGGCGGGAGTCGACTGCAACGTCAATTTGTTCCGCGAACGGCTGAGCGTCGACTTCGGCGTTCTGAGCGCTTCACTCTACCAGGAGAAGGAGTATAAATTCAAACTCACCAACTTCCGTCTCACCGGGAAACCGCCGCAATACACTCCGCTGCTGGCCCATCCGGAGAAGTTCTTCCCCTTCATCGATGACTTCGGGCAGTACATCCACGCGGACTGGCCGGAGAAGGTCCGCTCCGAAGCGGATCTGAAAGCACGGGCGGTCGAGGAGCGCAAGGCTCTGGCGGCGACACCGTCGATTCCCCGGCGGACCCGGTTCGGCGGCTGGGCGGACGGGCCGACGCTCCGGGCGACCGGATTCTTCCGGGTTGACCGGTATCGCAACCGCTGGACTCTGGTGGATCCGGAGGGGAAACTCTTTTTCGGCATGGGGATGAACGGAGTCCGGTTCCGTCAGAACGACTACAAAAAAGCTCGCCGCCACTGGTTCACCCATCTGGAGGATCACACCAGTCGCAACCTCAAAATCAAATATGGCAGCATCAATCCCGCTGCCGTCGACATGGCACAGGAACGGCTCTGCAAATGGGGCTTCAACACTGTGGGCGGCTGGTGCGACAAACGGGTGTATCGCGGAGGTCGTTTCGCCTACACTCCGGTGCTGCTCGACTGGTCGAAACCGGCGCTGATACCGGGGCGGAAATTCTACGATGCATTTGATCCGGCGTTCGTCCGGTCGCTGGATGAAGCCTTCAAGACGCAGTGGAAATTCACCATCGACGACCCGTGGTGCATCGGCTATTTCATTCACAACGAGCTGACGCTGAACCCGGTGGAGCTGGGCGAGCATGTGGCGGCGGCTCCGGCCGCCATGCCCGGAAAAAAAGAGTTCCGGAAGTTTCTGGAGAAAAAATATCCCTCCATCGGCGAGTTGAACCGGGTCTGGAGTGCCGACTATGCCGATTACGACGATTTCATGAGCTCCCGGAAAATCCGGTTCGACAAGCGGAAGAGCCATTCGGACATGGCGGCATTCGGCCGGGTGATGATCGACCGTTACTATCGGGTCTGCCGGGACGCGGTCCGGCGCAATGCCCCGAACCATCTCTATCTGGGCTCCCGGCTCCGGCCACTGCCCGATGCCGATCTCCAGGTGGCATACATTGCGAACCAATACTGTGATGTGGTGAGCATCAACAGCTATTATCTGCTCTATCGGGATCTCGGCATGCCCGGCATCACGAAGCCGATCTGGTTGTCGGAGTATTCGGTCCGGGCGGACGGCCGCGGCTACTGGGGGGCGCAGCCTTATCGCGACCAGAAGGAACGGGCCGGAGTGTTTCAACAGGTCTTCTGCGACATTCTCGCCAATCCCGCCCTCGTCGGCGCCAGCTGGTTCTGCTACCGCAGTCAGCTGGTGACCGGCAGGGATGCCAGAGGGGAAGCGTATCCCTTCGGTTTCGTGGACATCACCGACACGCCGTACCCGGAGATGACACAGGCCAACCGCCGTTTGAGCGAGACCATGTACGACATCCGTTTCGGAGCGGAATCCGTTTCGGAGCGGAAAAGTGACCACCAGGAGAAGATTCCCGAAGAAATCGGCATCCATCATAACACAAGGAGATGAATATGAAAAGGAACACAATTTTTACTCTTATGGAACTCCTCATCGTGATCGTGATCATCGCCATTCTGGCTGCGCTCCTCATGCCGGCACTGAACAAGGCGCGCACCACCGCAAGAGCCGCTAAATGCATCTCCAACCTGAAGCAGTGCGGGATGATGATCGGCATGTACGGAAGCGATTTCAACGGCTACTTCCTGATGCGGGTTCCATCGGCGGAGGGATGGTATTTCAAGCCCTGCCACAACAACCAGAACGGCGGCAGGGGGTACACCTACGGGATCTGGGGCCAGATTCTGGCCAGTGTCGGTTATGCCAACCCGAACAATCAGGTGACGGTCTGTTCAGAATCCAAAATTCCGCATGACGCGAACAGTGCCTACTTCGAATACACCTACGGAGCCAATGCCGATGGTCACTGGGAAAATCACGGAGCCTGGTGCGGCACCAAAGGCTGGGGCAATGAGAAGGGGCGCTGGTATTATCGCGGCAGTGAAATCGGCGCAAAGAGCGGCGACGATTTCAAAATAATGATCCCGGAGAAAGCACCGAGCACCTTTGTGATGCTCGCCTGTGTCCGCACGCCGTACGGGACGCTGAAGACCTCCGGAGCGAAAGTATCGGGACTGGGCGGAACCAGCGTGATCTGGGGCAGTTCAAGCCTCAGCGGCACCTGCTACTGGGCCGTCCACAACAAACAGGTCAATGTCCTCTTCCCGGATCTGCATGTTGCCTCGCAGTCCACCATCGAGATGCGTCAGAAGGTTGCGGGCAACCTGCAGTTCTTCTACGGGGATGAGATCTATTAAACCGGTTTCCCCGCCAACGGCCGGCCGGGGTAGAAGAACCTTAACTATGTACAGCAATATCGTTTTTATATATTTGCAATTTGCAGTTCCCGATTTCACATGTATTATTCACAACAGACGCGCAGTTTCACGGACAGGATGCGATATTCCACCCGGCTGAAACAGGAGCAGGGTTACTCGAAGGAGAAAGATTTGATGTCAAAAAAATGGGAAAAGTTTCCGGGGAATCCGGTGATTCCAGCCGGACAGTGGGGAACGATTTTCGATCCTTTCGTTCTGGAGTGCAGACCGCCGGCGCCGCGATTCCGGATGTACCTGAGCTGGCGCCCCCAGAACGCCATCGCCATGACCGAGAGCGACGACGGCATCCGTTGGAGTGATCTCCGGATCGTCCTCGGCGCCTTCCCCCGGCCGGACCTGCGGGAGTTCCACATCAATCGCGCCTGCGTCGTCCCGCTGCCGGACGGTGGATTCCGGATGTACTACTCCGGGCAGGGGCCGGACCGCACCGCGCCGAAACACGCCGCCATCTTCATCGCCGAAAGCCGGGACGGCATCCTGTGGAACCGGATTCCGGAAGCGGTGTTCTCTCCCGATGGCGCCTGGCAAAACTGCGGTGTTATGTGCCCCCATGTGCTCCACGACCCGGCAAGCGGCCTCTTCCAGATGTGGTACTCCGGCATGAACAACCCGGGAATCCACTACGAACCGGATGCGATCGGCTATGCGGAAAGTCGAGACGGACTCTTCTGGGAGACCCCCGACCCCGCCCCGGTCTTCCGGGCGGAACAAATTCCCGGCGGCAGACTTATCAAAGTGACCGCGGCGCAGGTCATGAGGCACGGGGAATTCTACTACATGTTCTACATCGGCTTCGAAAGCCATTCGCGGGCGACCATCTGCCTCTGCCGCTCCCGAACCGGCGTCGATGGCTGGGAACAGTATCCGGGCAACCCAATCGTTTCCCCGGACGAAGGGAGCTGGGACCACGACGCCTGCTACAAACCGGCGGTCTGTCCCGCAAACGACGGATTTCTGCTCTGGTACAACGGCAGAAGAGAGTCCTTCGAACAGATCGGCCTGGTCGTGCGCCGTGACTCGGAACTCTGGTAAGAAAAAAGGAAGATTGTCATGCGGAAGTTTATCGATCAGCGCATCGTCGCCGCGTATTGCAGAAGGTTCAATGCCCAGGATACCGAACTCTACCGGGGCGACATCCCGAACGCGGAGGCCGAGGAGTTTCTTTCAACACAGATTCCTCGTTTCGACTGCCCCGCCCCGGTCTTCCGGGAAATCTGGTACTTCCGCTGGTGGAGTTTCCGTAAACATATCCGTACCACCCCTTGCGGAAGAATCCTGCTGGAATTCATGCCCGATGTGCCGTGGGCGGGAGCGTTCAACTCCATTAGCTGCCCGGCGGCTCATCAACTGCGCGAGGCGCGCTGGTTTCGCGACAAGGACATCGCCGGGGAATACCTCGCCTTCTGGATGAATCCTGAAGCCGCCGCCTCTCCCCGCAGCTACACCTTCGGAGCCGCCGCCGCTGCGCTGGACACCGCGGCGGTCACTGGTGACAGAGCGTTGTTGCGGCGGCTCTATCCGGCGCTCCGCCGCAACTATGAGCAGTGGCGGGTAAATCACCTCACCTCCGCCGGACTTTTCCGGCAGAGCGACAACCGCGACGGCATGGAGTGCTCCATCGGCGGCAGCGGGTTCCGCGTCACCATCAACAGCTGCATGGCAGCGGAGGCCGATGCGCTGGCGCAGCTCGCCGCCGACTGCGGAGAAACCGGAGAAGCCGCCCGCTTCCACCGGGAAGCGAAACGCCTGCGACGGCTGATCGAAACCCGGCTATGGAACGAGAAAAGCCGTTTCTTCATGACCCGGCGCGAGGAGGATGACGCCTTCGTCGACGTGCGGGAGCTGCACGGCTACACCCCCTGGTACTACTTCTCCGGCATGGCGCGGAAATTCGATGTCGCCTGGAAACAGCTGACCGATCCGGAGGGGTTTTCCGCCCCATTCGGACCGACCACTGCAGAGCGGCGCCACCCCGGCTTCCGGCTGGACCGCGGCGGACACGAGTGCCAGTGGAACGGCCCCTCCTGGCCGTTTGCCACCTCGGTCACCCTGACCGCCCTCGCTCGGCTGCTCCACGAGCGGGAGAGCGCGGTAGTCGGGCACCGCGCCTACTTCGAGACGCTCTCCTGCTACACGCGAAGCCATTACCTGCGGGAAGAGAATCGCACCATCCCGTGGATCGACGAAAATCTGGATCCCTTTACCGGGGAGTGGCTGGCCCGCTCGATTCTGCAGAACTGGGAGAAGGCCGGAATCCAGAGTGACGCTCTGATCCGGGAACGAGGCAAGGATTATAGCCATTCGACCTACGCCGATCTGATCATCACCGGTCTGTGCGGCATCAATCCGGATCTCCCCGGAGAGATTCGCGCCGCGCCGCTGCTGCCTCCGGAATGCTGGGATTACTTTCTGCTCGATGGCCTCCACATACGGGGGCACGAACTCGCATTGCAGTTCGACCGCGACGGCAGCCGCTACCGGCGCGGCACCGGGCTCGCCCTCTATCTGGATGGAGAGGAGGTGGCACGCACCCCTTCTCCTGCCGGGAAAGTGCATGCTGTTCTGTAACGCGAAGAAGAGCGCCCGGAGTGGTCCAATTCCGGTAAGCGTCCAGCTAGCTCCATCTAGCTGCTGTTGCCGGCATGCTATGTTCTTCCGCAAACCCGAACGACAGGAGGACGCCATGGGACGCGAAGGACGTAATTATTGGGAGGCGCATATTTCTCAGGAGTTCGGTCTTACACTCAAGCTTGCAGAAGTTCCTCGTTTTTCCAGTCGGACAGTTTGCCTGTATCGGTATCAAAGTTGACTCCGATCAGCATGATCCGTTTGTCGGAAAACAGATATGGTTTGAAATATTCTTTTTTCTTGATCTGTTCCAATGCGGACTCATCATGATTGAGTTTGAATTCAAAAAGATAAATCCATTGATCTGTTTCGCATATGGCGTCAATCCGGCCATCGCTTGTTCTGGATTCCGCCTTGATATAATAGCCGAGCAATCGGAAAATCGCAAAAAAGATATTTTGGAAATTGCTTTCATCCTTGTGATGCACATCATATGAAATCCCGGCGAAGAAGACTTCCAGCGCCTTGCGCAACTGTTCAATGTTTCCGTTGACCATGGAATCCGCCAGAAGTTCGCAGAAGTTCGTCACATCGCTCCTGGATTTTTCCACATAAGCGTTCAGAAGATAGGTATTGAAAGAAACACTGACTTCCTGATTGGGAAAATCAAGCCAGTACCATGGCATATTGAATTTTTTCTCAAGAGATCTGATCGTCAGATAACCTGTCTGCAGCAGCAGGGACAGAGGATCTATCTTATCGACTTCAAAAGCCTCGAACGCCACGGCGGACACGGGACGCGACAGGACGTCTTCAAAATTAAAACGAGTTTTCTTAATCAGTTCCATCAGAAACGAGGGCGTTCCCGTTGAAAACCAGTAGTTGTTGAATTCGGCATCGTTCGTAAAAAACTGAGCCAACGATACCGGATTGTAAACAGATTCAGCCTTCGCATGAAATCTGTAACCGTCATACCACGCTTTGATTTCCGGCAGCAGTTCCTCGCGCGGCATATTCAGCTGTTTGCAGGCTGAATCAATGCGGTCGGCAAAGTTAGTTTCAAATTCCTCCTGAGTATAGCCGAACATCGTGGCGTAATCACGGTTCATCGTGATATCAGTCAGATTGTTGAGATCGGAGAACAGCGAGACGTGACAGAATTTGCTGACTCCTGTGACAAAAACGAAACGCTCTTTGGATTCAAATGCCTTGATGACGGAATAGAATACTTTCAACTTATCCAGAATCTTTTGAGCATGAGGCTTCCCCAAGTTGTTTAAGATAGGCTTGTCATATTCGTCCACAAGAATGACAACCTGTTCCTGTTCGGCAAGTTGGTTGATTAATGCACGAAACATGCTGGCGGCATTCGCCGATTCCAATCTCAACTCATGCGAAGCAGCCGTTTCCGTTATCAAATCGCATAAACTGCTTTCCAGTTCCTCGACGGAACTGAAATCCAAACCGTTCATATCCAAGTGGATCACTGGATACGGCTTCCAGTCATAAGGCTTGTCATAAATAGCCAGTCCCTTGAACAGTTCTTTTTTCCCTTGGAATACGGCCTTGAGCGTGGAAACGGTCAGCGACTTCCCGAAGCGGCGCGGACGGGAGAGAAAATACATGGCTTTTCCCTGACGGATCAGATTCCAGATGAATTCCGTCTTATCCACATAAAGAAAATCGTCTCTAACAATATCTTCAAATGTATAAACGCTGCTTGTGATATTCTTCATAATATGTTGTCTCCTGTCCCTGTTCAATATACTTCATCAAAATTGAAAATCAAGCATGTGACTTACCCATTCACCCACCACCGCCAAACACGGACACAACAGAACACGAGAAAGACAATTCCGGCAATGTAGAACATCGCGATTCCGTACGGTAGCCAGAGATACATCAGCCCCAGTCCGGCGGCGATGCTTCCGAACAAGCACGCCAACACAATCAGTCCGGCGAGCTTGATCTTCCTGGCGGTCATTTCAACAAGGCCAGAAAAAACTGGTCGGTTATACCGAAAAGGAACCGGCGCCCGCGAGATTCGCGATATTGTCGAACGTATGCTCAATCAGGCATATGATCTTGCTCTGGTTCGTGATCCCAGCGGGAAAAATATGACCGGCTATCTCAATATCGCCCCCGTTATGGAGAATGAAATTCCCCGTGAAGCTGTTGTCCTGCAGCAGGAAATCCCCGCGAACTGCATTCGCATCATATCCGATTGAGGAAGTTTTTATGGTAAAAATCATTGAACGCATCACTTACCGCGATGATGATACGCTGGAAAATACCGACAGGAAAATTGAGATTTCGGGCAGAGTTGTCGGCAGCCAAAACTTCAATATCAGATGCCGGATGAAGTCTATTTCGGCACTTGCAATCGGCAGACAATAGGATATAGTAAGCCAAGCGCATTTACATCAATCTTTGAATAAAAGTTGTCCAGCTTAGGGGAGAGGCGCATTATTATGAATAGGAAATGCCGTCGGGCGGTCATCATCGTCTGACGACATTCATTTTGTGACTATTTCCCCTTCAAAAAAATCTCCCCTTGTTCCCCCGCGCCATGGGGCTGGTTGGGCGCTTACACTGCTTGAACAGTTGTCCGGGAAAGGGGGTGCGACTGGAAGACCAAATCCAAAGCCCCTTGAGGGGCAAGCCGGTATCATGCCCTTATAGGGCTGGAACAAGCCACCGGCTCAGCTGATGATTTTGATTCTCTTTGCTCTATTTTCTCAAAGCTCCATCACCGTTATCCCCTTTACTATGGGCTCACTGAGTATACACCAATGGAAGAGATTTACCAGTGATAGTAGCGGTATGGATCATCCGCTGCTTCCGGCTGATCTGCATGAAAAAAATAAAGTCGTTTCGGCACTATTTCGGGAATGGATTGAAGTCCTCCGGAATTTCTCAAATCATTACAGAGAATGGTCAAAACCTGCTTTCCGGGAAGTAGATCCGATTTATTCAGAGGGATTCTCCTGTTATGACTCCAATAATCGTTCGGATGTGTCTTTGCGGTGATCTCTCCCATGAAACGTCCATTCAGCCAAATCCATGATTCATCATCAACCGCTCCGATTTGCAATTCATATTTTCCGTTTCGGAAAATTTCCGGAAGATCAAATTCCACCCGGTACCAGAACAATCCATTATAATTGGAATAATTAGGAAACTGGGACTCGAAAGAGAGGCCTGGATGGACCTTATGCCAGTCTTTGGCAACATATTCCGTTTTATACCAGCCGCTTTTTTTACCGATTCCATGTGGATCAAAGGTTCCTTTCCATCCAGTGGGAAGAGGCAATGTCAGGTTACCGTTATCTACCGCATCGAACAGGTGATAGAACCCAGTTTGAAAGTCGGCTCCAAGATTTGCCAACAGGCGCATCATCAGAAAATCGGTTCGTCGTCCTGTTGTTCGTAACGCATGAATGGAACGTTCGAACTTCCAAGGCGGTAGTTGCATCATAATCATGGTGCCTTTCCCGATTCGACGACTGTTCAGAGCAATACCACCGGTAGAATTTTCCGGAAATCCATCAAATCGGACAGGATAACGGAAATGAAGTTCGGCATTGCTGATTCCTGTATATTCAGGATGAGTTTGGAGTCCGGTCACATAATCGCTCATCCATTCGCCCGGTACTGCGTTAATATCGGGAAGCAAACGGGACAACTCATTTCCGGAAAGACCGCATGCTAAAACATTAAGGCCATTTTTTATTAAAGTTTGCAAATTGTCCGGTAGATTGTTTCCGGATGCCACAACAAGCAAATCATCGGATGACAATCTGGATGGAATAAGTTTTTCGCAGACTACTCCTGCCTTTTTCAGTTGTTTCTGCAATTTTTCATTTCCAGTAAACCAGACTTTTCGGACCGGAACAGGATTCACTTTATCGAGATAATGAAGAGCCTTGGCAAAAACTGCTTCTGCTTGAGGATCTGGAATTGTCCTGCCTGATAACTCAAGTTGGCAGAAGAGGATAACGGCTTTACCTTCCGAAAACATCAGAAGCGGAGCAAATTGGAGATCGAATCCACCATGATAAAGAGGCAGCCAATTTCCAACACTTGGCTTTTCCGGCAGAATGGCTGCCACATTGCCACGGTTGCCGGCCCTCCATACATGCAGATTGTTGAAACCGTTCCAGCGATAGGAAGGATACGGCAATATTCCTTCCGGCTGTTCCAAAAAAGGGGGAAGTGATGTTGAATTTCCGCGCCAGTCTTTCAGTGGTCCCGGAAAAAAAGGATGATTAGAAAACACGGTACGAAGCCCTTGTGTATTGCTGCGAATACCCAACCGGAATAATGTTTCCGTTCGCTGCTCCATAAGAAAAAGTTTGAGACCGCATTTCAAAGCATTTTCAAGATGAAGCGGAAAGTTGTCAAGAGAAAAACGACCGAGAATTAGCAGTTGGATGTCTTTCAAATCACTGTCTTCGGTTACCTTTTTATATGAAACTCCCAAGCGGTTCAATAATGGAGCGGCAGTTCCTTCCGGATCGTAAAGTCCGACACGACTTTGCAAGCGGACTGTTTGCGATGGAACTAGGTTCAATGTTATGGAATCTTCCCAAATCTGTCCGTTTTTGTCAGTTACCATGACTGCGATTTTGCAATCTTTTCCGGAGGAGGATGTTGGCAATTTAAACTGGATCGGTATTACAGCTTTTGTTCCAGGAGCAACTGAAACGGTTCCATATTGTTCTGTTCTGCCATTTTTGCTCCAGGACCATCGGAAGTCCTGTTCCTTGCGGGTATCGTTCAGAATCTGAATTGATTTACTGATCATTTCGCCAGGAACAAAATTTACTGAACATTCCGTAAAGGAATCGGGGGTACCTCCAATTTTTACAAGTATCTCCCGGAAGGATTGCTCAAGCGCTTCTCCTGTCAATGTTTTACGGAAACGATTGACAGAGTCTGTGAAACAGCAATTGTCAAAAGGAACTTTGTAGTCGGGGATAAGACCGGGACGTTTCAAATTTTGAAAACGTTCCGGATTCAGGATTTGTCCAGTTTTGAATGTCAATGGAGAATGAAACGCATGATTGTCCCATGGAAGAATGGCAGAAATACCCCGCAGTCGCAAATCCGCAATATTTTTTCGGACATAAATAGAACGGACTTGGTCCAATTGTGGAAGTTCCCGCCTTCCGAACCACCGGGGAGTATTGTTGTACTGTTCAATAATAACATCCTTGCGGGAGAAAAAAGTCCGTTTTTGGGGATCCATGCAATATGCTTGTTCTCCAAGCGTTTCCGCATTGAATTCATCCAGCCATAAGCATTGAAGGAGGCGTTCCCGCCAGATGAATCCTGGACCTCGCGCACTGCTCCAACTGGCAGTATGGGGCATTCCGTATTCAACGAAGAAAACAGGTGCGATTCCTTTTTGCTCCCAGTTTTCCAGCCAGTCACTCCGTTCCTGAGGTGGTGCCCAGTTTTGATAAAGATTCACTGCATGGACCGATCCGAGCATTCCTCCGTCGTGATGATAAACTGGACGGGTAGGATCCAGTTTGTTCAGAAGCTGTTCCGCATAAAGTGCGTCTGTTCTTTTTGCTGTATGAAAGCCAAATTTTTCCGGAGAGAATCCATTGCCGATTTTTACCGGATTCTGGTGATCGGCATAACCGGCGTAATTATGGGATGTGGCCATCATGACAAGTCCGGGAAGATTCTGATAGCGCCGCAGACGATATCTGGCAACTTTCATAAATTGCTCCTGCTTTTTCGCATCTGTACTCAGACCGGGAAAATCAAGAGAACGCGGCATTGTGATTGAGGTCAGCATTCCCCGTTGAGAAGTCATTTTTCGATAAGTATCTTGGTAGCAGAATGTTCCAGGATTAAAAGAATAGACACTGTCGATCAGAAAGTTGACGTGAAATTCTTTCATCTTGCGGATGAGATCGCCTACACTGGCTTCATCTGCAACAGATGAGGCCGCACTGTTGGTAATTGGAAGCGCCCGTAGATGAATGATTTTTCCATTTAAAAGAAAATTTTGTCCTTTGATTTCAAATTCCCTGAATCCGAATTCTTCCGGATAAAAGCAGTCTAGAATATGACCATTCGTTTTTTTCAGAGTGATTTCAGCCTTGTATAGATTCTGGGGAGTATCGATGTCCCAGAGTTTCGGTGCAAGCCAATTGGCAGAAAGTAAAAAACGGCTCTTGTCTTTTCCGTTGGACACTATTTCTGCTGGGGGAAAGTTTTTCTGAAAATGATTTGGTCCGGTTACAACTGCTTCCACGAGGTAATTTCCAGCCTCCAGTTTGTTGAACCCGATATCGAAGACAATTTCTTTCTTTTTTACGGATGTACGAATTGCAACATCTGAAATGTCGTAATTTTGGGGAACCGCTTCTAGTTCGGCATCGCCGCAGAGTCCCCGATTATCCATTTCCTGAACTTCTGTGTAGGCTCGGTCTGCTCCCATGTTAATCGTCAGAATGCGGGGATTGGCCTCCAGAAGAATAGTAAGCTCCTGCCTTTGTCCAGGTTTTGCGTATCGGGTTAAATCCACTTCCCCGCCGGGGAAATAGATGGTGCCGACAACCGTTCCGTCAATGTGGATATTTGCTTTCGATTGAACAAGATCCAGCTTCAGGAGAAGCCGTTTTCCCTGCCAAGAGCGTGGAATTGTGATATAACGGCGATACCATGCCTTATGAAGAACTGACGGCATTTTCCGACGGATGTGTGAACTTAAATAAAATGGAGTGGCACTACCTCTCCAATCATTGTTGTGAAGTTTTCCCTGCCAATGACCGGGAACTTTGAACCATCCCCACCCAGAGTCAGGAGGCGGAGGTGCATTCTGGCTCTCATCATTCATGCAGGGATAAAACTGCCATAGTCCGTTCAGAGATATTTTTTCTCTTGTCGGAGTAGAAAGACGCCATGCATCATCAAGAGAAAAAGTCTCCTGAATGCTCCTGCCATTCGGAGGCGGCAAATCCATGGGCTCCGAAATCAGGAAAATTTCTATATTTCGCATTTCAACTTTTCCGGATTTGCCATAATTTGCTGGTACAACATCAAAAAAGGCTGCATTTTTCGGGATTGGATAGACATCGGCATAGCTTTTCCATGGATTTGTTCCGGTCAGTTGATTGGTTTTCAGGTAAGGACCGATTCTTTTGCCGTTAGCGTCCAGAAAAAACAGATCAAGTCGTGCATTTTGCCAATCATCACGCCCCCGAACGCAATCCATGGACCGCATTTGGAAGCGAACTAGCAGCATTCGGTTTTTACCGGTACTGCTTTTCGGAAGCGGAATCCGATTACAGCAGGATACCCAGTTACCTTCTACGGCAAAAAAGGCTTTACCATCTTTCAGTCCCACTGAAATTCCTTTGATTTTTCCTTTATACAATGTCGATGCGTTGAGCAAATTCTCGCTGTGTTTCTGGTAAATATTGTCTCCGTTGCGTATTATGTCCGCAGAGAGTGAGTTGCTTAAATACAGAAAAAGGATAAGAAGTAGATAGTTCATAAAAAAACCTGCTTATTTTTTTAAGAAAATTAAAATTTCACGGTAGTTTATATCGAATCCGATAACGGTTTCTGTATTGTTTGTTTCCAAAAAGCCTTGAAAGATATTGTCTTTCCAGTCTTGTGGATTTACGGAAGCCGCATGCCCATCCCAGAAAGAGGATTGAACCATACCTGTGTGGCGAAAGTGCGCTTTTGTAACTTCCAGGCCGGTATTGCCAAGGGATGCCTGCAAATCCTGCCACCAGCCGCCTTTTGCTGCATTATAGTAGATTCCGTCAAAAGCAAACATTCCTTTACTTGGTTGTTTGGGCTTTTTCAGTGAGAGATAAAATTCCCAACCACCGCTTTGTTCGGAACCTTGAAGTGATGATTGTGGTCTTGAGGTCCAGTACCATTGCAGAGTACCGTCGTTTGTTCTTAGATAACTGCTGTAGCAGGACTGGGAATTTCTGGGATCCTTATTCGCCATCGGGCAGGAAATCACATTCTGTGGAATATAGTTTAACTTTACCCACAGTGTACTCCATACCGGGGCTTCCGTATTGTTCTGGCAGACAAACATGACTGTGCTGTCATAATCATTTGCATAGTTGTTAAGCCCCATAGCACATTGTCGAAGGTTGGAGAGACAATGAATTGCCTGCCCTTTGTCACGAGCCTTTTTCAACGCCGGCAACAACAGCGCAATAAGGATAGCCAAAACTGATATAACTACAAGAAGCTCTATAATAGTGAAAAATATTTTACCTGTTTCTCTGTCTTTAGCTAGTTTCATATGTTCTCCTTTCCACGGTTGCCATCATCGCTGAGGCACCTCATTTTATAATATTCAGTCTGGTCGTGTCCGCTTCCAACGTGTCAGTCAATTGCCGTAAATTACATGCAGCAAGCAGAAACCGCGAACGTCCGTTATTTATCATATCATCTCCTTTCTCCTTAAATAGTTTTTAAATTCAGTTCAGGCGCAAAAACAACATGTTTTTCCGACAACGGGTTTCCGTCCAGAATCTGGAACAATTGAAATGCAGCCAATTCCGCAAATTTTTGAAAAGGGAGTTCTGCTAAAAGTATGGGGGCTTTCAGAATATAGGGTTTACAATTAACGGAAACCAGCCGGCATTCATCATTCAGATCAATCTGGTAACGGTTCATTACATCAAGTGCATAGCGGCTATCCGCATCACGAAAAAAAACTGCATCAGGACGGAATCCACTGTCCAAGAGAGCTTCCACATTTGCATGATTGTCTTCATAACACAGCAGAAAACGATTTTCCAATTTATGCCCGGCTTCTGCATATGCCTGAACAAAACCGTTCCAGAATTGATAATCTGTGACAGCACTTTCCAAATACATAAAACGGAAGCGATTTTGATTTACCAGCTCCTTACCGATCTGATATCCAAGCGATTCATTGTTCCAACAGACGGAGGGAATCTCATCAATTTGTTTCAAGACTGTCAATACAGGCATTCGTTTTTCAATTTCGCGGATCATATCATACTTGTCAGCGGGTGGATCAATCCAGATAAGAGCGGATGTTTGAAGATTGCTTAACTCCTTCAGCATATTATCGTTATTCCGAACCGAAAGCGTTAGAGCCTGTAAATTTGCAGGATACTTCGCAATTTCAATCCCCAGAAAACTTTTGTGTGCCCATGCATAATAATTATCATATACATAATCACCACTGCCGTAAAGCATTGTCACGATGACTGTAGGAGGTGAATCTTTGACCCGCATTACATTGGCGAATGTCCCGATTCCAGGTTTTGTGACTAGATACCCCTCATCTACTAATGTTTTTAATTCCGCTTGTGCCGTTGCTCGTGCCATTCCGAATTGTTTCGCCAGTACATTATAAGACGGAATTCGAATTTCTTCATTCGGATGGCTGTTCAGTAATCCCAATACATACCGCCGGATAATCATGCGCAAGCTATATTTCTTCATATTCATAAATGCTCTCTATTAGTTATCTATTAGGTAACTAAATTCTACTCTGCTTTCTCGTAAATTCAAGAGGTAAAACCAAAAATTTTTAATGAAAATACCTTCGGAATGGATAACAATTCTGTATGATTTGGCAGATTACGCCTATGATGCGGAGGAAATCAAGGCTGCTTCGGAAAGGCAGGGACATGTTCCGTTCATTGATCCTAATCTTAGACGAGGCAGAGCTGTTGAACTTTCTCCAGCTAAAAAAGTTCACTGGTGGAAACAATCAACTGTTGAGCGAGTCAACTCAGATTTGAAAAACAATTATGCCACACCTCATGTCAGAGTAAAAGGATATTGGGAAGTCTTTGATCTACCGGATGAGCAGAGGAATCATGATTGTTTTGGGACCGTCCTCCATGCTCCCGCAGGGAAACCGCATTTCCGCATGACAGTTTTAGTTGAAATCGGTATGCGTGCGATTCTTGGTGCACTCCATGGGGCTACTCTAAGGAGGAGAATACTCAAGGTAAACAACTTTTGCCGCTTCTGCAAAAGGATATGCTGCAACTTGCTGATCGCGGCTTTGATTGCTATCCGTTCTTTTCCGATTTTCCTTCTCAAATCACAGGAAATGGAGCATATCCGCGAAGCAATTATTCAGGAGATTGCGGCGGCAACTGCCCGTTCTTCTCGCGGGACTACACGAGAAGAACGGGCAGTAAAACGCAAAATCGAAGGATGGAACATCAAACAGGATTTTTTATCCAATACTGTTCCGCATGAATGCTGTATTACTTAAAGTAAGCAGTATTGCACTTAGCCTGAAACTTTCCCGGTCTGTTGTTCCGGGAAAGTTTTTCCGGCTTCTATTGGCTGACAATGCGCAAGTTGCCGAAATCCGCCAGTTCCGCTTTTGTTCCCGTAAAATAGGTCGCAGTAATCTGCGTATTTTTATCTATGACACACTTCTTCGTTCCTTTATTGAGCAAAGATATTTCCCATTTTGGCATCCAGAGGCGGTTTGTGGAACGGATACGCGGCAAAGTCACTTTCCCGTAGAGAGTATTGAACTCCACCCGGTCAGCATAACTCGTTGCAGTAATTTGAGCATCATTCAATAACCTTTCATAGATGCCTTGTGTGAGATTCTTGTTCGCAAGATCATTGAACTGGTCTGAAAGAATATGCTTTTCCAGACTTTGTAAAGTCTCATCATTCAGACTGCTGCTTTTCAAAAGAGTCACTTTTTTCAGTAATTCGCAACGCCTTGCTTTGTTTCGCGTCAGCAGATTGCGCAACTGCTCCTCCGTGGCAAGACCATCCAGAAACATTTCATGAAGCTGCTCCTCTTTGGTTGCCAGATTTTTCAGTTCCACATCATACTTTGCCAACTCACTTTTATCGTTCAAGAGTTCAACAGCTTTTCTATGACGTTCAATCAGCGCAATGGAAAGCAGCGGATAGATGGCATCATAAAGAGCTGGTTCTCCCCG
>CASDPB010000005.1 GCA_949282305.1 uncultured Lentisphaeria bacterium | reverse complement strand
TATGCTTTGATGGTTTCATGGATGCTCCTTGTTTTTTTTGCTGAAATATAAGTTGCATCCAGAACCATCATCTTTCAACTTTTTCTTTTCCTATGGGATGGCTGTGAGTGATTTTAATTTTTTATTTTGAAATTACCTCTTTTTATTAAAAATTTACCAACAGAGCTTAATTGATCAATGAGATCAATCCATCTGCCGAATAGACTATAGTAAATCTGTTCAACGGTTTCGTTGCCAATTCACCTACCCCCATTGAAGTTACGTGTCCGTCAAAAAAGCCGGGATTGGCCCGTTTAGAGTGCCGGACTACCGTAGCACGCTCTCCACCATAATCACTCGTTGGGGAGAAATCATACGCCCCCCAACCGATTATATCACCTGTTCTGACTTTTGCGGCATCAATGAAAAAAACTGTTTTCGAAGGTTGTCTTGCCATTGTCATGGAATAACTGCACATCCCAATCTTGTCACGCTCCGGATTAGACAGCGGGCCTCGCTTGAAAAAATTACCGAATTTATCGGTACTGACCTCTCCCTGACAACTAGAGTCACCATGACTGTAGTTCCAATCGTCAGCAGCATTGTACATCGCATAAACCTTCCAATAGTTCATGTTCGGATTCTTTGCTGGTTCATCCGGACAGATAGCAGTCTTACGTGAAAGATATGAACTGAAAAGAGGGCCATCAGGATTGCACCATCCTTCGTAATCTTCTCTGTAAAGAGGCAGAGTCCAGCCGTAATCGTTATCATACATCTTCATCGCCAGCAACAGCTGCCTGGTATTGCTGGCACATTGAATGGAACGCGCTTTTGCCTTTGCCGCATTCAGCGCGGGCAACAGCATTGCCGCAAGAATCGCGATGATCGCAATTACAACCAGCAATTCTATTAAGGTGAATCCTGGCATATTCCCCGCATGTTTTCCCTGCGGCCGCATCTGCATACGAATTTCTTTCATACACACATTTCTCCTATTAAAGTTTTGGTTTTCATAGTCTCATTGATCGAAGATTTCGTTTCCAGACGCATGCAGCTCTCCCCCTCCACCAGAGAACCGCGCAGTTTCCGGACAACAGGAGACGGGACGGGACACTCCATTTCCGCCTGCAACTGCTCCAATGCCGCAGTCACAGCCTCTCTGGTCGGCTCGTTGAAGAACGTCATATTCAAAGGAAGATTGGCGAAAACATCAGCCAGATCATAACAGATCAGGCTGAAATCACGCGGAATGGATTTCCCGAGAAAACGGGCTTTGCGCATAAAACGGGGAATGTAAACCGAGTTGATGCAGTAATACGCCCGCGGACAATCCGGCCGGCTCAGAATCTCAACCACGTCATTGGCAAGGTCCGGGTGAAATGCGTCATAGACAATCGTATGGCGCGGGTCGTAGGAGAGACCGGAATCCCGGAGCGCATCGAAATACCCCTGAAGACGTTCCGAAGGGCGTTTCTCGTCATCATTCGACGCGCATACCAGCCCGATCGAACGGTGCCCGAGCTCCACCAGATACCGGACCGCCTCATAACAGTCATGATAGCAGTCATATCCGACAAACGACGTAATCCCGTTCCCCAGCTCCCGGTCGAACTGAACCACGGGTTTCACCTCCGCCAACTTCTTCAATGTCTCCAGGGATTCCCGTGTTTCAAAGAGCGGGAACAGCGGCAGAAACAGGAGCCCGTCACAACTCTCATCGTGCAGAACCCTGTCCAGAATCCGGCACTCGACATCAGGGTCAAGGTCGGAAAACTCCAGCGACAGTTGAATATGATGCGCCCGGCAGAAGCGGCAGCAAGCCGAGATCACCGCGGCAAACAGCGGTTCGTGTTCGCCCGGCATCAGCAGCGTAATCTTCTTCTCGCGCCTGGCTGCCTGTGATTTTGCGGAATAAACTCCCACCTTGGGAACCCGCCGGATCAAACCATCTTTTTCCAGAAGATCCAAAGCGGAGTTCAGGGTTGCCTGGCTGATGTCATAGCGGCTGCAAAGCGAGTTGAACGAAGGAAGCCGTTCGCCATCCTGAAGCTCTGCCAGCATCTGCTTCAGAGCAACATAGACAAATTGATATTTCGTATTTCTGCTCATCAGCTCCGCAACCTCTTATATCCATATAATTTTTCTACATCGATGTAGAACTTTAGATATATCATAAGCAAAAATCGATAATTGTCAAGAGGGGAAAGCGAAAAAAACAGGGTTTTTCTGAGAAATCATGGATAGGGCATCACTGCCAGGTTCTGGAGAAAGGACAAAAAGGACTGAAAAGGCAGGAAAGTCAAAAGACTGGAAAAGCAAAAAGGGCGGGGAAGCAAGCAGGGCGGGAAGAGCGGAAAGGAGAGTTCTGTCCCATTCGCCTTCCTGTCCTGTTTTTTATAAAGTTCCTATCTGTTTTATGTGGTATGGAATCAAGTTTCCAACCGACAGGCGTTATCTGATCGCTGTTATGCCTTTGCAGAACTCAGTGAAATCAATGCGCCGCTTCCGGAGCCTCGCTTCATCGGCGGCAAACACCAGCTTTGACTTTTGATTTATTCGAGCGTATTGTATACAATATACTGTATTTTTATGAAAGCAAGAGAAAGACGCCGAAAAATGCTGAAAAAAAGAACTCTTTCCGAACAGGCGTATGACGAGCTGGTCGGGAAAATCATCTCCAGGGAATATCCGGCGGGAACCACGCTCCAGGAGGAGAAGCTGGCCATGGAGTTCGGGATCAGCCGGACGCCCGTGCGGGAAGCGCTGAAACATCTTGCCGCGGAAGGAGTGATCGAACAGCTGCCGCGCAAGGGGTTCCGCGTCGCCCTGCCGGATGACGACGCGCTCCGGGAGCTCTTCGAATGCCGCTGCGATCTGGAAGAGCTGGCCTTGAGAAAGGCCCTTTCTGCGATTCCTTCGGACAAGGTGGAGGCCCTGAAGGAGAAGCTGCGCTCCTCAGCCCGCCGGAAGGACTCCCGGCGGATCGCTCTTGAGGCGGACGGGGAGATGCACGCGCTCTTCTCGGATCATTGCGGGAACCGGTATCTCGCCGCCCTGATACAGCAGTTCCGCATGAAAAGCGCGCCCTATCGCAACTACCGGAACCGGGCCCGCACGCCGCTGGAGGAGCTGATTTCGGAACGCTTGGAGATTCTGGACGCGGTGCTGAAACAGGATGCGGAAAAGGCGTCGGAACTGCTGCGGGCGCACATCCGGAAGGGGATGACGCGCTGACGCGCGTTCTCAGGGCTCCTCCGCGATCTCCCAGATGTACTGCCACAGTGTCAGGAGGAGCTGATAGAGCTCCCGGCTCTCAATGATGATGGCGTAATTCTCCTTGAGAGCGGAACTGATGGCGATGCGGTCATCGTAAAGATAGAGACCGGAGAGGTTGCCGTCGATGCTTTTCGGAAGATAGCGGACGCAGCGGAGATGTTCCGCGCCGGGTTTCATGTAATCCAGATCGACCTCCTGGGAACGGTCGCGGATCGAATAAGACCAGATGCCACGCCGGAGACGCTCCCGGACATACGCCTCCTCCTGCTCCTGCGACGAAAGTTTGAACATCTCCCGGACCGAACCGAAATAGTAATATTTTCTGGATTTCACGTTCAAAAGTTCATTCCGCATCACGGCGGCCCCTTCGAAGCCGTCATAGCAGTGGACGCGCGTCCGGTGGGTGCCGCCCAGATAGAGGTTCCTCAGACTGGGAAGAAGGGAATCCAGCGTCCGCTGACGTTCCTCCTGAATGTGGGAAAACATCTCGGGATCCTCGGCGGAAAAAATTTTCCGTTTTCCGGAGAGCGTTTCGGTTATCAGGCGTTTCTCCTTCAGAAGATCCAGAACATCGTATACGGTGGGATGCTTGTACTTGGTGTATTTCGCAATTTCAATCGCCGTGGCAGATCCGAGCTGAAGCAGCGCCAGATACACCCGGGCCTGTCGGCCGTTCAGCCCGAGCTGATTCAACTGTTCGATGATGGTCATGTTTCCTCCTGCAATGTCGTAAAAAAGCGACATCATTTATTTTCCTTTCAAGGCTTGAAAACGAGTCTCCATGCGATAATTTAACATCAGCGCATGAAAAAAAAAGCGACATTTTTCGCAAAACAAGGAAAAGGATGTCTTTTATGAAAGAGTTCCGGAATTATTTGGAAGTGACCCCTCTGGTTGTCCCGGCGGATCAGGAGTCGACGATTCGCATCACCCCGCTGTATTCGCATGCCGCGCTGCCGCCGGAAGATCGGATTCAGGTTCGTCTGTTCCCCGTGGGAGGATACTTTCCGGACGGAACGTCGACTCAGGAGAACAACGGGGAGCGCGTGAAAATCACCGTCCGCCGGGAGGGGGAGTCGCTGTTTATCCGGGCGTACTTCGCGGGCGAGCAGGAGCACTGCATTCTTCTGGATCTCTTTGATCTTCCGGCTTTCCGCGAATCGGAGGAGTGGGTGGAGAAGGATAAGAAAGGGGTCCGCATCCAGATTTATTCGGTCCGGCCGGATCTTTACCATCTACGTCCGTTCAAAGGGGATTTTCATGTGCATTCCGTCTGCTCGGACGGAGCCGAAAGCCCGGAATACGTTGCCGCGCGCTACCGTCAGATGGGGTTTGATTTTCTGGCGATCACGGATCATCACCGCTACCGGCCCTCTCTGCGGGCAATTGACTGCTGGAAGAGATGGAACAGCGGTTTTCGTCTGTTTCCCGGCGAAGAGGTGCACTCTCCGGGCAATCCGGTACATATCATTCATTTCGGGGGCGGATACAGCATCAATGAGAAGGCCGCCTCCGACGAGGAGCGCTACCGCCGGGAGACGGAGGAGATTCTGCGCTCCATTCCTCCGGAGGAGCTTCCGCAGGGACTGGACCCCTTCCCCGTAGCCGCCAGTGAATGGGTGTTCCGGGAGATCCGGAAGGCGGGAGGACTGTCGGTCTTCTGCCACCCCTACTGGCAGACGAGAAAATATGAGATCTGCGAAGCGCTGACCGACGCCATCTTCCGCCGCGGCGGATTCGACGCCTTTGAACTTCTGGGCGGCTTCTACGAATCGCAGTGGCGGTCGAACACCTGCCAGATTGCCCGCTATGGAGACGAACGGGCCAAGGGACGGACCATGCCGGTTGTGGGGTTGAGCGATTCGCATGGAACCGACCGCGAGAAACTGGCGGACTGGTACTTCACTCTTGTGCTTTCCGAGTCGGATGCGCTGGAGGATCTGCTGGCCGCCATCCGCGGCGGACGGTGTGCGGCCGTGGAGCGGATCAACGGACAAGTTCCGCATGTCTACGGGGAGTTCCGGCTGGTGAAATATCTTTCGTTTCTTCTGCAGGAGTATTTTCCGAAGCACGGGGAGCTCTGCGCCGTGGAAGGATCGCTGATGCTGGAAACGCTCGCCGGAAGGGAGGAGGCGGCACGGGCGCTGACGGATCTGGGGTGCCGGGTTGCGGCGTTTCGGGAAAAGGCGTTTGCACGGTCATGACTCTGACGGCGTTTCTACTGGTCTTTCTTTCGGTCTTTCTGCATGCGATCTGGAACTTTCTGAGCAAGAAGACGAATCCGTCGGGAGCGTTTTATCTTCTCTCCTCCACGACGGCGGCGCTGCTCTGGCTCGGATTTTTCCTTTCGACGGAACTTTCCTTTTCCTCTCTGCCGGTCCGTTTCTGGGTTCTTCTTGCGTGCAGCATTGCCTGCGAAGCCGTATACTGCCTCGGACTTGCGCATGCGTACCGGGTTGCTGACATCTCGCTGGCCTATCCGCTGGGCCGTGCGCTTCCGGTGCTGATGATCGCGGCCGTGACGATTCTTCTGGGGCTGGGAAACCGGCCGTCGGGGATCGCGATTGCGGGGATGGGGATCATGTCATGCGGATGTCTTCTCCTTCCTCTGCGAACCATGCGCGACTTCCACTGGAGGACGTACACGGGAAAAGCGTTTTTCTTTCTCCTGATGATTGCAGCCGGCACGACCGGCTACACGATTCTGGACAGTCAGGCAAGCGCAATTCTTCAGACGCTGCCCGGGGAGAGCGCGCTCCGGAAATCGCTGATCTACCTGTTTTTCATTGAATCCGGCATTGCCCTTGTGCTGGGAGGCTATGTGCTGGCGGTTCCGATGGAACACAGGGAATTCAAACGGCTGTTTCTGCGGTCGCCGTATCCGGTTCTCACGGGGCTCTGCAGTTCCACGGCGTATGCGCTGATTCTTCTTGCAATGCGGCACGTTTCCAATGTGAGCTACATTCAGGCATTCCGGCAGATGAGTCTTCCGCTCGGGGTGTTTGCCGGAATTGTTCTGCTGAAGGAATCCCCGGCGAAACCGAAACTTGCCGGAGTTGCTCTGATTGTCGCGGGCCTTGTCATGACGGCGTTGTGACAGGAGCTCCGGAAGCGCGGGAGTCTCCGCGGAAGGTTCCGGTCCGCAGAAAGCGCTCCACGGCCCGCGCGGCATCCCGGCGCAGAAGAATCAGTGTGTGGGAGGAGGGAAGAACCAGACGGTCCTTTTCGGTCGGCAGGAACGTGTAGGGATAACGGACGGCGCCGTCATGTTCGGCCGCCAGCACCCCGATTTCGAGATCCGGCGCCGGAAGCGCATGAATCCGGGAGTCCGCTTCCGAACGCAGATCCTCCAGCGGAACGATCAGTCTGCGCGGCCAGATTCTGTCGTACCAGAAGGAGGCGACATCGGACCCCTTGTTCGGCGGTGCAATCATCACGACCCGTCCGATCCGTTCCGCCAGACGCGGAGAATGAGCAACGGCGGAGCGCAGAAGCAACGCCCCCATGCTGTGAGTCACCACATGAAAGCGTTCCCGTTCAAAGGTTTGAAGATTCTCCGCCAGCACTCTTCCATGCTCCGCCACCGAATGGATGCGCGTGGGATAATCGGTAAGTGCCCAGCCAGCCCCATCTGGATTTGAGTCAGACAGCGTGGTATGTTCTTCCACAAACCGGAATAATGGGAGGACGGCATGGGACGCGAAGGACGAGATTATTGGGAGGAGCAATTGTCCGAATATTGGGACAGCGGCTTGACGATTCAAGAATACAGCGAACTGAAGGAACTTCCTTACGAAAGTACACGCCGCTGGATCCGAGTGTTGCAAAAGGCACGCCAGGATGATGCGAGCGACCCTGAATCGCTGGAGCTGGTAGAGGTCAAACTGGAGGTTGGAAAAATTCAGCAATAGAGAGAGTTTGAGTCAGGAGACGGTCGCTGAATTGTTTTATGGTTCGGTCGGAGATCATAGCAAACAGACCCCAAGGAAAACAGTAAGGAAGTTCGCTGATCCAACTACTGAGGCGGAACGGGAGCCAGCCGACCACGACCTGATTGGTGTCCTCGTCCCAGAAGAAGTAGATCCGCATACAGTAGCGGTTCTCGTGCCGGTTGCCGCGCTCCAGATGGAACTGCAGGAACACACGCTGCGAGGTCCCGATGGGGTAGTTGACATAGTAGGCTTCGCCTTCCTGCCCGGCGCGGCCCTTGTCGATGGAACCGGAGAAGTCCATGCCGTATTGGGAGAGAGCGTCCCGGAACGCCTTGTCCGTGCCCGTGCCCATCCGGGAATCCCGGTATTCGTTGGCGAGGATCAGCAGGGCCCGGTAAACCATCCCGACCTCGGTGTATTCGGCCTTGGACGCCGCCCGTTCCGCGCGTGGCAGCAGGACCAGCCGCCCGGCGAGGTGTTCTTTTACCCATTCGCCCATGACCTTGTAGTTGTCCGGGATCTGGATTTCCTTGTCCGGAGACTCGCCGTTCTGCCGGATCAGGTGCGCCCGAAGAGCATCCAGGCGAAGCCGCAGTGCCGCGTTTTCCTGCTTGTAGTATTCGACCTCCTCGGTCGCCTTTTCCAACTCGCTCAACCAGTCGGCGTTCTCATCTTCCGCCGTCTGCAGTTTCCGCTGGAGCGCGGCGATATGGTTCTGCATCGCCAGTTCCCGTTCCGGAGCGTTGGCAAGGTGGGCGGCGTGGGCCATCTCAAGTTCAGCGGCGAGAATCCGGGCATCCGGCACAAAGTAAAGCCCGGACCAGTCGGTCCGGCTGGTGGACGCGACCCGATGGGCCGTGTCGATCAGAAACGCCGTGTAGCCCCGTTCTCCGCGCAGCCCTTCGTAATTCCAGAACCAGATCTTGTCCTTCAGGTTGCACGGGTGGTGCGCCGGGGAGCCGTTGTCGAAGTCGATCTTCGGAAAATAGGTCCGGCAGGCCCCGTCGTAAACCGACCAGCTTTTGCCGACCGCGTCGGTCAGGGCAAATGCCCCCTGAAAGGAGATCTGCGCGACGATGGCATAGCCCCTGACTTTATCGGCCAAATAAGTGGCATTGACCAAATAGCCGGGAGCAGTCGGCGTGAACCGCCATGCTTTCCAGTTGACGGCGGAAACGGCGATCACCGGCAGCGACCGGCGCGGGTCTTCCAGAAGCGCCAGCAGTTCCTCGACGTCCTCCGGCGTGTTGACCTGCCACAGATTGGCTGTAACGGACCGTCCCTGCGCAAGGAGGCCGCACCCGAGCAGAGACTCGACCAGCGGCAGGTTCGCCTGTAAAGCCTTCACGTCGGCCCCGAAAGCCGTGTCGATCTTCATGCCGAAGATCAGCCGGTCATCTTCCCGAACCAGAGCGAGGTCATAATACCACGCAGTGCCGTCTTTGCTGGCGAATTTGAATCGGATCGCCCACAGCATCCGCTCCAGGACGGCGATGCATTCACACAGGCGGTCCTCGTCCTGGATTTCAAAGCTGCGGCGTTCCGTCGCTTCGGGCGGCAGTTTCGTGTAGAGGGATTTGGCGACAAACGGAAGAACCAGCCCGATGATCCGGGCAAAAGCATTCACCATGCCGTCCGGACACAGGACATCGGCACGTAGCTGATAGACAGTCGCGCGGGTGGCGCGGGGCTGAAATTGATTATGAAACGCAGGCATGGGAACTCCGTTGTGTTGCAATATAATATAGCGCCGAAACACATGAAATGGAAGCCGTCATTCTGACTTTTCCCTCCCGTCTTCGGGGTCATGGCGAAGATGTCCCTGCCGTAATCCCAGCATTTCACACCCCGCCAGAAATCAACCGGACTGCCGACCACATTCACGATTGCCGCATTCGTCTTCGGCGTCCGTTTCGGATATTTCACGCCGGGTATATGGGTTCGCCGGTCGAGCGACTCGCCCCACATCGGATGGAAATACCCGACCGCCATCACGTGATCCCCGCTGCTGGTCTCGAAGAAGTTCGCCAGCGCCTTCTGCTGGATGGTCTGCTTTTCGCGGACTCCGTTGTAAACGACCAGAACATACGCCCCGCTTTCCGGGAACTCTGTTCCAAGGTGCCAGATTGATTTCTCTTTCATGCGTATTCCTCCGTTTTATGTAATCAGGATGCTCACCCGTTCACCCACCATCGCCATACGCGGACGTAACAGAATGCGAGGAAGGCAATTCCTGCGATACAGAACATCATAATTCCGAGCGGGAGCCAGAGATACATCAGCCCCAGACCGGCACCAATGCTTCCGAATAATACCGTCAGCACAATCAGTTCGGCGAGTTTGATTTTCTTTGTGGTCAGTTCGATCAATACGGTCTTTTCCATAATTCATCTCGCTTTCCAGTCGCCGGATACGATGGCTTTCGCCTGCTCCGGCAGAGTATTCATTATGTAGATCCACGCTTTTACCTGCTCCCCATTGTCCAGAATGAAGTCCATCAGCATCCGGTCATAAAGCCGTGGATACCCTTCCAGCCGGTCGACATCCGCCCAGTCCCGAATCGGGATCTCAATCAGCTCGACTGCGACCTTCGTTTTCCCTTTCGGGACAAATGCCGGGAATCCCCATCCCGTGTCATAGAGCGTTCCGGAAATCGTTGCGATTCTGCGGGAAATGGCATTCCGGCAGAAGTGTTCATTGTGTTCGCCGGAACGGAGTGTGCCGTATGCGGCGATCAGGACAGTTTCTTTTTTCATGCTTTGCGCCTCCTTTTTCTGATAAAATGATTTTTGATTCTGTGAAGATTCGCCCCCTCACGGCAGATCTTCCGATACGCTTCCGGATAGGGTAATCTGTTGCGGATTTCCTTGGTTTTCGGAGTCATTTCGTAAATCAGCGCGGGCAGTTCCGTCCCGTCGTCGAGGATCACATCCACGGTGTAACGGCGGTAAATCTGCGGATATCCCTCGTAGCGGTCAAGACGCGCCACGTCATGCGCCCGGAGAAGATATACAAACCCGTGAACCTGTTCTCCCGGTGCATAGTCGACATCGGCATAAAGCCGTTCGGTCAGACGGTAGTTCGGCAGAATCGCCGGAGCATATGGAACCGCCGTCGGGCAACGCTGAAACAACCTCTCCG
>CASDPB010000004.1 GCA_949282305.1 uncultured Lentisphaeria bacterium | reverse complement strand
GGGTCTGAAGCACACCTTCATAAGAGAAAAGCGGAGATTCTCCGCTTTCGGGTAAAACGCGAGTTGAGCTCAAATTTACCCCCAAAACGAAAAAACCGACCAGAAGACCGGTCGGCGGAGAATCAAGAAAATGGTCGGGGCAGCGAGATTCGAACTCGCGACCTTCTGCTCCCAAAGCAGACGCGCTACCAACTGCGCTATGCCCCGGATGGAACGTCGTTAAGATAACTCTCTTTCCTGAAAAAGAAAGTCTGCAATGAATTTTTTCCGTAATATTTTCAGTTCACCCATAATGCAGAACAACTTTCATGTGCCGCAAAACATGTAGAACTTCATCCGTCAAAGCCGCACTTCAACGGATGTGAAAACATTCAGGGAGCCGCAAAAAAACAAAGCCCGCAGGGATTATTACGACTGATCCGCAACTTTCTGGATTTCAAGTGTTTGCCTGGCACTCTTCAAAACAACAGAAGTCGTCAGATCCGTCGGGGTTCCGGCGATATCACGCAGGAAACTTTCCAGGTAATCCATCGGCGCCCGGGATGGCGGGGCAATCAGGGAAACATCCTTCCTGCTCTTCAGATAGGCCTTCACATGTTTCTCGGAACAGTTGAATTCAATCATGCCGTCTGTGCCCCAGATGTCGAAGCGCCAGTAAGTCGGCATGGCAAATCCAATCGAATCCGGCGCGGAATAGGAGACATCGCCAAGCACGCCGCAGCCATTGTCCAACGTCAGCATGAACTGGGCGGCATCGTTGAAACAGTCGCACTGCGAATCGAACGCCTGCCATGTGCGCGCGGCAACGGTCTTCTGAATCTCCAGACCGGTCAGCCAGGGGATAATGTCGATCGCATGGCTTGCAATGTCGTTGATCGTTCCGCCATGTTTTCCGGGTTCAAAATACCATGCGGGGCGACTCCCCCGCATCAAAGGATGCTGGCCTCCGAACTGAATCTGGGTAATTCTGCCGAGAGTTCCGCTCAGAATCAGTTCACGGGCAGCGGCAAAATTCGGAATCCCGCGCAGTTCATACATACACCCGACCTTGAGGCCCGTCCGCTTCGCAAGAGCTTCAATTTCGTTCAGTTCCTCAAGCGAAGTGCAGAGCGGCTTGTCCGCAATCACATGCTTTCCGGCTTTCAGCGCACGGATCGCAAGACTGCCGCGCTTTGCATAATAATCTCCCACCGCGACAATATCACAATCGGAACGGCGGAGCATCTCATCGAAATCACGGTCCGTCAGCCTGATGTCCGGTCTCGTCGGCAGCAAAGACGCCGCTTCATCCTCCTCGCAGACTCCAACCAGTTCCAGATCAGGGTTCTGCAGCACCTTGTCATACAGGGAAAAGATGTGTCCGTGGCGAAGACCCGCAAATGCAATTTTCAGTTTCATTTCTTTTTTCCTTTTCTGCTGTTTGCAATCAGTTTTTCAAGTTCAATATCAAATTTCCCCGCATTCAGAGGCAGGGAAACGGGAACACCTTTCAGCTGAGATAAAAGCATCGCGTTGCCGAGTTCCAGGCTGTTGATTCCCTCCGTCGCCGGAGCATAAAGCGGAGTGCCGTGCAGAATCGCCTCCGCAAAGTTTTCAATGATTTCGCGGTGCATTGCCGGATTCGCACCGTTCACCGGAATGTCGATGTTCCAGCGATCCGGCAAACTCATGGTGCTTTTCGACGTCCGGCAAAATTCAGACATGGGAATCTCATTGCGAATCAAAGAAAGCCTGCCGTTTTCCAGGACAAGCCTGCCGCGTTCCGCGGCAATTTCAAGACGGTTCGTTCCGGGAGCCTCCCCCGTGGAAGTCACAAACATGCCGGTTCTGCCGTCCGGATATTCCAGAATCGCGCTGACCTCGTCCTCCACCTCGATATCGTGGTATTTTCCGAAAAACACCCGTGCAGTCACCTTTTCCGGCATCCCGAAGAACCACTGCATCAGGTCGAGCTGGTGCGGACACTGATTCAGGAGCACGCCTCCGCCCTCGCCCGCCCACGTTGCCCGCCATGTGCCCGAGTCATAATACTTCTGCGTGCGGAACCAGTCGGTAATGATCCAGTTGATCCGGCGGATCGCGCCGAGTTCGCCGGATTCGATCAGCTGTTTGATTTTGATATTCGCCGGAATGCGGCGCAGACAGAACATGGCGCTGAGTTTAAGTTCAGGATGCGCTTTGGAAGCCGCGACAAGACGTTCCGCCTCGGATTTCTGGACAGCGACCGGTTTTTCCACAAGGACATGGATTCCGTGCGCCATCGCCGCCAGGGCAAGCGGGACATGGGAATAATGCGGCGTGGAAATAATGACGCCGTCCACCTTTCCCGAAGCAAAAAGCGCCTCACTGTCGGAGAACAGTTCCGCGCCGCTGTCCCTGTAACGCTCCAATACCTTCGGATCAATGTCGCAGAGAGCCGTCAGTTCACAATTTTTCAGCTGTTTGACACTGTTGACGTGAGCGCTTCCCATCACGCCGACACCGATGATTCCGATTCTGACCACAGACATTCTGAAAGTTCCTTTTTACTGGTTGCCTTTTCCGGTTCAGCGGCTATATTATACTGTAGATAAAAGGTTAAAACAATCACCGCACAGCTCTTTTTTTTAACAGATATGCTCAAAAAACTGGTCAGACAGGCAAAAACCCTGAAGGCTCCTCCGGTTCTGTTCGTAAATCGTCCGAACGGATATGATTTCGATCTGCCGGACAATATTCTGGTGTTTGCACGCGGGGGACTTTCGCCCGTGCCCGGCCAGGGAGCCATTCACCACCGGCATCTTCTGAACCTGAATCTCGGCGCGCCCTGCCAGCTGCTCCTGGACGGACACCGCTTTCTTCTTGAACCCGGCAGCTCCTTCCTGATCTATCCCTACGAAAACCACCTGTTCATGCATACGGATGAACAGATTTTCCGCCTGATGATCACATTCGAGGTAAAACGCAGCGACATCCTGCCGGAGCGTCACTCATCCGCGATGCTGAATCCGGAATCCATCCTGCTGGTCTCCAATCTGCTGAAAGCCTATCAGAACCAGGCACGGAAATGGGATCTGACGCTGCTCCTGACACTTCTGCTGAGCCGGATTCAGCAGGACGCGGCAAAAGACTCCACCCCGCCGGCATTTCCGGAAAGCTCCTCTTTTGCGGCGCGCATCGTCAGATACATCATGAATCATCTGGATCAGGAGCTGGGGCTGAACATTCTGGCAAAACAGTTCCACATATCAAAAAGCCATCTGCGCCGCCGTTTTCAGGAGGAAACCGGAATCAGCCTCGGGGAATATATCCGCCGAAGCCGGATCACCAAAGCAATGTATCATCTCAATCAGAAGGAAAAAAACATCGGAGAAATCGCGGAACTTTGCGGCTACTCCTCCATTCAGGCGTTCAGCCGCGCGTTCCGTGAAAAAATCAACATGACCCCCCTCGCCTACCGCGCAAAACAGATTGCGCTCAAGCGAAACCATGTATTGAAGCCGTGACAGATGCCGCAGACAGCGGGCTCAGGAAAGTATCCGGTATTTCATGCGGCGGATTTTTTCCTGAAGCTGCGTAACGTCGACTTTCCTCGTCGAACCGCTCTGAATCGCATCCGCCGACGCGCACCCGACCGCCTCGCCGATCGCCATGCACGTGCCGTTGATCCGCGACGAAGAATGCGCAAGATGATCCGCGGAAATCGGACGCCCCGCAATGTAAAGATTGTCAATGCCGCGCGGAGTAACGCAACGATAAGGAATACCGTAGGGCTTCTCTATATAACGGGCGATCCGGGTATGAACGCCGTCCGGCGTATGCACATCAATTCCCCAGATTCCGCAGGCGATCTCATCCTCGAAGCGGCGCGAACTGACGACATCGTCCTCCGTAAGCACATAGTCGCCGAGAATCCGGCGCGTCTCGCGGCAGCCGATCTGAGGCGCATAATGGCTGATCCATGCGTGCTCGTAACCGGGAATCTCCTTGCGGAAGAACTCATTGAGAAGATATTCCGCCTGCCTGACGCCTTCCTTGCGGATGCGGGTCAGATCCTCCGATTTCGTGCAGTCGCAATTCAGGATATGGGTCATATTGACGGCAATCTCATTGGCACCCTCGCCATGCGGCACAAACTGAAACACGCTGTGGTCAATGGGCACGGCGCGCGGCTTGCTCTGCCAGATTCTGCGAACCTCCATGTAATCCGGCATCCGCGCAAGATCAATTCCGCCAATTACGAAAATCAGCGTGGAAGACTGCACTTTGCCGTCCGACTTGCGCCCTTTCTCATAAGGACATCCCGACATCACGGCAAGATCCCCGTCGCCGGTGGCATCCACGAACAGCTTCGCCTTCATCATGGAAATTCCGCTTTTGCCGGCAACTGCGACATGGGAAATTTTTCCGTCCGCGACGACGGAACCGATCAACTGCGTGTACAGATGCAGGTCAATTTTGTAGAAATCAATCAGTTCCAGCAGAAAAGCGGTCAATGCGGGGGGAGTCATGTTGATATTGCTTCCGCCGCCCTGCTCAAACGCCTTGCCGCGCCGGAGCAGCTCATCCGCAAACTGCCTCGCGAAACCGCCGACGGCAACAACGCCGTTGCGGCTATAGCCGGAAATCGAACCGAGACGTCCGTTCACGGGAATTCCGCCGGGTTCTCCGAAATATTCGATCATCCCGACTTTCAATCCATCCTCCGCCGCCGCAGCCGCCGCGGCAATTCCTCCCATTCCCGATCCGGCGACCAGCACATCATACTCATGACTGACGGGAACATCTTTCACACAAAAATCCATAACAGACCTCACTCAATTATTTTTCATTCAGGGCAATACCATAATCCGAATATCCGACGGCTTCAAGCAGTCCGCCGGACCATTTTCCGCAAAAGACCGGCAAATCTCCTCATTGTTCTTCCGGTATCCCGCACCGGCAAAACCGGAAACCGGCGGGACACCGGCATATTGTCATGCAGGCATTAAGCCTGTCAGGGTTCCAGCAGGATGTCATCCAGAAGGAAAATCACCGGACTCTGAAAACCGGCATCCGGCGAAAACTGCAGAGCACGAACATCCTTGACAGTGGAACGCTTCGGTCGGAAATGAAACGTAGAGACCGGCAGTTCCAGAAACTTCCATTCGCCCTTTCTGATGCCCAGCGCTTCCGGGTTCAGTTTCTGCGCCACCCCTTTTTCCGAAGTGAAAATCTGAACCCAGAACGGAACCGGATCCGTGTTGAATTTGATCCAGAAGGAAACCATGGAAACATTTTTCATCGGAAACGGACGCAGTATGCCCGCGTCGTACCACTTGCGCCCGGCAAGGGGAGATACTTCCACCTTCAATGCGGCTCCGCCCTCGCGCCGGTCGGACGCATCAGCGGCAAAAACAGTCTTTCCGAGCGGGATCCATCCTTCCGCGGAATCGCAGGACGCGGCAGGGGCGTCTGGAACAGCATCCAGCTTCACAGGCGTCAGCGTCACAGACTCCACATAAAATCCCGGCTGATTCCAGTCCGAAATGCGCAGCCGATAACTGCCGTCATAGTGGAATGTGCCGAAATCAAGTTCGCCATATTCCGCCCCGCATTTCACGCCTTTCCGCCAATGGCTTTTCCCGGTGGCGGCATCCACCGCCTGAATCGTAAAGGCTTTCCCCGCGTCACCACGAAGCCGCGCCCTGACCTGATATTCCCCCGGAGCCAACCGCAAGCCGAGTGTCCACCAGATATAGCCGCCCGGCTTTTCCCGGGTAAAGGAATCCCCTTTGCCTTTCCAGCGGAAATCAGCGGCGGAAAGCGCAACGGATAAAAGCAGGAGAGAAAATAAAATCGTCTTTTTCATGGTTTCACCTCAAATAACATTGTCTTACGATTGGGAAGCCGCAGCGGGAATTTCACCGTTTCGCCCGAAATCAGCTCCACAGCCTCCGCAAGCGGTCTGCCGTCGAGAGTCGGCTGAAAATCCCGGGGAGAACCATAATTGACGGCATAGAACAATGTGGAGCCGCCATATCGGACGGAACGCAGTTCCAGAGCGCCGCCGGGAACACCGCCGCGAACAGGACGCTTCAAGCCGAGCCGCTCAATCTCCCTGTCCAGAGCGGCTTCCGTCAAATCGGTCTTCCGCATCACGGGAAGTCCGGACAGTTCCATGCCGTAGGGGTCGCTGAAACCGGACTCGCCCGCATTCAGTATCACGCCGCCGCGCCCGGCAAATCCGGAAAGCGCCTCCGCAGTGGCGCGTTCCAGCCGCTGTGCACCGGGAACAAGCAGCAGTTTCACCTGCCCGGTTTCTCCCGCGGCGAGCTGACGTTCGCTCAGGAAACGAACCGGCAGATCAAGATGCGACAATGCCGCATGTGCCCGGCGCAGTTTTGCCGGATAATCCGGGACGGTATACATCGAAGCCGGAGAATAAAGCAATGCAACTTCCGCCTTCGGAATCGCCCGCTGGAAAGCAACCACTTCCGGGGCAAGCCGCCGCAGGTCAAGCGCGGTTCTTCCCAGCGCTTCCAGGGATTCCGGAGAATGAAGCAGTGCGCCGGCAGCCATCAGTTCCGCCGAGTATCGACCTGTCCATGCGTAATACTCACGCAGCGATTCTCCATGCAGCATCGCACTCCACGCATCCGCAGCCATTTCATGCGGAGTGGTATTGACCGACACATGAAATTCCGTATCGGCGGCGGGCTTGTCCGGCACCATGGAACGGTAGTAGTCCAGCTCCATGATTCCGGCACAGTCGCTTCCGGCAAAGTCCGTAATCCGTCCCCGGTCCTCACGCTGGACGCCGACCGGGAGATACTGTCCGGGGTCCAGATCTGTCACTGCGATGCTTTTGACATGCACCGGGACACTGGGAGCGTATTTTTTCGCGGTATCCCGCAGGAAGCGGAGATTTTCCAGTCCCTCCTGATTGCGGAACGATTCAAAATCATACCGGAAACCGGCGCTGTCCCGTTTCAGAGTCAACGGATCGACGGCGTCAAAATCATGCAGTCCGGTCTTCCATGCACGGTTTGCCGCACTGATCGTTCCATACTTCTCCTTCATTGCCGCACGGAACTTCGCAAGCATCGCCGGATGAATTTCCCGCACGCCGTCCGAGAACGACCATTCATTGACCAGATCCAGGGCAATCAGATTGGAATTGCCGCGCACTGCCGGCAGCAGATTTTTCCACATGGCCTCAATCATGGCGCGGGTGGAGGCATGATAAAGAGAACTGCCGATCCAGCCGCCGGAAGGATACTGCGCCATTTCGGGATGTTTTTCCTTCCAGCCCTGCGGCAGAGGATGCGGAGAAATCAGAAAGTCAAATGCAAGATTATATTTTGCGGCTTCCCGGATGCCGCGGTCGATGCGCCGCGCCCCGTCCATCCTCACCTTGTCCGGCGACGGCGTCACGCTTTCCGCAATCAAGGTGCTGCTGAACAGATTGAACCCCAGCTCGGAAAGCGATTTCATATCGTCAAAAGGCTCCCACCAGCCAAGCGGCCCGATCAGCAGAACTTCCGTGTCGCCGGAATAAAACGCGCCGTCGCGAATCGTCAGGTTCCGCATGGGCGGTGCCGGAACCGGACGTGCCTTCAAACGACCGGATTTCAAGGCGGTCAACTCCTGTTCCCCGCGTTCGAGCATTGCCTCAAGCTGCTGAAACTGGCGACGGATTTTCGGCAGAAGAGCATATTCCTTCAGCAACGCCGGCTTATCCAGATCGCGCAGCCGATATTTCAAAGTCACTTCGCATACGGCGAGCGAGGTCATCGGGTAATCGACGGCAACCCCCGAACTGCGGGCGGCTTCCAGAGAGGAACGGAAAGCGGCGGCTCTTTCCGCCAGTTTTCCCGCCTGGCGTTTCAGCGCATCCGCGGACAGATTCAAAAGTTCCGCATGCAATACGGCACTTCCTCCCGGCCACTCGGCATGAGCTTCGACCTGCAAGCCGCCGTCACGCAACCGTCCGATGATATAGTTCCAGCGCAATACGGTACCTCCCGGCTGCGCCTCAAACGGAACTGTTTCATTCCATATCTCGCGCGTCTGCCGCAGCACGGAAAAACGCACCTTCCCCTTCCCTTCCTTTTCTGTCGGAAGATAAAGCGAAACCAGAGCGGTGTCGCCGCTGGAATATTGGGAGCGGTCGGTATTCACGGCAGCTTCCGCAGTTCCCTCCGCCGCTTTGGCCAGACGAACGTTGCGGAACAGAAACGCAAGTTTTTCCTCCCCGACTCCCGGAGTCCAGTGCAGCCAGCCGCGCCGTTTGCCGTCGCGTGCGGAGTTGTACAATACATTGAAGCCGAACTTTTCAAGGCGCCGCGGATCAAAGGGAGCCAGACAGCGCCAGGGAATCGCCGCTTCATACAGCAGCGTGTCTTTTCCCGCAGGAGTGATCTTCAACCGGATGTCGGACAAGACGCCCGTCGAAAGCGCCGCTCCGCCCCGCCAGCAGTATGCGGCGGCGGTATTGTCCCGGAGCCGTCCGAATCCCAGTTCGATGTCGTTGGCGTCATAACCGGGCAGAATCGTATCGTCCAGCGGGTCAAACGCAAGCTGAAAGCCATCACCGCGGTAAAATGCTTCCGGTTTTTCCTGATATGACGGCAGACGATCATGCACAAGTCCCCCGAAGTAGAGATATTCCCCGTCATGCAGCAGATAAACCGTCACCTCAACATCCCCGGGACCTTCCCAGTCCGGAATCATCCGGTTCCGCTCCTCCGCCAGAAAAAGCGGCAGCGCGCCGCGCTCACGCCAGTCCTCCAGCCGCCCCCGGAACTCAAAAGGAGATGTGCGACGGCAGAAATAATCGCCCTCCTGCCTCAGCACCGGATTAGTCGCATTGCTCCATCCGGCAACCGTTCCCGCCAGCAGTACGGCACTCAGCAGCTCTTTTACCATGTTCACCATCCATATTTGCTTTTCCTGTTCCGCTCCACCCGGACACTGCCGTCCGGACGCAGAACATTGAAGCTGTATATCGGTTCCGGCAAGGTCGTCTTGGGATCAAAGGCATGGCTGCGGCAAAGTTCCAGGAAATGTTCCGCGGGTTTCAGACGCCCCAGCTTGCTTTCCGATTCAATTTCATCGGGATTTCCGCCGAGATACCAGGTGTCTTCAATGCCGCGCGTATAATAACTGCAACGGTAGTTGGTGCCCACCGCATTGAATTTCTCGGGTTTATTGCCCGCCGTGCCGACAACAACCGGCTCCCAGTTGGCGGCATGCGTGTTGATCTGGTCGCTCGGACAGAAGAAAATTTTGGAACTGGCGACATATCCGCGCAGCCAGAGCCGGGAAATCCCCAGCATCGCATACTCCGCATTGGTGCCTCCGATAAACAGGCGGCTGTCAATCCAGCCGTATTTGGACGCCCAGGCTGTTCCCGGAGCATAACGCCCGTTGGCAGAATTCTGATTGGGCAGACAGTCATTATGTTCCTGGGCAAACATCGTAAAACCCAGACCGATCTGCCGAAGCTGAGACATGCAGGAGGAACCCTTCGCCTTGTCGCGCGCCTTGCTCAAGGCCGGCAGAAGCAGCGCCGCGAGAATCGCGATGATCGCAACAACAATGAGGAGCTCCAGAAGGGTGAAATGACCCGATCTGCAATTCCGGAAATGGGCAGCCCCGCAAAACACCGCACGGGAAAAGTGCTGTTCCCGCTGATTCCATTTACCTTCGGGACGATTTCCCTGAACCGCTTTTTGTCCTTGTTTAAGAAGATACATAATCACCTCCACTCTTTTCTGCTGATCATTTCCAGATACAGCGTGGCGGACCAGCCGTAATCATGAAATACCTGATGATATGGATGATACCGCCCGTCCGGCGGCATTCCCTTGCGTTCCAGTTTACGCGGCTCCACCTCTTTGCGGTCATCGTAGAATTCAAAGAACGTGCCGCATTCCAGATACCATTTCTCCTGTTCGCGCAAGGTGTCGCGGACAATGCTGCGCGCAAGCTCATGATAACCGTAACGCTCCAGACCGAGCGCGATCAGATAATTGATGTTCGTCCAGACCGGGCCACGCCACATGTCCTTCCGGTAGGCGGCGGTGTTGTTCTTTGCAATTGAAGGCACCCGGAGCGGAGTCCCGAAGGTCTCCGGATCTGTCAGATGACGCGCCATGCGCTCCGCCTGCGCCTTTGTCGCCGCCCCGCAGTAAAGCGGGAGGAAACCGGCGCTTGCCATGATTTCCGTCCGGCAGCCGTTCACCACATCGTAATCCACGTAAAGCCCCGCGTTTTCACTCCACAGACGCTCGTTCATGAGACGGCAGAGGCGGTCGTGATGTCCCATCCAGTAATCATGCTTTTCCGGCAGGAAAGCGGCGAGCTGCTCGCATTCAAACGCGAGATATGCGTTGAAATCGGGAGCATCCAGCTGGAGGGCACAGTCGAAACGGGGGGAATTGTCCATGCCGCTCTCTCCACTGCGGCAGTTTTCATTGGCTTCAATCGCCCACTCGACCAGCCCCGCGCCGTCGGAATCGCGGTTTGCCATGATCCATTCCAGATACCGTTCCAGCTTCGGGGCAAGTTCCGCAATCCATTCCGGCGCGGGCTCACTTTCATTGACCAGCTTCATTGCCAGCGACAGTATCGGCGGCTGGGTCAGCCGGTTCACATCATGAGGATTTCCGCAGAGCGGGATGAAGCCGTTCTCCTGCTGGAGATCGAACATCGCGCTGATCATGTCGCGTGCAAGCGCCGGATTGCAGTGACGCATTCCAAGCGCATGAAACACCGAGTCCCAGAGCCACATCTGCTTATGCGGCCAGCGGTCCGGCGTACTCCAGAAGTGTTTGATCTGCCCTTCCGGAGAATAAATCTGCGTCTTGAGCTGGGAAAAAGCCTTGAGCGCAGTCCGGCATGCCGCTTCGGACACATCCGCCGGGAGCGGTGCGGACCGCAGGAACTTTCCGCGTTCCGCAATCTCGCCGGCAACGTCCCGTTCCAGCAGTTCTTTTTTCAGGAAGCCTTTTGCCGCCACCAGTTTCCGGTTCCCGGAGACCGCAGAATCATATTGATCCAGCAGCTCAAGCTCGAAGTCGCCTTCCAGGAGAAGATGCCGCGCATCCACCAGCACTCCGGAAGAGACCCTGTCCCCCGCATGAAAACGGAAGAAATCACCGGTCAGTTCAATTTCCTCCGGCGTGGAACCGGTATAGCGGATCACCGGTCCCGCCACAATGTCACCGTCCTGTTTCAGTTCAAACGCATATTCACCGAAAGCCGTGCGCAGACGCAGACCGTTTTCATAGTCGGTCTTCCCGTCAATTCCGGAAAAGGCGAGCAGCTGACCGCCGCCCCATACTGTTGGATATTTATTCATTTCTTTCAAACCTTTTTCTTACATTTTTAATATTATTATAAAATAATATTTTTTTTTCGCAAGGGGTTTCTTTTTCTAATATGTATGTTATCTTATCAATTAAGTCAAGAATTTCAGCAGAGGGGAAAAGAAATGAAACGGCGTTATGTCAATCTCTCCACAGGAGCGTCGCGTCTCTTCGGCTACAATTACGGAGAATATCCGCGGCACAGCTTTCTAAGTTTCACCTATACGGGAAAGGAGGGCTCCGCCTATCCGGTCCAGCTTCTGTCCTCCGGTTATGACGAATGGCACCGGGAATGTTTCCGCCAGCGGATCAATTCCGATGTTTTTTCCGTGGAATATGTTCAGGAAGGAGTCTTCCTCTTCCGTCAGAACAACACGGTTCTGCGCGTCAACCCCGGAGAAATATTCCTGGTCCGGCTGGGGGTGGACAGCTCCATGAAGTGCGAAACGGAAACGGCTCGGAAGCGGACAGTCATCCTGTGCGGTTCCCTGCTCCGCCGCACTCTGGAACTGATCGGACTTGACCGCGTCAACCTGATTATTCCCCGCGACAGGAAACGGCTTGACGCCATGTTCGACAGAATCTATGAACTGAGCAGAAAGGAGACGCTGGCGAATTACCGGGACGCATGTGCCGAATGCTATGGTCTGCTCCTGGAACTCTCCGCGCAGTCCACGGCGATGCACCGTCCCCCGGAACTCCAGCGGGCGCTGGAATATATCCATGAAAACCTGTCGGAACACCTGACGCTGGAGAAACTTGTCCAGCACACAGGCATAAGCGGCGCCACGCTTCACCGCCAATTCCGGAAACATCTGCAGACGTCTCCGATCAGCTATTATCTGGATCAGAAAATGGAAAAGGCGATGAACCTTCTGCGCCATCATATCTATTCTGTCAAGGAGATCGCGGCGGAGATGAAATACTCTTCACCGCAATATTTTGCGACTGAGTTCAAGAAAAAGTACGGGGTTCCCCCGCGGGATTTGAAATGAGTTTCTGAAAACTGCCGTTTTCATCGGTTCCGGAAAAGAAAACATGCTTTATTTTCCATTCCGCGGCAAGGATTTTTCGCACTTTCTGAAACAGCAGGGTTGAAAAAGCGGCAGAATATGCTAAATTTAATAGTTCATAAAATTGAAATCGGACAAAAATTATTTTTACAAGGAGATAAAAAAATGCCGGTACCCAAGAGAAAAGTTTCAAAAATGAAGAGACGCCAGCGTCAGGCACACAACCGCTACGAAGGCGTTCAGGCGACATTCTGCACCAACTGCGGAGAACCCTCCGCACCGCACACAGTTTGCAAACACTGCGGAACTTACAAAGGCAGACAGATCAAAACGGTAGAATAAGCGGAGCCGCTCCAGGATGAAGATCGCAGTTGATGCAATGGGAGGGGATTACGCTCCCGCGGTAGTCATGGAGGCAATCCAGAGTGTCCTGAAAGAGATCCCGGACGTCGGGATTCTTCTGGTCGGGCACAAGGAGAAACTTTCCTACTACATGGAAAAAATGAATCTGGTTCCGTCCGATCGCCTGGAACTGGTTCATGCAGAAACTGTCGTAGAAATGTCCGATCCGTCCACGGCGGCAATCCGGGCAAAGAAGAATTCATCCATCACAGTCTGCGCCACACTGGTGGCGGAAGGCAAAGCGGATGCCGTGGTTTCCGCCGGGCATACCGGTGCCGCGGTAGCGGCATCCAAAATCAAAATGCGCATGGTGGACGGCGTTGACCGTCCCTGCATCGCAACGATTATGCCCGGAGTCGGAGGCAAATGGATCCTTACCGACGCAGGCGCCAATACGGACTGCACGCCTCTGAATCTCGCCCAGTTCGCCGTCATGGGGGAACTTTACGCAAAGCTCGGGCTCGGGATTGAAAATCCGAGAATCGGGCTTCTTTCCGTAGGCGGTGAAGACATCAAAGGAAACGAACTGACAAAAGAGACGTTCAAAATTCTTTCAAAAATGCCGATCAACTTCATCGGCAATGTGGAGGGGCATGACACGTTCACGGGAGAGTGTGACGTTGTGATCTGCGACGGTTTTGTCGGCAATGTCCTGCTGAAATCTTCGGAAAGCCTGGCAATGGCCACAATTCACTGGCTGAAAGAGGTGCTCATGAAAAGCGCCATGCGCAAAATCGGCGCAACGCTCGCTCAGGCAGCTTTCCGGGAACTGAAACAATATGGAGATTCCGATGAATACGGCGGCGCTCCGCTTCTCGGCCTCAATGGAATCTGCATCATCGGTCATGGCAGCTCCACTCCCAAAGCGGTCAAGAACGCAATCCGGGTGGCGAACGAGTTCGCACGCCTGAAGATGCCTCAGCTGATCAGCAGACGTATTTATGACTGCGGCGTCGACAAGGCGTCTTTTGCCGCAAAATATGAACATTCCTCATCTTCGGATGACAAGCATAAAACGGGGTTCGCCCATTAAGAAATAATCGGAGTATCCAATGGCAATCAGAATAATAGGAACAGGTGCTTACGCACCGGAAAAGATTCTCACGAATGCGGATCTGGAAAAAATGGTCGAGACTTCCGACGAATGGATCACAACGCGCACGGGAATCAAACAGCGTCATATTGCAGCCGACGGCGTAGCGACTTCCGATCTTGCCGTCCAGGCGGCACGCCGCGCCATGGAAATGGCAAAAATTACTCCGGAGCAGATTGATTTCATTTCCGTTGCAACCGTTACCGGAGACAAGGCATTCCCGAGCACCGCGTGTTTCGTGCAGAAGAAAATTGAAGCCACCAGGGCGGTCTGTTACGACGTCGTCGCCGCCTGTTCCGGTCTGCTTTACTCCCTGGAAATTGCAGTGGGAATGCTCCGTTCCTATAAAAAATATAAATATGCCCTGGTCATTGGCGCGGAGAAACTTTCCTCCATCGTCGACTGGCAGGACCGCAGCACCTGCGTTCTGTTCGGCGACGGAGCAAGCGCCGTGATTCTTGAAAGGGACGATTCCCTGCCGGAATCGGAAGACTGTCTCGTTGCCTCCGAACTCGGAGCCGCCGGCATCTACTCCGAGCTGCTTTATCTTCCCGCCGGAGGTTCCGCGATGCCGGCATCCCACGACACCGTGGAACAGCGTCAGCACTATATCAAGATGACCGGACAGGAACTTTTCAAGCTGGCTGTGAACGGCATGGTCGGCGCATGCCGCACTACCATGAAGGAATCCGGAGTCAAATCGGAAGATGTGACATGGGTCATTCCGCATCAGGCGAATATGCGCATCATCGGAGCCGTGGCACAGCGTCTCACCATTCCCGAAGAGCGCGTCTACGTCAATATCGATCAATACGGCAACACTTCGGCGGCTTCCATTGGAATCTGCCTGGATGAACTCTGCCGCGCGGGCAGGATCAAACGCGGAGACTATATCCTGCTGACAGCCTTCGGCGGCGGTCTCACCTGGGGCGCCATGCTGATTCGCTGGTAGGCGGCGCAGTTGCCGATACGGTATCATGAACAGGGAAAGCGGTGAACCACTTCACCGCTTTTGTTTCTCCGGACAGTTTTCCATACGCCGGAAAGGAGTTCTGCAGATGAGAATGACAATCACGGTTATGATGCTTCTCCTGAATATCTTTTCCCTGTCTGCGCAGACACAGGAGTTTTCACCGCCCCCTTCCCCCAGATACAATGCCTTCCAGCAGACGGGACAGGAAGTTGACGGTTTTCTGGAACGTGTGCGCGGCAAGGTTTCGTATTCCTGGTTCAAATGCCGGGAACACTTCCGCCTGATGTTTACCGCAGTCGGTGACAAATCGAAGTATGGAGAACAGGATCTTAAAGTCCGCGCGCGCCTGAAAACGGAGGAATTCTCGGAACAGGCGGTTCAATTCGGGCAGGAAGTCAGGGAGAAAGCGGTGGAATTCGGCAGAGATACCAGAAAAAAAGGCGAAAGTTTTTATCAGCAGAAATCCGATGAAGTGGTCGACGACATTGCGGAAAAGACAAGACGCATTCAGGAAGAGCTGCGGAACACCGGCACCGGACTTTATCACGATACCTCGGAACGTTTCAACAATGCGGCGGATGATGCGGCAGAAGAGATTCTGGACTGATGAACAATTTCATAATCTGCGGCGCACTTCTTTATGACGGAACCGGACAGCCGCCTTATCAGGCAGATGTCGCAGTGACAGGAAACCGCATCGCCGCCGTTGCGCCGGCAGGAAAGCTGTCCCGGACCGGGCTTGCACAAATCCGCGCTGACGGACTCTCGCTCTCGCCGGGTTTCATTGATGCGCACGGACACTCGGACATGTCGATTCTTGCCGCACCGGAGGCATCCGGCAAACTGTCGCAGGGCATCACAACGGAAATCACCGGCAACTGCGGGCTTTCCGTCTTTCCCGTGCTTACGGAGGAAGTCAGGGAACATCTGGACAAGCTCTATGCCTCTTATCGTGTTCCGATCACATGGAGCAGTCTGGACGAATACGCCGCAGAGCTGAACCGGCGCGAACCGGCAATCAACATTGCGTCTCTCTGCGGGCACAACACTCTGCGCGCCAACATCAGCGGATATGAGAACAAAGCGCTCACAGTTCCGGAACTGAACCGTATGGGCGAACTGCTGGCGCAGACGCTGCATCAGGGCGCGGCTGGATTTTCCACCGGACTCCTTTACACTCCCGGCAGATTTGCAGACACGGCGGAACTGCTCCGGATGATGTCCGTTCTGAAAGAATTCAACCGTCCTTACGCCACTCACCTGCGGAGCGAAGGGGATCGTCTGGAGGAAGCGCTGGAGGAGGCGGTTTTTCTGGCGAAAAACGGTTCGCGCAAACTTCAGGTCAGTCATCTGAAGACGGTGCATCCGCACAACTGGGGCAAACTGGAACATGTTCTGGAACTGATCCGCGATGCGCAGTCACGCGGGATTCAACTCACGGCAGACCGCTATCCCTATGTTTATTCGCAGACCAGTCTCAGCGTCATTCTGCCGCCGCCCTATGATGCGATGGATGATATTTCCATCCGCCGGACACTCTCGGAAAGTCCGTCGGAACAGAAAAGAACAGCGGGGAAACTGGCGGAATCCGGCAGAGACTGGCACTCCGTTATCCTGACCGCTTCCGGCTGTGCCGAATATTCCCGTTTCTTCGGGAAAACTATTGCGGAGGCGGCGGAACAGACGGGAATGTCTCCGGAGGATTTCTGCGTCCGGCTCATGGTGCGGGATGCCCCCGGGACAATGGCGGCATTTGCGGGGATGTCGGAGAAAAATCTGAAACGCATTCTTGCGGAGCGCTGGGTCTGCTGCGGCACCGATGAATCGGCACGCCCTTTCGATGAATCCATCGGCAGGAGCCACCCGCGCGGCTTCGGTTCCTTTCCGGAATTCATCACACGGGTTGCGGCGGATTCCGGCATGAGCGAGGCGATCCGGCGGGTCACATCGCTTCCGGCGTCCATCTTTTCGCTGGAAAACCGCGGCATCGTCAGGGAGGGCGCATTCGCCGACCTTGTTCTGTTCGACGAATCGGAATTCCATTCCGATGCGGATTTCTCAGAACCGCACAGACCGGCTTCCGGAATCCGGACGGTATGGGTCAACGGAGCCCCCTCCTGCGGATGCGGACGGAACAGAACGGGAAAAAGAAACGGCGCTTTCCTCAGAATATGCTGACACCTGTTTGATGTTTGCATGTTCCGGCGTTATATTTTGAAGTCAACGGGAGAAGTAAGAAGATGACCATCCGTGAAATCGGAGAAAAGATAGAACAGGCATTTATTGAGATTATCCGCGAACGCCGCCATGACAGCATCGGCAACCTCGCGAAAGGGGCGCTGTTCATGGGCTCGCGCATCTATCGGCGGCTGGTCCAGTTCCGTATCTGGATGTACGACAACCGCGTGATCCGCAACCGCGCAATCGGCTGCCTGGTGGTCAGCATCGGCAATCTGTCCTGCGGTGGAACGGGCAAAACCCCTGTGGTCGAGGTATTCGCCAAAACACTCAGCAGAAAAGGACGCAAGGTCGCGGTTCTGAGCCGCGGCTACCGGAGCCGGGACAAACGGTCGCTCTGGGCGAAACTGCACAAGAGGCTCACCTCAAAGAAAATGGAAGTCCCCCCGCGCGTCGTTTCCGACGGCAAAGATCTGCTGCTGGACTCCATTACCGCAGGCGATGAGCCGTTCATGCTTGCGTCCAACCTGAAAAATGTAGTCGTTCTGGTTGACAAGGACCGTGTCAAATCCGGACTGTATGCCATTGACGAGTTCGGCACCGATACCCTGATCCTTGACGACGGCTTTCAGTATCTCCGTCTCAAGGCGCATATCAATATCCTGCTCGTGGACTCCACCTCGCCGTTCGACAACCATCACGTTCTGCCGCGGGGGCTCCTGCGCGAGCCGATCAAGAACATCAAGCGCGCCGATTACATTTTCCTTACCAAGTCGGACGGCTCCCCGAAACTGCGCCATCTGAAAGCGTTTCTCCGGCGCCAGAACCATCGTGCGGAAATCATCGAGTGCTGCCATCGCCCCCAATACCTGGAAGATGTCTTTGAACGCGGGCGCCGCCTTCCGCTTTCGGAACTCAAAGGCAAGAAAATCGCTTCGATCTCGGCAATTGCAAATCCCGCAAGTTTCAACGCCTTTCTCTGCGAATTCGGCGGAACGATCGTTCTCGAAAAACATTTTGCAGACCATCACCGCTACCGCCAGCAGGAGATGATCGACTTTGTCAACGATGCAAAAGCGGCAGGTGCGGAACTCATTATGACAACGGAAAAAGACGCGGTTCGGATGCCGCGTCTGGACCGCCGCGACATCCGGATTCTTTTCCTCCGCGTCGAGATCGACATTCTCAGCGGTCAGGAAAGTTTCGATCAGTGCATTTCCCGAATCTGTTTCGTTTAACCGGAACCGCCGGATTTTCCGGAAACCGTTTCACCGGAAACGGCGACAAAAAACCTTCATTTTCCGGTAAAACCCTGAGAAACAGCTGATTTTCATCTTTTTTTTTGTAAAACCCCTTGACGTTTTGGAAATTATGAGTATAATCAATAGCGATTTTTGTCTTGAAAAATCAGTAGAAAAATTTAACCATATCCATCAAGGACAAAGGAGTTTGCAATGACCTTGCGGAACATCATTCTTTTACTTTTCACCGTACTGGCGGCAGGAACAGTTTCCGCCGAAGAAATCACCTTCGACACACAAGAGGCATGGAGCGGAATCTCCGGACGCAACGTATCCGTAAAGGACGGAGCCCTCCAAATACGCGGGCGCGTAACCCTGGTCTCCAAAAAGTCCTTCGACATTGATCCCGGCAAGACATACACTCTGACAGGCTCCTTCAAATCCGCGGACGGAGAATCCGCCAAACTTTATTTCGGATTCAGCCAGTTTGACAAAGACGGGAAAAACATCCAGACCATCAACACCGACACCATTCCCTGGACTGATACCGTTCTCCTGAAACCGGTAAAAGCCACGGACAAGATTCTCGTCGTCGGCAATGCGATGAAATGGAAAAAATTCAGCACCTGCGTCATCGCCTACAACACATCCTCGGATTTCAAGGATCTCCCGAATTTCAACATTCTTGAGACTCCCGTCAAAGCGACCAGAAAGAAAAATGCGCAGGAATGGGAAATCGTTCTCGCAAGATCCGCCGGAACCGACCTTCCCGCGGGGACGAAAATCCGGCAGCACGGAGGCAAGGGAGCCGGGGAAATGTATACGGGCGGCTATCTGAATACTTCCGATCAATGGCAGACGCTGACCGGCAGCGCTTCCGGAAAACTGCTCAAGGGCTTTTCCTTCCGGCAATGGGCTCCGGGAACCGTCAAAGCCAAAGTCTGCATTCGCGTCAACTGGAACAACTCCAAAGCGGCAACAGAAATGAAGGACATCAAACTTACCATCAAGTAAGTCCGCTGGAAAAGCAGAAACGAAGCCGGGCATCGGCGGAAAGCCCGGCACCTCCCGCTATCCCAGCGATACCATGACCAGGCCCAGCACAATCAGCAGAATTCCGAGCACCTTGGGCATGCTGTGCGACTCCTTTAAAATCAGCACACCGGCAAAAAAGCCCAGCGGCAGACTCATCTGCCGGAATGCCTGGATGTAGCTGACGTTCGTAACATACGCCATCGCAAACAGAATCAAGCCATAGGCGCAGGAACTGCAGATTCCCGCGAGAACCGGATAAGCGGAACGCAGGAACAGGCGTTTGAATTCTTCGCGCTCGCTTTTGATTGACACCACAAAAAACATCTGCCCGACCGTCAATCCCGCTTCCACCATGAACAGATAGGTAAGAAGGTCGAACACGCTGTTCCGCTCCATAGTCTGCCGGATCAGCGCCATCGCACTGCTGTCCAGAATCGTATAGCCTGTGGTGCCGACCGCCCCAAGCAGGATGAAGATCATGATCCAGTTCACGTAATTGGAAAGTTTGAAATCACGGAACCGTTTCAGCGGCATCAGGATACACCCCAGCGTAATAATCAGCATCCCGAGAAGCGCCAAAACACCCGGAGACCTGCCGAGCCCGAACAGAATCGTGACCGCGGCAACCAGCAGCACCGGGATCGCCCTCACCAGCGGATAGACCAGTGAAATATCGCCCTTCCGATAGGCGTAGGCGAGCCCCGCCACATACATGACTTCGGACGCCACGCTTCCCAGGTAAAAAAGGAAAAAAGAAAGCGGCAGGCTGCACAGTCTCAGATCCGACGTCAGGAAAAACGGCAGCCAGATCAGCGCCGCCGTTCCCGACATCAGCATGTAAAACGCCAGAGAAGATTTCGTGCTTTTGGATATGAAATTCCATGCGACATGCAGGAAAACGGAGGCAAAAACCAGAACAAAGGCAAATAACGTCATCTCATCCCGCTACTTTCCGAAGCTCGCTTCCATATAATCCGAAGTCCTGCCCTTGAGCTGTTTCAGCGCGCCCGCCGCCTTTGCGTCGCCGGCAAGATGATCCAGCATCAGCGCGCCTTCCGTGGCACATAGTGTGTCATGCCCGGGGAAATATTCGCGCAGGAGAAAGTTCACGTATTTCGTCATGCGGAAGGAACCGTAAACCCGTGGTGTTTCTCCCTCAATGCTGGAAACGGCGCAGGACCGGAAATTCCGGATGCCGTCAATCAAGTCGTCCGCCGTATTCGATTTTGCAAGAACAACCGTATAATACCAGCCGAACAGATCACGGTCCCTGCTGTCCGCATACTTCATGCCGACCACATTCAGGAACGCCGTCCCCCCTTCCTCGAATCCGAAACGGTCCACCCCATGCGAGTCGCTCAAGCCGACCACCGGAAAACGGTTTCCCTTCGCCTGCTCCTCATAGTAACGCACAACCTGGAAATTGTTGCTCTCGGACTGATACCTGTGAAAACCGCCCAGGAGCTCGAAGGCGTCAAATTTATTGCGCCTGAAGATTGCGCTTGTGATGCCTTCGTCGATCACATTCTGCGCCATGGACCAGTATGGATGGCAGAACACGCACAGACCGCCTGCCCTGCGAATCTCGTCAAACACCCATTCCGAGGCGGCAACGGCAAAGCTGTTCACCCGCGGATCCTTGTCCGGCAACGCCTCCTGAATCGCGGCAACCTCCCTGAAATACTGTTCGGGATTGTCCCGCCAGCGGTCATTGACGCTGTATTTTCCGCCGAAATGAATGATATGAACCGGGTTATCCTGCGAATGCACCTCCTCGCCCGGATAAAGACGGAAATCGAGATCAAGCGCTTTCCAGCAGTCAATCGCCTCGACGGAGGGCTTATAATTCCCATGATCGCTGATCGCGGCAAAATCGAATCCCTTCTGGCGGCAGCGCGCCGCGACATAGCAGGGCGCCTCTCTGCCGTCGGAACCCGTCGTATGGATATGGAAATCGCCGCGATAAGGACGCAATTCATAAAGATCGGGCTCCAGAGAATAAACACGGAACCCCAAAGTCCGCACAGACTCTCCGCCATGCTCATTTCCGATGACAACGCGGATGTTGTGCTCCTGCTCCCCGGTGAAAAAGGCACGGATCACAAGGACGTCGCCGTCCATGCGCCATTCCGCTCTTTTTTCCGCATCGGTATCCGGTCCATATTTCCCGTCCGGATTCAAGCCGTCGAACGGATTGCAGAACACCTGCGTCAGTCCCGTTTCCGGAAACAGCGCGTGCTTATAGCGCGGGCGAATCCTCACTTCCGAAAACCTGTCCGCCGGAACAATCCGGGGAAACACATCGTAGTAATCCATTTTTCCACCTTTTTTGATTGACGTCGCTGAAAAATTGTAATTCTGCATTATTATATATGAAAGCAGATGGAAATCAACCCTGTTTCAAAAATAAAAGATGCCGCTTTCCTTGTGACATTCCGTCGGAGGAGCCGTCTGGAAAAAGGAATGTTGTTGAACAGTCTGCAGAACTGGGTATGAACGGCAGATTTCTATTTCGGTTCAGTGCAATCCGCAATCCATCCGGGGAAATCCCGCCGGACTATATGCAGCCGGGACCGGAAAACCTGCGCCGTGTCCGTTCCCTCCCTGCGCCGATCAGCGAAGAGATCGCCGGATCCCATATCGTACAATGAAAAAATCGCAATCGTTTCCGCAGTCAAGGAAACTATGCGATCATCATGAAAAACCACAGTCTGTTCGCTCTTGCAGGAAGCGGAGTGAGCAGATTCAGTTCCCCGGAACGGAGAAGCCCTGCGGTTCCCGTTCCGGAAAAATCTTTGACTTCAGACAAGCAGGGAGGCGTTGTCCAGAATCTTCAGTCCGGCGGCACATGCGGGACAGTCACACCATTTCCCGCCTTGAGCCTTTACCTCGCGTGCGTGCGCCGCCATGGACTGCGCACGTTCCTCGCCGAAAATCCGTATCCCCTGCTGCGACTCAAAAAATGCAATGACATGTTCAATCGGCGCGACATCCTCCCTGATTTCCTGCAGAAGCGCCTCTGCGGCAGCTTTTTCCGCATCGGTGCCAACAGCGTCAAGCCATTTCTGCCCTGCGGCTTTGAGTTCTCCGCAGCAGGAAGCCGCACCAATCATGTCCCTGACAACTTGCGTGATTTCTTCTTTGTTCATTATTATTTCCTCCTGTTTGTTATGGGTTGGCAATTCATTTCTTCCAATTATTCCACTGCGTTTCCGCTTCACGGACATTGTCCAGCACGCGCTCCAGATATTTCTCCAGAAACGTGATTTCCTCCTCGGAAAATCCCCGGTAGGTCAGTTCGTTCATCCGCTCGGAAACTGCCTGATATTCCTGTTCCAGAGCACGTGCCCGGGGAGTCAGCACAATCCATGTCTTCCGCCGGTCATCAGGAGCGGGAAGGCGCTTTACCAGACCTTTCCGCTCCATCCGGTCCAGCATACTGGTCAGCGTCGCATTCGCCAGTCCTGTTCCGTTGGCAAGCTCCTGAATGGAAATGGAGTCCTGATTCCAGAGAACATACAGGATCCGTCCCTGCGGACCGTTGAACTCATCAATGCCATACTCCACAAGCATCTTCTCCAGAAGCCGGCTGATATGCTGCTTGACCAATGTGATCAGCATTCCAATTTTTCTTTCCATGACATACGCCTTTTTATTTTTAATTCATAATTTCTTATATAATATATTTTTATATCGTAATATTTCAAGCAAAAAAAACATTCTTTTTTCAATTTTTTCAATACACGTCTCCGCAGGTCACGGGACAGATGGTGCAAAGGACCCGAATCCGAATGAAGTTGCGATTTATGAACAGCGGAAGAAAATGGCATCCCCTACGGGATTCGAACCCGTGTTACCAGGATGAGAACCTGGTGTCCTAGGCCTCTAGACGAAAGGGACAAGGCAAAAATGGCATTCCCAACGGGATTCGAACCCGTGTTACCAGGATGAAAACCTGGTGTCCTAGGCCTCTAGACGATAGGAACGCAAAATCAACAGAGCTGATACATTACACGATTTTTCCGGTTTGTCAAGTAAAAATCCGACCTTTTAACGGATAATTTTTGAAATTGTTTTGAAATCAGGGTGGGAAGCGTCTTTCAGGAGCATGAAAAGAAGCATCTCCGACGTCACGACATGAATCCCGCTGCACCGCATGAAAGAAAGCGCGGCGGCCTTGTCCGAATCTCTGCGGGAGGCAACGCAGTCCTCCGGCACATAGACCTCATAACCGCGGGCGGCGGCGTCAATGGCGGTCTGAAGCACACAGACATGGGATTCCACGCCGATGACCGCCATGGCGTCTTTTGAAGCCTTCGCCAGCTCTTTGCGGTAATCTTCCGCTCCGAAGCAGGAAAAGGAAGTCTTGGCAACGAAAGCCGTATCCGGCGGCAGAATCTCCTTGATCTCAGGAAGCGTCGCTCCGAGACCCTGCGGATACTGTTCCGTTGCAATGACGGGAACCCCGAGCGTTTTTGCACCCTCGATCAGAATCCTGACTCTGGGCAGAATCTCCCGGCTCTGTCCGATTGCACCGCAGAGACGTTCCTGCAGATCAACCAGCGTAATAATCATGGATTTACTTTCCGGCATCATGTGTTCCGATCCTCCTGTTATGAAAAAAGGCGCAAAGGACACAAAACTGAATCAAGCCCTTTACGCCTTCCGATATGCCGCTCCGGGCGGCACAATGCTGAACAAAGTTATTTGCTGTTCAAAACCTCGGCAATCTGAACGGCATTCAAGGCAGCGCCTTTCAGAAGCTGATCACCGCTGACGAACATTTCAAGACCTTTCCTGTCGTTGCGGGAAATATCCTGGCGGATGCGTCCGACGAGCACATCATATTTGCCCGTAGCGTCAACCGGCATCGGATAAATTTTCTCCGCGGGATTGTCACGCAGTTCCACACCCGGAGCCGCCGCGATGATTGCGCGCGCCTCTTCCGGTGTAATATCCTCCTCGAACTCAAGGTTCAGGGACTCCGAATGGGCGCGAAGAACCGGGACCCGAACCGAAGTGCAGCTGATCATCATATCGGGAGCATGCATGATCTTCTTGGTCTCGTTGACCATCTTGATTTCTTCTTTCGTATATCCGTTTTCCTTGAAGACGTCAATGTGCGGGAACAGGTTGAAGGCGATTCTCTGCGCCATGACCTTGACCTCGACCGGTCTGCCTTCAAGAACGGCTCTGGACTGGTCAATGAGCTCCTGCATCGCGGGAGCGCCGCCGCCGGACGCCGCCTGGTAGGTCGCGGCAATCAGCCGTCTGACCTTCTTCGCCTTATGCAGAGGATATACCGCAACAGCCATGATGGCGGTCGTGCAGTTCGGATTCGCAATGATGCCCTGATGCTTGAACGCATCTTCCGGGTTGATCTCGGGAATCACCAGCGGAACGGTGTCAACCATGCGGAACGCACTGGAATTGTCAATCATCACGCAGCCGGAATCCACACATGCCTTTGCAAATGCCTCGGACGTGGAGCCGCCCGCGCTGAAAAGAGCATAGTCAACGCCTTTGAAGGAGTTTTCCGTCAGCTCTTCCACTGTGATCTCTTCGCCCTTGAATTTGAGTTTTTTACCGGCGGAACGTGATGACGCAAGAAGTTTTATGGAGGACACCGGAAAATTGCGCTTTTCCAATGTTTCCAACATTTCAATTCCGACGGCGCCGGTGGCACCTACGACTGCTACACTCTTAGCACTTCCCATTTTCAGGCAGCTCCGATTTTGTTTGTTTTTCATCCGTGAAAATTCGCACAACTTCTTCCCCAGAAAGAAGTCCATGTAATTTAATTCCTTTTTCCCGGTTTTCAATGGAAAAATTCACAAAAAAAAAGTTTTCTCTCCGGGGGGAATTCGCCTGTTCCTCATTTCTGAGGAAAACTGTCTTTCAGAGTTTTCTATTTACAGTGCAGCCGGGGAAGTTCCAGCAGCCCGCCCGGTGCGCAGTATCCGTCAAGACGGTTTGCGGCACTGTTCCAGAGTCTTACAACAAGGCGATGACTGCCGCTCAAATCTCCCAGCGGCAGACGGTACGGCTGCCACAACAGACGTCCGGCAAAGCTGCCGTCAAGCAGGACTTCACAGATTCCGGATGTTTTCAATTCCAGTTCCGCGGAGGGGAACTCCCCCTCAATGGAGAACTCGTAAGAGATGCAGCCGGAATAGAACGGAAGCCCCTGCTCCGTCCATTTCCCGATCCGAAGCGGCTCCGGCGGGTACAGCTCGGCGGACATCGCTTCCGGAGCCGTGACAGTCAGCTGGTAATACTCGTAAAGTTTTTTCCGCGGGGAATTCATTCCGGCAAGCCGCACATGGAAATCGCCGACAAGCAGAACCGGTACCGTGAAACACGGTTCCGAATCAAAAGACAAGGTATGCCGTCCCGCTTCCGCCGGTACGGAGAAACTCTGATAGACATCATCAAAAACATGACATGGCGTTCCGTTGACAAGTTTCTTTCCGTCGCACCGGACTTTGCCGAGCAGACACTCCGGCACAAGAAGACGCATTCCCGGCAGGGAGTCCCTGTTTTCCCAGGCTCTGAGAGTATGCATCGGAATCAGGTTGTCTGTTTCACGCCGCGGTGCCCGCGTCATTTTCAGATTTTGTTCTCTCCCGCATTGAGACGGGGAGCGCCAGCTTTCGTAAGGACCGCCGATTACGGCGATCTCACCGGGGACAAGTTCAAGTTCGATGTCGCGTCCGTTAAAAGACAAATGCCCCGAAAGGGTCCGATCCGACCAGATGTTTGCCGCCAGCATGTATTCCGTTCCGTCCGCCAGACGCCGTTTCATCCACGCCAGCTCGCCGCCGTCGAATGAAGCATCCGCTTCCGGCAGTTCCGGCATGTCTTCCGCAAGGGGATCCATCAGGATGGGAAACTGCGAGGCATGTTCCCTGTCTGTGATGACATAACCGAGACTTTGGCGGTTCAGACGGTTGCAGAGCTCGAAAAGCGGTTTTCCGTCTGCCCGTCCTGCAAGAATTTCCGGAGAGGGATCAATGACGCCGACGGGGGCGACATATTCCCCCTGCGCCGCGATGAAGGAGAAGCGGCTCAGGAAGTCATTGAATTCGCAGATTCCGTGACGCAGGGAACCGTGCAGGAATTCGGGCGGGGCAAAATATTTGGTTTCTCCGAAAAAGCGGTGGTGCACTGCATGAGGAACAAAGAAATTGACTCCCTGCATGATCTGCCATGCGGCGATCCGCCTCAGCAGAGCCGGATCAGCACCCCATCCGGTGGCGGCGAACGCTTCGCAGAGCACACGTTTTTTCCCGTATAAAAATGCCGCGGAAGCTGCATATTTCGCTCTCAGATCAAATCTTGTGTCGGAAAAATTGCTGTTGCAGAGTTTTTCCGTGTCTCCGCCGAGGAATGCCTCGGGAAAGAAAAAACGTCCGTCGTAGTGGGTGCCTCCGTCGAGAGCGGCGAGCTCATGATCTGTGCCGGGAAAATCCGAATACATCAGCAGTTTCAAGGGTTCGCCTTCCCAGAACAGCGAACTGCGCGGACACTCCTTCAGGGAGAACGGGCCTGTGTCCGAGGTGTGAAACGAGTATTTGAGTCCATGTTTCCCGCACCATTCGTAATTGCTGCGGAACCAGCGCTGATAAAGTTCACCCGCCATCTGCCAGTAATGCTGATTCAGTTCCGGGGAAGTGCCGTCGAACAGTTCGGAGAGATGCGGTTCAATTTCATACCCGAAACGCTTTCTGAATTCCCTGCCGAAATCGCGCGACCACGGATAGTAGATTTCTCCGTTGAGCTGCGGCAGGGTGAAATGGTTGACTCTCCGGTTGTCCGCATCGGAAAAGAACCCGGTGATTCCATTGCCGAAATATTTGCCGAGCCGTCTGCGGTATTCCTCATAAAGAAGCTCAATGAACAGACGGGAACTCTCGGGCTCCTCAAATGCGGGGAAGCCCCATTCCACTTCAACGGCTTCAATATGTCCGTCCGGGAAACGTTTCAGCCGCCGCTGTTTCAGAGCCGGATTGACTGCTTCAATTCGTCCCGCCACATCCCCCGGCGGAAAGTTGTAGCCGTCATTGATCCAGAATTCCAGATGTTCCTCCCTTGCCGCGACAATGAAATTTTCCGTCACCTCAAACCAGTAGTCGGAAAGGTATTCCTCCCGTGAAAAGCCGTCGGGCGGTTTGTTGAAAAAGATCAAACCGCCGTAACCGGCGTCTTTCAGACGCCTCATGGCATCTCTCGCCGCCGGAAGGGAGAGTTCCTCTTTCCGCGTGGTATTTATAAAATAAAACGGAACGGGTTTGAATGCTTCCTGATTGCTCATGACTTTTGCCGCCTCATCATCTTTCTTTTCATGTTTCATTGATAAAATTATCCGACGGAATCCGCAATGAAGCGGCATGGTTCCCGCCATGCCGTTCCGGTTCCGGTTTCTTTTCAGGGAACTGCAGCTGCGGTTTCCGCCGGAGCGCTCATCGCGGGAATGACGGCTTTGGCTGTAATCAGGAAACGCCGCGGTTCCCCCCATTCGCGGGCGGTGCTCCGGTCATGCAGACACCGGAACGTCCAGCCCGCCAGTTCGTCCAGCTGCTGATCCAGGCAGTAAAGCGGCGTAACCGAATAACGGCTGATCCAGGTATTGTCATTTATAATAACCGCGAGATCCTCCGGGACTTTCCTGCCGCACTGATGCGCCGCAAGGAGCAGACCGTATGCCTGAAAACCGTTGCGCGCCCAGATCATGTCGACTTCGGGCATGTCTTTCAGCAGCTTCACACCGGCATTGAAACCCTCTTCCGCCTGATTCTGACCTTTCGAGTGCAGCGTGAAGAAGGAACCGGATGAAAAAGGCAGACCCGCCTTGTTCAGAAGCTCCTCCAGATGCTTCGAGAGAAGCATACTGATCTCCTTCGGCTGCGGTTCCTGCAGATAGACGAGACAGCGCTTTCCCTGCCGCTTCAAATGCCTCAGTATCTTCAGAATGGAAGAATCGGCGTCAATGGAGCCCCAGTCATATTTCGCATTGCCGGCGAATTCATGCGGCGTCCCGATTGCCGTCAGAGGAATCCGCGCATTCCAAAGTCCCTCCACAAGATCGCGGGTATGCAGAAAACTTGTGATGAATGCAACCGCGCCGTCACAGCAGCCGCTCATCATTCTCTCAAGATATTTCCGCTCCAGGTCAGATCTGCGCTCATAGTCATAAACCACGACGTCGAATTCCTTCTCCTGGGCTGTCTGCTTGAAACAGCTGATGAATTTTGCATAATAGGGATCGGCAAGGTCGGGAACAATGATGGAGAATGTGGAGGTGCGCCCTTTTTTCAGAGCTGTCCCCGCAAAGGACGGACGGTATCCAAGTCTTGCCGCAACCGCGCGGATTTCACGCTTGGTCTTTTCGCTGATCCTGGGATGATCGTTCATTGCACGGCTGACTGTCGGGTAGCTTTTCCCGGAAGCCCTTGCAATATCCATAATTGTGACTGTCATCCTGCCTCGCTCCTTGTCTAAGTTTAAACGTTTGCATTGCTATTTTATTATATGCGGTTTTCCCGCATTGTCAATAGGGGAAAATGAAAAAAAGGCTTTTTCTGCCGGGAACCTCCGGGGCAGACAAGCCGTTCCGCCTCCTCTTCTCCGGTTGCAGGTTCCCGGAGATGCTCCCGCCAGTTTTTCAAGTCATCCCCCCTTCTTTCCTCGGACAGACGGAAATTCCCCGATACTTTTACCGCCATTCCAATCGGAGATGAAACGACATAGCGGTGCCGTCCGTTCCGCCGGACAGAAGAAAATGAAATGGAAAATTCTGTTTTCCGGCGGAAAAACATTCGGACAACCGCAAAATTTCCGGCTCTTCCCGGAGGTGATGTCTGCCGCAATGACATAAAACAGCAAAATATACGGGATTTTTAGAGATTCGGCATTGAAAAATATCCGTTTGTCGCGTACTATATGACATGACTGCTTTTTCAGCGGTCTTTCATATTTGTAAAATAAGAAAACAATGAAAATATAACTGGAGGCTCGAATCGTGAAAGCGAAAGTCATCATAATTTTATCAACGGTAGCGGTACTTCACCTTGTATTGGGCGGCATGTTCCTGACCGGCGGCTGTGCACCGGAAGAGCCCCCCATGCCTCCGGGAGTTTATGTGCCGCAGCCCTCAACCCAGCCCTCTGTCACAGAGGAAACACAGTCTGACCTGATCGGGCCTGCTCCGGGAACGGAGGAATTCAAAAATCAGGTCGGGCAGAAAGAGGAACCCGTCATAATCGATCCTGTAGTGTCTGCGGAGCCGACTGTTCCCGTGAAACAGCCGGAACAGAAGAAGACCGCTCCGGCAATCACGGACAAGGACACCACTTATGTTGTCCAGAAGGGTGATTCCCTCTGGAAAATATCCCGCACCTACGGCATCTCCGTTGCGGAGCTTGCGGCTTACAACAACATCGCCCCCAGCAAACCGATCAGGGTCGGGCAGAAACTGATTATCCCCGCCGGTTCCAACGCAGTCAAGGCGGCAAAAACAGCGCCCGTCGTTACAGAGAAAAAAGCTGAAAAAAAGAAAGCGGAAGCCAGAAAAGACACTGGGAAAAAGAAGAAAAAAAGCGGAACAGTTAAAAAGGTGCCCATTCCCGCGGATGGAATTCACGTCGTGAAAGCCGGCGACAGTTTCTCCAAAATTGCCGTGATGTACGGTTTGAAGGTATCTGACATTGCAGCGGCAAATCCCGGCGTATCCTCCAACCGCCTCCAGATCGGGCAGAAACTGAATCTTCCGACAGGAAAGCCCGTTGACGCACCGACAATCCCGTCCGATGTCGTATCCCCAAAAATTGAATCACCGGAGCAAACGACGCCTCAGCCGCTTGATGAAGACAATCTTCTTAAGGATATACCGAATCCGGATAGCACAGTTTCCCCGACAGGTCTGCCGGCTTCGGAAGCTGAAAAACAGGAAACGCCTGTCACCGGAATGGATCAGCCGCTGGTATCCGAGGAGGCGATCAAGGCTGTCACCGACACCAATCTGCCTGCAGAGGATGCGATGAGCCAGCAGACTGCGGTTCCGACGGAGGATACGACCATTGATGCGCTTGCCGCAAAATACGGCATCAAGGCAGATGAAGTCAAGGTTTTGAATCCCGCGCTTCCAGCGGACGGCACGATCAAGGCGGGAACGGTTGTCCGGCTTCCCTGATACGCGCTGAATTCACCAGACGGCATTCGTTCCAACAGACCGAGTGCCGTTTTTTTATTGATGGACAGGATACGGATTTATGGATGTTCAGGAAGACAACAGGGAGGAAGCATTGCTTCCAAAGCTCCTTCCGGCGATTTTTTTCAACGGTGCATTTGCCGTCGCCTACGCGGGGATTCTTCTTCGTGAAACATCCGTCAGAACTTACGCCACGGAACTCGCCTACCTGGTTCCCGGAGTTCTTTTTCTGCTCTTCGCCGCATGTGCCGGGATCGCCGGGCGCCTGTTCCCGAACCGCGTTGCCTTTTCCGCAGGAGCTTTCTTCTCCCTGCTTCCGGTGCTGTTATCCGCGACACTGCTGCCTCTGCTGCTGCCCCTGCTCTCCATGACCCGCCGGAGCATCACCACTGCCGCGGGAATCCTGCCTCTGCTCGCCCTGCCCCTCTTTTTTTCCGGGCTGAGCCTTTCCTTCATCCTGAAACCGGCAATGCCCGCCGCCAGACCGCTCCTTCTTGCGGTTCATTATCTGGGAGCTGCATTTTCCGGCATTCTTTTCGCTGTTCTGGTTCACAGTTTAGGAGACACTCTGCTTCTGTTTCTGCTGACCGGTCTCTTTCTGGTGATCCTTTCCCTGATTCTCTATCTGCCTCTGCTGAAAAGGAGCCTGCCGCGCATTCTGCTGCTTCTGACAGCGCTGCTTTCCGCGGCGGCATCCGCCCATACCGTCTGCGGTTATCTGGAACAGCGCCTCGCTCATGCCGATCCTCTGCGCGGCAAAGACGCAATCCGGATCGACACCTCTTATGGACGCTCCGAACTGCTGCGTCTGCCCGACAAACGCTTTCTGATCACAAACAACGGACAAAGCATCGCAATACTCCCGGTCAACCCGGAAAGGGACCGCCTGTCCGCCCTCACAACAGGAATCCAGCCGGACAAAAAGCTCATCCGGGTTCTTCTGATCTGCAACGAATTCTCCGGGCTTCCGGAAGCGTTCGCCGCGATGCCGCTCACAGCTTCGATTGATGTCATCGCACGCGACAAGGAGCTTCTGAATCTTTCCAGGGAACTTGGAATCATGCCGCGGGAATCCTCGCGCTTCCATACCATTCCGGAGGATCCGGTGCATTTCGTGAATTCCACATTTCACGTCTATGACGTGATCTTCGTGGAACCGCCCCTGCCCCAGAATCTGGATGCGGACCGGCTTTTCTCCTATGAGTTTTACAGGAACGCCGCCAGGCTTCTTGCGGACGGCGGAGTTTTTGCAACGGCTCTCCCCGCGCCCTCCGGATATACGCGGGAAAGCATCGCGGAACTTCACGGCATCATCGCCGCGACCATGCGCAAGGTATTCCCGAAAGTGATCTTCGCACCCGGAACGACGCAGATAGCCATCGGCGGAGGCATGAACATCACAGGCGATCTCGACACCCTTGACGCCCGTGCCGCAGGACTGATGGCGGATACGGATTTCTTTCCGGAAGGACTCCTCGTAATCCTTCACTCGCAGGTGGAACAGCAGGCGCAGGCACAGAAAATCATCGGGCGTTCCATCGTGTCGGAGTCGAACCGGCTTTTCTCCGCGCCGCTGCTCTTCCACTACTGGCGCAGACACCCCGTCTTTACGCAGGTGCCGCCCGCGGAACATATTCTGCGCATGCTTGACCACTGTCTCTTCTACCGGCACTGGATCATCGGCGGCGTCCTGGCGCTGTATCTTCTGCTGCGTTATTTCTCCTCGACCACCGTCACCCGGAAATGCCTCTTTCTGTCGCTGGAAAACGGTTTCTGCCTGGGGGGACTGTTCACTCTCGCCATGTTCCTCTTCCAGACCGGCTACGGAACGCTTTACCGCATGCTGGGGGCATTTGCCGGAATTGTCTGCATCGCCGTCGCCGCGGGGCTTCTCCTGCCGGACAGGGCAGACAGTCTGCGTATCTGGCTCAGGCGTCTGTCCTTTCTTCCGCCGGCGCTTCTCTCCGTTTCCCTGCTGACGGAGGGCTTTCTGCCGTTCGGCGTTCTCGGGCTTCTTCTGTTTTCCGCGGGGCTGCCGGGAGGAGTCGTACTGCGCGAAACAGTCCGCAGGGCGGAGGCGGAAAACGCGCCCCCCATGCTGTGGGGCATGGAGCTCGCCGGAGCCGCCGCCGGAATCCTTCTCGCGGCGTTTCTCATGATTGCCGATCACGGTTTCCTCTTCTGCATTGCACTGCTGATGCTGAGTCGCATCCCCCATCTGTTCGCAAAATCGTGATTAAACTTGAAACTGCTATTGATTTTTCGGATTTATCAAATACAATATTGAAATTGAAAACAGAGATTACTTGTCAAGAGGAAAAAGGATTATGAAAAAACTGCCGGCATTGATTGTTTTTGCGTTTCTCATCTGCGGAACCGTTCCGCTTTCCGCCCAGGACATCGGTCGGGAAACCCGCGTGGATTCGGTTCTGGCGTCGGTCAACGGCGAGCCGATCACGCTGCTGGATGTCCTGATCGAAAGCGGACGCGAGGAAATGCGTCTGGCAAGCATGTTTTCCGGCGCGCGCCTCTACAGCGAAATCGCCAAACTCCGCAAAAAGGTCATTGATGAAATCATTGTCCGCAAGCTGGTCTACGACTCCTACAAGGAGAAGCCCTTCCCGATCGAAGAGCAGTACATTGAAGATCTGATGGACTCCCTTGCCGTCTCCATGGGCGGCGGCTCCCGCAGCGGGCTTGTGAAACGGGCAAAGGAACTCGGCACAACCATGCCGGAACTCCGGGAGAAGGTCAAGGAGAAACTCGCGGTGGACATCCTGCTTTCGGAATACTGCGACCGCCCGATTTACATCACGCCGAAAGAGGTCTATGACTATTACACGGAACATCAGAAAGAATGGACGAAACCGGCAAAATACGAGCTTCAGCTTCTCCACATCGCCAACGATGGCGGACGCTCCGGCCCGGATCCGGAAACAACCTGCAAAAGGCTCGCGGAACAGCTTGCAAAAGCCGATGAGGCTCTCTTCACACAGCTGGTCCGCGACAATTCCGACGCGGCGAACTCCGAAAGCGGAGGTTCCGCAGGTTTCGTCGACCAGGACAAGCTGCGCCCTGAATTCGCCTCGGCAATGCAGAACGTCAAACCCGGTCAGATTGTCGGTCCCGTCAAGACTCCGGAAGGCTATTACTTCATCCGTATCACATCCATCGTCCCCGAGGAACGGATTCCTTTTGAAAAGGCGTCCGAGGAAATCCGCAGGACACTGGACATGAAAGCCAAGAATGAAATGCGCGCAAAATATGCGGACAATCTCAAATCAAGAGCGCTGATCCGCTATTATTTCTGATATTCAGCGCAGGGCGGCACGGCAGACGCGGGGAAATCCCGCGCAGGACATTCCGAAAGAAAAAACCCCGCACCGCTTTTGGAACGATGCGAGGCAACAACAAAGGAGAGAGTTGTTTATGAAGGCCACATTCGGGAGTATGGCTTTCAATCAGGATTGACAGCTGATTATGGAAAAAGTTCCATCTTCTTCACATTTTTTCAGGATTTTTTTCCCTGCGCCTTCTTCAGCTGTTCCTCCCGCTCCTTTTTAACGCGCGCATTATATTCAGCCCTGCGCCGGCGCGTATTCGCGTTCCGAATCCTGGTGAGCTGCTCTGAAGTGATCTTCGGCTGTTTCTTCTTCAGAAACGCCAGACAAGCCTCCTGCCGTTTCCTGAACTCCGCCACGGCAGACGCATACATTTCCGGATTATTGTTTCTTGAAGCGGTTACGACAGTCTGGGCAATCCGTTCAAAGGAAGACACCTGAGCATAATAACTCTGATACCACTTCCTCGGGACTCTCATTACCTCCTCCAGGTCAGGATGGGAAACCATGTGACGCAAAGAGGTCGCAGCCCGGAAAGCGGTAATTTCCGTCATGCGCTTTTCCTGTTTGCGGTATTCCTCAAGAGTTGCCGGAAACTGATACTGCAGAAACTCTCTTCTGATCCGGGCGTCCACCTGTTTCACCTGATCGGCGGACAACTGCGGCTTGCGGGGATCAAACCGCGCCTCTTTCAATGCCGCATTTGTCTTCTGCGCCGTTGAAACGGAAGCATCCGCCGCACTCTTTCCCGGTTCGGCATTCTGGGCGTGAATCCCCTCCGCCAGAAAACAAAGGCATAAAATCAGTAAACAGCTATTCCGCATAAATCGTCCTCACTACTTTCCATTTCTGGGTAACGGGGTCTTTCCTGACCCACACAATCATCTTGGATTCCCCGGTAATTTTATCAAAACCGACGTCGTAAACTCCAAGTTTCACATCCTTGTCCTTGCTGACGGGAGTCGCCGTATTCTTCAATATGCCTTTCCCGAGCACATAAGAACTTTCGCCCTTTTCCAGATAATCATTTGTCTGACCCGGCCGGATGTATCCCGCCTTCCGATAAAGTTTATAAGTGTCGTCAGATGAAGAATAATAATCATCCTTTATGGAAGGAATGGAGCTCATCCCCCAATCCCGGTATACTTTGGAACCTCCGATATCCTTCAGGGTCTGCCCGACCGCAATGATGCAGAGATCCGGCGGTTCCGCAGTAATCACATCGGCGAGATGCCCGATCAGCTGTTCCTGCTCCCAGTCGTTTTCCACGGATATATCCGCAACGTCAGTGGTTGTTTCCGCCGGGCCCTGCGTCATCTGCCCGGATTTGGAAAGCGCCTTCAAAGCTGCCTCTTCCGCAACTGCGGAACCATCATTCTTCGGCAGACATGATTTGAGATAAAAGTTTTTGTTGTCATTGTCAAAATCGCTCCATGCGGAATCATTCAAGTCAAGCATCAAATCGCTTCTCGCTTTAAATTGAAACACTTCCCGCCGGTTGACAATGGAACATGCCAGACAGGACGGATGATCTCCGGATGCGTCCGGATTGTAATTGCCACATGCCTTCCGTGCGCCCGTCACCTCCGCATCGCTCACGTCTTTAACATATTTCGCCGCGGCCGGACTTGCTTCAAAGATTTCGCAGTCATCGGCATCGACGGCAGGAAGCGCCGAATCGACAAGTTTCTGATACGGCACACTGTTGAACAGCGCCTGCAGCGTTTCATGAGACGCCGTATTGATATTGATCTTTCCATACTGCCTCACGACGTTGCTGTCACGCAGTTTCAGCTGATCCAGAATATTGGCGTCTCCATCCTTATAGGATGCGCCGCCTGCCACTTTCACATCGGTGTCCCGCTTGATGTATCTTGCCTTTTTCAAGTTCAGTGTCTGGAAAGGGGCGGCACGGTGAATCAGTCCCAATTCCGCAAGAGACCGCATCTTGCCGTGGCGGATCATCGCGGTTGACAATCTGCCGGTGGCAGTTCCGGTGCAGGCAATCTCCGTGACAGTCTCCTTGTCATAATCTATCCCGTCGAATTTGCCGGTGTAAGCGTCAAGCGGTTTGTTTTTTGTGCCGTTGGTGACTTCTGTGAAATCGCCGGTCAATGCAGGAGCCTCTCCATACGCCGCGGGGGTATTGTATTTCTCCCCCTTTTTCCAATCGGTCGGATAATGATTCAGACGCGGATCCGCCGTCTGATATGATTTCACATAATGATTGGGGCTGTCTGTCAGCGCAACCATTTCACCGACCGCTGTTTCTCCGGTGGAAGCCGCTTCCGGCATCGCATAGTCGCGAATCAGCGTGGAGTCGGCAACAAGCACGACTTTTGTGATCTGCAGATTCATCCCGGTAATAATCAGATATTTGCTCTGATAGTCAGTCGTATCCGTCCCTGCCGGGATCGTCAGTGTCCCAGACAGCTCGGGGCTGTTTTCCAGGATTGACTTGACTCCATCGGACAATATGGAATTGGTATAGTCGAACGTCATCTGCGAATATCCGTTGCTGAACGTTCCCGGGGAAACAGAGCCAAGCAGAACGGAGGAATTTGATGCACTGCTTTCCCCCGTGGACCAGGTAATGAGATCGGTCCCCCCGGGTGTCTTCCTGCAGGTAAAAGAAAATCTGCCGTAGAAATACAATTTGTATCTGCTCAACTGCTCAGGGGTGTAATCGGCAGCAGTGTACATGTCGATCAATTCGGCGCTGAAACTCAAAAACGGTTTCAATGTATAGGTCAGGGTCTTGTCTTCGTCCGCGTCCCCGGTAAGATTGCTTTCGCCCGCGACATATGCTTCCACGCCGATCTCGTTGATATACGGATGACGCCCGATTCCCAGGTAATCCAGCTCAGGCTCCGTAGTCTCGGTAAACGCATTGGTGGCTGTATTGGACACGCTGGGCTTTGTCGATGACAGGTTATACTGAATCAGATTCGCCGCGATCTGTTTTTTCTGCAGATCAGCAGTCCAGTTGGCACTTTCCAGATCACTGCTTCCCGGTCCCTGCCAGGCGGCGAGCCAGGGAAGCGGCATGGAAACAGTCGGGGCGTCCGTCGAAGAAAATTCAAGAGATGAAATATTGTCGGCATTTGTCAGCGCATCAATTTTCGATGCGTAGTTGCCATCGCCGACGCCGTCCCAGTCATTCACCAGCTCATCAAGCGACAGACGGTGGAAATAGTGGTCGGAAGTCCGCTTCTGGTCATCGGCGGCAGTTTTGTCGCAATCAATCCAGAATGCCTCCGGATATGCGTAGGGATTGATGGCAAAAATATTTTTCAGGTAATAAAAAAGTGCCATGCGTTTCTGCATATTGGTGAATCCGGTAGCCTCCCCCCAGCTTTTGTCATACAAAATACGCTTCACATAATCACTTAAATCATAAAAACGCTTCCCGTAGATATTTTCAAGAGCAGTCTTGACCGCGCCATCCGTTTTTTCCAGGGAGGAGATTCCGAAAGCGTCCTGCAGACCCTTGGAAATGCCTTTGTCCATATCAATATTATAGACGGTGAAAAGTTTGTTGCCGGGATTGGTGACGGTATCGGAACCGAACGCCTGCCCGTAGTTCACGGACGGATCAAGCGCGCCATAATATGGAACAGCCACATAGGCATAGCGTCCGATCAGCGTCTTATTATCAGACGGGTCCGTGACATACTGCCACGTAACCCCTGACTCATTGTCATAGTCCACTGGCAATTCATATAAAGGAATATCATTGATCTTTGTGGTCAGCTTCCAGATGAAATCGCAGGTATCCTTGTTTTCCGAATCGTCGTCCTCCCGGGAAAAGATGTCGCTGACACTGACAGCCTCCCCCTCATCCCCATTGGCGGTATGAAGGGCAACCGCAGTCAAAGCTCTCTGCACTCCGATCTGCGCCAGCATTCTGGCGGAAGACACTCCGGCGGAATTCGCCGCAATCTTCTGGTTCAGCATCGCGGTGGAGGCAAACCCCAGAGCCATCACGGTCAGCAGTCCGAGTATTCCAAGTGTAAAAACCAAGGCAACGCCGCGCTGATTGCGGATTTTACCTTTTTTCATGCGGAAAATGTTCTGTATCTTTCTCATAAAACACCTCTGTCAGCACTGGTTACTCTAATTTTACGGTCACTTGAAAAGTCTGGATTGATTCCGCAATCAGTCCCGCGGCAACGGAATCACTTCCGCTGCCGTATTCGGAATAAGCGTCCTCAAGGTTTTTTCCCATCGCCTTCAAACGGGTAACGACATCCGCGTCAATCACCGAGAAAGCCACCGTCAGCACACCGGACGCGTCCACTGTGGGATTGGAAGGTGTGGAACCGTTGAAATAAACGGACACATTGCAGATGTTGTCAAGAATAACTGTCGCGGTCAGATCGTCCGGCAGCTCGTCGGGCTCCTTCAGAAGATCCGTAATCCAGGTGGAAGTTCTGGGATCTCTGGAATCATCGCCGGGCCGCTTCTCCTCCCGGTCACTTGCAACGGCATATTTCAGCTTTATCCTGTCATCTTCCTTTACGAACTGGAAGTATTTGATCCGGTATGGCGAATAGGAATCATCTTCAGAAATCATGCCCTTGCTTTCCGTATCCAGCGTCAGAACCGCAAAGGCATGTTCACCGGAAGATTCGAGATATTTCCAGAAAATCGGGTCCGTCCCGGTTTTTTCTCTCATATCCTCCGCGTCATAGTAGCGGGCGGTAAAAGCCTGGGAGAAAAAATTCATCGCGATTCTGGCGTCGGAAAAAATATCCGACTTGGAATTGGAACGGCTCCAGATCCCCTGCGCAGATGTGAAAAACTGCATCAGAGCAAGCATCAGAATCGCAAAGACGCCCATGGAAACGAGGAGCTCCAGCAGAGTAAAACGGCGAATTCTTCCTGGTCTGTTCATCTTGTCACCTCTCCGGAGTAATTGCATCCTGCATGGAAAGCTCGGTCACGTACAAACGTTTTTCACGCTGTGCATACGGTACCAGAAGCGGCCAGGACACTTCGATATAATAGCGTCGATGATTTGATTTCATTCTTTCAGCATTCGTGGAGTCTTCATATAAATCTTCGACATCCGTGTACCACATCAGGATGTGCCCGGTGAAATCGGCGCCGTCCGCCCCGATTTTGACTCCCCAGAGATAATTGCTGTGCGTCTCCGTATCGTAAAGTCCATACGTTTTGGAAATATCGTTGGAGGAAATCTCTTTCAGAACAGTGTATTTGGAAGTATGCAGATCATCCTTCAAAGAATCCAGAGAACTGCTGGAGGAAACCTTTGCAACCTCATCCGGCCTCATCTTGACAAATGTCATCAAAGTGTCGGCGATATCAGGCAGGTAATTGTCCGCCACGGAAGCCTTGGAAGCATTCAAGGCGGGGATGAAAAGCGCCATGACGCTGGCAATGCCGATACCGACGACGGCGATCGCCAGTGTGAGTTCTATCAGGTTGAATGCGGATCGTTTCGTCTTCATCGTTCTCAAGACTCCAAAATCTATAGGTTTGCGCCTGTTTTTCTGTTGCTTTTCCTTTTTATACCACGTTTTCCCCAATATCGCAAGTCATAATCTCATTTTTTTTTGCATTTTTCGGCATTTTCCATGCCGGTTCCGGTGTTTGGACACGGAAAACGCCCCGAAGTTCCTGTTTTCCCGCACCTGAGGCGTCTGCGTATTTTTTCCGTAAAAATCACGGAGCCAAAAACAAAACCTGCTTGATTGTGGGAGGATTTTGTGGTAAATTACCGAGATCAACAAATTAAAGAGGAGAAATTTGTTACTATGGCAGTGGAACTTTCCTTTGTTCTGATCACCCCTTATTCGCTCATGAAATCCAGAACGGGCGGCATCATCGCACGACTGCTTTCACGGACGGATCTTGATCTCGTCGGCGCCCAGATCCTGACGCCGTCCAGGGAACTTGCCGAAACCTATGCCGCCTCCATGAGAAAACATGTCGGAAGACGTGACGAATTCGCCGCCAAACTCTTCAGCGATTACATGATTGACAATCTTTCGCCGCTCCCCGACGGTTCGCGCGAGCGCGTCCTTATGCTCCTCTTCAAAGGCGAAGATGCCTGTGCCAAACTTTCCGCGGTGGTCGGACAGCTTCCGAACGCCAAAAACCGCAAGACCAACATCATCGGCGAAACCATCCGCGACACCTATGCAGACCTTGTATTCAACCGCGACGGTTCTCTCAATTATTTTGAACCTGCCGTTTTCACGCCGCCGCAGTATGACGCCTGCCTGGAGCGTCTGGGGATGCTTGCCGATTTCGCAGAGGCAAGCGAAAACATCGTGACGAATACGACACACCAGGAACCGAACAGCGAACGCACGCTGGTCATCATCAAGCCCGACAACTGGCGGTGCCCGAGCGTCAAGCCGGGCAACATCATTGACATGCTCAGCCGCACCGGTCTGCGCATTGTCGGCTGTAAGATCTACCAGATGTCCGTTGCGGACGCGCTGGAATTCTACAGTCCGGTTCAGAATGCCCTGCGCAGGAAGCTGGCTCCCGTCATCGGGAAAAAAGCCTATGAAAAGCTCTCTGAAGAATTCGGGCTCAGGCTTCATCCGGAAACGGAGCAGATGCTGACGGATTCCATCGGCAGGGATTACGCGGACGACCAGTTCAACAAGATCGTCGAATTCATGTCCGGCCGCCGCCCCGACGAGTGTCCGACGGAAGAGCTGAACCGTCCCGGCAAGGTCAAGTGCATGATCCTGATCTATGAAGGTCCCGATGCGATCAGAAAGATTCGCGATGTGCTCGGGCCGACGGATCCGACCAAAGCCCCGGGCGGCACGATCCGGCGCGAATTCGGGCATGACATTATGGTCAACACTGCTCATGCGTCCGATTCCCGGGAAAGCTTTGAACGAGAAACCAAGATCATCAAGATTCAAAATAACCCGATGGCCGCGGTAATCCGCGCCCATCTCGCATCAATGAAACTATAACCAGAGGAACACGCCTAAATGAATGATCTGAAGGCAACCAGGGGAACGATGGCGTTCCTGTCTCCGTCCGAAACTCTTGCAATCGCAGCAAAGGCAAAGGCACTGAAAGCGGCAGGTGAAAATGTGTGTGCTATGGGAGCCGGTGAACCCGACTTCGATACGCCCGCACATATAAAACAGGCGGCAGTCGATGCTCTGATGAGAGGCGAGACAAAATATACACCGTCCTCCGGTATCCCCGCACTCAAGAGGGCTGTCGCGGAAAAGTTCCTGAATGACAACGGGTTCAAGGTGGAACCGGGTCAGGTCATCGTTTCTCCGGGCGCGAAATTCAGCGGCTTCGCCACAATCTGCACCCTGTGCGGCCCCGGCGATGAAGTCATCGTTCCCGCCCCCTACTGGGTCAGCTACACGGAAATGATCAAGGCCGCGGGGGCAACCGCGGTCATCGTCAAATGCAGGGCGGAAAACAATTACGAGCTTGAGCCGGAACAGCTTCAGGCGGCGATCACCCCCCGCACGAAACTGCTGATTCTCAACTCTCCGTCCAACCCGACCGGTGCTGTCTACCGCACGTCCACGATCGAGAAAATCGCGGAAATCGCGCTGAAAAACAACATCATGGTCATGTCCGACGAGATCTATGAGAAACTGGTTTACGATCCGGAGTTCCAGCACAAGAGCATCGCATCGGTTTCTCCTGAAATGAATGAGCTCACGATCACGATCAACGGATTCAGCAAGGCATATTCCATGCCCGGCTGGAGACTGGGCTATCTCGCCGCCCCGAAATGGCTGGCGGACCGCATCATCGCGTTCCAGAGCCACACGACCTCCAACCCGACGAGTTTTGCGCAGTATGGCGCACTCGCCGCGCTGACCGGAACACAGGAGCCCGTCGAACAGATGCGCCAGGCGTTTGCAAAGCGCCGCGACCTGATCTACTCGCTGATTTCCGCAATTCCCGGAATCAAGACGATCCGTCCGTCCGGCGCGTTCTATCTGTTCTTCGACGTCTCCAGCTTCGGGCTGAACTCGACGGATTTCGTCAACCGTCTGCTGGAAGAGGAAAAGGTCGCGGGAGTTCCGGGCAAGGCATTCGGCGACGATCACAGTCTCCGTGTCTCCTATGCCTGTTCCGAAGAGACCATCAGGGAAGCCGCCGCGCGAATCGCAAGATTCTGCGAAAAGCTTTCCAGGTAACCGGCTGCGGTTACACTCCGTCCGGAGAACTGTTTTCCGGACGGATTTTGACAGAAACACAACTGCGGGGGCAACCCCGGAAAGCCGAAGGAGTCCATCAGAGATATGATATGGTGTTTACGATTCCTGGTTCTGCTTGCCGTAATGATTGCGGCGCTGAAAACATCCATGTTTCTTGCAAACGTGCGGGTAAGATCCAGTTTGTCGGTGTCGATCGCGGTGGGGCTGTTCTGCACGCTGCTCCTGATGATTCCGTGGATAGGCTGGCTCATTGCCGGTTTTTTCGCTTTCCGCTGTCTCGCAAAACTGACAAACTCTCCCCTGCTGCCGGACTCGCTTGTCATGGCGGCGGGGACAATTCTCGTGGCGCAGCTCTGCAAACACCTGCTGTTCTGACGCCTGCAATCAATCAGGAAACATATGGCGGATCAATTAAAAACGGAAATTGCGGTTTTACAGGAAATCAGCTCCGCTGTCGTCCATGAACGCAATGTCAGCGCCCTGCTGGAAAAGGTGCTTGATATTCTGAACCGGAAAATGGGAATGGTGCGCGGCACATTCACTCTGCGGCAAGGGGACATTTTCATTATAGAAGCCTCGCAGGGGCTCGATGAAAATGAAAAGAAACGCGGCAGATACAAACTCGGGGAAGGCATCACGGGTCATGTCGCCGCAACGGGCATTCCCTGCCTTGTGCCGGATATTTCCAAAGACAAACGTTTCCTGAGCCGGACCGGACGCCATCAGCTCGACAGCAATCCGGTCGCCTTTCTGTGTGTTCCGGTCATTCAGGACGAAAAAGTGATTGCAACCCTCGGAATCGACCGCAAGGTTGTCCCGGGAGTTCAACTGGACGAGGATCTGAAACTTCTGGAGATCGTGGGGAACCTGATGGCGGACGCGGTTGCGGTCTATCATCAGGAGTGGGAGGAGCGCGAAAGCCTGCTCGCGGAAAACAAGCGTCTGCGCGAAGCCCTGACCGAAGGCGGCAATCCCGGAGAACTGATCGGCAACTGCCGCGCCATGCAGAACATCTACGCTCTGATCCGCCAGGTCGCCCCCAGCAATGCCACGGTGCTGATCCGCGGCAGCTCGGGAACCGGCAAAGAGCTGGTCGCAAAGGCGATCCGGCAGCTCAGCCCGCGCTCGGACAAACCGTTCGTCACTCTGAACTGCGCCGCCCTCCCTGAAAATCTGGTCGAAAGCGAGCTGTTCGGGCATGAAAAAGGTGCCTTCACAGGAGCGGTCAGCCGCAGGATCGGGCGCGCGGAGGCGGCGGACGGGGGCACTCTGTTTCTGGACGAGATAGGCGATCTCAGCCTGCCGGTGCAGGTCAAGCTCCTGCGCTTCATTCAGGAACGAACATTTTCACGAATCGGAAGCAATGAGGAAATCAAGACCGACGTCCGGCTGCTTGCCGCGACCAGCAGGAACCTGGAACAGCTGATGGAAGAGGGAAAATTCCGCGAAGACCTCTATTACCGCCTGAACATCTTTCCGATTCTTCTGCCGGATCTTTCCAAGCGCAGAAGCGACATCATCCTGCTGGCGGAACACTTCATCAGCAAGCACAATCTCCGTTACGGGAAACATGTCAAACGCCTTTCCACCCCCGCGGTCAACATGCTGATGGCGTATCACTGGCCGGGCAATGTCCGCGAACTGGAAAACTGTATAGAACGCGCGGTGCTGACCGCTTCCGACGACTGCATTCACGGTTACAATCTGCCGCCGTCGCTCCAGACCGGCAAGGACGCGGGATATGAAATGCTACCGGAAGGCAAGGCGTCTTTCAACATGATGGTGGAATCCTTCGAGCGGGAACTGATCGTCGAGGCGCTGAAGAAGAACAGCGGAAACATGTCCGCCGCCGCACGCGACCTGGATCTCTCGCCCCGCGTCATTCATTATAAGATCAACAGTTACGGTATCACGCCCGAGTGGTACCGCAGAAAGCCGGAGGAATGACTCCGGACAGCAATATCAGGATAAGGAGAATACGGCATGGCAAAAAACGGTTTGATAAAATCTCTTGGGCTGATTGATGTTTTCTGCATCTCTTCCGGGGCTATGATCAGCTCCGGCATCTTCATACTGCCGGGCATTGCGTTCGCGCAGATAGGCCCCGCCGTCTTTCTCTCCTATCTGCTTGCGGGAATATGCGCTCTGGTCGGGGCACTCGCCACAATTGAACTCGCAACGGCAATGCCGCTTGCGGGCGGAATCTATTTCTATACAGGACGGAGCATGGGACCTCTCGCGGGAACGGTTTCCGGTCTGCTGAACTGGAGCGCCATCGCCTTGAAAAGTTCTTTCGCCATCTTCGGAATGTCGGAAGTCCTGCATCAGTTTTTCAATTTCGAGCCTGTTCTGTGCGGCATCATCCTGACGCTTCTGTTTCTGCTGGTGAACCTGATCGGCACCCGGGAGGCGGCCATTGCCCAGATCATCATGGTTCTGCTGCTGTTTGCCGCCATGGGAGCCTATGTCGTGCTCGGATTCCCGGAATTGAAACCGTCCCGTTTTTCCCCTCTGTTCATTCCGGGAAAGGACTACTCTTATCTGTTTGCGGAGGCGGCGTTTGTATTCGTCTCTTTCGGGGGGCTCCTTGATGTCGCCAGCGTTTCGGAAGAAGTCCGCAATCCCAAGCGCAACCTTCCTCTCGGGATGATCGGTGCAATTGCTGCCGTCGCATTCATCTATGTTCTGACTCTGATTGTCACCGTCGGCGTGCTGGAGCCTGGAAAACTCGCGGGGTCGCTGACGCCGCTCGCGGATGCCGCAAGGCAGTATTACGGGACTCCCGGCTTCGCCGTCATCACCTTTGGCGCGATGATGGCATTCGTCACTACAGCCAATGCGGGAGTCATGGCGGCGGCGCGCTTCCCCTACGCAATGGGGCGCGACGCCCTAATTCCCAGTTTCTTCAGCAATACCTACGGAAAGCGGAAAATGCCCTTGCCGGCGCTTCTCATCACCGGCGCGGTCATGGTCGCCGCGCAGCTGCTGCCGCTGGAACAGCTTGTCTCCGTCGCATCGACCGTCATCATGCTTTCCTTCATCCTGACCAACGCCTCCGTCATCATCCTGCGCGAAAGCAACATTCAGAACTACCGCCCCAGCTTTCGGGTGCCGTTTTATCCCTGGACCCCAATCCTCAGCATGGGGCTGTTCGGCGTGCTGATTATGGAACTCGGACTGGGGGCGGTTCAGATCTCCCTCGGCATCATCATCCTCGGACTCATATTGTATTTCATCTTCGGCAGAAAAGTCAATCTGGAATATGCGCTGGAACATCTGATCCGGAGAATTACCCGCAACCGGATGCCGCGTCATGGGTTGGAACGGGAACTCCGCGAAATCATAAGAGCCCGAGATGAAATCGTTTCGGACGACTTTGACCACTGCGTCGAGAACGCCCCCATTGTCATTTACGACAAGGCTGGAAATTTTGATGCGCTCGCCAGGGAAATCTGCCGTACAAGCGACCATCTGGCTTCCCAGTCCGGCGTCCTGGCAGACCTTCTGATCCGCAGGGAGGAAACCTCCAGCACGGTGCTCACTCCCTATGTCGCCATCCCGCATCTGATGATCGACGGGAAAAACACATTTGAACTGATTATCGTCAAAGCCGCTCACGGCGTGCAATTTCCGGGAAATGCCGCTCCGCAGGTGAAAGCGATCTTCTTCCTGTTCGGCACAGCCGACCTGCGCAATCTTCATCTGCAGTCCCTTGCCGCAATCGCGCAGATTATTCAGAGCCCCACCTTTGAAAAACGCTGGGTAAAAGCGGACACTCCTGAAAAAATCAGAGATCTGCTGCTGCTTGCCAAGAGAAACCGTCATTCCTCAGCCAGACAGCCGGGGAAATGAATTCCCCCGCAGACCTGTTGAGGCTTTTCTCAGATCGATGAAAATTAAGGTATTCTCTGTTCCGGACTGGATTTTTCCATAGGAGGGGAGAATATCTATATGACAGATTCACAGGCTTTATATTTGCAGCTGCGATGCAGCGCATTCCGCACATTCGACGGCGCCGGAAATTTTTCCGGAGAGCCACGGAAACATTATTCGCCATAATCCTGTGCTGAATATGCTATTATGCGCAGAATATCGACACTGCCGACAAATCCGTGACCGGAACATCCGCATCAACAGACGGCATGGGCTGCCAGTCAGACCGCCGCGCCGTAAAAAAACCTTCCGGAATTTCTTCCGGAAGGTTTTGAAAACGGAAAAAGAATCACCGTCACTGCTGCTGTTCGTTGGAAAGATAACTTTCCGTATTGGCGCGCACCCAGTCAAGGAAAGCTGTTTCCGCCAAAGCTCTCTTCTCCGCCTGGAATTCCGCGGTAAGGGTGTCCTTGAGAGCCTGTTTTTCCGCAGCGGTCGGCGGAATCCGCTTCTCTATCAGAACCATCATCATCCCGTCCGCCATCGGAATCACAGGGGTAATATTGTCCGTCGCCATCAGAGCATAGCGTGCCTCATAATCGGCAGGGTTGACAGTCTGCCTGGAAAATTCCTTGATCGGCTTGACCTGAATCCCCGGATTCTTCGCAACCGCGGCAAGTTCCACCTGCGGATTTTTGCTGGCTGCAAGTTTTGCCGCAAAGTCGGAAGCAGCCTCTCTTGCCGCGACTCTCGCCTTCTGAAGGGCGAGAACCTCTTTCACTTTTGCCTTTACCTCAGCAAACGGGGCGGGAACGGAAGGCTGTCTTTTTACGGCAACCGCAACATAGGCGGCATTTTTTCCCGCAACGCTCTTCGTAATCGGGTAACGTTCCGTTGTACGGAACAGCGCGGCGACAAGAGCAGGTTCTTTTCCGATCTTGTCAATCTGTTCCGAAGATGCCGTCAGCCAGGACACCGGCTTAATCAGCCGGAAACCGTGTTTTCCGGCAATCGTGTTGAAGACTTCAATCTGCCCGGCGCCGGTGGAAACTTCGGACGCGGCATTGTAAAGTTCATTCCGGAATTCGCGGGCGGCATCCATCGCCTTGTTCTTCGCCTCCTCCAGCCTGAGCTCGCCGACAATCTGCGCCTTGACAGCAGCCAGCGGCTGCACCTTTCCGTTCTTCTTGAACTTCTCTTCGGAAGCCTTGTAATAATCCTCCACCTGCTTGTCCGTGACCTTCACATCCTTCATGTAATTTCTATAATCAAACCGCACGACCTCCGTCATCAGCTGAGGCGCAGTCATGAACATCTGAGTATTCTTTTTGTAAAAATCCTCCAGTTCCTGCTCCGATATTTTACCGGGTTTATAGGCTGCAAACGGGAAACGGATCGCGGAAGCCTTGATCTTCTCCAGACGCAGATTCATGAACTGATCCAGCTCATCCGGCACCACGATTACATTGAGGGAAGCGCTCTGAAGCAGTTTTCTTGTCGCGATGAACTTGCGGATGGATTCTTCAAAATCGGCCGTGGTCAGTCCGGCAGGTTCGACATAGCTCTTGATAAAAGCCTCATAGCGCTTATGGTCAAATCCCTTTTCCGAGTTGAATACGGGCATCCGTTTGATTTCGGCAATCACCTCTTCGTCGGGAACCGTAATCCCGGCATTTTCCGCGGCGGCGTCAAGAGCAATATCGGTAAAGATATTGGCAATCACATAATCCCTGAGTTCGGCAGGAGCGGCAGGATTGTAAAGGGAAAGCATGAGACTCTTGTTGTCCACGGCTTTCTGATAATCTTTCAGCTTCACCTTCTTTCCAAAGACTTTTCCAACCACTGAATTCGGAGACATTCTGTTGCCGAAAAGCAGCGATCCGTCAATGCCGGGCGTGAAAAACCAGACAAAGGAAATAATGATAATAACGGAAAATGCACCAAAGAGAATCTTGTTGTGCTTCACCAGCACCGTATTCATTTTTCTTATAACCATGACCAACCCTTATTTTTTATTGTCAAACTACCGCAAAACCTTATAATGTATATCGCGCGGCGCATTATTCAACCCGCAGGAAACATTCACGGTGAAAAATATTGCACTATTTTTCACCGCTCCCTGTCTCATGCCTTTTTGACTTTCATGCCCTGGGGAGTGTCCACGACAGCCCACCCCTGTGCTTTCAGAGAATCACGAATCTCATCAGCCGTCTTGAAATCCTTTGCCTTTCTTGCTTCAATGCGCTTCTGCACAAGAGCCATAATCTCGGCGGGAACCTCTTCCGCTTCTTCGGAAGCGGCGGCGTCCACATCGAAAACGGCGAGCACTCTGTCAAAACGGCGGAACTGTTCAAGGATCACCCCGCCGGCTTCGGATTGGAAGGAATTGGCAGCAAGCGCCGTATTCACAGCACGTTCCAGCGTAAAAACGGCGGACAGCGCTTCGGCAATATTCAGGTCGTCTCCAATGGCATCCGCAAATTTCTTATCGGCTTCCGCTGCAAGCCTGCACGCTTCCTCTTTTCCGGCTGTTCCCTGCGGCAGCGCCTTCAGGCGACCGAAGAACGCGGTAAACTTCTCCAGAGTCGAACGCGCTTGATCGCAGAGTCCGAGATTGAAGTTCAGTTTGGAACGGTAATGCGTTCCGATAAGCGCCCAGCGGACCTCTTTTCCGGAATACCCTTTGTTCAGCAGGTCGCGCAGCGTATAGAAATTGCCGAGAGATTTCGACATTTTCTTCTTATCGATCGTCAGATGTTCGCAATGAAGCCAGTAGTTCACGAACTTGCAGGAGTTTGCGGCCTCGCTCTGCGCAATTTCGTCCTCGTGGTGCGGGAACATGTTGTCAATGCCTCCCGTGTGGATGTCGAATGTCCTGCCGAGATATTTCATGCTCATGGCGCTGCATTCAAGGTGCCAGCCCGGACGCCCCGGTCCCCACGGGCTGTCCCACTTGACATCGCCGTCGCTCTCGCTCCATGCCTTCCAGAGTGCGAAATCGGCAACGGAATCCTTGTCATATTCGTCGTTGTTGATACGGACGCCGGAGCGCTGCTGCTCCATATCAATTTTCGCCAGTTTTCCGTAATCCCTGAACTTGGCGATGGAGAAATAGACGGAACCGTCCTCGGACTTGTAGGCAAATCCTTTCTCAAAGAGAATCCGGATCATTTCAATCATTTCAGGAATATGCGTCGTCGCCTCGGGATAATGCTCGGCGGGCTCAATGCGAAGAGTCTTGAGATCTTCAAAAAACGCATCCTTGTACTTGCGGGTGAAATCCTGAAGTTTCAGTCCGGCAGCCCGGGAATCACGGATCGTCTTGTCGTCAACATCAGTCAGATTCATGACCTGCGTTACCTTGTATCCATGGTATTCCAGAGAACGGCGGAGCAGATCCTCAAACAAATAAGCGCGGAAATTTCCGATATGGGCATAATTATAGACCGTCGGGCCGCAGGTGTACATCTTCGCGGACTTTTCCTCGATCGGCTGAAACTCCTGCATACTACGTCCCAAAGTATTATAGAAACGCATTCAAAAATCCTTTCTGTTATGTTTCATCGCGGCTAATTTACACGCGGAATCCCATTTTTTCCAATGGAAAGCCGAAAAAGTAGGAAAAGAAGACTGAAAACTCATTTTTCCCATCGGTCTTTTTTACCGGATTTCAACGGCGTTACGGCTGACAATGGAATTTTTCCCCGGCAGGATTTCCGGAAGACTTTCATTCATTTCTCATGCCGGAAGAAATCAGCAGACGGGACGCGGGAAATCCGCGGACATCCCCCGTGATTCCCGGAACAGAACACCCATTCCGCATCACCCGCCTGACAGCCACTCCATATTGACGCACCACACTGACCGGTCCCGTGATTCTGATCTCAAACAGACACCATGCAATCCCATCGGAAAAAGGAAAAGTCCTCACCTCCGCAACAGCGGAACACGGCGTCCTCACCCCCTTCCCCTCCACCGTGAAATCAGCTCCGGTAACACTCCCGCCCTCCCAGCCGGGACTTGCCATTCCTTTGCGGCTGCAAAGATAAAAACAGCTTTTCAGATACAGATTGCGAGGCGGCTTTTCCACAAGACTGAAGTCTTTTCCCAGCAAAGCGGCATACCATTCAAAAATTTCCGGTGAATACTCCGCAGAAAAGAAATTTTCATGAAGCTCCACCCGGAAAAAAGTTCCCTCCTCAGCAAAGAGACTCCACAAGCAGAGAAAAGAAAAAGCAAGAAAGAAAAAACACTTTTTCATCCGTCCTTATCTCCTGATTATACCCTGTCCGTATTGTTTACCGGAACCTGGGAACACTATAAAGCGGATTTTTCATGATGCAAGGCAGTCCATAAAAAAAACCGGCGGAATATCGCGGGGGATACTCTGCCGGTTCTGAAATTCCGACTGACAGCGATCAGTCTTTGAACATGAACTGTTCGCCGTAGCCGTAATGCTCGACAACATAATCGACATCTTTGTCGCCGCGGCCGCTGCAGTTGACCAGAATAGCGCCGCTGCTCATCTCCCGTGCGCGCCTCATCGCATACGCAACCGCATGAGCACTTTCGAGCGCGGGAATGATTCCCTCATATCGGGACAATTTGAAGAATGCGTCAATCGCCTCCTCGTCGGTCGCCGTAACGTAGTTGACTCTGCCGAGATCACGCCAGAAAGCATGTTCGGGACCGACGCCGGGATAGTCCAGACCGCTGGCAATCGAATAGACAGGAGACGGCGAACCGTCCTCTTCCTGAAGCAGAATGCTTTCAAAACCATGGAGAATGCCGCGTTTGCCGAATGCCATGGAAGCGGCATGATCGCCTGTTTTCGGGCCTCTGCCAAGCGGCTCGACACCGCAGATTTCAACGGGATCATTGAGAAACGCGGAGAACATCCCCACGGAATTGCTGCCGCCGCCGACGCAGGCGCAGACGACATCGGGGAAGATGCCCGTCATTTCAAGGAACTGTTCGCGCGCCTCAAGCCCGACGCACATCTGGAAATCACGCACCATCTGCGGAAACGGGTGCGGGCCGAGTGCGGAACCGATGCAGTAAATTGCCTCTTTGTATTCCTTAAGATAAGCATCGAACGCGGCATCGACCGCCTCTTTCAGGGTTTTGAGTCCATGAGTCACAGGCACGACATTTGCGCCGAGGATTTTCATGCGCGTCACATTCGGCGCCTGTTTTGCAATATCGACCTCACCCATATAGATGTCGCACTTCAGTCCGAAATATGCGGCGGCAGTCGCGAGCGCCACGCCATGCTGCCCGGCGCCGGTCTCGGCGATCAGTTTCTTCTTGCCCATGAATTTTGCAAGAAGTCCCTCCCCCATGCAGTGATTGAGTTTGTGTGCGCCGGTATGATTCAAATCCTCGCGCTTGAGATAAATCTGGCAGCCTGTTTTCAACTTGCGTGAAAGCCGGTCGCAATGATAAACGGGAGTCGGACGCCCCTGAAATTCCTTCCGGATGCGGCGGAGCTCATTGATGAACTGCGCGGAATGGCAGATTGCGTTATAAGCCTCCGTAATCTCTTTGAACACGGGAACCAGCTCCGGCGGGAGAATCGCTCCGCCATATTCGCCGTAGCGCCCGTTCTTGTCCGGATACTGCTTGAAGTAACTTCTGTAATCCATTTTACTTTCCTCTCTGCGATTTCAAAATAAAACATGACCTGATAATTTAGCACAGACATTTCCTGTTTGCAAATCGAAAGAAAATGGAAAAGTCATTCTTCAAAGCAATCCCAGAGGCATTGTCCGAGGTCCACATTTCCGTTCGGGCGGAAAACGACATTTTCCCTGCGGAGCAGAACCGCCTGTTCCGGCCATCCCGGCACACAGCGTCCCGCCGCATTGACCACCCTGTGACAGGGCAGCCTCAAATTCCGCGGGACATCGCGCAAAGCCCTGCCGACCATCCGTGAACGTTCCGGACAGCCGGCGAGAAGCGCAAGCTGTCCGTATGTGGCGACACGCCCGCGAGGAATCGCCCTCACAAAAGAATAAACCAGATTTTGAAACTCCTCCGTCGTCATCCCGAAGCCTCCCTGTGCTCGGAGTATAATCCGGAAAAGAGATTTTTTCAAGGTCGGGAAACAAGTTTTGCAGAATCCGTCATTTCCGCCGTATCCGAAACGGGAAAAAACGTCAAAAAAAGTATCCGGAAAGGAGTTGGCGCGTTGAAATCAGCAGAGTAAAAGGTTATATTGCCGTGATGAAGTAGAGTAAAAACTGCCGGAAAGGATTTACATACTATGAGAGTTGTCATAACGGGACGCGGACTCGTAACTCCGCTCGGGAATGGACTGGCGCAGAACGTGCAGAGTCTGATGGACGGGAAAACCGGAATCGTATTCATGCCGGAATGGCGCGACATGGGGCTGGAAAGCCAGGTTGCCGGAGTGTCCGACAATGAGGTGCAGTGTCCGATGTTCAACGTGAAAAACCTGCGTTTCATGTCTCCGAACTCCCGTATGGCCGCCGCCGCGGTTTATGAAGCACTGGTGGAAGCCGGGTTCACTCCCGAAGACCTTCCCAACCGCAGAATAGCACTCATCAACGGATGCGCCGGAAGTTCCTACATGACGGTCTACAAAAACATGAAGTCATTTGACACGACGCACCGTCTCCGCAGCGTATCTCCTTTCTCCGTGCCGAAGATCATGCCGTCCTCGGCAGTTGCCAATATATCGCTTCTCTACGGAATCACCGGCGAGAGCTACAACATCAGCGCCGCCTGCACCGGAAGCGCCCTGGCAATCATCGCCGGCGCGCGCCTCATCAGATCCGGCGAATATGAAATGGTAATCGTGGGCGGCTCCGAAGAGCTGAGCTGGGGACAGGCGCTCGGGTTCAACACAATGCGCGCCCTCTCCCACAGTTTCAACGACACGCCGGAAAAGGCAAGCCGTCCGTTCGATAGAAAGCGCGACGGTTTTGTGCTTGCCGAAGGCGCGGGCATGCTCGTGCTTGAAAGCGAGGAACACGCGGTGAAACGCGGAGCGGAACCGAAAGCGGTCATTTCCGGCTATTACTCCAACAGCAACGCAGTGGACATGGTTGTCCCGAACGCGGAATCGACGGCGGAAGTCATGTCACGGGCGCTGGAATCCGCAGGGCTCAAAAGCTCCGATGTCACCTATGTCAACACGCACGGAACCTCCACGCCGGTGGGAGATCCCATTGAGCTTGAGGGCATCAAAAAAGTTTTCGGAAACGATCACGAAGTCGCGATCAACAGCACAAAATCCATGACCGGACACATGATCGGCGCGGCAGGTGCCGTCGAGGCGATTTTCACGACTTTGATGCTGGAACACTCTTTCATCAGCAAATCCGCGAATCTGGAGGATCCCGACGACTCTTTCGCATGGGCGGATCTTGTCCGGGAAACCCGGAAGAACGTCGAAATCAGACATGCCCTGAGCAACAGTTTCGGATTCGGCGGCTCCAATGCAAGTCTCGTAATCTCCAAATGCTGAGCGTGAGATGAGTTCCGGAAAGATTGATTTCCGCCCGAAACTGCCGCCGTGGATTCGGGTCAAGGTTCCCTGCGGGGAGCAGCGCGATCATGTGGACGCGCTTTTGAAAACGAACAGCCTGAATACGGTCTGCCGCGGCGCACAGTGCCCGAATCTCTGCGAATGCTGGCATCGCGGAACCGCCGCATTCATGATCCTCGGGGAACGCTGCACGCGCAACTGCAAATTCTGTGCCGTCGGACACGTTGAACAGCCTCTCCCTCCGGACCCGATGGAACCGGAGCATCTCGCCGAAGCCGCCGCAAAAATGAAACTTGCGTTCGTCGTTGTGACCAGCGTCACGCGCGACGACCTGCCGGACGGCGGCGCCGGGCATTTTGCAAAGACGATTCGGGCGTTGAAAAACAGAATCCCGGGCGTAAAGGTTGAAGTGCTGGTTCCCGATTTCAACTTTGTGGAAAAAGACATGCGCACCGTACTGGACGCGGGTCCCGATGTCTACAATCATAATGTGGAGACGGTGGAGCGCCTGACGCCCCTGATCCGTTCCAAAGCCCAATACCGCCGGTCTCTGGCGGTTCTGGAAAAAGCATACTCTATCACCGGCGGACGCATCCCCGTCAAATCCGGCATCATGGTCGGAATGGGGGAAACGGATGACGAGGTGCTTCAGACAATCCGCGACATCCGCGCGACAGGCGCCACGTTTCTGACGATCGGGCAGTATCTGCCGCCGTCGAAGGAACACTGGAAGCTGGAACGTTATGTGGAACCGGATGTTTTCGACTCATGGGGCGCCTATGCAAAAGAGATCGGCTTTGAACATGTCAATTCCGGTCCCCTTGTCCGCAGCTCCTATTATGCGGAGGAACTCGCAAAGAGTTAAGGGCGGGAAAATTTCCGCCGATTTTTCCTCATTGACGGGATGTTCTCCCCGCGACAGGAGCTCCGTTCCAACGGTTCGACACGCGGGGAAACATCGCTGTGAAACGGACACCAGAACGGCATCATCACGATGCCGTTCTGAACAAAAACAAAGTTCTTTCTATTTTACCGGGACCAAAGCCAGGTAATCGAGATTCATCATCTCGCCTCTGGTGTTGACAATGCGGATGGTCTGCAGTCCTGCCTTCAATGTCAGAGGCAGCGCCTTTCCCTGCCGTTCAACGGTATAAGTCTCCCAATCTCCGGCACCGGTTCCAAAGCCGCCTGAAGTGGGAATATGGAAAACGCCGAGCATTTCATCATTGACCCGGATCGTCCGGGTCGTTGGCTCTCCGCAGTAACGCAGCTGCAGTTTATATTTTCCATCTTCCGGAACATGAATCTTCCACGTCAATTCATGACCGGTCTTATCCCAATGCGAGAAACTTTTTCCTTTGCTGACTCCTGCCTTGTCGGAACGCACCAGGACTTTTCCCCCTTTTTCCGCAATAAAATCCTCCGCTTCGACGACAAACCCCTCCGGCGGCCGGACATTCACTTTGACCGGAGTCTCCCTGACCGCCACCTGACCGCGCAGCACGGTGCCGTCGTCCAGAACCAGTTCCGCACGGATTTTTCCCTGAAGCTCTCCGACAATCTTCATGCTGATATTCAGCGTTTCCAATCCGCCCTTCGCCAAGTCGATATTTCTTTTCTCCGGTCTGCAATCAAAGCAAGACGGCAATGACAATGTAAGAGTACCTCTGAGCGGTCGATCAAGCGGCGCGCTGATTACGACCCGGAGAGAACGCGTCATCCCTTTGGGGGAAAGCGTCAGATTGAGGTTCGGCGAAACATCCGTCGGCAGATAAGAAAGGCAGCTGTCGAACAAATACCCCATGGAACTTGTCGCCACCGCCAGCCGGTACTGCGGATCCTGCATCAGCGTCACCCGGCGATCCATTGCGGGAATGTCCGTCGAATATATTCGGACTTCTCCCTTGACGGCAGTGAATATCTCTTCCCGCCAGTCTCCGAAAATATCCGCCGCCATGAGAAAACTGCCTTCCGTCACGCCGCCGGACGGTCCACCCAGAAAATCGCGGGGAATCGCGGAAACAATCTCCCGCTGCAGATCGGCATCCCAGAAAACAGTCCGTATCGCCTTCTGTTCAGGCACTGCCGCATCGCGGAACAGCAGCTCCCCGTCTCCGTTGAAAAACCAGCGTTTCAGGCGCCTGCGTTCAAAACTTGAGTCCGTGTCCACACCCCCGACCTCCAATCCGCGGTAACGCGGGTCAAGATCCGCACCATATCCATGATGGACATGATTGGCAGGTTCTCCCAGTTTCCAGACAGTCTTTCCGGTTTTGGCATCGGCGACATGAATCCCGCCGCCTTTCGGTGTAGCGGTTTCAAGAACCGTTATGATTTCCATCCCGGGATTTTTATTTGTGACATTGGTGACATAAAGATAATCGGGATGCCCCAGCCCGGTCGTCCACAGGGGACGCCCGTCATCATCAAGGACAGCGCTGCCCAATATGATTTCATCCCGTCCGTCACCGTCCAGATCGGCAATTCGGGTCGTATGCGCTCCCTGTCCCTGATATTCCCTGCCGTAAGCCCGGCTGTCATATTTCCAAAGCAGTTCCAGCTTCCTGCCGTTGAGCTGCCAGGCTTCCGCCTTCATCGTGGCATAGGTTCCCCGCAGAGCGATAATCGCGGGAGTCTTTCCGTCCAGGTAAGCGACGGCAAGCTGATTACGCGACGCATGATTATAGGCGGAACGTCCTGTAAAACCCTCCCGGTCAGGCCACGGAACTTCGGCAATCTTCTTCCCGGTCATACCGTCAAGGATCATAAGGTATTCCTTTCCGCCGGTCACACGGCCATCCGCATCGCGCGGATCTCCTTCTCCCTGCTTGAGCGCGACTTCGGCTTTTCCATCGCCATTCAAATCATATACGAGAAAAGGGCTGTACCAGATTCCCCGTTCAATGCTCCAGCCCTGATCGAAACTCCAAAGCCGCTTTCCGTCCTGGGAAAACGCCTCCAGCTTCAAGGTATCCGGCGATGGCTTCCAGACGACATGCCACGGGTCGACACTGCCGGAGGCAATACGCGCAACTAGGTCGTACTTTCCATCACCGTCCAGATCGCCGATTCCTACCTTGTCAACACGTCCTCTGGGATCGCCGAGCGTAAAAGTCAAATGCGGATTGCCCTGCGTCTTTTCCCTTGTTTCCGCTCTTCCAATCACTCCATGACCGCCGTCTGACGGGCGCACCACATATTCCGCCGCATTGCCGGGCTCGGTATCAAGATAGTCGCAAGTCTGACGAATCGGCACGGCATTCACTTTCGTCTCCCTGCCGTCTGCCACGCGGAAAAGATCGAATCCCGAGGAGCTGTCGTCTTTCAGCAGACGCCACGAAAGATAAACTCCGTCCCTGGTCCGCATGGCAACCAGTCCCCGGTCCAGCTTTTCTTCAATCCGTCTGTTGGAAAAACCGGTAACGGGTTCATACTTCAGCCGCGGTTTCGGCAGCACAGGAATCTTCACCTCTTTCCTGCCGATCAGTCTGACGTAAAGATCGTCCAGCTCAAAAACGCCTGTGCCTTCCCCCACCACCCGGAACTGCAGCTGATTGACATTATAAGGAACGACAAATGTCTTTTCATACTTTTTCCACTCCGAATTCATCGAGGCAAGCTCCAGCGAACTGGTCTCGTAAGAAACCAGCCTGCCGTCTCTGTATCCGACAAACTGCAGCGCGACTTCGCCAGCTTTGCCGCTGAGCTTACGCGCAAAGCCGCCATAGACAAACTCTTCGCCCGGCTCCACGGCAAAGCGCACATTGTTCCAGGACCAGTCGGCAGCATCGGTCATCTGAAAACGTGCGGCGTATTTCCCGGAATGCGGTTTTTCCGCTGACGCCTCAATTCTGCTTGCCGCTTTGGGATTGCGTGTCCATAATTTGGACCAGCCGGGAAATCTGCCGCCGGCGGACTGTTCAAAATTTCCGTTTTCAATCTCAATCTTCCGGTTTGCCATCGCCTGGGCATGTTCTCCGGGGCGCACTTCAAAGAAGTCGATATAGCAGGGACCGGCATTGCCGGGATTGACATAGGCATCCGCGATTTGAAGACGGTAAGGCGTCCGGGAGCCGGGCACGTCGCGGGCGACAAACCCACCGCTGAAACGGCGCCACGTTTTACCGCCGTCCGTGGATACCGCCACGGAACGCTGCACTTTGGCATAAATGTCAAAACGCCCCTTTTCTGGAAGAGAAATGTGGAAGGTCAGAATCGGTGAACCTTCGCCGGGAACACGGTCCTGTGTTACTCCGTTGCCGCGGATCACCACGCCGCCGGACCATTTTTTCGCCGCATCCACATCGGTCGACCAGAGGGTCCACTGATCTTTTACGAACTTCTCCTTTTGAAGAATCTCCGGATTCTCAAGCACTGACTCCGCCTCAAAGCGGGCTTCCGCCCGAAAACAGCTCAAAACAAGGACACCCAGCAGACACAAGGCAGAGCGTCCCCTCCATTCAGTCAAATTTCCCATAAAAATCTCCTTCAGATGTACTGCTGAATGCCTTCTGCATTCGCATACCCGTTCCGATATCGGCACAGAATCCGCCTGTCCGCTAATTTTCACCCTGTAAAAAGCGCTTAACATCCGGATGCAACTGAAATATTTGCTTCGCCGTAATGCTTTTGATCGTTTTTACCATTTGCGTTACAGACAATGCGGAAACACTTCGGACAAGAAAACAGGTATAATTTCCTTCCATGCCTATTTCCGCAGAGGGAATCCCGTATTGCTCAGATATACCAGGGGAAATATCTTTCAGGACCGCAGATACTCTGCCGCTGAACACCTCACAACGATATTCCGCAGGAAATATGAGGCGATACATCAGCAATGTCTTATCATTATTTTTGCAGATATGCTCATTCATGCTTGCAGTCCAGCATGCCTGAATTCATTTTTTAAGCCGATGCAGAGGATCAGTGAATGAAACCCGATGAAATGAAAATGGAGCCAATCATCGGATTCGAACCGATGACCTGCTCATTACGAATGAGCTGCTCTACCGACTGAGCTAGATTGGCTTGCCAATGGACACGTAATGTAATCCCTTTTCTGAAAAAGGCAAGCCCGGAATCGAAAAAAATGCTTATTCCGGAGATATTGCGCTTTTACGCTTGACTTTTCCATATTCGGTAGTAACTTTAGAATATAATTGAGTCTTACAACATTTGTGAAAGGAGATACAACGAACATGAAACCTGAATTTGTAAAATATCTTCATGCAGATTCCATCCTCGTTCTCGAAGGCGAAACGAAAAAGGCAGTTCTCGAAGAGATCATTACATACGCGACAACACGCTGCACAATGGACGAGGCACAGCTCCGCGAAGCAATCTGGAAAAGAGAGAAAATGATGACGACCGGTATTGGAAACGGTCTTGCGCTTCCTCATATCCGCGTTGCGGAATTCCCCTCCCCCCTCGTGATCGTCGGCATCTGCCAGACTCCGATCTCCGATTACAAGACTCTTGACAATGAACCCGTCAGGCTGATCGTTTTCCTTGCCGCCGACGAAAAGGATCAGGAAGCATATCTCAAGCTCCTCGGAAGCATCTCCATCAAGCTGAAAGACAAAGACATCATGAGCGAAATTCTCGAAGCGGGAACCGACAAGAAGAAAATCTATGCGATTCTCAACAGAGACTGACCGCTTTTCTCGGAATTCTTCAGGACGCCGTTTACTTCAGCGGCGTCTTTTTTGTTTTCATGGAAAAAGCGGGCATTTATGATTCAGCTTTTCCGGAGAACCGGCGGAATCACATTTCAGAAAAGATTCTGCTCCGATTATGCAGGCATGATTTCCTGCGCAGGAAAGGCGGACTGAAGCCGCCGGATACCGCGACTTTCTGAAAGAAAATACTCACATGAGGTAAACATGAACCGTCTGCGTCTCGAATGGAACATCGTCGTAAAATCCCTGCGTGTTCTGAAAAAGAACCGCAGATTGCTGAATCTTCTGATTCCGGAAGCGCTTCTGTATCTGCTGCTTTACGGCATCGCGGCAAAACAGATCGCGAATCTGATTTTCCTGCTGTTTCCGGCGCCGGAAAAGCCGGCATTCAATGCGGCGGAAATCATCTTCCCCATGCTCATCCTCCTGCTTGCGGCAACAGCCGGGCTCCTGGTCTGCCGCATTCTTTCCGCGTTCCTGCTCGGCATATTCTACAGCGAAATGATCCGCGGATTCAGTAATGACGGGATTCTGATCAAACGCGGACTCCTTTTTGCCTTCATCAAGCGGAAGGCGCTGCTGCGATGGGGATTGAATTTCTTCAGGCGGGGAAGAGGCAATGTGTTTGCCGTTCCGACCATAATCTGCGACGAGGAAGCGGAAGAACCGGACGTAATCCGGAATCGTGTCGGAACTACGATTGAACATATCTGGCATACGAAAGGCGGCTTCAGGGGACTCCTCTTTCTGAAACTCCTTGTGCTTCTCCTGATTTTCTGCGTTCCGTTCCTGACGGCAGCGGCAATCGGCGGAATCCCACCGTCCGCGGCAGCCCGTCCCGCCGTTCTCGCCCTCATACTTCCGGAAGCAGTCCTGATCGCGGGATTTGCTCTTGTGCTCCTTGTCGCAGAAAAGGTCTACATCGCGGCGCTGTTCTGTTACGCGCACGGGCCGGATGAAGTCGGAGAGTTCACAAGAGAGGAACTCAAAAACGGCTTTTGACCGTCTTCAGCGCTTTCCCGGAAGACCCGGCAGAGGATATTCAGTGACAGTCCGACTGTAACAGTGTCATATATTCCTTTAATATTTTCCGGCAGGTGTCGATGGATTCCAGTTTGAGCCTGTCCTCCGGGGAATGTGCCCCGGTTCCCTCGGTGCCGATAATCGCAACAGGAATATTGAGCGCCCTCAAATGCCGGGCATCCGTGGCGCCGCACATCCGTATGAATCCGACCGGATGCGCCAGAACACGTTGAAACGCCTGCCGGAGCAGCTGCATGGCAGGTGCATTGACATCACTGGAGACCGGCGGGCAGGATTCCAGGACTGAAACCTCAAGCCCTGTGGTTTTCACAACAAGATCAATGATCTTCTGACAATCCTCATCCGCGACATAACGGAAGTTCAGGACCATTTCAGCGGTATCCGGGATTCGGTTTTCGACGTCTCCGCCTGCGATTACACAGGGTGCCATCGAATTTCTCCAGTCCTCCTCCGATACCGGATTGACCCACTCCCCGCGCAGTCTCTGATAGGCGTCCGCCAACATGTCTATCGGATTTCTGAATGCCCACGGCGCGGAGGAATGTCCGCCGCGACTCCGAGCGGTCACTTTCAGAACCAGGATCCCCTTTTGCGCATACGTGATATTGTAATCTCCGCCATGATCAAGGACCAGTACAGCTTTTGCTGCTCCGTAGCCGCGCTCCACCATTCCGCGTGTTGTTTCCCCGCCGGTTTCTTCATCGCTGGAGAAAAACGCTCCGACACGGAACTCATCCTTGTTCTCGCAAAGGAAACTGGCGATGCAGACAGCGTCGCCCAGACAGTCTCCCGCACCGCGCGCATAAAGCCAGCCGTCCTTCACGCAAGGAGTGAACTGACTCTCATCGCTGGCAGGAACCACATCCAGATGCGCATTCAAAAGCACATCCTGCACCTTTCCCGGACGTGTGGACGCATAGAGGGTCTGTCTTCCGCCAATCATCTCCGTCGTACAGTAAAGCCCATGCCGTTCAAGAAAATCACGCATCACACTTTCCGCCCGATTGACAGCCGGAATATCCGCCGTCACCGGACGGCATTCAATCAGACGACACAACAGTTCCGTATACTCGCTCATATGTCCCTCCGCTCAAAAGATTTGAATTTACTGATCTCCTGTACAAAATACATTGTCTGCCGAACTCCCTGAAAAGCGCTGATGTGCCTTGATCCGTCATTCGTTCCGGATGCCATTGGACACCAACGACAAATGGCAGCCCCTCATATTCGATCGCCTCAATATAACCGTCAGAGCTCATCGCAGTCACTCGAAAGCCGCTGCCGGGACGCTCCACAACCTGATGATGGAAGGAATTGACCATCACCTCGCTTCCCCCGTACAGCGCCGCCAGGGTTCCGGAGAGATTCACCGGATGCTGCAAGGTCTCTCCCTGATGCCCCGCGACGTCGGGAATCAGCGTTCCGCCGGAGAAAACATTCATCACCTGCAAGCCCCGGCAGATTCCAAGAACCGGCATCCCGTTTTTCAACGCAGTCCGGTAGACGAAACTCCCATAACGGTCAAAATCCGGATCGTACTTCCCCTGCGGATCGCGCCTTCCTCCGTAAAATTCGGGGTCGATGTCAAGACCGCCCGTAATCAGCAGCCCATCCGCTCCGGCAAGCTGAAACGCCAGCACCTCCTCATCCAGCGTAAGCGGAAGAGCAAAGGGAAAGGCTCCGCCATGGATCAGTGCGTTGAAATACATCCTGACGCGCCAGTCGGAATAGGTGATCGGTCCCGGGGGAACAACCACTGCAATATGCGGAAGCCCGCACTTTGTTCTCTGGTCTGTCATCTGGCAGCTCCGGATAAAAAAAGACCGGATGTCGATTCCGGTCTTTTTCATTACACGTTTAACAAATATTCAACCCCGTCTGCTCTTGATTCTGCCTCTTTGCAGGAAGCCGTCGTAATTTCTCATCACCAGATGGGATTCCATCTGACTCAGGGTGTCAATTGCCACACCTACGATAATCAGGAGACTGGTTCCGCCGAAGAAAGAGGAAACCTGATAGGGAATCTTCAGCCACTTCGTCAGAAGCATCGGGAAGACAGCCAGCGCCGTCAGGAAAACAGCACCGGCAAAGGTCACTTTCGTCATCGTGGAATCCAGGAAGTCCGCGGTCGGCTTTCCCGGACGGATGCCGGGGATGTAAGCCCCTTCTTTCTTCAGATTGTCGGAAATCTGAACCGGGTTGAACATATTGGCAACCCAGAAGTAGGAAAATGCCAGAATCAGCAGTCCGTAGATTGTCATATAGGAATAACTGTCATGCTGGAAATAAACCGCAAAAGAACGAACCGTCTCATTCGGGATCATCTGGAAAAGCATAGGCGGGAAAATAAGAATCGCACCTGCAAAGATGATCGGCATAACGCCGGGGAAGTTGACCTTCAGCGGCATGTAAGTTGTCCCGCCGCTCATCTTGTTGCCGATGATACGCTTTGCCATCTGAATCGGCACACGTCTCTGTCCCTGTGTCAGCAGAACCGTCAGTGCCGTGACTGCGGCAAAGATGACAAACAGAAGCAGGAGATGGACAAGACGGAATCTCGTCCCGGAAGCGGAGAAACCGCTGTTCATCATCTCGAAGAGAGCCATCAGCGACTGGGGAAGACGCTCAATGATGTTCGCTGTGATGATGATCGACACACCGTTGCCGATACCGTTTTCCGTGATTCTTTCGCCAAGCCACACCAGAATCATGGTGCCGGCAGTGAGAATAATCATGGACATAATGATGAATCCGGCTCCGGCATTGGAGACCAGCGGAAGCATGGGAGCGGGAAGACCAAGCCTTGTGGGATTGGTCATGGCAACCGCCGCCATCGCCCCCTGAACCAGACAGATCACAATCGTCAGGTAACGGGTGTACTGGTTGATTTTGCCGCGTCCGATCTCTCCTTCGCGCTGGAGTTTTTCCAGGGAAGGCACCACCGGAGTCAATAACTGCATGATGATCGATGCCGAAATATAGGGCATGATGCCAAGCGCTCCGATGGCAAAATGCTGGAGAGCGCCGCCGCTGAACAGATCGAACATTCCGAGGAACTGCCCGGTGGCGGATTCTTCACGCAGTTTTGTAAAATATACGTCGAGATTGGCCGTATCAACGCCGGGACAGGGAATGTTGGCAGCGACACGGCAAAGTATCAGGATTCCGGCCGTGAATAAAATACGAGTTCTAAGTTCTTTTATCTTGAACGAATTTATAAATGCTGAAAACATTTATCCTCTTTCCCGGCGCTTCGCGCCATTGACAAGTTTAAAGAGCTACGACTTCGCAGGAACCGCCGGCCTTTTCGATTTTCTCTTTGGCAGCGGCAGAGAAGTAGTTCGCTTTGACTTTGACTGCTTTCGTGATCTCACCTTCCGCCAGAATCTTCAGCGGAGCCTTGGATTTGCCAAGAACGCCTTTCATACGGAGGGAAGTCTCGTCCACTTCGGCACCTGCTTCAAAAGCCTTTTCAATCGCGGCAAGATTGACAACGTTGAAAATCGTCTTGACGCCGCTCTTGAATCCGACTTTCGGCAGACGTCTGAACGTCGGAGTCTGACCGCCTTCAAAGTGATGTCTGATGGAAGCTCCGGAACGGGAACGCTGTCCTTTGTGACCGCGTCCGGCTGTTCCGCCCCAACCTGAACCGTCGCCTCTTCCGACGCGCATTCTGCGCTTCTTGGAACCGGGTGTCGGTGCTAATTCATGAAGTCTCATTGTAATATTCCCGATTTAGATATTAGATTTTACCAAGTTTCTCAAGAACCTGTTCCTTGGACTGCATCATCTTGATCGCCTTGAACGTCGCTTTCACCACGTTGGACGGATTGCTGGAGCCCAGGGATTTTGTGAGAACGTCAACAACGCCCGCAAGACTGAGAACAGCACGCATGGTGCCGCCGGCAATCATGCCTGTTCCTTCGGAAGCCGGACGGATCAGAACGCTGGATCCGCTGTATTTCGCGGTCACAGAGTGGGGAACCGTCAGCCCTCTGCGGGGAACGGAGATCATATTCTTTTTCGCGGCCTCGCCGCCTTTTCTGATTGCATCGGAAACTTCGTTCGCCTTGCCGTAGCCGTAACCGACTTTGCCGTTCTTATCGCCGACGACGACCAGCGCGCCGAAACTGAAGTTGCGGCCGCCCTTGACGACTTTGGAGCAACGGTTGATGCTCAGAACAATTTCACCATACTCACTGTTTTCAGCGGTCTGGTAGGTAACGAGAGCCTGTTCCTCGGCGGGAGCAGCCTCTTTTCCTTTGATTTCTTTTTCAATAGCCATTTGTTGCTCCTCAGAAGATTAATCCGACTTCGCGCGCAGCCTCTGCCAGCGCTTTGACTTTGCCGTGATACTGAAATCCGCCGCGGTCGAAAACAACAGTTGTGATTCCGGCTTCCCTGGCTTTTTCAGCAGCGAGTTTGCCCAGCGCCTTCGCGGCTTCGACGTTTCTCTTCAGATTGAGAACCTTGAAAGCTTCGGAAAGCGTTGACATGGATGCGAGGGTAACTCCCGCATCGTCGTCAATGAACTGAACATACATATTATTCGCAGTAATACTAACCGAGAGACGCGGTCTTGCCGCCGTGCCCTGCACTTTATTGCGAAGTCTCAGGTGGCGCCTGACTCTTTTTTCTTTTGCTGTCTTATACATAATACACAATCTCTTTCAGCTATTACGCATTGGTTTTGCCGGGTTTGATGACAACATGTTCATCAGAATATCTGACGCCCTTGCCTTTGTAGGGCTCCGGCTTCTTGAATTTTCTGATGCGGGCAGCGGCCTCACCGACAAGCTGCTTGTCAGCCCCCTCAATCAGGATTTTCACTCCGTCCGTGACGGTGAGCTTGAGTCCGGCGGGAACATCATAAACGATAGCGTGGGAATAACCGAGGTTCAGAGTAAGCTTCGTTCCCGCCAGTGTGGCCTTGTAACCGACGCCGACGATCTGGAGCTCTTTCTTGTAGCCTTCGCTGACACCGACCACCATGTTCTTGACAAGGCTGCGTGCCAGGCCGTGCATGGCTTTGAGTTCCTCCGCGTCATCCTTACGGGACACCTTGACTTCAGAACCGTCCACGACTGCTGCGATATTTGCGGGGAGAGTATAGGCAAGTTTGCCAAGTTTGCCTTCGACGGCAACATCCTGACCATTGACCGTAACTTTCACACCCGCCGGGATTGTAATGGGTTTTACGCCGATACGTGACATTTCTATGACCTCGCGTTATTACCAAACGTAGCAGAGAATTTCTCCGCCGACGTTTTGTTTTTCAGCATTTCTGCCGCTGAGAATCCCCTTCGGAGTAGAGAGAATGGCGATGCCAAGTCCGTCTTTCACTTTCGGAATGTCCTTGCTTCCGCAGTAAAGTCTGCAAGAAGGTTTGGAAACTCTTTCAAGGCCCTCGACGACGGAGCGGCGCTGGAAATATTTCATTTCGACGAACAGAGTCTTCTTGACGTCTCCGTCGACACGGAATCCTTTGATATATCCTTCTTCTTCAAGGACCTTTGCAATGGCAACCTTGAGTTTTGAAGAGGGGATGGCAACTTCCTTCTGCATAGCCATGGAGCCGTTGCGAAGGCGCGTCAACATATCAGATATGGGGTCCTGCATGCTCATTTGTGCAACCTTCCTTCTGTTACCAGCTTGCCTTCACCACTCCGGGGATCTGGCCGCTGAGCGCCATCTCTCTGAAGCAGATTCTGCAAAGTTTGAATTTACGTATATAAGCTCTCGGCCTACCGCATGCCTGGCAGCGATTATAAGCTCTGGAAGAGAACTTCGCAGGGCGTTTCTGCTTGGCAATAAGACTTTTCTTAGCCATGTTATGAATCTCCTATTAACGAGCGAACGGGACATCCAGCAGAGAAAGAAGTTCTTTTGCCTCTGCATCAGTCTTCGCGCTGGTTACCATTGTGATGTTGAGTCCAAGCGGATATTTGAGTTTGTCAAGATCCACTTCAGTAAAGACGGACACGTCGGGCATGCCCAGATTGTAGTTGCCGACGTGGTCGAATCCTTTTTTCGGAATGCCGCGGAAGTCTCTGACGCGGGGGAGCGCGTTGTGGACCAGGCGGTCAAGGAACTCATACATGATATTGCCTCTGAGCGTGACCATGAGGCCGACGGGCATACCGGCTCTGAGTTTGAAGTTCGCTACGTTTTTTCTGGCTTTCGTAACAACGGGAAGCTGTCCGGCAATCGCCGTAAGAATGTTTTTGGCTTCCGTGAAAGCATCTTTTTCCATCTTGGTGCCAATGCCCATGCTGATGACTATCTTCTTCAGTTTCGGCACTTGCATTACGTTTTTGTAGCCCTGCGATTTTGTGAGGGCCGGTACAACTTCTTCGTTGTACTTCTTTTTCATGTCAGACATTTTTCGATTACTCCGATCTCAGTATGTTCGTGTCAGTCTTTTTTTCTGACGTTTGACACATGGACGGAGACCGCGCGGTCTACGAGTCCGCCCTTCGGGTTTGCAGCACTCTTCTTGATCGTCTTTTTGCCAAGTCTGGCGGCAAGCTTCTCCTGAGGAATGTTCTGCATCTCGAGGACTACACGGTCCTTCTTCTTAAGAACGGCAACGATTTTGCCGGTTTCCTTCTTCCATTCGCCGCTGATCACTTCAACGGCATCACCCTTTTTCACGTGATACTTTTTGGCGCATTTTTCAGAAAACATCAGAGCACCTCCGGAGCGAGTGATATAATTTTCATGAAGTTCTTTTCACGGAGCTCGCGTGCCACCGGGCCGAAGATACGAGTTCCTCTCGGGTTCTTTTCATTGTCAATAATCACTGCGGAATTCTTGTCGAATCTGAGGTAGGAACCGTCAGGGCGGCTGATCTTCGCAGCGGTTCTGACGATCACAGCCTTCACGACTTCACCCTTTTTCACCGTTCCGCCGGGAATCGCTTCCTTCACTGCAGCGGTAATAATATCGCCGATTCTGGCATAACGTCTCTTCTGTCCGAGAATGGTGATGGCAGTGATCCGTTTTGCACCGGAGTTGTCGGCTACTTCCAAATTGGTCTGCATTTGTATCATGTTTCAATCTCCTTCGGAAAGCGGCCTTATTCGGCGTGGCTGATGATTTCAATCAAACGCCAGCGTTTGTTCTTGCTGAGGGGCCTGGTTTCTCCGATTCTGACCATGTCGCCGACCTTAGCCTGATTTGTTTCGTCATGCGCGGCATAACGCTTGCGTGATTTTACAACTTTTTTATATCTTTTGTGCGGAGAGCGACTCTCTACTTCAACGACAATGGTCTTGCTTTGAACATCGCTTACCACCTGTCCAACTCTGCTCTTGCGATTTCCGCGCACGCTTTTTGTAGTGCTGCTGATCTCGTTCATGGCTCAGTATCCGTTTTCTTAATATTTCTATTAGTTGAGGTTGAATCAGGCGTTCGCCGGAGCGGCGCTTCTGATTTTCTTTTCCGTAAGAGCTCTTGCAAGATCCCTGCGGAGCCCTTTCATCTTTGCGGGATTCTCGTTCTGTCCGGATTTTGCCTGAGCGCGAGTGTTGAATTTCTCTTTTCTCAGCTCAGCAATCTTGCTGTCGAGTTCCGCATCCGTCATATCTTTGAACAATTTCATTTTCATGAGCATCACCCTTACTTCATTACGCCACGACACCGTGACGAATAATGAATTTGCACTTGATCGGCAGTTTCGCCGCCGCAAGGCTCATCGCTTCCTTGGCTACCGCTTCGGAACAGCCGCTGATCTCGAAGAGCATTCTGCCCGGCTTGATCGGAGCCACCCAATATTCAACGGCGCCCTTTCCTTTACCCATACGGACTTCCAAAGGCTTCTTGGTGTAGGGTTTGTAAGGGAATACTCTGATCCAGACTTTGCCGCGGCGCTTCATGTGACGGGTAATCGCAACACGCGCTGCTTCAATCTGGTTGGCGGTCAGCTGAGACCGTTCCATGGTCTGCAGTCCGAAATCGCCGAAATCTAACTGATTGCACCTCTGTGACAGCCCGGCGTTGTTACCGCGCTGCACCTTTCTGTGCTTTACTCTTTTTGGCATTAACGGCATTTTGCATATCCTCCATGGCTTCTTTATGACAAATCCAAACTTTTACACCAATTTTTCCGGCGGTCGTATTCGCTTCCGTGAATCCGTAGTCGATATTGGCTTTCAGCGTGTGCAGAGGGGTTCTGCCCTCTTTATACTGTTCCGTGCGTGCGAGTTCGGCGGCGCCGAGACGTCCGGAGCACTGAATCTTGATGCCTTCCGCGCCGAGCTCCATCGCAGTCTGAATGGCTTTCTTCATTGCGCGGCGGAAACCGATTCGTCTCTCAAGCTGCGATGCAATGTTCTCGGCAACCAGCTGCGCATTTGTTTCCGGCTGTTTCACTTCCACAACGTCGAGGATCACTTCGCGACCCTTCAACAGTTTTGCTACGGATTCTCTCAAGGTTTCGAGTTCCGCCCCTTTGCGTCCGATCAAGAGCCCCGGACGTGCTGCAAGAATCGTTACGCGCACATTGTTGCTGTAGCGCTCGATCATGATCTTGGAGATGCCGGCATGATTGAAGTTCTTCTTGATGAATTTACGAATCTTCAAATCTTCATGGAGCCAATCACCGTAATTCGCCTTCGTGGCGAACCAGCGAGAACTCCAGTTCTTGTTCAGGGCTAACCTTAGCCCGACAGGATTTACCTTCTGACCCACAACTTGCCCCTTTCTATTATTCGTCTGTGAGCACTACTGTAAAGTGGCTCATGCGTTTTCTGATTCTTCCCGCCATACCGCGAGCTTTCGGACGATATCTCCTCAACATCGGCCCCGGATCCGCCGCAGCCTTCTTGACTTTCAGCGTCTCCTTTTTCATCGGATTCTTGTCACTGTTTTCCGCATTCGCAATGGCACTTTTCAGTGTCTTGGCGAACAGCCTTGCGGCTTTCCTCGGACTAATCTCCACAATCGCCAGCGCCTCCGTGACCGTTTTCCCCTGGATCAGACGGGAAATCTCGGCCGCCTTGGACGGCGATATCCGGACATATCTTGTAATCGCCCGAACTTCCATAATGCTTTTCTCGCTTGTTATGTTGTTTTATGTTTCATGTCGATTTTGTTTACTTGCCAACATTGCTTGTCGCAAATGCCTCCATTCCGATGCCGACAGATTTTATACTGCCTTTCGTCACAAGAGCCGCGCTCGTGAAATTCTTCAGAGCCACCACCTGCATGACGACTTTTCCGTCCGGGGACCGCAGCAGCATTCCCGCCCTGACTCCGTTCCTGTAACCCGCTGATAGAACAACCGCGTTCAGTTTCTCGTCCAAATTCAAAACCCTGCAGGAAGCAAATCCGTCAGGAGGCGTAGGTGAGACATTGAGGATGGCGATATTCCGGACTTCTTTCTTGAGACTGTCGATTCGTAATCTCAGCTTAGCGGACAAGACAGGGTCAAGCGATGAACTCCGGAGCAATTCCAGAACTTCATCACACAGTGACGCGGTTGCCGACGCTAATGCAGCTGAGCTTTGCATAACAGTTCTCAGTGACTCGGCTGATTCCTCCTCCCTGCTTCCGACATATGCCGGATTCATGGATTCGACAACAGCTGCCGCGCTCATTTCATAGCGTTTCAGCTTTTCAGCCTGCATCGAAAATTTATCAAGAGTTTCAAGCAGCTCCTTACGGACCACGGAATTTTCCTGTTTCAACAGCTTCAATTCCAGTTGAAGTTCCGCAAGTTTTTTTTCAGCTTCACTTTTAACGGCCGCGAGCTCTTTTTCCAGCTCCTCCGCCGTTTTCCGGTCAGCCTTCTGCACCGCAGTATCCGATAATTTCTTAGGGTCAGCCTCGGCTGCTGTCAGATACAACTGTGCAAACAGAGCACATAATATAATACGGGCATACCGAAAAATCCAGTGATGAACCGTAAAAAAAGTGCTTTTTTTTTGTAAACAATACATAAAAACGCTCGTTCTGCCTTCCTTTTCAACGTTTTTTCAGACCATTGCAATCGTTCGGCACAGCGTGCGAAACTACATAATATACTAATGTTTTCCGTATTTGCAACTCCGGCTTTCATAAAAAGCAGAGAAAAGAACATGAAAAACAGGATGCCATGCGCCACGGAATCCCGGAAGACAAGATAAGACTGGACTGATGATTCAGAGAAGTCCCCTTCTGAAATTATCGCCGCGCCCTTTTCAAAAAAAACTTACCGTTTTTGTCGGGTTTCCCATCTTGCCATGTATACGGACCATGCTATATTATATGCCAAACATTTTCTAAATTTTGAGAAAGGAACCTCTTATGTTCGGCAACACTTTCGGCAGACTCTTCAGGATCACCTGCAGCGGAGAATCCTACTCCGGCGGATTCCGGAAAAACCCCAATATCCCTCAGGAACTTTACGGGGGGCTCATCACCATTGTTGACGGTGTTCCCGCGGGAATCAAGATCACATCGGAACTCATTCAGGCGGAACTGGACAAGCGCAAACCCGGTCAGACGCCGCTTGATTCCCCCAGAAAAGAGAAAGACCGCGTGTATATCTTCTCCGGCGTCATGGAAAACGACCTTACCACCGGCGCCCCCGTCGGCATGATCATTCCAAACAACGACATCCAGGATGAGCATATCGACCAGTACCGCAGTTACAAAGATGAAATCCGTCCCGGACATGCGGAGTACGGATTCTTCAAAAAATACGGAGAACATGCCGACTGGGTCGGCGCGGGCCGTGCAAGCGGACGTGAAACCGCCAGCCGCGTCGCAGCCGGAGCCGTCGCCAAGGCAATCCTCGAAAAGATGGGAATCGATGTTGTCGCCTACACCATCGCCTCCCACGGACTGAAGGTCGATCACGATCTCTCTTATGAGGAAGTAAAAGCCAATTACAGAAAAAATGAAATCAACTGTCCCGACCTTGCTCTTGCGGAAAAGATGAAAGAGGACGTCATGAAGATCAAAGGCGCAGGCGATACGGCGGGCGGCATCATTGAATGTATCGCGCATGGAGTTCCGGCAGGTCTCGGAGAGCCGGTATTCGACAAGATGAGCGCACTTATCGCACATGCGGTCTGCTCCATCGGCGCGATCAAGGGCATCGAATTCGGCGCAGGCTTTGAAGTCGCCAACATGCTCGGCAGCCAGAGCAACGATGCGGCTTATGTCGATCCCGAAACCGGCAAAGTCCGTTTCAGAACCAACCACGCGGGCGGCATCCTCGGCGGCATCACGACATGGGAGGACATCCGTTTCCGCTGTGCCGTCAAGCCGACCCCGACCGTTTCCGTCCCCCAGCATACGGTCAATGTCAAGGAAATGAAGGACGTCGTTCTTTCTCCGATCACGCGCCGCGACCCGACGCTGCTTCCGAGAATCTATCCCGTCATCGAAGCCATGACACGCTGTGTTCTTCTGGATGCGATCTATATGGCGGAGGCCTACTGGAAAGTTTCCGGCATCAATGAAAAATGGCTGAAAATTTAAGCCGCTCTTCCGGAGAAGACAGAAAGACGGTCCGCGTGAGTCCCATGCGGACCGTTTTTTTTATTTTCACATCCGGCGGATTGTTCAAAGCCTGATGAATGAAACAGGTAAAAACCAGAAAATCTCCCGCGCGTTTTCAGGAAAACAGTTTCTCCATGCCTGAAAAGAAACCCGCAAGGCGAAGATTTTCATTCTTCACGGGAACGTCACAAATTCACGGAAAAAACTTTGCGATTTTCCGTTTTCCGGTTGACATTCTTCAAAGAACGGCTATAATAAAATGTAACAAGTTTCATCAGGAAGGAACCGGCTCATGATTTCAATGGACGATGTTGCGGTGAAGGCAGGAGTGTCCAAGGCAACCGTATCCCGTGTGCTGAACGGGAAGAATCCTGTCTCGCCGAAAGCAAGGAAAAAGGTGCTGACCGCCTGCAAATCCTTGAACTACCGCATGAATGCCAATATCCAGGATCTGATCCTGAAAAGCAGGAACGGCTTCACGCGCAACCTTGCGTTCGTCATGGTCGATATCTCCTTTTCCGACCCTGCCTATTCCCCGCTGACGGACACCCTTGCGGAAGAAGTCGGCCGTCTCCACTACCAGCTGTCGCTGGTAAAACTCACCGGACAGGAAAAGACAATTTACGACCTGCCGCCGCTTCTGCGCGACATCCGCGCGGACGGTCTGCTGGTGTCCGGCATTGTCACAGCTGAGATTCTGAATCTTCTTCGCGAGATGCAGATTCCGATTGTCGTGATCGGCAATTACGATCCGGAAATGCTGAACGGCGTTTCCTGCGTCTTTTCCGATCAGGAGAAATGGTTCCGGAAACTGATCGGCGACATGATCGCCGCCGGCTGCCGGAAATTCGCATTTGTCAACGAACTCCCTCAGAATTTCTATATCAGACAGAATTTCATAATCTGGGAAAAGATTCTGAAGGACTATTCTCTGGAACTCGACCCCGACCTGATTTTCTGGGGTCCTCACAAATTCAGCGGCATCATTTCAACGCTCCAGCCTGTCTTCATGCAGGATTCCATTCCGTTCGACGGAATCATTGCGACAGACTTCCGCCTTGCCCAGGAGGTCAGTCATCTGATCTGCGCCAGATTCGGTTTTCAGAAGGAATATCCGGTCAAGCTCGGAACCCTCCAGCAGAACAGTGCCCTCAATCTGCCAGTCACAATTTTCTACGCCCGGCAGGAACAGAAAAAACAGTGCCAGGCGGCGATGAAGCAGTTGATCGGATTGATGGACAATTCAGGAACACCGGCGATCGTCACCGTATAAAAAATATGATTTTTCTTTGATTGTCCACTTGACAAAAGGAAATCTCCGATTATAATAATGTAACAAGTTTCATAATATGGAAACTAAAAAAAGAAAGGTTGCAGATCATGAAACTGAAACGTGCTCTTAATGAAGACAAAAGGTCCGGCATTCATGGAAATGCTTTCACCCTGATAGAGCTTCTCGTCGTAATTGCAATCATCGCCATTCTTGCAGCCATGCTTCTGCCTGCTCTCAGCAAGGCAAGAAACAAAGCACACTCCATTTCCTGCATCAGCAATCAAAAGCAACTGGGTGTGGGCATGACCATGTATCTGGATGACAACGACGGGCGCTATCCCTACCGGGGCGGCAACTGGGATGCGGCCTCCAGCAGCGTCCCATGGTACACACATGCAATCGCCTCCTATCTAGGAATCCCCCTGACCTCGCGTCTGACCTTCGATGAAAACCTGAACATTCCCGTGTTCAAATGCCCGCAGGACAAAAAACCGATGTTTTCGGAAAGCGGACTTCAGACAATCGCAGGGCACGGCGGTCTCTCGTATGTAACCAACAACTATCTCACCAATGACAACGGGAAATTTTCCGGCATCAAAATATCCGCCGTCAGAAAACCATCCACGACGTTCCTTCTTATGGACGGCACCGGCAATACCTCGGCGGTCAATTACGACATGCACGAATACATCACATACCGTCATCCCGCACCTCTGAACGGCACGGAAGTAATCCCGCCGGCGCTGGGCAGAGGATTCCGCGGCGGCGGCATCAACATGCTCTGGGGAGACGGGCACGCATCCACGCTCATGAATACCTATATCACGCCTTCCGGCATCTGGTCAAGCGGCAGTGAACTGGAAAAAAACTGGGATCCCAGTGTAAGATAACCGTCTGCGCGGTTTTTTCTCCATCCGGATCATCAGCCAAACCCTGTTAAGGAAGAAACATGAAAACAAAGTTCCTATCATTCTGTCTTTCGGCTCTGCTCTGCCCTGCATCATTCTGCCTTGAGATTCCCAATGCGTCTTTTGAAAAGGCTGTTCCGGGGCAGGCTCCGGACCGTTATTTCGGAAAATGCGTCGCCGTCAAAGGCGATGCCCAGGACGGCGACATGGCGGTACGTCATCTTTATTACGGAACCAACTGGGAGGTATTCCAGCTGGCGGCTCCGTTCATTGAATGCAAGCCGGATACCTGGTACCGCTTCACCGTATGGAATAAGAACACGGCTCCGTCCGGAGACATTTTCTACGGGATCCGCCAATGCGACAAGACCGGTGACGATGCCGAATCCATTTATTTCAACTGGAGCAAAGTAAAGCCCAATATTCCCACTTGGAGCAAATACACCATGGAATTCAAAACCTCGGCCAAGACCAGGGCGCTGTCCATCTATGCCAGAGTGGGTGAAAATGTTCCGACGGGAGAAGTTTACTGGGACAACTTCTCCATCGAAGAATTCAGGAAAACCCCCGCCCCCATGACCGTCCCTGACTTCCCTGCCCTCACGACCTTCATCGACGGAGAAACTCAAATCTACGAGGCGCCCCGTGAAAATCCGTATGCCGGAAGCTGGAGAAAGATCAATCCGGCGGAAGAATATCTGAAAATTGAGTTTCCGGAAGCAGAACAGCCCCGTATGGTCAACTTGTCCATAGTCAGCCGGAAGAATCCCGCAATCAAATTTTGCGACATCACAAAGCCGGTTTCTCCGGGAACGATGAAATTCAATCTGGGACTGGACAAACTTCCGGAAGGCGTCTACCGTCTGCACATCACCTTGACTTCCGGCAGCCATCAGCTTGCCAGCCGGGAAAAAACAATTTTCCGCCTGAAGCGCCTCCCGTCCCCTCCGCCGCCGGAACCGATTCGGACGTCGGCCGTCAACGAGCAGGGCAACTGGCTGGTGAACGGCAAACCGTTCACTCCGGTTTTTTACGGTCACTTCAGCGGCTCACCGGAGATTGTCAAAATCGCTCGGGAACAGTTCGGCATGAACACAATCCACATCTGGTCCGACGTGCCCGACTTTGAAAAAATGAGTGAGGACGAGATGGTGGGGAAATACATTGCCGATTACCGGCGGCAGCTGGATACTGCACAGGCGAACCGTCTTTATGTCATGCCCACACTGTTCCGCCGCGGTCTGATCAATCATGAGGGCTTCCTGAACATTCCGGCGATCCGGAAAATCGTGCAGGGACTCAAAGACCATCCGGCTCTGCTCGGCTGGGATCTGGTGGACGAGCCGGAATGCTATCAAATCACAGGAGACACCATGCGCAAAGCCTACCAGGCGGTCAAGGAAGCCGATCCCAATCATGTGGTATGGGTGAACCTTTGTTATCGGGATCAGTTCAGGAAGTATTCCGGCTGCAGTGACTTTGCCTCTTATGACCATTATCCCATACCAAGCGAACCGGTGTCGCTGCTTGATGAATGGAACCGGGACATTGCCGCGGCTTTTCCCGGAAAACCGCTGATCTCCTATCTGCAGAGCTACAATCCGGAAGGAGTCCGTCTGCCGACCTATGAAGAGCTGCGTGCCATGGCTTTCATCAATTACGTTCACAACTCCCAGGCGATGATGGTTTATGCCTGGATCGATCCCTATCCCCTGCAGAGCATGCTCAGCAGTCCGGACATGCAGAGCTATTACAAGGCACTTGTTTCTGAATTTCTCGCCTTGCGCGACATTCTCACCGCACCTGCCGCAAGGCAGCCGGATTTCCGTTTCCCGTCCAATATCCGTTTCATTTACAAGGAGAACGGAATGTTGCTGGTCAATCTTTCCGGCAAACTCAGCACGAAACTGGACTTTGAGCTGCCTTCCGGCAAAGTCTCGGAAACCGTTGAACCGCTGGGATGCCGTATTTACCGCTGGCAGTAAACTGTTGGAGAATGAAGGATGAACTGCATGACAGAACACGGAAAACAGCATGAAACACGCATTTCAGTTCATCCGCAGGAAAACGCCCCACACCACCGGGTAACTGCCGGTCTATACTCCCTCCCGGCAGTTACCCTTTTTTTCAAACTCATAAAAATATAGTCGGAGAGTCATCATGCGCAGAAATCTGAGTCCTCAAAGAATGTTCCTGGAAATGGCAAAGAACAACCATCCGCGTTACGCATTCGACGGCGGGAAACATTTCACGAACTGGAAAGCCGAAGCCAAACCGGAAGTCCTGGCGACGCTGGGAAAGTTCCCCGAACCAGTCGCTCCCGAAGCGGAACTGATCGCCGAATGGACGGAGGACTCCGTCAGAAAACAGAAATATCTCATCAATACGTCAGAATACATCTCGGCGGAACTGATTGTGGCATATCCGGAAACGATGGAAAAAGATGCAAAACTTCCGGCTGTCCTCTGCTGTCACGGACACGGTCCCTACGGCAAAGAGCCGGTTATGGGCAACCGTTCCACGCCGGATCTGGAACAAAACATCAGGCAGTTCAATTATGACTACGGGCATCAGATGGCGAAATCGGGCTTCATCACTTTCGCGATCGACTGGATCGGATTCGGCAGCCGCAATGACTCCGGCAAGCCCCATTTCTTCTCCCATAACGGAGGACGCGACTGGTGCAATCTGTATTACCTCCATGCGACAATGCTCGGCATGACTTCGCTTTCCATCAATGTCGCCCACGGAAAAGCCGCAATCTCTTTCGTATCGACACTGCCGAACGTCGACGAAAACCGAATCGGCGTCATGGGACTTTCCGGCGGTGGAACCATGTCGCTCTGGATGACATTGTGCGATGAACGAATCAAAGCAAGTGAAGTGATATGTTACAGTGCGCTGTGGGAGGAGTTCGGAATCAATGACCTGAATTACTGCGGAATGCAGGTTGCGCCGGGGTTGTTCACGCTGGTCGATCTGCCGGATCTCCAGGGACTGATCGCGCCCGCTCCGCTTCTGGTCGACATCGGCATCTACGACACCTGTTTTCAGGTCGACGGCGCACTGGCATGTTTCAACAAGGTAAAGCAGATTTACGAAGCCGCCGGAGCCGCTGAACACTTGGAACTGGATCTGTTCCCCGGAGAACACAGCTGGGGCGGCAACAAGTCCGCTGCCTTTTTCAGGAAATATCTGCATTGAAGCAATAGAATCCCCCGCATGGGATACAATGCAATCCGGTCACAGGCAAGGAGAAGCCCGGGGCGGGGAAATGGAGTGAAATTTTACATGCTGCAGGAATATGATTATCGGCCCGCGCCTTTCTGGTTCCTCAATCACAAGCTGGAAAAAGAGGAATTGAAACGACAGGTGAAGCTCATGCACGAACAGGGCATCCACGCCTTTTTCATGCACCCGCGCGCAGGTCTCAAAACCCCCTACGGCTCAAACGAATGGTTTGAAATGATCGGCTGCATCATCGAGGAGGCGGAACGGCTCGGAATGCAGGCATGGCTTTACGATGAAGACCCGTTCCCCTCCGGTCCCGCGGGAGGGCGTGTTTTTCTGGATCATCCGGAATTCATCGCGCGGGGACTCGTCTTTCATGAAGCCGAGCCGGACCGGAACGGGCACGTCTCCGCGGATCTCGGAGAAGGACGCCTGCTCGAAGCTCTGGCAGTCCGAACCGACGCCCACGGAAATGTACTGGAATCGCATGACGTTTTCGACGACGTCGGCATGATCCGCAGCGATTTTTTCCAGACACTCTGGCAGAGTCCGTATTATGTGCATCTCTTCGGAAAGACAACCTATCCTCACTACCGTTCGGAAACATTTTACCCGCACCTCCAGATAGAACTGGATCTGCCGGCGGACTGGAAGATCTACGCCGTCACGGCGGAAGTGACCGAAGACTCGAAATACCGTTACATTCCCGATAATCTGAATCCGGAATGCGTCAGGTATTTCATTGAGCTGACGCACGAAAAATACAAACGGCATTTCGCCGGGAAGTTCGGAGGTGTCATTCCCGGAATCTTCACGGACGAAACTGCAACCGGCGCATGGTTCGCATGGACGGAACGTTTCTCCGATGAATTCCAAAAGCGGCGGCAGTATGCCATCGACAACTCTTACCACTGCATCTTCCGAGGTAACTCCGCCCATGCGAGAAAAATCCGGGAGGCATACTGGCGAACCGTTCAGGAGCTCTTCATCGAAAGTTTCTTCCAGCCGGTCAACGAATGGTGCAGGAAAAACGGACTGAAACTCTGCGGTCACGGCATCGGCGAGGAAGACCCGCTCTCGGCGACGAACGGCATGAATATTTTCGCCCTTCAGAAGTATGTCGGAATCCCCGGATTCGATCATATTACGCCGAACATCCCCGACGGACATGCGTTCAAGTCGCTGAATCTCGGCGGCAAGCTGGTTTCTTCAGCGGCGGAACAGAACGGCGAGCACCGGGTGCAAAGCGAATGTTTCGGATGCAATCCATATAATTTCGGATTCGACGGAATGAAGAAAAACATGCACTGGCTGTATGCGCTTGGCGTCAACTGGCTGGTGCCTCACGGGTTTCATTATTCCTACGACGGTTTGCGCAAGGACGATGCGGGAAAGTCATTTTTCTTCCAGTCTCCGGACTACGCACAGTTCCACGAATTCGCCGCCTATGCCGCTCGTCTCGGATTCAAACTCGGGGAATCACGGAGTCTGACCTCTCTCTGCGTGCTGTATCCCGAATCCGTATTCCGCAGTCTTTTCCAGGCAGAATATGAGCTTGCCGTCGAATTCAGGGAAAAATTATACGAATGCACGCAGTTTCTGATCGACCGTCATATCCAATTTGAATTTACAGACGAAGCCACGCTTGCAAACGCGGAAATACGGGACGGAAAGTTCACCTGCGGCAGACGCACCTATGACACTCTGGTTCTGCCTTTTGAATTCGACAGTGAGACCATCCGTCTTCTGAAATCCAGCCGGATCCCCGTTCTTCTTTTCCCGCAGGATATGGATTCGCTGAAAGGGCGTGACGGTTATTCCCTGGAAAGCATGGACGGCAATGCGGATGCGGCACAGCTGATGACACAGTACCGCCGGAATGAAAACGGACGGCTCCTCTACATCTTCAACAATCAGAACCGGTATGGAACTTTCCGCCTCAATCCGGAAACTCCGCCGGAGGGCGGAATCTATCTTTATGACGCGGAAACCGATTCGTATTCCCGTTCCGGAGACGGGATTTTCGCTTTGGAACCGTTCGACGCAGTGATTCTGGAACTGCGCGACAAACCGCTGGAATGTCCGGAATATATCCTGCCGCAGACACGGAAACAGCAGGATTTCGATTATATGAAGAACCCGCAATGGGATTATATTCCCGATCTGCCCGGAATAACCGCCGCATTTCGGGACTGGCATGTCACATTCAACGGAAAAGAGCTCGGCAGCCGCCGCTATACTCTCTTCCGGGAGTTGACGGGAAGCGACCTGCATCATCCCAGAATGATGCATCCGCGTCCCATTTTCGACTGCGCGCCTGAAACCCCGTCGATCTATCCGGCGAAAGCGTCTTTCACCGCCCGCTTCGAACTGGAAAACACGCACTGCATTCTGGTGGCGGAAAGCGAGACCTTCGCAGGCGATGCGACAATAGAAGTGAACGGCAGAGAGGTTCCCCCATTCCGCCGCAGACGGATTTACGATCCCTGGAATATCGCCAGCGATGTGTCCGAGCTCTGCCGGAAAGGTGCAAATGAGCTGAAAATCACCTGGGAACATGCAGGAGAGTTCGACGGTCTCACAAGCATGGTCTATCTGATGGACGCAGACCAGAAGCCGATGGACTGAACCGGGACGTATTTTTCAAACGGAAATCTGCGCCGATACGGGGCGGGACGGAAGCCGGTCCCGTATCGGCGCAGATGCTTCATTCAAAACGGCGGATCTCCTCAATCAGCCGGGTCATCCGGACTGCATCGGATGCGCGCAGCGTATTCTCTGTTCTGCCGAGAACCGCGTCCCGGAAATGTTCCAGTTCCAGTACGAACGCGCTTTTCTCCGCATCGCCGATTTCAATGACACGGTATTCGTCCGTGTGCATGACGATCCGGTCGGGGCGTTCCACGCGCATATAGCCGTTCTCGCCGAGGAAAGTGATCGTGAGATCGCGGAAACAGAACGTGGTATGATCGCAGTACATTCCCTGAAGCATCGCCGTCACTCCGTCGCCGTAGTCCACCATCGCCGAAAAGGAATCCTCCATCTCCCAGCCGCGCTTGTGCTGAAGTTTCGCGGCAAGAACCTTCTGCGGAAATCTGCCTGTAATAAACGAGAGAAGATCGAAATCATGGATGGAAAGTTCATACATCGCCCCGGTTCTCGTGACCCATTCCCCGCCGGGGCGCGGATTGAACATCTGCTCTTTCGTCGTGACGATGGAAACGAGATTTCCGATTTCCGGCAGAAGTTTTTTCGCTTCCGCAAAAATCGGTTCATAGCGCATTTTGAAACCGACGCCGAGCAGACATTTCTTCGTTTCCGCAAGTTTCACAAGCTCCTCCCCCTGCGCCACATCCGTTGTCAGAGGCTTTTCGGAAAACACGTTGTATCCGCGGTTCAGCAGAACCTTGATGACCGGATAATGCGCCTGCGGCGGCGTCACGACGCTGACCGCGTCCAGATCAGGCGGCAGCTGCGCGATATCCGTGAGCGGTTCCGCGCCGCAGACCTCCGCCAGGGCTTTTGCCTTTGCCTGATCCAGATCCACAGCCGCCACGACTTTCACTCCATCGACGGCGCTCCAGGAACGTGCATGAGCCATTCCGATTCCACCGCATCCGACGATTCCGACTTTGAACATGATTTTCTCCTGATTTCTGTTCTTATTTCATTTTTTTCAGACAGTAAATGCTGTCGGGCTTCACATCTTTCAAAACATTTCCCTTTACGCCTTCAATGATCCAGCCATCCGGCAGTTCAACCCTGAGCTCCCTGACCGCGTCATAAAAGAACAGCGCCCCTCCCCTCTCACTGACCCAGACCGTCCCGAACGGCGTTTCGCGGATAAAGGGGTATCCGACAATCTCCTGCGCCCGGTTGATATGCGGGTTCAGTTTCCCCATCCGCTCGATCATCTTCAACTCGCCGGGCGTGCGCTCGAAACCTTTGGCATAACCGTCCACATTGATATAGGTGAATGCGCCGTACATCGACGTGCGGAAGTAGTCCAGCGCCAGGTCATCCCCGGCGGTTCCGGTCGACGGCGAGGCGCAGAGAAGCGAAAACTCCCTGCCCTGAAACGAATTGTAGAGTTTCTGCCGGAACCACCAGTTGTCGATCGCCAGCGGGTTCTGCCCCTCCACGCCGATCGGAATATTGCGGTCTGAAAAGAACCTGAAAATGTCACACGCTCCGGCAAGCCCCGGCTTCGAGTCCGGCAGCCCGTAATTGATGTTGCCGATCGCCGCGCCGTACATATCGAAATAGAACGCTCCGGCTCCGGCTTTGACGGCATTGGACATCTTGCCGAAATACCATTTCTGAAACTCCCGGTTGTTCAAGTCAAGCACCGGATGAATTTTCATGTAAGAGAAAATCTTTCCGTCCAGACCGCGCAGATACCATTCCTTATGATTCCGGTAAATTTCCTCGCTGTCGCCGTGCGAGTAGTCACCGGCGGTCCAGGGAAAGGGAATCAGTCCGAAGGAGCGGACCTTGCGGTAAGCCTCAAGAGACTTTGCGGAATCAATGCCCTCGATCGGACTCGGACACCACGGCAGGGCAATGCGTTTGAATCCCAGCTCCGCCGCCGTCTTCAGCGCCGCGTCAATTTCCTCCTGCGTGCAGACATTCTGCCATGTGGCTGTCGGCGGCGGGGCAAAGGATTTCAAGCTGGTCTTCTCCCGCAGATTCTTTCTCTGGAACTGATACATCGCCATCCAGTCGTTGTTTCCGCGCTCGGCGCCCGGCGAAAAAGCGTGCCAGACATACGGCATCTCCAGCGGCGCGCGGCGGTATCCGGCAATCAGCTTCAACTCCTGTGAGACAGTCTTGTCTCCCTGCGCGACCTGCAGTCTGGGGGACGCGGGAACAGGAGAATCCACAAACTCCGAATAGATCCCGGCGGGTGAGACTATCCATGTGAAGGGCTGTCCGCTCCCGAAGAACTGCCATGACCAGGTATCGGCTTTCTTTGCGCCGGAAAGATCGAATTCCGCATATCCGCGCGGCGGGGAATAACAGGACATTCTCCTGGCATAATGTCCGCTGGAATCCTCCCCTGCCGCAAACTGCGAACTGAACTTGAGCGACTCGATCATATCGGGGGATTTCAGAATGGATACACGTTCCGCGAAGGCGGTAAAATCCCGTCCGTCCAAATGCAGCGTTCCGGCTTTGAACCGCCATTCAAGCACCGTGCCGTTTTCATTCCGGAATGCAAGAGTCGCACTCCTTCCGTCCTCCCGGCGGATTCCCTGAAACGCCCACTTCCCGGAAACTGTTTTCCCCGTTTTCGCATTTTCAAGAGCTTCCGCCGTATCGGCGTCCACTTCGACCAGTTTCCCGGAAAAGACCAGCTCCGGCGCCCGCAACCCCCGCAGATAAGGAACTTTCGCGTCCTTCCAGAAAGCGTCAACGGCGCCGTCTGCGGAAACCTGAATCCGAATTCCGTTCGCAAACCGGATTTCAGACTTGCCGTCCTGTTTCACGACAGCCGCGTCTTCCGTGCTTTCCCTGAGTTCCATCCGAGGCAGGGCAACGGCAAGCGTCAATTTGTCATGAACTTTTCTTTCCGGAGGCGGAGTCAGCGGATACAGCGTCTTCGCGGGATCAAGCGGAATGCCGGACGCCCTGCCCGCAAGAGCCGTAATCAGAGCGTTGCCGTATGCCCATGAGAAAATCTGCCGCATTCCCTGTTTACGGTTCCAGTCCTCATTGAAAAAAAGCACTCTGCCTCTGCCGTAATTCCTGACGGCGGCGAAAATGCCGACCTGCTTTCCCTGCCCGTCCACCACCGGGGCAAGCAGTTCGGCGCCGGAAAGAAGTTCCGCCTTTCTGAACGGAGCGAGACACGGCCATTCTTCCGGCAGAACGGAAAAAATTTCACCCGTCGGACGCTTTACCTTGAAATTCTCCTGATTCTCCTGCATCGTTCCCAGTCTGATCGGAAGCAAATCTCCGAGCGTTGCCGGCACATGGCAGTTCACCATCAGCGAACCGCCGTTCTTCACATACTCCTTCAGTTTTTCAATCCGTTCCGGAGTGAAAAACTTTTTCTGCAGTTCCGGCGGAATCGCGGTGACGATCACCAGCTTATAGTCACTCAGGCGCTCCATTGCCGGAGTGATGCCGTCCATCGGTTCCGGCTCGACAAGATCGGAGAGAAACGCTTTGATCGACGCTCCGCCCAGACCGTCCAGATACTTTGAGTCCAGCGTCGTGACGCGGCATCCGCTCTCGCTCAGGAATGCCGCGGTATTTCCCGCAACCCAGGGACGCGATCCATGAAACAGCAGTATATTTTCCCCCTTCCCGCGCGGAGCAGGAAGCGTTACAGCGGAAAGGGGTTCAGGAAAAGGGGGCAGACTCTGCACCTTTTCAATTGCGGAACGTTCGTCGGACGGGACAAAGGCGGCGTCATCAGTCAGGATGACGGCATCCAGCCGGGCAAATCCTTTCGGGGTTTTCACGCTGAATGCAATCTTGCCTGCCGGAAGTTCGGCGGCATTCGCAAGGCGCACCCAGTGCCATGACCCCTTTTTCATCCCGTCCTTGAGCGCTTCGTCTCCGAAAACTCCAACGGTCTTCCCATTGACGCTCAACTCGCCGGTTCTCCATTTCTCACCGTGTGTCATGGTCCGGACCCAGATATAATACCTGCCGGATTTGGCAAGTTGATACTCCCCGGCAAGCCCCCCGTCTTTCTTCAGGGCAACCATCGCCTTGCCTCCGGAAAGTTCCCTGCCGACTCCCTGCTGCCAGCCTCCGGAAGCCTTGAAGTCTTCCGCTTCCGCACGCCAGGCGTCCGCAAAAGAGACGGAACCAAGCAGAAGCAGACTCCACACCAACATCTGTTTCATTTTCAATACTCCTTATCTGTTATTGTTTCGGGTGAAAATTTTCTATCTTTCCAGGCACCAGCCCTTCAGATCTGCCCGTGCCAGCTCCCGGTCTGTCCGTGAAGCGACGTGCAGGTCTCCATAGATCACGTTGAATGCGCCGTTATGCGGTGCGGCAAGCGTGCTGCCTCCAACAGTCTTTCCGTTCAATTCGGCATAAAGCGGTATTCTTGAATGTGATACGGGGAATTTCATTACTCCGAATCTCTTCCCTCCCACCCCGCCGCAGCATCCCTTTTCAGTGCATCCCACCACACCGAAAAGATGATTGTAGGCGCCGTTGTCAACAGAAGACTGCAGAATATGCAGCACTCCAATCCTGACGTTGCTGGTGCTTCCAGGCGGGCTGGCAGTATTTTCCAACACCTTCATCCCGTTGCCCGGGCAATGCCAGAGCGGTGCAGCGGCAACAATTCCAGCATAACTCGTCGGGTTTGTATTTGCCTTGTAATTTTTGATATAAAGCGTATCCAGCGCATAGACGAAATTGTTGGAATCCGCTTTTCCCAATGGCGGATAGGGACGGCTGTAATTCGGTCCCGGCAGATAATCCGCATAATCTGCCATATACATGCCCAATGCCGTCCCGATCTGTTTATACTGGCTGGCGCACTGTGTCCTTCTCGCGCTCTCCCGCGCTTTTCCCAATGCGGGCATCAGCATCGCCGCGAGGATCGCGATGATCGCTATTACGACGAGGAGCTCGATCAGGGTGAAAACTCTTGTTTTCACCCTGAAAGTAAGAGCAGAAGAACAAGGAACTCTGAAGTAAGAAGGAACGGGAAAACAATTGGAACAATTCAACAATCGAATGAAGAAAGAAGAAGCAGGATCAGGGAACTGGCAACGTTCTGCCCGGCCTTGTTGCGGGAACAGAACGCCTCTCCTGCAATATCTCTTCATAAGAGACAAGGAAGAACGGAGACCGTCACGCCTTGTCCTGTTCCCGTCCGGTTCCATATTTTCTCCGCGGCTGTCACACATAAGATTCACCCTTCTCGCTTGAGGCGCCCAGGCGGCTTTTCCCTTCCGCCAAAGCGCGATTTATCACTTTTCCATCAGGAATTTCTTTGCATACTCCAGATTGTGCTTCATTCCGATCTCCGGTTCGGGAAGCTCCGCAGGATACCAGTATTTTTCATATTCGTCGCTGACATATCCGGTATAGCCGACTTTCTTCAGCTCCTCCAGCGCCTCCTGCCAGCGGACCGTCCCCTCTCCCATCAGGCAGGACTTCTTCTTCAGCGGAATCCGGGATTCCAGCGTCCAGTCCTTGATATGGACATGGAAGATATGGCGGGCGGCTTTCCGGATTGCCTCCGCGCCGGTCTCCACGCCGGCAAGTTCAACCCATGCATAGTCGAGCAGCATCCCGACATTCGCCATATTGACGTCTTCAATCAGGCGGACGGTATCGCGGACGCTCATCGTCAGAGAACCGATATGGGTTTCAATGCAGATGCGGACGCCGAATTTCGCCGCGTATTCCGCCGTTCTGCGGATCCCGTCGACGGTCCGGCTCCATGCGTCATTGAACCAGACCCCCGGCTGGCTGAACGGTTCCACACCGCCGTAGACACGCACCAGAGGACAATGCAGGAGAGCGGCAATCTCAATTACGCGCTTCAGGTTCCTGATTACGTCCTCCCGTTCCTCCATCTTCACAAAATTCTGATAATACGAGGTCAGGCAGGAAAACTCCATTCCCTTTGCCCGGGCCGCGGCGTCAATCCTGCGCGCCTCCTCATCCGTGAGCTTTTCGCTGTCGATCTGACCGTCCGCCGCAACACGGACTTCGATGCCGTCGTAGCCGATGCTCTTGAAAAGTTCAATCACTTCAAAGATGTCACATTTCGGCGCTCCCATGGAGTGACCGGAAAACTTGATTCTGTCGTTCATTTGGAACGGACTCCTTGTTTATTTATAGTCTGTATTCCTTCATCCGCGCATGGATGAATTTTTACGCATGGAGCGCTGATTCCCCCGGAACGAAAACCGATTCCGTCACTTTCCCGGAAACCTTTTCCCCGTCCTTGATGCCGCGCGCAAGCAGAAGCGCCCGCCGCGTCATCTCGGCAATCCGCGGATCAGCAGTCGTCAGAGCCGGCGACAGGAAATCGGTCAGCAGCGAATGGCTGTCATAAGCGGCGACTCCGGCATCCCGCGGCACGGAAATGCCCTTCTGCTGAAGATATTTGAGAAACCGCGCCGCCGGATAATACTGCGGGATGAAATAAAGAGTCTTTTCACGGAAATGCTGTTCCAGAAGACTCCCGCACAGCTTATCGACAGAATCCGCCGCAACGCTTTCATGAATCCGGATGTCCGTCTCTCCGGCTTTTTTCAGTGCATCACGGAAACCGTCAATCCGCTTCTGTTCGCAGGCACTGATGTTTTCCGCGTGGAGAATCACATACCGTTCATAATATTTTGCGGCGGCAATCCGTCGTGCCAGCTCCGCGGACGCCTCATAATCGTTGCCGTTTGAGCACGGATATCCCTCCACTTCACGGTTCAGCAGGACAATATTCCTGAATTTTTCTCTGTTTTTTCTGAGAAATGCGTCATCCTCATCCGAGGTGCCGATCACGATCACGGCGTCGAATTTCACACAGCGCGCCGGACGCAGAGCCTTCCGCAGACTGCTGGCATGATAAAGTTCGTATGTCGGTTTCAGGCGCATTTCAAGCGTCGTCTCTTCCAGAACGTGGCTTACCTGCGCCATGAAATCGGAAAACTGGGTATGCAGCCACGGACTCAGAATCAAGAGAGAAAGCGGAATATTTTTCTGTTCGGAAAGTGCAATGGCGACAAGGTCGGGACGATACTTCAATTCTTTGCTGACACTCAGAACTCTTGCAACGGTCTGCGCGGAAAGTCCGAGCGAGGAACGTTTGTTGTTCAGCACATAGGAAACGGTAGCCTTGGATACTCCGCTTGCCCGCGCAATGTCTTCAATTGTCGTTTTCATATTTTTTCGCCTGTTTTGTTCACGTGAAACGGTTCATGATATTAATTATAAACATTTTCCCTGATTTGTCAATACCTGAAGCAAAGAAAAACCGGAAAATTTTTCGTCCCGAAAATATAATCCCCTCTCACACTCCTCACAGACCACTCCATTTTTCCGTCTCCGGGATTGAAAAACAGAAGGATACGGGTATTGTAATACACTGTTGATAAACTGGAGCAGGAGATTTTCAGATGAAACCATACGAAACAATCATACAGGACGGTATCCGGGACGGAGTGATTCACGGCGCCGCCGTGCTTGCCGGATACCTGGATCATGATTTTTGCGACAAGGGGTTCGGATTTGCGGAAAATACGTTGACTTATCCCATGAATGCCGATACGGTCATCGACATTGCAAGTGTAACCAAAGCAACGGCAACGATTACCGCACTGCTGATCTGCCATTCGCGCGGACTGATTGATTTCGATGCGCCTTTCACCGATTATCTGACCGATTACCTGCCGAAACTCGCTGTTCCGGTCCGGGTCCGCGATCTTGCCAACCACACATCCGGATTCGGGGACGTTCCGGGGGAACCTCAGCGGCGCTACTTCAATGAATCAGGCTCCCAAATGCTCAGGAACATGCTGACAATGCCGCCGCCGTTTCCTCCGACCCTGGATGCAAAATACGCCTGCTGGAACTACATCCTGCTCGCCATGATCGTCGAACGGATCACCGGAAAAACATTTTCCGACTTCTGCCGGGATGAGATTTTCCGGCCTCTCGGAATGCACGATACGGCTCTCGGAAAACCTCCTGCTCTTCCGCCGGAACGCATTGCACAGACACCGGGGACGGAGAAGCCGGGGCAGATCTCCGATTTTGTGGCGTTCCGCATTTACCGCGACGGAGGATGCACCGGCAATGCGGGGCTCTTCTCCACGGCAAAAGACCTCGCAAAACTGATGCGCTGTTATCTCCGGCACGGCGTTTATGAAGACGGACGGCTTTTCACGGAAAACACATTTCTGGAGATCAAGCCGGACCGGGCGAAGAAAACCGACGGCTACCGGCGGTTCGGATGGATCATTTACGACAGTCTCATGAGCGATTCCGAATTCGGAACCTCCCTGCTCCACTCCGGCTGGAGCGGGCAGACCGTGTTCATGAACTTCGCAAAAGAGATGTTCGCAATCGTCCTGACCACCCGCTGCGGAGATTACGGCAGGGCAAAAGCGGATCGTTTTGAAATCATCAGACAGCTGTTCGAGCAGGCATAAATGGAATCGCTGCTCATTTTCATTTTTGATCTTTTCGGGACCGCGGTATTCGCCGTCACCGGAGCAGTCAAGGGAGTCCGCCATAAACTCGACATCTTCGGCGTCACGGTTCTCGCCTGCTGCGTCGGAGTCGGCGGTGGCGTGGTGCGGGACTGCATCAGCGGCGCCGTTCCCGTTGCGGCACTCCGGAACGAACTGTATATTCTGATCTGCATCATAACGGGGATTGCGGTCTTTTATACGGCAAAATACTGGATGCGCTTCCGCAACATCATCCAGTTCGGAGACGCCGTCGGGCTGGGGATATTCACGGCGCTGGGAGCGCAGAAGGGACTTGCCTGCGACCTCAGTTTTACCGGCATCATCCTGTGCGGCGTATTTACTGCAATCGGCGGCGGAATGATCCGTGATGTTCTCGCCGGCACGGTTCCGGCAGTTCTGAAGAGCGACTTTTACGCGACCGCCTCCCTGATCGGCGGCATTCTGTTCTGCCTGCTTCTGCCGCTGAAACTGTCCTTCTTCCCGATGTTCCTGCTCACAGCCGGCGCAGTGACGGGCATCCGTCTGCTGGCAATCCATTTCAGAATCCAGCTCCCGGCGGCCCGACATGTCAGAACATTTCCTGCTTCCGATTCCCCGAAGTAATTACGGAAAGCCGCGGCTCATGATGCCCGGCGCAGAAAATTGCGGTCGCCCAGGCAAGGCAGACAGTCCAGGCTAATATAGGAGATAAACATTATGATGATTGACAAGTTGCATCGCAATATAGATTTTCAGATTCAAAGGAGATTTTCCGATGATATGTTAAAAACGGATTGTTCTATTTGCGAATGGAATACGCGGAATGATACTTCAAAAGACCGTTCTTTTTACTTTCAACTATTTTTTGAGATTGCACAGCGCAGTTTTCAAGCCCTGGAATCTCAGGATTATATTTTCCAATTTTTCATTTACCGTAAATTTTATTCTCATTCTCCCAGCAAGAAAATAGATGATTATCATATGAGGAAAGATAAAATATTTCACTTTCTGATAGAACACGGAATACAGCCGGATCACTCTGTCACCGCTGATGAGGTTTTGGTTGGCGATCCCCAGACTTATAATTATGGCTATGGCTCATTATTACCTTTAGAAAACGAATGGTTGGATAAACTTTATCCTTTGAATGCTGTAATAAAGATATTTGCATGTCCACGTAAAAAACTGCCTCTGCTAAAGAAAAAAATCTCATTCCTGACATCAGAGCTTATCTTTTCTGATGATTACAGTTGGGAGACAATTCAATGGGGACCGCATGACTTCAGAACAGCATTGCTGGAACAGGATGCCATGATATTTTCAAGCAATTATTGCATAACGGACTGGCCGGAATTATCTCTTCTTGGAATCGCAAAGTCGCATCTAACTGATCAAATTAGCAGGTCAGGGTTATTTGTTTCCTGAAAATTTTTCGCCTCGCCGGATTATGCCAGATAAAGAGTTTTCCTCATTTAACAGGCAGATCCTTCTGATATTTGAAAACCGTTAAGGATATGACATGAAGACTTTTGTAAAGATTGAAACTGCCAAAGACTTGGAAGCGTTTCACAAACGTTACCTCTTCTATGACGGGCTGGTCAAAAACATTCATTACAGTATGGCAGACAACTTCGTGGCTTTGACGTTTGAATGCCGAGACAGTCAGGAGCAATGGCTGCTCTTAACGATATTAATCAATGGCGTCAATGTCGTTCGTTTTCTTGAAAATCATGGGAATCAGCAGATCATCTCTACTGGATTGCGCATTATAAAAACTAAAAATACGGGGTATTTATTAACTTTGGATGATGAATCTGTAGAAGATCCTGACACTTTGCAGAAGGAAGGAGATTTTGTTGTTGCCGGAGATACAGTTTCTTACTATGAAAACTATCATTATTGAGCTCAAACTGCCGATTTTGCAGTAACGTTGCTTCTTCTGCCAGTCCACATCTGCGATAAATGCAATATTGCTGTGCAGAATCTCCTGATTCCATGTCCTGCATGGATTTCAGCAATGCCGATCACCGTGATGCGGCAGTGCAGGAGTCTTTTTCCCGCGGCAGGTATTCCATTCGGTGCAAAGGGACGGATGAGCCTGTCCCTTATACACAACCTCAGAACCGTATGGCTGTAACTCCGCAGCTGGTGATGATGTCCGACACCGGCCATTCAGGAGGAATCGGATGACGTTTCAGATTTCGCAAAGCAAGACAGACCACTTTTCGATGCCGGTGCTGTGCAATCAGAGCGGGCACTTCCGACTCCTGATAATGGCGCGAGGCATATTCAGGATAGTTTTTAAGTCCATACTCCAGTTCTCCGGGTTTACCGATGAGGATCAAATCGGAACGTTTCAGAACCCAGGCGACAGCGGCAAGGCTGCCGCGATCGACAAGAACGATGTCATCCGGCTGAACCGGAATCCGTTTCAGGCATTCCCGGATGCCGTTTTCAGTTGTCTTGTCGCCGAACAATGCGGACGGGAACGCCTGAAGACCGCAGAAAACAACCGGAGCGAAACCGAAAAGGAAGACAGCGACCGGATACCGTGCCCGGCGGCATTTTTCAGTCAGCAGCAGCGTTATGCCGAATCCCGCACAGCAGAACAGGGCAAGATACGGCCAGACGGTGAAGTGCGGATACGGTTGCGGAAGACGGGGAATCGTCCGCCAGACGGGAAGTCCGACTGCCCCGATGATTCCGGCGGCGGACAGCAGGCATCCCAGAACCCGGTTCACGAGATTCAGCCTCTTCCGGCTTTGACAGCCACGAGTCAGCATTGCCCGGCGCAGACAGAAAGCCAGCAGAAGTGCAAGCGGCGGAAAACATGGCAGAATATACGTCCCCAGTTTGCAGCTGGATATTGAGAACAGCAGAAACGGCATCGCCGCCCAGCATAGCAGAAAGCGGAACCAGGGCTGTTTCCACCGGTCGCGCCCGAATCCGGCAATCCCGGGAATGGCGAGCAGACCGGCGGGGAGAACACCTCCCAGCAGAACCGGAATAAAATACCAGAACGGCTGCGGTTTGCGATCATAGGTGTGACCGGTGAAACGGTGCCAGTGTTCCTCCACGAAGAAATAACGCCAGAAATCCGGTTCCGCCTGATGAATCAGCCATGACCACGGCAGCGCAACCGCGACAGCGGCAAGGAGCGGAATCCACATATAAAGAAACAGTTTTCGCCACTCCTTCTGCCAGATCAGGTAAGGGACCAGCACCACGGCGGGCACGGCGAATGCGAGAAATCCCTTGATGAGAAATGCGCAGCCCGCCCAGAAACCGGCGAAGAAGAGCCAACCGAAAACGGCGGCGCGCCGTCTGCTTTCACAGGCAAGGTAAAAACAGCCGATGCTCCATGTCAGGGCGGCAGTGAGCTGGCTGTCCAGCACGGCGAATGTGCCGACTCCGAATACGATCCCGAAGGTCAGATAGATTGTCGCGGCAAGCCCCGGAAGAACCGGATCCCGGCTTTTGCGGCGTGCCAGTTCATGAAGAAACGCGGCGGTCAGCAGAACTGCAATGGCGGAAGGCAGCCGGAGAGCGAATGCGTTTTCTCCAAACACCGTAAAACTCAATGCCGTCAGCTGGTATCCGAGTCCGGGTTTCTCAAAGTAGCGGATTCCGTTGAGTCGCGGCGTTATCCAGTCGCCGGAGGCAAGCATTTCACGCGGAATTTCGGCATAGCGGAATTCATCCGGACGGATCAGCGGGCGCGTTCCCAGCGGAAGGAGGTAAGTCAACAGAAAAAACAGGGCCGCGAGTCCTGCCATTCCGAGCAGTATTTTTTTTCGGGAAAACATGGTATGCCTCGAATCCCGGGGGCAGACCGGAAAACAGCCTCCCCGGGATCATGTTCAAGATTATTTCATCCGGGTCAGCAGCAGTCTTTCGACAAGTCTCTCTCTGTCGTCGTGCTCATAGAAATAGCTGATTTCTATGGAATCTTTTCCAAGGAACTTGATTTCCCCGAAAAGTCCTCTGCCGAATTTCAGATTGAGATCATCGTTCATTTCCACAGCATCGCCGTCTTCTTCCTCCTCGTCGGTGTCTCTCCCGATCAGCATTCGGTCACGAGAGGCGTTCACATCGACCAGCGCATACTCGCCGTCCTGCCGGATGCCGAAAATGATTTCGAGCTTCAGCCCGGCGGAAGAAATACGGGCGGTTTTTCCCAGCATTTCGCAAACTGCGGTTCCGTTTTCCGTTACGGCGGGCTTTCCATTCCTGAAAACCTGCCTTTGAATGTTCCAGTTTCCCCGGAAACCGGCTGCGACGGCCGGATTGGAATCGACGGGATCCCTTTCTTCTCTGAATTCCGCACATCCGGTAAGAACCGCGGCCGCAAGCAGGCCGCCTGCCATAAGCATCTGTTTAAACATGACGCACTCCTTGTAGTTGCGGGAAAACCCCTTGTTTTCCCTTTCGACAGTTATAATACAAGGAGATTTTGACAGGAGCGTGACCGGAAAATTAGAGTTTGTTCATATGGACTCATCGACAGGCAGAAAAACCGTGAAACGGCAGCCTTTCCTGAGAGCGCTTTCGAGCTCCACACGGCCGCCGTGAGCATGTGCGACAGCCTGAACCAGGCTCAGCCCAAGCCCGTTTCCGGGACGATTCCGGCTGGTGTCCGCACGGTAAAAACGCTTGAAGACATTGCCCTGCTCTGTTTTGGCGATTCCGCATCCGGTGTCGGCAACGGAAGCCAGGAGTTCATTTCCGGACCGTCTCAAGGCAACGGTGATTTTTCCGCCGGAGGGAGTGAATTTCACGGCATTGTCGAGCAGATTTCCGAAAAGCCGCTGGATCTTCAGCCGATCTCCCCGGAAGAACTGCGGCTCCGCAGGAAGTTCCGCGGCAAGAGACAATCCATTCTGTTCCGCCGCCATGCGGAACAATTCGACGGAATGCCGAAGCAGCTCCGCGACGTCGAACCGTTCGAGCTTCAATGGAACGGTTCCCGATTCCGTCCGTGAAATTTCCAGCATGGTGTTGATGAGCGTCAGCATACGGCGGCATTCCCCGGCATTGTCCGCCATTGCGTTCCGGTAGGCGCCGATGGTTTGCTTTCCTGCGAAAGTCACTTCCGCACAGCTCAGCATTCTCGTGAGAGGCGTCCGCAGATCATGGGCAATGTCGTCGGAAATCGTCTTCAGCTCGGTCATGAGCTTTTCCGTGTTGTCCACCATGAAATTGAAATCGGTAATCAGATTTTCCACTTCCTGTCCTTCCTGCCCGTGCGCAACCCGGATGGAGTAGTTGCCGGAGGCAATCTGCCGTGCCGTCCGCGCCACACGGTCCACCCCGGAGAACATTTTTCTTGCGAGGAGCCAGCCGACCGGCAAACTGATAAGAAAAACTGCGAATCCGGTCCAGAGGAACGTCACAACGACCCGTTCCAGTGTTTCATCCGCCGCGTGCATGTCGGCGCCCAGCACCAGCAGTTCGCCGTTGAAAAGCCGGCGATAGGCAATGCGGATACGATGGCGGATGCCCTGTATGGTTTCATACCGGATCCGCCCGGAATCACTTCTGTACTGGTGATTCATGAGATACGGCAGTTCTCCGGACTGGAACGGCGAACGCCCCAGCAGGTTTCCGGAAGAGTCCAGAAGCAGATGATAGTCCGGCTTTCCTCCATCCCCGAAAGCATCTTCCGCGAGCCTGGCTGCGATTGCGGCGCTTCGTTCCCTGAAATCAATCTTCTGAATGGAGAGCTCCAACGGGTCGGTATCGGCATCGATCCGGAACAGGCTGCGTCCATTTTTCCCGAACAGGGTATATTTTGCCCTGTCTTCCGTGCCGCGGAATGCCAGCAGAGGAATGAAACCTGCCTGGCGCCCGGCAATTTCCCGATAGATCGGCTCCGGAACCTTGTCCAGCCTGCGGACCGGGCTGAAACCGGGCGCCGGCTCCATTCCGGTCAGATATTCATATTCAATTTCATGAAACAGAGCGTTCAGCCGGAGATCAGCCGCATAACGGTTGTCCGCGGCAAGATGAAACAGCACAACGCAGAAGACACACAGGAAAGAGATCAGGAACAGGACTGCGTATCCCAGTGCGATTTTGAATTTCACGGTATGCAGGAACGGATATCTATTCCAGAACATAACCGAATCCCCGCACGGTATGGATCAGTTTCTTTCCAAACGGCTTGTCGATCTTTTCCCGGAGACGGAAAATTCCCGCTTCGACAATGTTGCTCTGGGTGTCATAATGATATTCCCAGACATGCTCAAGAATGGTGGTTCTGGACACGACGCGCCCATGGTTGCGCATCAGATATTCCAGTAGCTGGAACTCCAGCGGCTGAAGCAGGATTTCCTCCCCTCCCCGCATGACCTTGCGCCGAAGCAGATCCAGGGAAAGATCCTGATAGACCAGGGACGTCGGTTCCGACGCATCGCCGGCACGGCGTAGAAGCGCCTGAATGCGCGCCAGCAGTTCCGCGAAGGAAAAAGGTTTGGCGAGATAATCGTCGCTGCCCGTTTCCAGACCTTTAATCTTGCTTTCCACGGAATCTTTGGCGCTGAGCACGATCACCGGCAGTTTCAGACCGGACGAACGAAGCTCGCCAATCATGGAAAGACCGTCCAGTTTCGGCAGCATGATGTCCACGACCGCCAGATCGAACGGCTCGGATTTCGCTTTCGACAAGCCGTCAAGCCCGTCCGCGGCACGGCAGACGCGGAATCCCGCCTGTTTCAGCCCCTCAGCCAGATATTCCGCTGTTTTGTCATCATCTTCAACAATCAAGATTTTCATAATCGAACCGTCTCTTCCTTTCTGTAAATATAGCATCTTCTTCCGTTTTTTCCAAAGCGTGCCGCAATGAAATGACGGGAAGGACGCATGTCCCGTTGAATTTTCCAAATTTGTCCGCCCGGCTCCGGCAGACCGTCAAAATGCAGAGCAGTTCCTCCCGCGACTCTCTCTTTCCGCCATTGAATTCCACATCCCCCCGGTCCGGCATTGCGGCGGGAAAATGCACTGACTTCCCTCTCAGGTCAAGGTTCCCTTTTCTCCTTCCGGATCAGGCTTACGGCGACAAACTCGCGATGCCCTAGTGTGCCGGAATATCTGATCTGCATTGTTCTGTTCTGTTTTTCCGCTTCCGCCCGAAGCAAATCCAGCTCCCGCTTCCGGTTTCTCAGAATCAGAATGTCATCTTCGGCAATATTTCCCATGCTTTCCGCAATTCCCGCCGACGGATACATCCGGTCATAATACCCTCTGCCCGACCGTTTTTCCGCATAGAGATAGCGAATCCCGCTCCGCTGCCCGGGGGGAATGCCGAAAACATATTTCAGGTCATCGTGATCCGGACCCATTTCATACAGATAGATTAAGCCGGTGCGGCCGCGTTCCACTTGTGAAATGAAATGCCCGGAGTTTTCCAGCAGCGCCAGAAACGGAGTCAGGGCGACAGTCAGAAAGATTCCCCCGGCAATCGCGGGACGGAATTTTACCGCCCGGGGAGTCTTGAAATACCGGCAGCACACAATGAGAAGCCCCGCGCAGATAAAATGTCCCCATGGCACCAGAACCGGCTCCGCCAGGAAACAGCCGACCGCCGCCAGAACGCAGATTGCCACCAGCAGAAGCGGAATCGTGAAGCGGTGGAGCAGCTTCAGCGCAGTAGGAAGCCAGCTTCCGGTGAAACGTTCCGGAATGTTCCCGTTCCAGGCCTCGGATGCCAGCAGGGCGAACCCCGGCAGGGTCAATGCCAGATAGCGGAGATGTTTGCAGGCGGGAATGCTCAGGATCAGCATCGGCAGAAGGACATAGCCCAGCCATCCTGCAACCGGTTTTGAAAAGATCCGGCTGCGCGGCAGAAAAAATATGCCGGCGGCCAGCAGCGTCACCGGCGCAAAGGAAAACAGCCCGTCAATGAAATAGGCGCCGTATTCGCTTTTCCCCATCCGGCTGTAAAGCTGGCACTGGAGAAACCATTCCCACAACTCCCGTCCCCCCTGCAGATGAATCGCCTGAAACCAGAATATTCCGCAGAGAACTGCCGTCGCCATTCCGGCAAATCCGAAAATCAGAACATTTTTCCATTCTCTGCACATAAGCAGATAACCGCCTGTTCCCGCGCCGAGCAGCACAACTCCCATCGGACCGCGAACCAGAAAACAGCAGACCAGCAAAACAGCGAAAATGCTTCCGGAAATGAGCGGAGACACGTTTTTCCGGAACAGATACAGCATCGTAACACCGGCAGCCATGACGGGAACATCAATTCCGAAACCGGCAAATAATTTCAGGAATTCCGGCGTGACCAGAAGGAACATTACGGAGACAAGACCGGTATCTCCGCCCGACAATTCCCCGGTAAGATAAACCATCATCATGGTATATGCCCCCAGCAGGATCGCCGGCAGACTCAGCAGCCAGAGCGAAACCTGTCTGCCGCCGAACGTGGAAAGCCAGGAACAGAAAACCCATCCCGAAGGATAATCCCCGTATTCCACGCCGTTGATTGTGGGGAAGACACCCAGTCCATGCTGTGTCATATCCTGCACCATGAGAGCAAAACGGATGTCGATTTTCGTGATCTCCGTGCCGATGGCTCCCAGCGACAACAGCGCAAAAGCGGCTGCAAAACAGAGAAAGGCGGTGTTTTTCCATGCAGCAATCATCCTTGTTCACCTCCAATCCGGCGAAAACGCCTGAAAAGGCAAATCCGCCATAACAGAATGCAGAGTCCGCCCGCGACGGAAGCGGTCGCGCCGGCGAACCAGCCGATCCGGCACAAACTTACATGGAAGAAGTAACTCAACTCCTCAAACCCCGTTTCCTTTGTGACGTCGACGCGGCGGACCTTGATGGAGCCGTCTTCGGCAAAATCAAGAAGCAGATAACCGTACATCTGATTGTCGGGATCCCGGATGACCTGCCCGGAACTCGGAGTAATCACAAGCGGGATTCCCTCAAAAACAGATTCCGTAAAGCGGTGAATATGTCCGCAGAGAATCAGATTCACCCGGTGCGGACGTATGATCTCCCCGAGCATTTTCGCGGATTCGGAGTCCATTGCGTGATCGCCGTCCTCTCTGGGGTCCTTCGGCGGAATGTGGCAGAAAATCACGCAGCGGGAGAAATGCGCCCTCTCCCGTTCCAGAGTCTGTTTCAGGAATGTCTGCTGTTCCTCCGGCAGAAAACCTTCTGCCGTATTCAGACCGATGAACAGGGTATCACCGTAACTGAAGAAATAGTAGTCCTGCCCGAAATGCGCCCTGTATGTTCCCCAGTCGCCGGAATCAGGCTGATCCCAGTTGCCGGGAACCGCATAGACCGGCGGGGCGATGCTTTTCCGGAGCGCGTTCACCACATAGAGAAAATCGGGAGAGATGCTTTTCCTTGTCATGTCTCCAAGACAGAGCGCAAATTCCGCATTGCTCCCGGAAATTGCATTCCCGACTTTCTCTACGGAATTGATGCGGCTGGTAAAATCACTGAAAACCGCAACGGTGAAGGAGCTCCGTTCAGGCTGCAGAGTCTGCCCGGCAGGGGGCAGCATTGGCGCGGCATGATTTGACGACACGAAGAAAACAAGGCATTGAACAGCCAAGATCCCGCTTCCGGCAAGAATCATCGCGGCGGCAGCCGGGAAATACCATTTCCGATTCATGTCAGCTTTCCCCTTTCAGAAGATAATGATGGTCTGCAAAACGTGTTCCCCGCAATGACTGTTTCCGGCTCCGGAAAATCCAGAATTCATCCGGCGGTATGCGGGCTTCCTTTTTTCTTTCTTCCACGCTGTGCCGCAGATAGAAAAATGCGGCTCCACGGGTTCTTTCCGCCGGATTTCCGAGAACGAGCTGCTTGCCGTTTTTTTCAAGTTCCATGCAGGTCTTGAACAGCGGGCGCAGGGAATACTGCCGGTTGCTGTAAATGCAATATCCTATATCTGCGGCAATAAAACACGAAAAGACCACCGGAAGCCCGTAACGGCATATTCCGGGATGAAACAGACGGGGATGCCTTATGCGGATTTTCCGCCGGAAGAGTCGCACGCCGGGCGGAAGATTGCTCAGGAACTGCCCGCACAGCAATGCGCATGGCGCATATAAGGGCAGCAGATAAACGATTCTTTTGCCCGATGCACAGCACAGAGCCAGAAACGGAACCAGCAGAAAACAAAGCGGAAGCAGGAATTCAGCTTGACGGGAATCCCTGACCTTCCGGATATTCCGGCGGATGGCAAACGGCAGCAGCGGCAGCCAAGGAAAAAACAACGTCGGCAGCTTGATGAAGTAATAAAGAAAAGATTCCGCATGATCTCCCTGGCTGCCGGTGAAACGTCCGAAGTTATTCACGAAAAACGCCGTGTTGAACATGAGTTCACCGCCCGCACGGTAAAGCAGGACATACCAGGCGCTTCCAAGGACAAGAGAAAAAAATGCCCCGAGAAACAGTAAAATGTAATGCTTCCATGCAATCCTGTGCTTCACAAGGTCTCCAAGAACCAGCCAGCTGCCCAGTGCGGCAAGAGGAATGCAGAGTCCCAAAAGCCCTTTCGTGTAAATTCCTCCGGCAATGCCGAGAATGAACAGCAGAAAGTGCAGCGAAGATTTCCCGCGGGCTGTTGCAATGACAAGACAGTAAAACTGGTATACGGAGAAAAGAATGAAAAATGCAAGCATCATGTCCACTGTGCATTTGCGGCTGTTGCCGAAGAACTGCGCACTGGTCATCAGCATGACGGAAGAGAGCAGTGCTCCCGTTATGGAATACCTCATTTTTCTCGCCAGAAAAAATAACAGCACTCCACAGCCGACGGCACTTAACACGGACGGCAGTTTGGCGGAAAAATCGGTAATGCCAAAAAGTCCGTAGCAGAACGAAACGCTCCAATAGAAGAGCGGCGGATATTCCAGAAAGGGCGTGCCGTTCAGGCGCGGGATCAAATAATCCCCGTTGATAAACATTTCCGCGGCGATTCCCGCAACTCGTGTTTCATCACCGCTTTCAAGCTGTTGAACGCACAGCCCCGGCAGAATGATAAGTGCCCCGACAAGAATGACGGAACCTAATGCTTGCCTTTCATTCATCTTTCAAGTCTCCTTTCCACTTTTCCGGGCATTATCTTATCGGGGAAGACTCAACGGAATATGACCGGAAAATTAAATTTTGTTCATCAAAGGACAAGTTTGCCTGTTTACAGGCGCATTGCGCAGACAGAGACGCACAAAATGACAGACCGACCGCGGAATGCGGATTCTCTTTTCTGCCGGAGAACGAGTCGGACTTGCACCCTCCGCCCATGATTTCCGCGCTTGAATTCAGCGGATTTGGCAATATGTTAACCTGCAGTTAAGTGCATACTGTTAAATTAAATATTGAATTGATGCCGGAGGCAGCAGATGGATTTCTCTGAAGAAAAGGAAGCGGTTCCCATTGCGGACAGATTGCGGCAGACCGCTGAAACATTGACGCACAAGGATGCGGCGGCGATTCGGATTGTCCCCTGGAATGACCGCTGCAAAAAAGATTTCATACGTTTGTCCACTTTGTGGATCAAACAGTATTTCGTGCTGGAGCCGGCAGATGAAGAACTGTTGTCCGATCCCTATCGGAACTGTATTGAAACAGGCGGAGAGATTTTTGTTGCCGTGGATACGCAGACGGATACGGTTGCCGGCGTCTGCGCTTTGATTCACCATCCGGCGGATCAGTCCTGGGAACTTGCGAAACTTTGCGTGGATCCCCGTTACCGGGGGCATGGACTCGGAGAGCGGCTGATTGATGCGGTGATTGATCTGGCGCGGAAAAAATCGGCAGAACAGCTGTTCCTGGAATCCAACACGGTTCTGACTGCCGCCATTGCTCTTTACCGCAAAAAGGGTTTTGTGGAAACACCGCTGAAGGAGAGCAAATACCGGCGTGTCGACATCCGTATGGTCAAATCTCTGAATCCCGGCAGAAAATGATGCGGTAGGCAAAAAGCGCTGGCGGCTGAAACGATGAGAAATAAAGGGATTTTGAAAAATGGAACCGGATGCTGCCGGTTCCTCGGACCGTGTTCGCTTTTGAGAATCCGACGGTGCTCAGGTGCGCCATGACAGTACCTTTCTGCAATCTCAGACTAAACGCACGCCTCCCCCGGGGGAAAGCACATTCCGGACTCTCAGGAGAAATTATCAGGATGCTGCGGAATGGATATGCTTTCGCTTTTTGGAATACAACGGAGCTCAGGTGCGCCATGACAGTATCTTTCTGCAATCTCAGACTAAACGCAAGCCTCCCCCGGGGGAAAGCACATTCCGGACTCTCAGGAGAAATTATCAGGATGCTACGGAAGGGATATGCTTTCGCTTTTGAGAATCCGACGGTGCTCAGGTGCGCCATGACAGTATCTTTCTGCAATCTCAGACTAAACGCAAGCCTCCCCCGGGGAAAAGCACATTCCGGACTCTCAGGAGAAATTATCAGGATGCTACGGAAGGGATATGCTTATGACCGTTTTCCAGTCACCTCCAATGCACCATCCATCTTTGTCAGACTTAACTTACGGACATTCTTTTCTGACCGTGCATTTACTTTTTCAAATGGCATCCGGAAAATATGCTTGAAAAATAGAGAACTTTCCACTTTGGCGGCTTGACATTCCGTAATTCCGGTCTATATTTACGCATCTGGTTTTCATGGGGTATTAGCTCAGTTGGCTAGAGCACCACACTGGCAGTGTGGGGGTCAGGAGTTCAAGTCTCCTATACTCCACCATTTTCAAAATTCTCCGCCGACCGGTCTTCTGGTCGGTTTTTTCGTTTCGGGGGTAAATTTGAGCTCAACTCGCGTTTTGCCCGAAAGCGGAGAATCTCCACTTTTCTCTTATGAAGGTGTGTTTCAGACCTTCTCCCGGTAAATTCTCCGGGGGAGTAAAAGACCGGTCTTTTGGTCTGGAGAGCATTTTTTGACGGAAACACACGTCGGAAAACCGACCTTTGATCGTCAATTTTTTTCTGTCATACATTCATTTGGGAATCTTTTATTAAAGTAATATGTTGGTAATCAACGAATAAAGTAAAATATGCTTGCAAAGGACATGTGTTCACAAAATCAAAAGGTCGGTCACCTTATTTGCCTAATTCATAACAACGTCTTTTGGACTCAGAGAATTTTTCGGTTTTTGCGAAATTCGCTTTTCAGAACAAACGACCTTTATCCTGTTCTTAGTATTACAACGACTTTAAAATTATCAAAATCAAAGAATGTTCCTGTTGGCAACAGTTCAAATTCGGCATTCAGCATCATGTTAACTTTTACTACACCTGGCGGATTCATTCGGTTTAGTTATATCAGTTCCTAGACAAACTCAAGATTTGCAATTGCTGAACAACGTGATATAGTAATGCGCTTTTGTACGCAAAACATCCAATAAAAATATTGAGATGATTCTGCTATTTATTTTGTAGAACCTAAAACAAATTCAAAGAATACCTACATGGATAAAATGAAACAAAACTATTATGGTTGTTTATGTACCGAAATGTATGAGATTTTACATAAACAAGCTCCGCAAGATGAATTGGACTTTTATCTTTCTTATGCCAAAAAAGGGGAGCGAATTTTAGAGCCTCTATGTGGTAGCGGGCGTTTTCTTGTCCCTTTTTCTACGCGAGGTTTTGACATAAGTGGGATGGATTTATCAGAAGAAATGCTGGAAAAATTAAGACAGAAAATTCCGGACGCAAAGGTTATACGGGCAGATATCATCAACTATGCCGTACAGGAAAAGTTTGATTATATTTTTATTCCCTCCGGATCTATGTCATTGTTTACAGACATGAATATGTGCAAAGATATTTTGCGAAAAATGAAAGAATTCTTGGCTCCTGAAGGAAAATACGTATTTGCTGTTGACACTATTTTTGATCGGTGTACTGAAGACGGAGAATACAAAGTAAAAGTTTCTGTGAAAACCAAAGAGGGCTATGAGTTAATTCTGAAAACAAAAAATCACTACGATGAAAACAGCCAGACGCAGTTTTCGCCATCCATTTACGAACTTTACAATGGAACTGAATTATTGCAAAGCGAAAACATGGATTTTCAAACTCATTTGTACCGCTATGGAGAAATGGAAAAATATTTAAAGGAGTGTGGATTTAAGAGTATTTCTACATATTCCAGTTACCGGAAAGAAATTGCAGTCAATGATAGATGTGAAATGTTCATTTACGAGTGCAGTATATGATAGAATGATATTCTGTGCATATTGGTTTCAGAGTGATTACAGATTGCAAATATGACAGGCTAATACAGCCAACGCAAACTGACTTGGACGAAAGGGTAGGTTGAAAGTGTAAATGGAACCTCTTGTTTATTTTAGGTGAATTTTTAAGCTTCAAGATTTACCAAGTCCTTATAGGCCATTGGCTTTCGATAGGCATTCCCCCAAGTTTCTTGTTCCCGATATATTCTGAGGCGTTCCATATTGAACTCTGCAATCAAAATATCTTCCAAAATATCATTCGCTTTTACAAGCGTATTGTCCTTGCAGCTTCCCTTTTCATCAAATACCACTGGGGAAAAAGCACAGGAACCTCCCCAGCCTTTCCCGGGGTAGTTTGCCATTGCTATCCCAACCATATTTTCAAAAGCCCTTGTATTAAGCTGATTGATTCTAATTGAGTTCATATCGCAGGCATTGGGAACTAAAATAATTTCCGCACCTTTCAGCATTAGAACGCGCGCGCTTTCTGGAAATTCCCGATCATAACAGATCATTACACCTATTTGAATCCCTTCAAAATTACACACCTTAAACTCATCACCGTGTTTCAACAACTTTTCTAAAGAAAAATCACAGGGATATCGTCTTCAAGATCGTCAGGCGGTGCGGGGGATGTCCACGTTTCGCCCGCTTCCAGGTCTTCTCCCGGTTCGCGCATGACCGGGCGTTCTTTTAAACGCCAGCCGGTAATCCGTTCGAAACGTTCTCCCGCGATCGTTTTAACGGTGATTGATTCGGGAGCCGCCAGAAGCCCCTCGTTGGCCAGCGAAACGGCTTCCCGCGCGCTCCTCGGCATCGGGCAGCCGAGCGCGGCGCGTTCGTTCCACCATTTCTCGAACTTGCCGCGGGCATAGCCGGTATGTTCCGGGCAGACCCATTCCGATTTGAACTCGTTGAAGCCGACCTGATAATCCACCCGCATGGTTTTGGGGGCGTCGGGATCGGCTCCCCGTTTTTCGTGAACGCAGTAATACACATCCAGCACCTCGTAATCGGTATAATCCACCTGTCCGGAAATCACACCGGCGGACGATGCCGTCTGCGTAATCTTGTCATTGCCTTCCTTCGGCGGAAACACATAACCGCATTCAGGACACGCCGTATATCCGGCGTGGATGAGCGCGAGGCATTGCGGACACTTCTTCGCCGGAGCATCGCCGCCTTTCCCGGAGCCGGGCTCTTTGACCTTGATCATATCGAGCGGACCGTGCCGCAGAATGTTGCCCCCGTAATCCAAAACGAGACAGTTGGAAACTAATAGACCATTAGCTGTGAAACGATGGCGGGGTCCGGCGTTGAGAATGTCCCATACACGCCTTTTGGTTTGCAGGACGGGGAGTTGAACCGTTCGACAATCTCCTCGTTGCTGAAGCCCCGTGAAATCAGATTGCAGAGCGTTGCGTCCGCATATCGCACTTCCGGATGTTCCTGCCTGAACCGAAGCATTTTCACTTTGAGCTGATGCCTCCTGTTCATTCCATTGATGCTCGGAGTCGTCATCCTCACATTGCCGGGCTCGTAGTTTCCGTTGTTGTCTATCCTGTCGATTTGCATCCTCCTGTCCGTGCAGTCGAAGCGCTCCATCAGCCAGAGTGCCATATCCGTCGGGCCGTCGAAGCAGAACCGGATTCCGCGTCCCCCGTAGTCCGCATATCGGGGATTGTTCGGATTCTCGCATCTGTCCTTCGCGTTTCCAATCCTGGCAACCAGCCATTTCGGGGCACGGCGCGGTTTGTCGCAGACACGGCATCCAGCCGTGCCTCTTTTGAGATTGTCTAGGGATTTCCATGCAACCGTTCCGCACTGACACTGTGCCAACACATACTTGCGTTTGCGCGTTGATGGCAGATGCAGTTTGGCTGTCAGTAACTCCTCCCTGACACGAACCGTATCGGAAATAACCGTCAGCTTCCCGAACTGCTTTCCCTTCAATTCCGGTGCAGGATATTGGCTTTCCCGATGCAGCACACTCCCCGTGCGTTCGCCAGTGATGTTCACTCCAGACCTTGTGATCCGGGGTGGCTGTGAGTCCTGCGTATTCAATGACATTTCGCTCTCCCTTGAATACTATTCCGCCGTGGGACACATATTCGATGCCGTCCCAAAGCTTCATTTGCGTTGTGACCTTCTCGATGGGGACAAGACCTCTGTCTGTGAGTATCATTGTCCCCTCCGCAATACAGTTGACCTTGCCGGTGTCTGGTGACAGCCGCGTCCCGCGTCCGGCGCACTGAATCAGCAACCCCGGCGAATTCGTCGGGCGGAGCATCACAACGCAATCCGTGTTCGGAGCATCAAAGCCGCAAGTCAAAACGTTGACGTTCGTCAGAAACTTGAGCGGGGGCTTCGGTGTTCCGAAAAGATCCGCCGGGATGAATTCCCCCCTGAAACGGGCGATGATTTCAGCACGTTCGGCAGGCGACGTCTCACCGGTCACGATCGCACACTCCTTGCCGGAAAACGCCTGGATTTTTTCCGCAACATGCTTGCAATGATCCACCGAAGCGGTGAAAATCAGCACGGACTTGCGGTCACGGGTCAGTTCCACAATCTCCCTGCAGGCGGATGTCACCAGCGCCTCGTTGTCCATTGCTGCGGCGACCTCGTCGCTGATGAACTCGCCGCCACGGATGTGCAGGTTTGCCAGATTCGCCTCCGCGCGGCCCGCCCTGGAAATCAGCGGGGAAAGATACCCCTGCTGAATCATTTCCTTGAGTCCAGCTTCATAGCAGATCTCGTTCAGGATGTTTTCCGGCTTGCAGATGAGCCCGCCCTTGAGGCGGAAGGGCGTTGCCGTCAGCCCGATCACCCGGACGTGTGGATTGATGACCTTCATATCGGCCAGAAAGGTTCGGTACATGCCGTCCCCTTCGCTACTGATCAGGTGTGCTTCATCCACGATGACAAGGTCAAAGGCGTCCAGCTCGCAGGCCTTGTTGTACATGCTTTGAATTCCGGCGACAATGACCTGCTCCGTGGTGTCGCGGCTCCTGAGTCCGGCGGAATAGATGCCGATCTTCAATTCCGGACAGAGCTTGCGGATCTTGTCGGCATTCTGCTCAAGAAGCTCCTTGACATGGGCGAGGAGCAGCACCCGACCATTCCATTTTTCAACGGCATCTTTTGCGATCTGAGCGAGAACCAGCGATTTGCCGCAACCGCATGGGATTACCACGCACGGGTTTGTTTCTTTGCTGCGGAGGTGTTCATATACAGCGTCAACCGCAGCCTGTTGATAAGGTCGTAATTGCATAAAAGAATACTTCTCTTCTTGTTTTTTGCTTGATTTTCTGCTGTTTTGCCGTATATTAAACAGAGAATCGATACGTATGGAGGTGAAGCATGACAACCAAAATGACTCTCAGTATGGATTCCTCTGTAGTCGCGAAAGCACGCCGGATTTCAAAGCGACGGCGGACAAGCATTTCTGCGATGTTTTCCAATTATATTGCATCTCTGGAAGAGGAACCGTCCAAGGACAACGAGTTGCCGCCCATTACCAAACAGATATTGGAAATGGGGGCTGAATTGCCGCAAGTTCAATCCGACTGGGACTACAGAGATGAATTGTCCGATTCCCTTTCTGAAAAATATGGTATAAAATGAAAAATATATTCATTGACACCAATATTCTTCTGGATGTAATCCGTTATCGGGAAGGTTTCTATGAGGATGCTTCAAAAGTCTGGGCTGATTGTGAGTCTCATAAGGTTCGTGGTTTCATTTCAGCAATCAGTCTGAACAATGTGTACTACATCGTTCGGAAACTGGTTCCGCAGGATACGGCACTTACCTATATCCGGCTGATGTTGAATGTGTTTTCCATTGTTCCTTTAGATGAAACGATTTTGCGCCTTTCCGTTGATTTCCCGCATAAGGATTTTGAGGATGCGATCCAGACTTTTTCCGCCGTGCAGGTCAAAGCGGAATGCATTGTTACACGCGACAGATCTCACTTCTCGAACAATTACATGCCGGTTGTTTCCCCTGCAGAATATGTGGGGCTCTTCCGGTAATTTCATTGAATGAGCAACTCCAATGAACACTGAATTTACCGATCTTAAGCTTCGTAAGGCTTTAGTTCAAAAGGCCGTACGTTACATAAAAACGGAAGGTGTCTCTCTTGAGGAAGCTGTTGAAATCTTCCTGATTCAGATTATCCGGCATGAAGGCAGACCTCTTTCAGAATGGATTGACATGATTCCTAATTCCAAGACGCTTGCCGCCATGAAAGAAGCGAAACGTATCGCTCAAGATCCGGACATTAAAGGCTATACCGATGTTGAAGCGATTCTCCGGGAGCTGAAGGAATAAGCCTTCAATTCCGTATGCCCGCCTTGATCAGGTCAAAGGCAAGCTGTGTTTTGATTTGCTGGAGACGTTGCTTGTCAATCTTCAGGATTCTCCGGATCGCGCCGTCTTTGTAGCCGTTCATATAGAGGAAACAGACCAGTCGCCGGGTATCGTCGGTGATGTTCTTCACGAATTCCTGGACGATTTGCCTGCGTCGTCCGCCGTTCTGTCTTCGTTCTTCCATTCTATCCCATCCATGTCTTCCAGTTTTATGAAACACATGCCGCCTTCGATCGGTTCATGCATTTCAAGCAGGATT
>CASDPB010000003.1 GCA_949282305.1 uncultured Lentisphaeria bacterium | reverse complement strand
GCCACGATATCCATTGCGATTTTGGCGAGATACAGATTCGTGCCGATTCCCGCCGTGGCGGTGATTCCGGTATTGGCGAGCACCTCCCGGATCAGCTTCATCGTGAAATCATGGGCGGAGAGTTTGTAAAGTTTCAGGTAGGAAGTCGCGTCGATGAACACCTCGTCGATGGAATAGACGTGGATGTCGTCCGGCGAGACGTATTTCAAGTAAATGCCGTAGATCTGCGAGCTGACCTCAATGTAACGCGCCATGCGTGGAACGGCGATGATGTAGTCCAGTTCCAGGGTCGGGTTCGCCGCCAGTTCCGGAGCGTTGGCGGATTTGCCCGTAAAACGGCGCTGTGGCGCAAGTCTCTGCCGTTGGACGTTGATCTGCCGCACCTTCTGCACAACTTCGAACAGGCGCGGTCTGCCGGGGATTCCGCACCCTTTCAGCGCCGGGGAGACCGCGAGGCAGATCGTTTTGTCCGTCCGGGACTGATCGGCCACCACCAGATTGGTCGCGAGCGGGTCGAGCTGCCGGTCGGCGCACTCCACCGAGGCGTAAAAGGACTTCAGGTCAATGGCGATATAGGAACGGGAGAAAGAACCTCCTGCTGGAGTATTCCCGACCACCGGATCTTGCTGTTGCCCTTCCATCTGCCACCTTCTTTTTTCAGGCTCGATGCTTACGCGTTTGCAATCATGAAGAGGCGTGGAAATTGAATCACGATCCTTCCATTGGCCCGCGGACGATAATATTGACGAAGCCGATTTTCGACATCCGCCAGAAATTCGTTTTTTCCATCCTGGGAGAAAGCGGCGAGATATGGCCGCAGCCGGCTGCCGCAATACCTCTTGACCACCTCCGCGCAGCTGTTCATGATGTGCATGTAGGAAGTCTGCCAAATGGTGAAATGCTCCGTAATGCCGGAAAGGATATCGTAGTACTCTTCCGGTCGGTAAGCAAACAGGTCCTGTTCGCGGCACGCACGGATTTTATCCTTCCACGGAGAATCTTCGGACATTTCCCTGAGGATCACCGAAATGGGTATATCCGATGTCATCGGGATCTGGACGGCCAGAACACCACCTGGATTCAGCTTCGAAAAAAGATTGGGAAACAACCTTTTGTGATCGGGGATCCATTGCAGGCAGGCATTGGAAAAAATCACATCGTATGTTTCGCCGATTTCCCCGCAGTCGGGAGTCAGTGAAACGATATCGAAGGCCAGTTCCGGATATTGCCTTCTGGCTTGTTCGATCATATTGGAAGAACTGTCAACGCCAAGGATATCAGCCGCAGGGAAACGTTCCCGAAGCACGTGCGTACTGTTGCCGGGCCCGCAGCCGATATCCAGAACCGAGGACGGATTTTTCAGTTCTATCCGGGCGGCAAGGTCCCGTGACGACTGAGTCCTTTCCTGTTCAAATCTCAAATATTGTGCTGCATCCCAATCCGTTGCGGCGGCAGTTTGATTTTCTCCGTTCATTTTTTTACGCCATGTTGTTTTCAAAGTGAATCATGCTTCATGAATCCGTTTGCCGGTGATATGCTCAGGAATGAGGCAAAGTACCTGAACTCGCGCGCCCGCCATTTGGATCTCTTTTTCGATATCTTCCTCACTGGGGTTGAAACGGCGGGCAAGCTCCCGGCAGAGGTCCAGAGCAAATGCGTGATCCTCCACGAATCTGATGCGGCCGAAAACCACCACGCTGCAGAAGGTATACGCCCAGCCGCCATCGTCTTGAACGCCAGCGTCAATGACCGTAAAGGAAACGCGGGAATCCCGCCGCAGTGCGTCGATCTTGTGTCCTTCCTTCGCCCCGTGGAAGTAAATGCAGCCGTCTTCTTTGCGATAGTGCGGGTTCAGCCAGATCCCATACGGCCAGCCATCGTCTCCCGTCATGGAAAGGACGCCGCGCTTCGCATTTGCCAGTATTTCCAGCGCCTCCGCATCGGGAAGCTGCTGTTTGATCCGCCTCATCGGTCTGAACATCGTTTTTCCCCAATCATCTTTTTCGTTATTTGCCGGGGATCGCCCCGATTCCCTGCAAAATCCCGGCAATGCCGGTCGCGGCAACATCATCGACGATCTTTCCATCGTCATCGAACGAATAGAAATTCATGACCGTCGTGGAAAATTTCCGTCCGTTGGGAGTCAGCCCCGCAAACGGCTCTTTACCGGAGAATGTTCCCGAGCAGAGCCATTGTACCGCCACCGTGTGTTCATCGGCGACCATGTTCACGAGTTTCCACTGGACATCGGGGAAACTGGCGTGCATCATCGTCACCACGCTCAGATACCCTTCTGCCCCGGCGAGCGGTGTCGGCGAAACGGGTGTCATGAAACGTGCCGTATCGGAAATCAGCCGACGTCCAAGTTCAAGGTCATTGGTGTTGATGCATTTTTCAAACTCGCGCATGGCTGCGCGGTTCCGTTCAATCTTGTCGTTCATTTTCATAAACCAGCTCTCATGTTCACTTAAAGTGGTTTGCTGTTAAATGCGTGACCTGTATTCACCACAAAACACGAGTCATCGTGGATTTCACCGAAGCACTCAATTATTGCCTCGCCAACCGCGAATATGACAAACACACGTTTCCCGGCCTTGAGCGCATGGAGGGCAGTATAAATGGTTCCCCGGCTATTCGGCTCGCCATCCCAAACGACCAGAATTGCGTCGGATTCCTCAATGATCTGCAAATTCCGTCTCAGAGGAGCGCTCCAGTGGTAATTGCCGTAGTCGGGGCGAATCACCCGGCACGGGATATTCAGTCCTTCAGCGCACTTTTGCGCCTGCTGGTCAATCCCGCGAGCGCCGCCCGTGATGATCGAAGTGATGCGCCGCCGTCCCAGAAACGCATTGAATGGCTCGACCTGCCGGGAAAATACAGGAGTAAAGTCAAATGCCGTGTTGGTCCGGCTGCCTGTGATGCCGAGTTTCATGATTCTTGGTTTATACCTGCGGCTTCGTAAAGCTCTTTGCAAATGTCAGAAATTCCAGTGAAGTGTCTGGGGTCTTGGGATTGTGCCTCAAGGCAATAGCCTTCTTTCCCGTCGAAAGAAATCTTAATACCGAGTTTTTCAATATCCAGGGATGGCAAGATTCCCGTCTCATCACCTGTTGTTTTCGTGATGGTAAATCCACTGTCGCTCATCCGCTGCTCGACCTCTCTCTTCAACAAGAAAAGATGATATTCGAAATAATCATTTCTCTTGTACACTTTCCCGGCCGGAATCAAGTATACTTCCCCATTTTCGATTTTATTGTACATGTTGGGGCCGGTAAAACCGGTGATTTCGGTGTTCAAGATAAAGCCGCTATATTCTTTCCCCTGGATTCGCTCGCGGTATTTCTCGATATTATCTTTAACATATGCCTCGATCTTTTCCTGAAGCGAACCTTGATCATAAGCCCTTAACTGATCCAACAGAGCTTTCAGCAGATCCCGGAACGGCTTATTGGGGTCGCGCGATATGTCGATTTTAAGATTACTGCTCAGATCAACGCTGAAACGCCATTGGCCACCTCCGAGTGGGTACACGGGTTCTTTGGGGGACCGGAGAATATCACAAATGGCCAATGCCTGCCGGGGGAAAACAGTTTTGTCCCAGACGTCATAAAACATCTTGACCGCGTCACGATAGTAAATGAAATCCTGCAGTTGCTCTTCTGTCGGTTTTGTGAACTGGTAATTTTTTGCATCGTCCTTTCCACTTCCGGAGAAAATCGCGGCGTATTCCAATATGAGCATAATCTGGCTGTAAAATAATTTCTCTGCCAGATCAATTGCCTTTCCCCATGCCTCCGATATGTAGCGAAGATTTTCTTTGATGTGTTCTTCCAGCCACTGAGTCTGATGGAAGCCGGATGCTGCTTCATACGGACATTGAGGATGTTCTCTCATGAATTTTGAGAAATCTACCAGATGATCATCAAAAAAAACTCTGACGGCATTGATCGAACTGACCCACTGATACTGGTGGGAATAATCGGAATATTTGGTCAGATTTGTAATGATTCTGTACCAATCAGGGAAAAAGGCTTTTACCTCATCCGAGTTCTGTGGACTGTGAATTATAAAATAGTAAAAAACAGCATAGGAGTTAATGCGCTCCTGATTCGAAAAAGCACCTCTACCGGTCTTGTAATCCAGAAGAATTTTGAGTTGTTTCTTTAAGATTTCTGCGAATTCAAGGTATGATCCGTTCTCTATCTCCAAAAGCAGATTCATCGTATCCCTGAAATTTAACAAAATGCGCCAGAGCCCAGTATCATTTTTGTCGGAAAACAGCCCTTTGTCTTTTTTTAGTGCGAAGAAGGTCACAGGATCTTCGCGTTGAGAGAGTAATTTCAACGTCTCATCCGAAGTCGCTCTGGTGCTGTTTTTGCGGCATTTCTCCGTCAGGACATAATAATACTCTATCGTGGCACGAAGGAGCAACATAATCTGCCGGTCAAAAACTGCGCCATCAGGTTCCGACAGAGATCCGCTGCGTCGCCAGAAATAGTCGATCCAGTCATTATCCAGTTTTCGTGAAAATTCTCCCAAATCAAAATCTTCAGGTTTTGTTTCCAGCGATTTGAAAAAACCCAAAAGTGAAGCCTTGAAGTTTTCATAATCCGTCAGCCGCAGCCCTCTCTGGTTCATCCGAATATACTGGACGTCGGGAGGCAGTGTATTGTTCAACTCGTAGCAGTCAAAGAATATGATTTTCTGCTGGTGATCGGTCAATGCTTGGTATTTTGCTGCGAACCATTCGTGATCATGATTGCGAAATTCTTCCTGCATAGCATCAAGCATGACCAGCATAGCCTGAATGGTCGGATCAAATTGCCATGTCCACAAGAATTTGCGCGAATTTTGCAGATAACTCGACACTGTATTATGTCTGTCGGAGTTTTGCCTGTCAAGACTCAAATCCGCAAAACCATACAGGATGCTTTCGTCGATCAGCAATGCACAGAAGTCGGAAGAACTATCCCTCGTTTCATACCGAAATTTTGGGCGGGTGACTTTTTTCCCTGATTTTTCAATCAGGTCCAGTTTCATCCACGAGATATCGCCCTTGGAAAATCCTGCAAAATAGCAATGCAACAGAAAAAGTTGCTATGGTAAAAAGGAAGATGTAGCGATTATGAAATGAAAGAGGCTGATTCTCAAAGATGTGATATTGTAAATAAGGCATCGGCTCTGACGGTCAGAGTCATGCAGACAGTTAAAACATCTTAGAAGGAGAAATCAGCCATGAAAAAATGTAGCACGGTATCGTTCGAAGGTCAAGTTATTTTTATCGGAATTGATGTGCACAAGGAAAGCTGGGCCGTGAATTTGCGGCATTGCCACCGTGAATTGGATAAGTTCAGCATGAATCCGAGTCCAGAGACGTTGGCGAAGCATCTGAGGAAGAACTATCCGGGAGCCGAATACCGGAGCGTTTATGAGGCGGGATTCTGCGGATTCTGGGCACACCGGCGTTTATGTGAGCTTGGCATACAGAACATTGTGATCAACCCGGCGGACGTGCCGACCAGCGGCAAAGAGCGTGACCGCAAGAACGACGCGGTGGACAGCCGTAAGCTGGCGCGTGAACTGGAGAACCGGACACTGGAGGGGATCTATGTTCCGCCTGAAGATAATTTGGAATTAAGGAATCTGGTCAGACGTGAGACAAAGCTGACCGGTAATATAACCAGGGTCAAAAACCGGATTAAAGGGCACGTGAATTTCATGGGCTTGAAGTTTGAAGGCTGGTCCGGGCGTTCTTTGAAAATCATGTATGCGGACGCGGAAAAGCGTCATGATTATGCCTTGCAGAGTATGCTGCGGGAACTGCGTTTTCTCAGAGAAGAAAAACTGCATGTGATTCGTGACGAACGCCAGTGCCTGAAGCGTTTGAAGCGAGATAAAATCCAGGGACATCTGCAGAGCATACCGGGCGTCGGGTTTCATACGGCGGTGATGTTGCAGGCGGAATTGTGGGATCTGCAACGCTTTGAAGACAAGGATGCGCTCAGTTCCTATGTTGGGCTTGCACCGCGACTGGTCGGCAGCGGTGAGCATGAGGTTCTCAAATCTGCCGGAAATCGCAAGAAAAAACAACTGCACGCCATTCTGATTCAGGCGGCTTGGAGATCGGTGTTGCACAACCTGGAAATGCGAGCCAGGTATGGGGCCTTGCTTCACAAAGGCGCCAATCCGCAACGGGCAATTTCGATTATCGCCAAGAAATTGCTCTATGCGCTTCGGGCGGTGTGGCTCCAGGAACGCGATTATGTGGTTTCCGCAAATGAATAAGATTTAAGTTGTTTCGGAGATTCTGTTTGCTGTGAATGCGAAGTTTGGTTCTTTTAGCACGTCGTTCGTATCCTCCTTGAGCTGAAAGGCTCATGCAAAACAGTTTGCGAGTGCTATTTCCGAGTTGAACAGCAAAATGCGAAACCTTGAATCCATTTTCAAGAGTTGTCGTCAATAATAGTGTCCGATTTTTGCCCGAACCGCAAACAGAAGACAATTTTTATCGCAAGACTGTAAAAATATTTACAGATGGTAGTCCTCTGCCCTTTGAGGCGGAGTTTAACAAATAACAGTAAAAAAATATAACAGAAAGAGTCAGTCTCTTGACTTTTTCATAATAAGGAGGATCTTGACGTAACCTCTTATCTGGGTGGTTCGGACGCCATGATTCACTGTCCGGAGATGAGCAAGGATTCCCCCAAG
>CASDPB010000002.1 GCA_949282305.1 uncultured Lentisphaeria bacterium | reverse complement strand
GCATCGCGGCAAAATCGAACAAATCCAACTGTATTGCTTCCATCATCCTTATCCTTTCGGTTGATTTTTTACCCGAAGGCTGACGGACCGAAACAGGATGCAGCGTCATCCGGTCCGGCAGCCGGGAAATCAAACGAAAGTTTCTTTTCTATATTGGCATCAGTATTACTATAACCTCAGTTGAAATCTTCATTTGATATGATAAATTATAATATGCATTTTTTAAACATTTTATCTTGAATTACCGGAGGATTTTGGTATGTCAAAAATAGTTGTAGACAATACATCCATAACGGTTTTAAGATTTAAAGAATCCGATTTTATATCTTTGACTGATATTGCCAAAAGAAAATCGGATGAACCCAGTGCGGTTATTGGTAATTGGATACGCAACCGGAATACAATAGAATATCTGGGAATATGGGAAACCCTCTATAATCCGGATTTTAAACTCCTCGAATTCGAGGGGTTTAGAAAAGAGGCTGGGCTGAATGCATTTACCTTATCTCCATTGAAATGGGTCATTACCACCAATGCTGCAGGAATTTGCGTAAAGTCCGGACGATATGGTGGGACGTTTGCCCACAAGGACATTGCTTTTAAATTTGCAAGCTGGATTTCCGTTGAATTTGAGCTGTATCTTTACAAAGAGTTTCAGCGTCTTAAAGAGGAAGAGCAGAAACAGCTTGGCTGGAGCGCGAAGCGTGAACTTGCCAAATTGAATTACCGGATTCATACGGATGCCATCAAGCAGAATCTGATTCCGCCGGAACTTGACCGCCGCAAAGCCTCCATTGTTTATGCGAATGAAGCGGATGTCTTGAATGTGGCGATGTTCGGGATGACCGCTCAGGAATGGCGGGAAGCCAATCCCGATAAAAAAGGGAACATCCGGGATTACGCCAATATCAATGAATTGATCTGCCTCTCCAATCTGGAAAGTCTGAATGCCGTTTTTATCAATGACGGGATTCCACAGGGAGAACGTCTGCTGAAGCTGAACCGGGTTGCCATTTCTCAAATGAAAGTTCTTACGGAAGTGACGGATCGGCAGATATTTCTTCCGGAAGCTCCTGCCGATGGAAAATAAATCAGAGTGCGGCGATGCAGATTCCTGCGAGCAGTATGGCAGTGATGATTCCGATCAGCAGAAAGAACAGGATCACTTTCCCGGCGCTGAATTTACCGGTATGCCGGATCAGTCCAGGAAAGCCGATTCTCTGCTGGATTGACGCATGATTTTTATCTGTTCCTATGTAATGCCGCCCATGAAAAACGGGGGCATTACAAGCATAGATTACAGATGAATTGACAAATAGTCCAAAAGTTTCACTGTTAAAAATAAATAACCGGCATTTTTCATGTGGAGTCCGTCATTCTCTCTGAGAAGCCTCTTCTTTTGCTCCCGGGGCAATGCTTTCATTGTGTTATAGTAATCCAGATAATCAAGTTTTTTTTCTTCTGCTATCTTCTTTAAGACGGCGTTATAGGCTTCCAGTTTTTCCGGATCGCCGAAACGGTATGCCCTGCCGTTTTTCTTTAATTCCTGTTGTGCCTTCTCTTTCAGAAAGACGGTATCAGGGGACGTGCTGGACACCAGAATGATTTTTGCATCAGGCCAATTTTTCTGCAAGATGCTGATTACGCTCAGATAAGCTTTCTTCTGTATTTCCGGCGGGATTGCCGGAGAGGAAAACCCATCCTGTGATGAGGTTCTTGTATCGTTATGTCCTAACATCAGGAAAACCAGATTCGGCGACAAGGAGGAAAAGGTATCATAGGCATCTGGACGGCGGACTTTTTTGTTTCGTTTCAGTCGTGCTTCGACAGAAAGGATGTCGTCCCCTCTTACCGATGCGTTAAAAAATGCCGTTTTCCCGGAATTGTATTTTCCCAACCAGTAATGTACTCCGTCCGCTGCATTGTGCCCTCGGTCAAAGTCGTAAAGACTGTCTCCGATGTACACGATTTTCAAGGGATGTTCCAAATGGATTTTCTTTGCAGTTTCGTCCAGTCTTTCATATTCTTGTTCTGATAAAGGATTTTCATGAAGCCGTAAGACATTTCCTTTTCGTGCAATTGCCAGACTGAATCCTCCTTCCGTATTTTTCCGGAGCAATTTTCCCGAAATCGTCAAGAGCGAATCCGACTTGGATTTCATCTTGACCGGCATTCTGGAATTGTCGATGCCGAAAATCACACATTCCTGCTCAGGAGCGGCTGTTCGAATAACGACATCCGGCAAAGTATCTCCTTTTCGGAAAGGGGGACAGGATTCCATTTCCAATGAATTGCCGGAATCACTGTCTGCCATCACCAGATGATCGTCAAACTCCAGTTGCAAATTTCCTTCTCCGGTCAGTTCCAGCAGAAAGGATAAATCATACACGGAACGTTCGGAGAAATCCAATCTGAGGCTCAACGTCATCCAGTCACTGGACAGTTGGTGAAACGGTCCCCATTCAGGCGCTGCGACACGTTTCACCGTTCCTGAAGCATCTTTTTCATAAATGAAAATACCGAATCTGACGGAACCTGCCCCCCGCACACGCATGGACCAGTTGAAGCGCATTCCATCTAATTCCCGGAGCCCGAAGCCGGAACCGGCAATCACACGTTTCCGCCCTGCGGACGGCACCAGCAGCGCGCTGCCGTTCCGGTGCGTGAGAACACCGGTTCCCGCATTCCAGACCTTCCAGCCGTGAAGTCCCCGTTCGAAATCGTTCCCCATGACTCTCCGTTCCACCGCTGAACTTTCTCCGATCAGCAGAACGCAAAAGAGAAAAAACAGATACAGTTTCATTGTAATTCCACTCTTGTCCGATTGGTTCATTCGACAGACTCCTTTCAATTAATTGGTTCAAAAACTTTGTTGTTCAATGGCACATCCGCTTTTAAACGGGGTTGCGGCAGATTACTTTCTTTTGAGCTCGGAATCCACAATCCAAACCGGTTTTGCTTCTCCGAACGGAAAGTCCTTGCCTCCGGGGAGCGGATTCTGAAACACATTCTGAATCAGATTGCCATGCAGATACAAACCATCGACCCGAAAAGCAAAGATACCCGCCCCTTCGGCTCCCAGGATGACATTATTTTCAATGCGGATTTCACGATTGCCGCGATAACAGCCGGAATAATCCTCTAATTTGGCAAAAACGGAAATCGCACCGGGACAGTAACAATCGCTGCGGGTCATTCCCTCCCTGCCGATGGAATAAAGCCAATTGGAACGGATGGTGACGTTTTCCACCCAGCCGGCTTCACGCCAGTAGCCATATTCGCAGCCGACGGCAATCGCAGAGGCTTTGGTACGTTCAATCCTGTTGTTTTCAATGAAGCCGTGTGATGCCATGAGCCGCAGGCCGCGTGCCCGGTGATCGTGAAAATAATTGTTGCGGATTGTATAACGGTTGCCTGCCAGCTCCGGGAAATCGAAAAAATCTCCTTCCGCAAGTGAGGTTTCCCGATCCAGCACCAATTCGTAAGCTGTGAATTTTTTACGGCTCCAGTTGCGTCCATAAAAGCGGTTTGCATCCTCAATCCCGTATTTTCTCGGAGAGACCCGGAAGGAAACAACGTGTGCCGTCTCTTTCACCTTATATTGCCCGGCGCTCAGAATGCGGATGGCATCGCCCGGCCGAATCATTTCCGGAAACGGTTCCTGTCCGAACTGACGAATCGTATCAAACGTTTTTCCGGAAATTTTGCGAACCGCCGGAAGGGCTACGGAATGCAGGTTGACAGAGTCATCCGCCATATAAGAGAAGTCGCACCATTCAATCAGCGGCCCTTTCCGCAGAAATGCACAGTTCAAACCGTCCGCACTGGAAGAAATGAGGCGCGGGACGATTGCTCCCGGCGGCGCCGGGCCACGTTCAATTATTATGCGGCGGAATACGTCACTGCCTTTGCAGAACCGGCTGAGAATTGCCACTCCGGGTGCACTGTGAATACGCAGGTTTTCCAACGTTGTTTTCTCACTCTTATCCATTCGGATGCCGTAACTGCCGCGATAATTGAGTACAATCCGGTCTCCGGGGACAAGCTCCGGCGGGATCCGGTAAAATTCACAGTATCCTTCGTCTTCGTTGAGGATAAAAGTCGGGCCGTAAATATCACCGCCCTTCATTTTTTTCCAGCGCACCCCATCGGCTTCAAAAAAGTTGATCTGCCTGACAGCATAGATCGGAGAAAGCCGGGGATAGCCTTGATCTATCCGAAAATAAAGTTTATGCCCGTCGATGCGGGTTATCACGCCCTGCGTAAACGGGAGCGGATCATAGTCCAGTGTAAAATTCCTCAATGTAAGTCCTCGGCAATTGTTGACGGCGATTCCTCCTGACAATGTCGTCCGGATGATCCTGGCGCCGTTCCCGTCTATGACGATTCCGTCTAAGTCGTGCAAGTTCAGTTGCGCCGCAACCCTGTATTCTCTTTCTTTTAAAACTATCTGTTTTTTCCCCGCGGCAATCGCCTTGTCGATTTCCTCCTGAAGACCTTCCGTCCCGAATACAGCAATCAGGGGCAGAAGAAAGACAAGAATTGTCAGATATCGTTTCATCATTTCTGTTTCTCCGGGTTGGATGATGGTTGTTCTGCATGTTCGGGAAAGGTGATTCCTTTCGGCGTAATGACGGCATTGCTCCATTTCTCATAATTAAGCCATACGGAGTCCGGAAGGATTGCGCCCGCCCGTTTGCTTCGCGGCTTTCCCGGTCCGGTCAGTTCCGCTTTGAACCGCCCGCCGAGTTGCGGCAGCCCGATTCGGGAGTTCCGGTCGAACCGGGTCGGTTCCAATGCCTGCGCGTCTCCTTTGAAGTGGTGAAGCCCCGGCATGTAACAGTTTTCGGCAAAAGCAAAACGACGGGAATAAAAATTTGTAGGAAATTTGACGGCGTAACGGGAAAATTGATTAAAAACGGAACGCCGTATTGACATTCCGGCGGAAATCCCGGGATTATTAAAGTTCATGACACCACGAGCCCGGAGCAATGTGCAATTCAGCAGCGCGGCGGAACCTCCGACCATTCGGAAGAGATTCGCATCGGGATTTCCGATCAGAATGGAATCGACAAATGCGGCGGAACTCCGATCCAGAAGCCAGACCAGTTCCGCCGGGCAAGTATCAACGATCAGACATTCTTCAAACAAAGCGTCTGCGTCATCGTAAAAATGGACTGCCGCCTCCCATGAGTTCCGGGCAAAAACACAACGCTTGTAAACAGTCCGGCTCAAATTGATGTTGCATACCGACGAAGCAACACAGCGGACTGCAACACAGTCTTCATAGGTGACGCTGGTGGCGTCGTGAGCGGAAAATCCCTGTCCGCAGCTGTTGAGGGCAACACAGTTCTGATACAGCCCGTGCTGGCCACGCCCCGCGGAATCAAAACCGTCGTTCCATGAGCCGATGATGATGAAATTGCGCACAATGATATGATCCGCCTGAAGGTAGAAACCGTAATTGGCCGGCAACTCGATCCTCAAGTCATTCAGGTTTTTTCCGGCAGGCAGGGCGAACAGAACACGTTTTTCTTTCTTGTTCCACCAGAATCCCCCGGGAGTTTTTTCCAGTTCTGCAAGACTGTGACAGTTTGGAGCGGCAGCATTGTCCACGAACCAGACCGGAGTGCCGTCCGGCCAGAAATTCGGGGCGGAAGATGTATTCCTGTAGCTGTTGACCATTGGCCAGAAAGGAAGCGAGAAAATGTTCGTTTTTTCCTGTTCCCGGGTCCAGCACGATGCCGGGATCGGGGCGAAACCGGAAATAACCGCGCCGTTGCCCTCGATGATCTGCGGTTTGTCGGCGGTTCCGCCGCGTGTCAGCCGCAACCCCCGCGCCTTGTTGAAGCCGCCGTAAGGCAATGAATAGGGTTTCCCTGTATTGACAACAGTGATTTTCTGGCTCTTTTTGACAATGCTGCATGCCTTTTCAATAGTCGCAAGGGGCGCAGCTTCGGTTCCGGGATTGGCGTCTGATCCTTTCAGATTATCCACCCAGAGGCTTTCTTCGGCAAAGAGTGGAACGAGCAGGAAAAGTGCAGTCAGAAATGAGATTTTTTTCATGAAGACGAATTCTCCTTATGATGATTTCATAATGCCGGATCGAAATTCAGCCCGATCCGTCCGGCCCGCTGAACCTGCAGAGCAGGTTCGCGGACTGAAGTGACATGGCCGTCCACCCAACCGATGTTGCCTTTTCCGCCGTGCCGTCTGTCCAGCAATCCAGGATGATTGTCCAGCACTGTTTTGGAGCGGCTGATCGTCTGGAATCCGGTAAAGCGGTTTTCTGTGACAGCAGAGGAATACAGGTTGAAACCGCCTCCCGTACCGTGTGCGGTATCTCCAGTCAATACGGTTTTTGAGGGGGAGCGGGTCTGGATGAGCCTGTATTTCCGGTAAGGGATGAAATCCGGAGCCTCCACATTATCTTTTCCGAAAACATAAACGTCATGGCTGCCCCCTGGCTTGTAGGCAACTCCGAAATAACAGTTCAGCCCGTAATGCGGATAACGCCAGTTTTCCCCACTCTGATTGAATTTCACACTTTTGAGTTCACGAGTCATATAATATTCCTCTGCCGAGGGACAGAGAAAGGATTTCGGTGATGAACTGTATTTCAGTTTCCACATCAGACGCGGCCAATAATAGAACAAGCCGTCTTCAGCATAATTGCTCTGTGTGATCGGCCCCCAGCCTTCATAGGCTTCACAATAAGAAGATATTCCGTAAAACAGCTGCTTTACCTGGTTGGCGCAGGAAATGGTCCGGGCACTTTCCCGGGCCTTCTGCAACACCGGCAGCAGCATGGAGGCAAGGATCGCGATGATCGCAATGGAGATTAACAGTTCAATAAGAGAGAAGCATCTTTTCATTTTTCATCCTCCTTTACTTGAAGCGTTACCCAAACCTGCAAGGGATTTTCCGGCGAGAACAGATTGCCTGCATCCGCATAGTCGCACATCATGGTTCCATCGGAAAAGCGAACTGTTTTCCGGAACCCCGGTTTGCGGCACAATTCCGGCAATGTCTGCGGAACCGGGTTCCCGAAATTCGGCAGACGGGAGTCCTGAGCCATGAGGATGGGGCCGCAGAAAAAAGCATAAAAAGGATTTCCGCCCGGATCGCTTTCCCGCCGAGGCCGTAAATCGAAATGAAATTCAATTTGGTCGTCAGCCTTCCACACACGTTCCAGTCGACAATATTGTCCAGGCTGAACGGAAACAGGTATTCTATTCAGGCTCAGCCGGGAATTGCCATTCCACCATTTCGGGATTCGCAGCAGCAGCGTGAAACGTTCCGCATGCTCCGGCATGATCCTGATTCTGACATCTTCCTCGAATGGATATTCACCGTCGATCCGGATGGCAACACGAGTGCCGGAAGGCGTCTCTGCTTCCGCGTCTAATGCCTCGTAGAAATTGATTGCGAGTCCATCGGAATGGCGCATGACCGCATACCGGGTCATTTGAGCCAATCCTTCCGGTCCCTGCGCCCGGCAGCAGTCATGACGGTCGAATGGAGTCCCGAAGTTTCGAAGCATCTGATCATCCGATGGATTTTTAGGCGCCGGCGCGGTGAGAGGAGTCGGATTTCGGTGAGTCCAGTTGGATCCGTCCGGCTTCATGCCGCCGAGCAGAGCGTTATATGCCGCCCGTTCCATTTCGTCCGCGGCGGCGGAATCACCGGAAAGAGCCAGAACGGCGCCGCAGTATTGAATCCAAGTTACAGTGACACAGGTCTCCCCGAGTTTGCCGATATGATTCCAGGTCTGCCGAAATCGTCCGTTAAACCAGGTTTCTCCGAAGTTGGTCGCTCCGCCTGTCCCGGTAATCATGATCTCGCGGTCACGGACGGCCTGATAACAGCATAAGACCGAGCTCCGGTAATTCTCCGGAAGGACATCAAGCAGTTCCGCAACACCTTTGAAGCAGGAGAGCATCTCATACGCTTTGGCATCTCCGATTTCCGAAGGCGGAACGCCTTGGCGGATGGCGAGGAAAATGTCGTGTTTGGAGGAACAGCCGGACTGAACGATCTCCCGGGCAAATTCAAGATACCGCTTCTCTCCTGTGATGCGCCATGCCCCTGCAACTGCTCCGATCAGGGAAGATGAGGCGAGCCCTTCATGTTCCCCTGTGGCGAGAATGCCGTTTTTAAAAATATGCACTTCGTCGATGATGCGATCTAAAATTCTTTGGATTGCAGTTCTGATCCTGTCATCCTGCTGGATTTCTGAATAATAACGCTCCAAACCAAGCAGAACGTATTTACGCCCCCACAGATCCCATTTTCTCAACCGCATTTCGGAGGAAACAGTGCTGATACAGCCATCCGAACCTATTGCTTCAAGAATTCCGTCAACTGCACATCGTATGCATTGGAAAAGCCGTGAATCATGGACGGAACACCATGCCAATACGGCAGAACGGACAGTTTTGCCCCAGAATTCACCGCGCCAACCACCATCGTCATCCGCATGGTTCAGGAAAGGCGAACTCAGCAGCTGCCAGTCGGTCTGCAGAAGCTGATTTTTAATGCAGAGCTCCAGCGCCTGTCCCAAAGGACCATACATCCTGCAACAGCGTTTTCTTGTAAATTCAAATTTCAGATCTGGCCGGGAGTTCATTTTTCGTCCTTTCATCTTTTACTGTAATTATACTATAAGAATCCGGGATTGAAAAGTATGGAGATCCCATTCTTTTGTATAAATCGGATATTACATTACTTTATCATGAATTTCAGTTTCGGTAGTTGAGAGTCTGTACAACAATACTGAATTTTATCTTTTTCTTGTAATTTTCAATTTTTCTGTTATATTTCCGGCTATGGAAATTAAAACATATTACATCCGGGAACGACAAAAAGGTTCCTTGCCCATAGCCGTCGATTACGATAACCATACGCCGAAGTATCAGCGGATTCACAGACACGACGGCTGCGAGATCATGTTCATATATTCCGGATATGGGTGGTGTTCCATCAACGGGGTGCATCTGCCGCTCCTGCCGGGAGATCTTTTTTTCATGGAAGAAGGTGATGAACATGAATTTTTGATGAATGCCCATGGTGCCTATTACAATGTGATGTTCCGCCCCGAAATATTTTCGGAAAATGACTGGAATGAACTGCGGAAGTTCCCGATTTATTCGGATCGGCTTGCCCCCCGCTTCTCAGCCAAATACGTTTTCCCATTGTCGGTGACCGGCCAGCTGTCGCATTTGCTGGAGTCTCTCCAACGGGAAACGGAGACCGGAGGGACGGGGCAGGCGCTGATGCTAAAGGCAAGACTTTGCGAACTCCTGATTATGATCGGCAGATATGCATCCATCTTCAATTACAGTGGACAGTTGAAGGCGGATTCTCTGATCGGTCCGGTGATCGATTATATTCTTCAGCATTTTAATGAGAACATCTCATTGACGTTACTGGCCGGACAAGTAAAATGTTCACCGGAATACCTGGGGAAAAAGTTCCGCAAATCCGTTGGACTCGGTATTTCCGATTATTTGGCTTACGTCCGTATTGACAGGGCACGTTCCATGCTGGCGCAGGAATCATTGACGCTTTCGGAAATTGCCTATCAGCTGGGATTCTGTGATCCTGCACATTTTTCCAAAACGTTTCAGAAGATTACCGGCGTATTGCCGAGCAATTTCCGCAGGCATATGCGTTCCCGTTCTCCGATTGCACAGAAAACAGTTCACTAGATCGTACCGTTGACAAAGGAACATTACAGTATGCAATGGATCGCGGGAGAGATGACTTCTGCGGTTGCGCCGCAAAGTGATATGGACTTGAGAGTGAAATCAATTCCAGACTGCTGTGTCATACGATTCATCTACCGGAAAATCAAATAAGTCAAAACCACCGGCTGAGCCGGTGGCTTGTTCCAGCCCTATAAGGGCATGATACCGGCCTGCCCCTCAAGGGGCTTTGAACTTGGTTCTCCAGTCGCACCCCATCCCCGGACAACAGCTCAAGCAGTCTCCGGATTATTACTTCTTACGGCGATCCTCTCCCGTGAAAGGATCAAACAACTCCGAATGTGTCAATTTGTCTTCTGCAAAATCTTCCATCAGTTGGTTTCTGATATACTCAGCAATCACTTTTTTATTACGGCCTACAGTATCAACAAAGTAGCCGCGACACCAAAAATGACGGTTGCCATACTTGTATTTCAGCTGAGCATGACGGTCAAAGATCATCAAAGAACTTTTACCCTTCAAATAACCTACAAACTGCGATACACTCAAATTCGGGGGAATACTCACCAGCATAGGAATATGATCTGGACACAACTCGGCTTCTTCGATTATAACTCGTTTACGTTCGCTTAAGATTCGTAATATCCGACCTATATCAATCTTCAGTTTGCCGTAGATGGCCTGTCTACGAAATTTTGGGGCAAATACAATATGATACTTGCAATTCCATCGCGTGTGTGATAGACTACTTCTATCTTCTGTCATTATAACCTCCTGTTCTAT
>CASDPB010000001.1 GCA_949282305.1 uncultured Lentisphaeria bacterium | reverse complement strand
TATGGCATTCCGCTTCGGAAATCTTCCGCGGAGCGTTCCCTTGCGTCCTCTCTGCCGGGGAATGATCTTTTCCGCGCGGAACTCAAAAACATGTGTTCCCGTTATTATCTCGATTCCGAGGAACTTGCGGCTCTTGTTTCAACGGGAATCGGAGAACTGCTCACCGGGAATCAGGATATCGAACAGGGGACTGCGGAACTCGCGGATCTGGTGCGTTCCTATTTCCGCATCCAGCGAAAAACGGCGCTTGCTGAACAAATGACAGAAGAAAGATTCTCCATCTATCCTGAATCCGTGAAATAATTGGTGAAATCGACGATAAAATAGAAGAAAAAGATGTTGAGTCGCAGTATATTATGTATGTGTTTCGAGACATGGATAAACTCAACCTGACGGGTGAAATGAATGGCGACTCGGTTTAAAATAACTCAAAGCAAGGAAGATATTATAGCCACTGGCGGTATCGCCATGGTTGGAGCCTTGCTGAATGACAATCGCGGATTGGCACGTGTGGATAAAATGACAACGGATCGCATCAAAAAAGGTTGGATATCCAACAGCGGAATCATCAAATCGGTGGTCGGGCTGTTCACGCTTGCGCGCACTGATTTTGCCGATATCGAGTTGTTCCGGGATGAGTTGGCGTTTCGGCTTGCGCTGGAACTGGAACGTGTTCCGTCTGAAGAGACCTTGCGTCAACGTCTGGATTTAATCGCGAAGCTCAATTCCCGGCAGACGTTGTTGGATTATGCTATGCGCGATCTTCTGCGCAAGGTCGAATCGTTTGGAACGGTAAAAATCGGAAAACACAAATTGATTCCGCTGGATATCGACGTTGCCGCATTGCTGAATCCCGGCTGCAAGAAAGAGGGGATTGCCCGAACCTATCATCAAATTGATGGATACGCGCCAATCTTCGCCTATCTCGGGAGCGAGGGCTATATGCTCGCCAATGAATTGCGGATTGGCAGTCAGCACAGCGAGAATGGAGCGGTGGAATTTCTCCGGCGCTGCTTGGAACAGGTGAAAGCGTTGAAAATTGATCTCCGACAAATCGTTGTCCGGGTTGATTCCGGTCACGACGACCGGAAATTCATCAAAGTTCTGGATGAATACGGGGTGAAATTCATCGTGAAACGCAACCTTCGCAAGGAGCCTCGGGAGCGTTATTTGGAACTTGGGAAACAGTATGGTGAAAAACAGCCGTCCCGTGATGGAAAAAATGTCTGGCATTATTCATGGGGAAATGTTCCTGTCGACAAGTCGGCTGAACTGTTCGAGTCGGAAGAAGAATCCATGCGGGGAACCATGACGATGGTGGTTGCCGCAACCGAACGCCTGACCAATGCGAAAACCGGGGAAGTTTTCCTGTTTCCGGAAATCGAAATTGATTCATGGTGGACAAATATTGATTGCACGGAAGAAGAATGTATCGCGGGATATCACGATCACGGAACCAGTGAACAGTTCCACAGTGAGCTGAAGACTGATATGAACATTGAAAAACTGCCGAGCGGCAAGTTTGCGACGAATGCCTTGATCTTAAATATTGCGGCCTTAGCGTTCAATTGTTTGCGGATCATGGGACAACGTTTTCTGAACAAGCCGCAGTTGCTTCATCGGGAATATAAGGTGGCCCGCCGCCGGTTGCGCTCCGTGATGCAGGACTTAATCTATATCGCCTGCAAGGTGGTGAAACACGCTGGATATATTTGGCTCTCATTCGGTCGCGGTAATCCGCATTACCGGATTTTTAAGGATTTGTATGCACGATGTTGAACAATAAAGCAACCTAAATTGGATATGAAATGGAGGTGATTTAGAACATCTGTAGATGACTATGCCCAAAAATCGGGATTTTCGAATCATTTAAAGCGTTTTTTTCGTGAAATCGACAATACATGGCGATGAATCGGAAAATCAGCGGAATCAGGATCGGAAATCAGAACAAAAAACACCGGGAAATCCGGCAAAAATCAACATTTGAATCCGAATGAAAAATACATCAACAAAAATTCACGGATTCAGGAGGGATTTTATGACAGTCTGCCAGTCTGATTTTTTCGTATGACAGGTCATGAGTAGAGGTCGGAAGTTCGAATCTCTTTTCTACCATTTTCGCGATGTTCAAACTCTTTTTTGAGGTAGAATGAAGTTCCAGTTTCTCACGGAGAATTTTTCGAGAAGTGAAAATGCTCCAGCAATTTGCGGTTGTTTCTAACTTTTTCGAGGCTGGAGAACTTTTCCGGACAATAAAAACAACCCCGAGGATATTCAATCCACATCGTTCTGGCGGAAGGTCCGCGACAATGCCCGCGGGTTTGCGGAAAATTATCGTGCGGACGGCGGAGACGCCATCGTCATCGACTTGCCGTCCATCGGATTCCGCGGCAACAGTCACTTTCTGTTTCAGGAACTCAACAGCGACGCTATCGCAGCACACGTGGAAGGTTGGATTCGGAAACACGGACTTGCCGCGGTGGTCGGCAATTCGGCAACCGATAGAAATCGAACCGCGACAGCAGCCGTTCTTTCCCCGATCGACACCGCTCGTGCCAAACTCGGAGCCGCCGTCGCGCGAGGCGATCAGGAATCGCTGGCATCGGCATTGGAAGATGGTTTTGCTGCCGGGATGACCCTGAATGAAGCGAAAGAACTCATCGGACAGCTCTACGCGTACTGCGGTTTTCCCCGGGCGCTGAATGCCGCCGCCACGCTGATGAAGGTCGCAAAAAAACACGCGGATGCGGGAAATCCGATTCCGAAGGGGGCGTCTCCGGGGGCAATGCCGGGCGGTTCCTCGCTTGAATTCGGCACGGTAAACCAGACACGACTGTGCGGGGCTCCCGTCAAGGGACCGCTCTTCGATTTCCATCCGCAACTTGATCAGTATCTCAAGGCGCATCTCTTCGGCGACATTTTCGCACGCGACAACGTGAGTTGGCGTGTCCGTGAACTTGTCACCGTCGCCGCACTTGCCGCACGCCCGGAAACCGCACCGCAGTGCGCTTCGCATGTCCGTGTCGCAAGACTAAATGGAGTCACCCCTGCCGAGACGGATGCCGTCCTTGCGCTGGTTCATTTCCAGACACCCGCGACTCCACCTCCGCCCGGCTGGTCGGTGTTTCCGGTCGGCAAGCCGAACACCGCTTACGCGAAGTACTTCATCGGTCGCAGTTTTCTCGCCCCCGTATCCACGGAGCAGGTCGGTGTCTTCGCCGTGACCTTCGAGCCCGGCTGCCGCAACAACTGGCACATCCATCACTCATCGAAGGGCGGCGGACAGATTCTGATCTGCACCGCCGGTGAGGGCTACTATCAGGAATGGGGCAAGCCCGCAGTCCGGATGAAACCCGGTGACCGGGTGAACATCCCGGCCGGAGTGAAACACTGGCACGGCGCGGCTCCCGATTCGTGGTTCCAGCATCTTGCCGTGGAAGTCCCCGGTGAAGGCGGATGCACCGAATGGCTGGAGCCCGTGGATGATGCAGCCTACCTGAAAGCAGCGGAATAATCACGAAAAAAGAATAGAAAATCGAGCGGTCGGGAGTGATCCCGGCCGCCGTTTTTGTCTTAAATGCGGCAGAATATTTCGCCAGTCATTGAGACGATATCTTCCATCGGGATCTCCGCCCCGTCTTCCATGACCAGCGTCTTCTCCGCAACGGAAATGTGCCGCACCCGCCCCGTGACGGTCACATACGCGCCACCGGCTTTCCTGTCATCGGGAACGAAGTATTCGACGGTCACTTCCGGATGGTCCGGCAGACGGGCGGCAAGTTCGGTGAGACGGCGGTTCAGTTCTTCGGCCTCCTGCGGGTCCAGTTCGCGCCTTTCGGAGGTCAGCCGAGCAGTTTCCCCTACTGCCGCCTCGTAGCCCGTCAGCGCGGCAAACGGCGCGAACTGTGCGGCTCTGTCGTGCATCGGCATCTGCGGATGGGTCTGCGAAACGTGATGCGGCAAGTGGATGATGTCGGCATAAGGACTGTTCATTTCCGATGTCCTCCTATCTGTTCGTTCCGCACCTTGCCTGTCGCACCCTCCACGAAGTTCGTCCCCTTCAGGATGGCGTTCTTCCCCATCCGATTCTTGATGCCGATGATCGCCTGCTGTAAACGTTTCTCCTTGTCCACCATGATGCCGCCAAGCCCCTCATGGGGGCGATAATGGTTCCAGTATTCCACTCCAGACTTACCCGATCTCCGTAACGGAGAAGATTCGATATTTCAGTTTCCATTGGCATCATTTTTTCCCTTTGTCCGTTGCAAGTGTTTGAGGTTTTCAGCATATTCCAAACGGATCTTCCTGGATTGCGCAAGTGTCTCCAATATAAATACCATTGAAGTATAAATAGCCTGTGCTTTTCCCAAACATTCTTCATCCGTTCCTTTGTGAATATCTTCACTGAGGCAACCATAAATTGTTCCTAATGGATTCAACCCGTCAACCTTCAATATAGCCGGAAGTGCATCTTTTGCAATGGCAATTTTGTCGCTCATTGGCTGTCTTATACGCAGATTTGCAATTTTATCAACAGTTATTTTATCATCGGTTTCTTTTGCATAGTCTTCAACTACAGTAAGCAAGGTTTCGATGTGATTTTCAAGAACTTGCCGAAAGTAAGCAAATGCTCCTAAACCATAACCTTCATTGAGGCATACTACCCCTTTCTTTAATAAATCGGCACTTTCAGGGAATGTATTTTCTATAACGCGATTAACTCGCGGCGAAAGAGAAGGCCATTCGCCACATTTTGTTAGTATCAGTTGATCTCCTTCATGATGACGATGGATAAAATACCTCTTGTGGTATCTACATGTTTGATCCGAGCATTCAAAATCAATATCAAAAAAACGTTGTTCTGGATAAATTTCTATCGTTGCACCAGACTCCCCCGGAGTGGATCCCGCACGATGAAATAACATTTGTTTTTTACATTTTGGGCAATAAATCGATATTTGATCACACAGATAAGGTAATCGATCATCTGTATTTTCACTGTATACAAACGCAATGGATTTGTTGTATAGTGGAGCACTTTGGAGGAAAGGGCCATAAGCTTCATGGGGAATTAGATTCTCAAGTTTTTTCATTTCTCACTCTCCTGGTTCCATTGATAAAAGAACTTTTTATTAAAAAGGTCCGGAATCGCGATCATATCAATGCAATTATCTGGCATAGTTCCTCCTTGCAGTCAGTCCTTGTTCTCTTTGCCGTATTTCTCGTTTGCAAACCTCGCGCGGGCCGCCTGAGAATCGGACAATTTGTTCTCCGCCAACCAGTGATAATACTCGACGCTGTCGATTTCCTGAAAGACGACCCGGTCGTGGAGTTTGAGCCCAACCAGCGATTCGGCGACGATCCGCAGCAGTCGCTGGTGGTCATCATACGAAAGGTCTCCGGGGGCCTTGTGGAGTTCGTTGTATTCCTCGCGGGTATACGCGGCCAAAACTATTTTATCGGTCGGGCCGTGCTGATTCAGCAGGTCGACTATCGCTTTGACGTGCTTTGCGGCAAGAGCATTGAGATCCATTGGCGAGCCTCACTTCCTGTTACGAATCTTGTTTTTTTGCACAAACATCCACCCTAATATACACGGAAAGGGGGTATTTTTCAACGAGGATTCCGGTGCAAACGGCAGGAAATCCGCGCATCCGACCTTCACACAGCGGAGGTGGACTGGTATTTTACCCGGATCGGTATTCTGCCGAAGGTCATCTCGCCCGGAGCGCCGGTCATGAATTACCACGCAGAGCAGTTTGTGAGGAAGATCAAGCACGAATGTCTGTCACACTGTCTTTTCCTCAGCGGGGCGGCGCTCCGGAAGGTCATTGATGATTACGTCGCGTATTACAACACCCAGCGGCCGAACACAAAATTCAATGGCGGCTGCATTCAGGAGGACTACACCCACTGGCAATGTGAGGGGGAGATCAAACAGACGGCGACCATTCCCGGCCTAATCAACTATTATTATCGGGAGAAGCCGGAGGCGTGACGTAGGGATTTTTCCGCGCCTTGTGAAAATCGTATTCCTGCCGCAGTTCATCCGACAATGGCGCTTCACTGCCTTCCATCATCTCGTGTTCCTCCTCCAGAAGATCAACGGCGAACTCCGGGTTCCTTTTCATAATGCTCTCACAGCATTTGTGCAGGAGTTTCGACATTTTGTCATATCCGAGACACCGGAGCATCCGGTCGGTATAATAAAACTCGTCATCAGCATTCAGTTCTCCGGCGATGATTTTGTCCGCGACGGGGAGCATGGCGGAATACTCCGAGGTAACGAAGCGGTATGTCGTTCTTGCAAAATTCCACAACTCTTCGCCCATTTCCCGTTCTTTTTGAGCGCTGTAATCCTGTCCCCGGATTTCCCAGCGGACGTCATCGCCGTTACACTCCAGCATCCCATATCCGATCTTCGCATCCGGCAAATTTATGTGCTGGACAATCTGCTTGCGCTCTTCCGGATAAAACGGCATCAGTTCTTCCGCTGCATCGGGGTAAAGCTCCCGCAGCATGTTCCAGACTGTTCTCAGAACAGGGAGCCGGGATGAATCAGTCGTCCCCGATTCACCGTTTTTCCGCCCCATGTGGCCGCTCACAGTAAAATTCGCGCCGATCTGCCATGCAACCAGTTCGACAAACGGCTCGACCACGGGGCTGACATGCGTAACCAGAATTTTGCGTTTGCCGTCAGGAATTCTTTTTGCTGTCTTCAGGAGAGAGCAATACTGATGAAGCTCACTTGTGGGGCGGCAACGTGCTCCCGGCAGTCCCTTGTGGTGCTGATCAAACGCTTTTTCAGGAAGACAGTTCCCGCCAGTGCCGAGAATGGCGAAGTCTTCCGTATCGTAGAGGATGTTTTCATGCAGAATCCGCAAATTTTGGACAGGGGCTTTCATCATACGCAGAACCACTTCAGCGTCATCGTGATTTCCCCACGTGGCGTAAAGAGGCCAGGCAAACCGCATCCGGTCATCGAGAAAATCCTGAAAGCGTCCCAGCAGATGATGTTTACCAATGGCCTCTTTCCAGTCCTGGGCATTACCCTTCAGTAGCGCCGCCTTTTCCTCTTCCGGCAGATCGCTGTGCTTGACCAGCAAATACAATTCCCTCTGCGACATTGCATCAGCACTGGTTTTGTCGTAAAAGCCGAAATCCCCGGCGTGAATGCAAATGTCCGCCTTCATCTCCTCTGCGTATGCGGAGATCAGTTCTATGTTCGATCCGTGCGTATCGCTGACCAACAGTATCTTCATTTTATCTCGCCGTCATCAGACTTCCAGCGTAAAGGTCTTCAGGTCGTCGTAGTCGCTGCCGACATTCACGCCCATAAATCCTGGGACGACCTCGCCGATCACCCGGCGATGTGTGTGTCCGCAGATCAGGTAATTGTTATACATCGGGTCGAAGGGCAGTTCGTGGACCAGATCCTTCATGCCGGTGTAGAAGCTGTAGTGGCTCGGCTCGTGCCCGTTCAGCCGGACGTGCGGGACGTGATGTGTGCAAAGAGCGGTCGGCATCCCAGGTTTCATCTTCGCCCGGACCATGTCCACATAGTATGCGTTGAATTCCATATACCGAGATTCGATGTCGACGATGCGCCAGTCCTGCCAGCCGTCCCACTGGTCGATCCGCTGGTTATCCCGAATCCGCATCGAACCGTCGAAGAACAGCGTCCCGCCGACGAAGTTCACCCCTCCAAGTTCGACCGCACCGATCAGGTCGAGATAAAAGATGTTCGGGTCGGCCAGCGTCTGCTCCTTCAGCTTCGCTAACGTGACCTCAAAGGTGCGGCCCCAGAACTCGTGATTGCCCAGTGTGGCGATCACCGGCAGCTCGGCCGGGATGAACGTCCGCAGCGTTGCCGAAAGCAGGCGCACCTGTGCCGGGGTAACGGTGTCCCCCGTCACGACTACGGCATCCGGCGAAACCTCGGCCACAGTCGCCGCGATTTGCGCCAGAAACGGCGACAGGCGCTGTCGGTCGATGGCCGCGACCACCGCTTCCGAACGTAAATGCAGGTCTGACAGGCAGAGAAGTCTCATGGAAACACCTTTATGAGTTATATCCGATGCGCATTGTCGAGTTTTCGATGGACATATGAAAGCACAGATAAAACGTCAAGAGCATCCTCCTCTGATAGGTGCCATTCAATTTTGGGCTCATGCGCGGTCGGATTCCGAAAGGTTCCATAAAGGCCCTTCAACAAATTTGCAAACCCTGTTTGTTCTCCTTGCTCGGATGCCGTTTTCAACGGATTTATAGCCAGACAACGTTTTTTGCCCAGCAGCGTATTATCTATCAAATCTGCACCATCAGCATAAATTCCTGTCAGCGATCGAATTTTGGCAGTTACGCTTTTCATCGCTTCAAGAACTGTATGGAAATAATTATCAGAAGCAATTTCTGATTCTGCGAATTTCAGTATGTCGCCATGAACGTTTCTTTGTTCCAGAAGAGTTCGGAGCCTCTGCGCACGAAGGACTGCCTCAGACAAAGTTTTTGCTTTGTCAACCCTGTACATTTTCCCATCCTCACGGAACTCCAGTCCGATAAAAGCGAGTATTGGATTTACTTCTCCAATGCGAGTCAAATAAAGATCACGTGAATTCGTATAACGGGCGGGATCGAGAGCAAGTTTGACATAGGTTATAATATGGTCAGACGCATTATGTTTGTTTTGAAATGTTGCGAAGGCATTATGTAAGCGCTTCCATTTCGTGATTTGCGGGTCGGGATCAGGCAGTCGTGCCTGCAATAACAACATGGAAATCTCTGGACCAGTATTTATTCCCCCACAAAAACGGGCGAGCATTTCTATGATGTTGGAAGAAACTGGTGGGATAGTGGGCATTCTTATTCATCTCCCAATAAACCACAGTTACTTACCAGATCCAGTTTCTTGCCGGATATGCCAAATGCCTGCGGAATCGATTCATTTTGGAACACTGCCAAATATTTTTTCATATTCGGGGCAAGATGTCCGGAAAACATCTCGGCCAGTGTCATCCATGAAACCTCACCCTCATGTGATGCTTTCAGCCTACCAGTGAAGGTACTGGTCTTAAACAGAAAAACGAAATAATTGAATCGTTTTTCTGGATTATACCACTGAATATAACCGCAGCTCCGCAGATCGGAGACTGTGAGCCCGGTTTCCTCGCGCACCTCGCGGATTACGGATGCGACAACGGTCTCGCCCGGTTCCACGTGCCCACCGGGGAACGTTAACCCACTCCACGGGTTTGTGGGCTTCGGCAGACGATTCTGCACCAACACCCGACCTTCTCGGTCAGAGATCATACACATGTTGCAAAGCTCGGTTTCCATTCTTCCTCCCCAAACGACGACAACACACAGAATATATCCCCGAACAGACGATAAAGCAATGTTTCCTTCGTTTTTTTTCATAAAAAACATTTCAAAATGCATTTTATGCATTGTAATTGAATATTCTCTGGTGTATATTTGGAAAAGGAGTGTGTTTTTGACATAGGAGAACACCATGTTTGAGGAACAAAGGGATTTTGCTTTTAGTGCGTATAAGGAGGCCAGGCGCTTTTTGTGCGAGCATTCGGATATTTTGATCGAACTCGAACATTTTATGGCTACTACAATGTTCGCCTTGTTGGATTCGGCAAGAGAGGAAATTATCCGAGACTACAACGAGGCATCTCGTCTGTATCCGTTCTGGCAAAATTACCCCCCTGACGATAGAGGTAGACAACCCGTCGGAGACCAATATCCTTGGATCGAAGTCGGAGAACATGCAATCGGAGCAAAATTACCCCGGCTTCTTGCTCAGAAGTTTGTTATCTATGACTATGGAATTCCGGTTGGACCAGATGAGCGTTTTGTTTTGCAGTCGGAAGATATCCGGAGTTTAACGGAGGGCTGGACGGATTCTCTATGGCTTTTTTCGGACATAAAATCAGTTGGCCCAAGAGATGACGCTATGCATGCCGTCATGTCCCACAATCAAATTACAGGGTCTGGGAAATGGAATCGTAAATCAGACGGCGTTAAAAATGACGTTATGATTGCGAAAGGGCAGCGTGCTCAACATGATTTCCATTGTAGTATTCCACCGATTTATATCCTGAGCGACGGGCGAGTGGTACCGGTGATTAATGTTGTAGTGAAGCCACTTTATGCTATGATCTCTCCCGATAATCCGCAGGGAGGTGGTCAACCTCTTTCCAAAATCACATTGGCAACAATCCCCAATGGCCTTCTCTTGGAAGAGGGGCCTCGATATTTGCAACAATATCCATCGTTATTGTTTCCCGGCAAGGATGATAAGGGGATGAATCCATTAAAGTTACGTGCTCGCGTAGATTTTGAAATTCTTAAAGAAATAGCTGACTGGCGGATTCAAGTTTTGAATATGTCAGGAGAATAACCATCCCTGACTGAAATAATCAGTGATATTCTTTATCGAAAGTGCTGCATACTGAGGCTCTTTATCAATTCCAATAAAAGGACGCCCGAGTTTTAAAGCCGCGATCCCCGATGTTCCACTCCCGACAAATGGATCGATGACAGTGTCTCCCTGTTCGCTATAAAGCCTGATTATTTTTTCGGCCAGTTCCAAAGGAAATTTTGCTTCATGGTCATCATTTTTTCTGACACTTGCTATTTCCCAAACACCACGCAACCCCCAATCCTTCCACTCTGCGGCCGTTAATTTTGATTTGTTTACTGCATATTCACCGGGTTTCCAAAAAACATATAAGTCCTCATATTCGCTGACAGCCTTATATGTGTTACTGGTCCATCTGCTATTCGCCCACGCCGGGTCTTTATGCCAAATTCTATGGTCATATAGGAAGAGACCTGCGCTTAATCCGTATTGCTCTAATGCACCACCAACAAGTTTTACTCGAGTTTGTATTTCGTGCTTTCCACCGCGAATGTTATTGCCGTGAAGACGACGATCTACCGTTTGCTCACTACATCCCAAAAGTTCCGCTAATTGGTAACGTGTGAAGCTGGGATGTTGTCTCTGGGCTTCCAAAACCATTTCGCTGGTTACTGCACACCGCCGCTTAGAAACATTATTTGCCTGAATTCTTGGCATCTTCGGGTCCTTAAAGCAAAGGATATCAGCGATATTGATAACAAGAAATCCTCCTGGCTTAAGGATATAGAAATGAGCTTTTATTACCTCTCGAAGCATATCTTGCCAGGCCTGATATGACACTCCTTTTTCATATTCCTTTCCAACAAAATATGGTGGTGACCAAAGGCTCAAAGAAACGGACCCTGCAGGGAGTTCCATGAGTTTTCTTTCGGAATATGCACAGTAGATCTGGAAATTCGACAGGGGGTCAAATTTGCCATTTTCTTTTGCCTTCATCGCGCCGAGATCCTGAATGACATTCATATTTTGATTCCTCATAATATACCACAAAAATCCATTTTTTTCAAGTCAGTTTTCATTTTTCCGTCCCACAACGATACTATTCCGTGGTATGATGCTTGATGGGAGCCAACGCCATATTTCCACCTGTGCATCTTCTCGCACCACATCGTCTCAGCTGATCCGGTTGCTGAGGTGGAGCCGGGGTGGGAATAAAATTTTTGCTTCCGACCAAGCTGACCCCGCCGCAAACAAACAGCGGGGAATTAAACCCGCGACAGGTTAAATTTTGCCAAGAATCTTTTTGATCTTCCAAATTGGTGTAAAGCGTATAAGGTGTTGTGTTTTTACATCGCAAATTGCGCGTCCCAGCAATATCCCGATCAGCACAGGTTTTGACATGAACTTAACCCACAGACCACATCCACTACAACCACTGAAATCAAGTGTGCCACCTGTAGCCTCAACTTCTGCCAATTTCGGAAAAACATCTGTCCTTTTTTCTATAATTTCCTTAGCCGCAAAATCAACAATGATCTCATTTTCTTTTACATTCGCAATTCCTGACCAAGCAGAAACATAACACGTGTCGAAATACAATATGTCATTCCACGGACCTTTTTGCGTGTATTTTCCCCATACTCCATCAAATAAACACAAAGTTCCGAGATTTTTACTCAACGATTCGAACGTTATTGAATCGGACTCCTCCAATGGGTAAAATGATTTTTTTGTTTTGCTATCCGGATTATAACCGGATAAAATGGCAATATCATGCAATTCACATGTTGTAATAAGTTTCAGATTTTTACACCGTAAAATATCTTTTTCATTAATAGATGGTGTATCTCCTTTACCCGCTCCTGAAAAAAAGAGACTACAATTGTGTACTACATGTTCGCATGTAATAGCGTACTGTTTATTTTTGTATGAAATAAGAGTTACAGAACCAAGGCCAGCCATTCTGAAGTTTCTCCCGACATCATGTCCTACAGCAATTAAATCTGTATGCAGGAATGCCGCTTCAGATAATTCTTTAGTAACGTTCTCAATGTCATTCATAATACACTACACCTTAACTTAAGAAATTCGATTGCTGAGGTGGGACGGGAGCCAGCCGACGACGACCTGATTGGTGTCCTCGTCCCAGAAGAAGTAGATCCGCATACAGTAGCGGTTCTCGTGCCGGTTACCGCGCTCCAGATGGAACTGCAGGAACACCCGTTGTGTGGTTCCGATGGGATAGTTGACATAGTAGGCGTCGCCTTCCTGCCCGGCACGGCTCCTGTCGATGGAACCGGAGAAATCCATCCCGTATTGTGCGAGCGCATCCCGGAACGCCTTATCCGTCCCCGTGCCCATCCGGGAATCCCGGTATTCGTTGGCGAGGATCAGCAACGCGCGGTAAACCATCCCGACTTCGGTATATTCGGCCTTTGAAGCGGCCCGCTCCGCTCGCGGCAGCAGAACCAGCCGTCCGGCGAGGTGTTCTTTCACCCATTCGCCCATGACCTTGTAGTTGTTCGGGAGCGGGATCTCCGCGTCCGGTGATTCGCCGCTCTGCCGGATCAGGTGCGCCCGAAGCGCGTCCAGCCGCAGCCGAAGCGCGATGTTTTCCTGCTTGTAGTATTCGGCCTCCTCGGTCGCCTTTTCCAGTTCGCCCAGCCAGTCGGCGTTCTCATCTTCCGCCGTCTGGAGCTTCCGCTGGAGCGCGGCGATGTGGTTCTGCATCGCCAGTTCACGTTCCGGGGCGTTGGCGAGGTGCGCGGCGTGGGCCATTTCCAGTTCGGCGGCGAGAATCCGCGCGTCCGGCACGAAGTAAAGGCCGCTCCAGTCGGTCCGGCTGGTGGACGCGACCCGATGGGCGGTGTCGATCAGAAACGCCGTGTAGCCCCGTTCTCCGCGCATCCCTTCGTAATTCCAGAACCAGATCTTGTCTTTCAGATTACAGGGGTGGTGTGCAGGGGAACCGTTGTCGAAATCGATCTTCGGGAAATAGGTCCGGCAGGCTCCATCGTAAACAGACCAGCTCTTGCCGACCGCGTCAGTCAGGGCAAATGCCGCCTGAAAACTGATCTGCGCGACAATGGCATATCCTTTGACTTTGTCCGCCAGGTAAGCGGCGTTGACCAGATAGCCGGGAGCAGTCGGCGTGAATCGCCACGCATTCCGGTTTACGGCGGAAATGACGATCACCGGCAGGGAACGGTAAGGGGCTTCCAGCAGAGCCACCAGCTTCTGAACGTCCTCCGGCGTGTTGACGAGCCACAGATTGGCCGTAACGGGCCGTCCTTGCGCGAGGAGACCGCACCCGAGCAAAGACTTGACCAGCGGCAGGTTTGCCTGTAAAGCCTTCACGTCGGTCCCGAAAGCCGTATCGATCTTCATGCCGAAAATCAGCCGGTCATCTTCCCGGACAAGAGAAACATCGTAATACCACAACGTCCCGTCCTTGCTGGTGAATTTGAATCGGATCGCCCACAGCATCCGCTCTGGGACGGCGACACATTCGCACTGGCGGTTCTCGTCCTGGATTTCAAAGCTGCGATGTTCCGCCGCTTCGGGCGGCAGTTTCGTGTAGAGAGATTTTGCGACGAATGGAAGAATCAGCCCGATGATCCGGGAAAAGGAATTTTCCATGCCGTCCGGACACAGGACATCGGCACGAAGCTGATAGACCGTCGTGCGGGTAGCGCGGGGCTGAAATTGATTATGAAACGTAGGCATGAAAACTCCGCTGTGTTGCAATATAATATAGCACAGAAACGCCCGAAATGGAAGCCGTCATTTTGATTTTCCTTACAGTTCGCCCGGCTGCTTTCGCCGCTCCGCGGCCGCCGAGTCGCTCAGTTCGAAGTGCTCGCAGGCCGGATCGGAATAGTTGATCTCGACCGGATTTTCGAGATCGAAAATGCACTGTTCCCGGTCGCCGTCCTCATCCCGGAAGAAGCAGTCGATGCAATGTTCGCACATGATGCTCACCCGTGCATCCACCAGCGCCATACGCGGACGTAACAGAACGCGAGGAAGGCAATTCCGGAAATGCAGAACATTGCGATTCCGAGCGGGAGCCAGAGATACATCAGCCCCAGCCCTGCGGCGATACTTCCGAACAAGCACATCAAAACGATCAGTTCTGCGAGTTTGATTTTCTTTGCGGTCTGTTCAATCAATACGGTCTTTTCCATGGTTCACCTCACTTTCCAGTCACCGGAGGGGATGATTTTTGCCTGCACCGGCAGATGATTCATTGTGTAGATCCATGCTTGAACAGTCGAACCATCCGGCAGGCAGAAATCTGTCAGGATACGATCATAGAGCCGTGGATATCCTTCCAGCCGGTCGACATCCGCCCAGTCCCGGATCGGAATCTCAATCAGCTCGACCGTGACCGGGGTATCACCTTCCGGCACGAAAGCCGGGAACCCCCATCCCGTGTCATAGAGCGTTCCGGAAATCGTTGCACTTCTGCGGGAAACGGCATTCCGGCAGAAGCGTTCATTGTGTTCGCCGGAACGGAGTGTTCCGTATGCGGCGAACAGGACCGTTTCTATTTTCATTTGCGCCTCCTCTTTCTGATAAAGTGATTATGGATTCTGTGAAGATTCGCTCCCTCACGGCAGATCTTCCGATAATCTTCCGGATAGGGTAGACCATTGCGGATCTCCTTGGTTTTCGGAGTCATTTCGTAAATCAGCGCGGGCAGTTCCGCCCCGTCGTCGAGGATCACATCCACGGTGTAACGGCAGTAAATCCGCGGATATCCCTCGTAGCGGTCAAGACGCGCGACATCCTGCGCCCGAAGAAGATAAACGAAGCCGTGAACCTTTGCTCTTGGGGTAAAATCTACATCTGCATAAAGCCGTTCGGTGAGCCGGTAGTTCGGCAGGATCGCCGGAGCATAAGGAACTGCAGTCGGGCAACGCTGAAACAACCTTTCCGGCAGCAGGTTGCTTCCGTATGCGAAATAGGCGTATAACCCCTTCATTTCAGTTCCTTTCCTGCGATTTTTTCCATGAGCGTATATTTGCATGACTTTTCGGAATATCCAGTTCATTTTACGTTTTTTTTCCGAAAGAAAGTGATATTTTCCAGAGAAAATCGCCGGGAGCGGAAGCCCCCGGCTTTCCGATGCTCAGCACCCGCGTTTGCGTAAGAGATCGTGCATGGCTTCCGCCCTTGCCGCCTCGATGCTTTCCGGAGTTAAATCCGGGATAAAAGCGCATCCGAAGGCGGGCGGCGGGAGCGGCGTCTTTTCCAGGTCGAGGAATTTGATGTTCCGTTCGATCAGAATTCTTGGAACTTTTGCATCGGTGAAGTCGTCGTTCTTGTCCACGCAGACCAGCAGGGCATTCCCGGCGATTCCTTCGGATCCGGGCCACCGGAATCCGACCTTCCAGTTCCGGAGGCGACCTTCCTCGTCGCAGACCAAAACATGGTTCGCTCCGACATCGATGCACTGGATCATGTCGCATCCGATGCGCTCATAAAATGCATGAAGCTCGTTTTCGATTTGGATTTCTTCGACCTTCCGGTCGACG